>NZ_JAAVAU010000008.1 GCF_014803895.1 Lactobacillus sp. | reverse complement strand
GCGATAGCAAGAAGGAAACACCTGTTCCCATGCCGAACACAGTAGTTAAGCTTCTTAACGCCGAAAGTAGTTGGTGGGAAACTGCCTGCAAGGTTAGGTAGTCGCCGTGCTTAATGGAGAGAGGACCTTTGTCCTCTTTTTTTGTGTGTTTATTGGATTAATATTTGAAAAAAGAGACCTTTTTAATTAAAGGTCTCTTTTTGTATTATTAGCTTTTTTCTCTAATAAATTTTGTTAAACAGATTAAAAATACAAAGATAAACAAGGCGCTGATCATTGGAACTCGATATTTCTCAAATGCTAATAATACAATTATCATAGTAACAAAAAACATCAAATCTAAAATATCAAGCCAAGGATATAGAGGCATTTTATAATCTGGAAGTTTATCAGCAGGTGTTACTTTTCTAAATTTCATATGAGTCAATACCATAATTGACCAAATAATTAAAAACATGCTAGTTGCAGTAGCTGAAATAAAGTTAAAAGCATCCTGCATGATAAGTGTTAAAATTAGGCCAATTCCGATCATACACGCTGAAAAAATCAATGAGTTTTGTGGTAATTGACGTCTATTTAATTTACCAAAAGTTTTACTAAATTTACTTTTACCACCATAATTTATTGAAAATAGTAAACGTCCAGCACTATAAATGAAACTATTTGTAGAAGATACCGCAGCACTAATTACAACAAAATTTATAATTGATCCTGCGTTTCTTATACCTGTAGCACCTAGTGCTTGAACGAAAGGTGAGCTATTAGTAGAAACTTTTTCCCATGGAATAGCTAGTAATATAGCGATAATTGCTAATACATAAAACAAAATAATTCTAACAGGCAGCTGATTAATTGCTTTAACAATTGTATTTTTAGGATTTTGTGCTTCAGCTGCTGTTAATCCAATAAGTTCAACTCCGATAAAACTAAAGATTACCATTTGAAAACCAAGTAGGAATCCTTTTGGTCCGCGGGCAAAAAAGCCTCCATCAGTAATAAAGTTAGACCAACCAACTGCGCCATATTTAGTAGAATGTCCTGTAAACATTAAGTAAAAAATCATAATTACAAAGGCAATAATAGTAATTATTTTAATGATTGCAAAACTAAACTCTAAGTTACCAAATACACGCGCAGAAATTAAATTGATTCCTAAAAGAACAATTATGGTAATAATTCCGGGTAACCAAGTTGGAAGATGAGGCCACCAGTATTGGAAATATATTCCTAAAGCTGTGGTTTCGGCCATTGCTAAAGTTAACCAGCTAAACCAATAAAGATATCCAGTCACAAATCCTATATTTTTACCCATATATTGAGTAATAAAGTCAATATAAGTATTTTTGTTTAAATCTGAGAGTATCATTTCTCCTAGTGCACGCATTAAGAGAAATAAAAAGATACCTACTAAAATATAGATTAAGATAACAGAAGGTCCGGCTTGGTTAATGCTACTTCCAACTCCTAAGAAAAGTCCGGTACCAATGGTTCCACCTAGAGCAATCAGTTGAACATGTGTATTAGTCAAACTCCGCTTCATTTTATTCCCAGAATCAGAGGAAGTAGAGTTTTCTTTTTTCATTCTATTCTCCTTTCTTAAGCTACTAAAATTTTAACACAGTTTTGCCATAACGCTATGTAAACTGTATATTCTTTAATATTTTTTTCTAAATTTGTTTATTTAATTAATAGATTAAGATATAATACAAGTTTATAATTTGTGAAATATTTCTCAACATCTACCTATATAAAGTGCTATATCTCAATGATTGTATATCATACATGGAGTATGTCCATTTGTGAATTTGAGAAAAACTTAACAAAGTAATTTACAAGTCGTGGTAAAGGAGATATACTTACTTTGACAAAAATGATCAGAGAATTGCTTGGTAGGAGGCACATATATGGTGCAAGGTAATAAAGTAGAAAAGCCAAAAAATATAGATACTGACAAAATGATTAATAGTTACGTAAAGAAAGCACACCAAGCTTTGAATGAAATGGCAAATTTTAGTCAGGAACAAGTGGATAAAATATGTGAAGCAGTAGCTAGTGCAGCTGAACAAAATAGTTACGGATTAGCTGAAATGGCGGTGGAAGAAACTGGAAGAGGTATTGTTGAAGATAAAGCTATCAAAAATATGTTCGCCAGTGAAAATATTTGGAATAGTTTACGTAATCAAAAAACAGTAGGAGTAATTAAAGAAGATAGGCAAAATGATTTAATAAAGATTGCTGAGCCTAAAGGAGTAATTGCTGGTGTAACTCCAGTTACTAATCCAACTTCAACTGTAATATTTAAATCACTCCTAGCATTAAAAACCAGAAATGCTATTATTTTTGGATTTCATCCCCAGGCCCAAAAATCTTGTGTTAAAACTGCTGAGATTATTCGTGCTGCTGCTGTTGCTGCAGGGGCGCCTATGAATGCAATTCAATGGATAGAACAGCCTAGCCTTGAGGCTACTAGTAAGTTAATGAATCATCAAAATGTTCAAACTATTTTAGCTACGGGGGGTCCCGGTATGGTTAAAGCTGCATATTCATCGGGAAAACCAGCTATTGGGGTGGGTCCAGGAAATGGTCCTACTTATATTGAAAAGACGGCTGATATACTTGAAGCAGTGAATGATATTGTACTGTCTAAGACATTTGATAATGGGATGATTTGTTCTTCAGAAAATTCAGTGGTAGTTGATAAAGAAATCTATGAGGAAGTTAAAGAAGAATTTAGAAAATGGAAATGTTATTTTTTAACTCCTGATGAAGTGAAAAAATTTGAACAAAAATTTATTGATCCAAAGCGTGGAACTGTGGCAGGTCCCATCGCAGGCCGTTCAGCTTATCAAATTGCCAAACTTTGTGATGTTGATATTCCTAAAGATATAAAAGTTATTATTGCTGAATATAAAGGTGTAGGTAAAGAATTCCCACTTTCGGCTGAAAAATTATCTCCAGTGTTTACTTTGTATAAGTCTAATAGTCATGAAGAGGCTTATAAGATTTGTACGGATCTTTTAAATTACGGTGGTCGAGGACATACCGCAGGTATTCATTCACAAGATACAGAAGTTATTGAAGATTTTTCAATGAAAATGGATGCATGTCGTATTTTAGTAAATTCACCTGCTTCAGTTGGTGGAGTAGGTGATTTGTATAACAATATGTTGCCATCTCTTACCTTAGGCACAGGCTCTTATGGAGCTAATACTTTTTCCCATAATATTGGCGCTATGGATTTACTGAATATTAAGACTGTCGGAATGCGACGTAATAATGTTCAGTCTATAAAAGTACCTGGTCAAATTTATTTTGAACATAACGCTATTAACTCCCTCCAACAATTACCTGATATTAAAAAATTCTTCATTGTAACTAATGAAGAATTAGGAGCAAGTTGGACAGATAAGATTATTAATATCCTTGGACAACGCCGTATGGGATACTACTATGAAGTCTTTAATAATATATCTTCGAGTCCTACTACAGATATTATTAGAGAAGGTATTCAGCGAATGAATGCTTTTAAACCAGATGCAATAATAGCTTTGGGTGATGATTCAGTAATGAATGCGTCTAAGGCAATGCGGCTCTTTTATGAAAATCCTCAAATGACTTTTGAAAAAGCAACGCAAAAATTTATGGATGGGAGCAAAAGAACTGTTGTTTTCCCTGAAAATAATAAAATAAAATTAATTGCTATTCCAACAACTTCTACTGGTTCAGAAGTATCGCCGTTTTCAATTATTACAAATTCAAAAGATAATGTTAGAGATACTATTTGCTCTGATTCATTGATTCCTGATATTGTAATTCTCGATAATCAATTTGTTGAAAAATTGCCACAAAAATCAATTGCATTATATGGCTTTGAAACTTTATCTCATGCACTTGAAAGTTATGTATCCACTATGGCAACTGACTTTACTCGCGCATGGTCAATGAAAGCTATTAAGCTAGTCTTTAATAATTTAGAAAAAGCTTATAATGGGGATTACTTAGCACGCGTTCGAATGCAGAATGCCGCTACTTTAGCGGGAATGGCTTCTGCTAATGCTTTCTTAGGGGTTGGGGAAGCAATTGCTCAAACAGAGGAAAAGAGTTTTAATATTCCTGTCGGTTTAATTGATGCAACTTTAATACCATATGTAATAAAATTTAATTCTAAGCGCCCAGAAAAACTTGCGTTATGTCCACGTTATTCTGTTTATCGAGCAGATAAAGATTATATTGAAATTGCTCAAGCTTTAAATTTAAAGGGCAATAGTAATGAAGAATTGATTAATGAACTAATTAAAGAAATCGTTAGTTTGTCTCATAAAGTTGGTATAAAACCTGGCTTAAAATTCAATGGTGTTAAGGAAGTTGAATTTAATGCAATAGTCAAAGATTTAGCACTTGAAGCTTATAAAAATCAAAATATTGGAACTAATCCATCACGATTATTAGTTAGTGAAATTATTAGATTAGTCCAACAAACTTATAACGGTACCGAAATTGAAAAAGATTAAATTAGGTAAATTAAAAAGTAGGAAGAAGTGAATATTCTTCCTACTTTTTTGTATAATAAAAGAAAACGATTACAATTATAAGGAGGAAACTATGATTAATTTAGGAATTATTGGGTCTGGTATGATAGTTAACGACTTTTTAAAAATTTCTAATCAAATTCCTGACTTAAATTTAACAGCTATTTCTACAACAGAGCATAGTAAGCATATCGGCCAGGAATTAAGTGAAAAATATGGAATTAAATACACTTACACTGATAATGAAAAGTTATATAAAAACAATGAAGTAAATACTGTATATGTAGGTGTGCCAAATAATTTACATTATGAGGTAGCAAAAAATGCATTACTTGCAGGAAATAATGTGATTTGTGAAAAGCCATTTGTAGAAACAGTAGAACAAGCTAAGGAATTAAAAAAGATTGCTGATGAAAAAAAAGTCATTTTAGTTGAGGCAATTACTAATATTTATTTGGCTAATTTTAGCTATTTAAAAGAAAATTTAAAGACTATTGGACCCGTACATCAAGTTGTACTTAATTATACTCAATACTCGAGTCGTTATGATAAGTTCTTGCAAGATGTTATTGAACCAGTTTTCGATTATAAGAAGGATGGTGGAGCTTTAATGGATCTTGGGATTTATAATATTCATCTAGCGGTAGGATTATTTGGAAAGCCGACATATGTAAAGTATTTTTCTGTAATTCAAAAGAAAGTAGATACCTCAGGCACATTAATTCTTTCTTATCCTCAAATGCAAGTTAGTTCCATTGCAGCTAAAGATTCTTATGTTACTGATCAGTGGAGTTATATTGAAGGCGAGAAAGGTACTCTTAAGATTAAAGGTTCACTCGGGCAATTAAATGAAATTGAGCTTGATATAAAAGGTGAAGTACCAAAATATATTAAGCTAAATAACGATCGAATGGTAGCTGAATTTGTTGAATTTAGCCGAATGATTAGAGAAAAGGATAAAGCTGCAGCTGATGAGGCATTTACTCACTCATTAACAGTATTAGAAATTTTAGAGGCTGCGCGCAAATAAAAAAGATAGGCTCTTTGTTAAGAGTCTATCTTTTTTGATAACTACTGTTAGTTTAATTTACCAGCTTCGGCTAAAATCTTCTTAGCTTTTTCTAGTGAATGATGTTCTTCTCTATAGCGCTTGATATCGTAACCATCTTCGTTAGAAAGAGCATCAAGTTTTTCGTCTAATTCTTTGAATTCTGACTTAAGGTCGGCAATAACTTTAGCTTCATCGTCAACATAAACATAATGTTCTTCGTCAGCTTTATCTTCAATCTTAGCGTTGTCTTCGCTAACTTTCTTAGCGTGCTTTAAAATTGACTTAATATCCTTGATAGTTTCGTGTTGAGCGGTGCGGTGACGCTTGTCAGGTTCAGAATCTTCAATCTTAGTTAAGTGACTTTCTGCGTCAGCAATCTTCTTAGAGATTCTATCTAAAGCTTTTAATTGTCTTTTTGCGTAATCTACTATAATAGGTTACCTCCTAAAACTAATCTTAAACCTAGTACTCCTACAGTGTAGTTCTTATAATAAGTAAAATCAAATAAAACGCTTATAAATAAAAAAAGAAAATAGATATTACTATATTTTCTTTTTAGGTAAAAATATATTATTTGTCTGCATAACCCTTAGGATGGTTTTGATGCCATTTCCAAGCAGTTGCAATCACGTCGTTGACGTTTTCGTACTTTGGACTCCAACCTAAAATTTTACGTGCTTTAGTTGAGTCTGCTACCAAGCTATCAGGATCTCCACCACGTCCTGGTCCAATAGTATAAGGAATATCGATCCCAGTAACTTCTTTAGCAGCTTGTAAAATTTCTAAGTTTGAATAACCCTGTGCTGTACCTAAGTTAAATACATCAGATTTATTGGTCTTCATTACGTGTTGAAGGGCTAAAATATGAGCATCAATTAAATCTTCAACTTGTACATAGTCTCGAACATTAGTACCATCCTTAGTATTGTAATCATTACCAAAGATAGTGAAATTACCATCGCCAGAAATAGCACTTTTTAAAATATTTGGAATTAAATGAGTTTCGGGACCGTGGTCTTCACCAATTGTGCCATCGCTTGAAGCACCTGCAACATTGAAATAACGTAAAGCAATTGACTTTATACCATTTGCTTTGTCAGCCCAGTTCATAATTTTTTCCATCATCATTTTGGTTTCACCATATGGGTTGATTGGATTTAATGGTGTGTCTTCTGTGATTGGTAATTTTTCTGGAATACCGTAAGTTGCAGCACTTGAGGAGAAGACTAAGTATTTAACTCCAACGTCGTTCATAGCCTTTAACAACGAGATCATTCCAGAAACGTTATTATCGTAATATTTAAGAGGGTCTTTTACAGATTCTCCAACTAATGAATACGCTGCAAAGTGCATGACGGCATCAATTTTTTCATCACGTAAAACTTTGCTTACCAAGAAAGTATCTTCAATGTCACCTTGATAAAATTTAGCTTTAGGGTCAACAGCTTTTTTATGACCGGTATATAAAGAATCTAAAACAACCACGTCATTGCCATCTTCAATCAATTTTCTAACAGCATGGGAGCCGATATAACCCGCCCCACCAATAACTAAAACACGCATAATGTATGCTCCTTTATAAGAAATAGTTTTAATTCGTTTTCATGCTTATTCTATCATAATTAGAGATGGATATTCTTATTTGATTAGTAGGAATGTTGGATTAAAGCAGGTTCTTGATGCTGCATTTGAAAACTTAAAAATTTTCGTACTGAAAGATAATGACCCAATGTATTTGTTTAAAAAATGTTTGTAGAATATGAAATAAGGATTAAACTAAAGTTACTAACAAAAAGAAAGGTAGTCTTATGATTCATAACGAAACTATTGATACTCAAATTAATCACCGTTCAATTAGATCTTTTAAAAATCAAACTTTGAATAAAGAACAACTTGAAACTTTATATACAGTAGCTCAACATACTCCAACCAGCATGTTTATGCAGAATTTTTCTATTCTGCATATTACTGATGAAAAGAAACGTGCTAAGATTCGGGAACTTTGCAATCAAGAGTATGTTGGAGCCGAAGGGGACTTGTTTATCTTTATTGTCGATCTGTATCGTAACCAACAAATTAGAAAACAATTGGGAAAAGATGATGGTCGTGTACATACGACAGATATTTTTTTCCAAGCAATGGAAGATACTTTGCTAGCTTTTCAGAATATGGCAAATGCAGTTGAAAGTATGGGTTTGGGATGTGTAACACTGGGTACAGTAAATGATCATCCACTTGAAATGTTGAAAGTTCTTGACTTACCAAAATTAACTTTCCCAGTATTAGGACTTCAAGTTGGTGTACCTAATCAAGAACCACAACTTAAGCCAAGATTACCTTTGAAGTTTACTTGCTTTGAAGAAAACTATAATAAAAACTTTGATGTTAAAGATTTAGCTGATTACGATAAAATTGTAACAACTTATTACGATTTACGTGATAGTAATCGTCGAGTAGACTCGTTTACTAAGCAAATTAGTGGGGAAAAATTAGATAATCACGAAACTGACCGTGACCAAGTTCCTCAAGAACTTCATGATCAAGAGTTATGTTTAGATTGGAAGTAAAAAACTTTTTAATAGACTTTTCATAAGCAAATTTCTTTACTTATTTAAAGTAAGGTAATATTATAAAATTATCTTAAATGGAGGGCAAATTTATGAAAAAGGTAAAGAATATAATCATTGGTTTTGGTAAAGGTGGAAAAACTTTAGCAAAATTTTTAGCTCAAAAGGGTGAAGAAGTTTTAGTTATTGAAAAATCTAACCAAATGTATGGTGGAACTTGCATTAATATTGCTTGCTTACCTTCTAAACGTTTGATTATTGAAGCTGGCAATGGTATGGATTATGTTGATGCAGTAAATGGTAAAAATGAAATGACTGCATTATTAAGAAATAAAAATTACCATATGTTAGCTGATGAAGAAACAGTTACAGTTTTAGATGGAACTGCAAAATTTATTTCAAACCATCAAATTACAGTAGCTTTACCAGATGGAACAAAGGAAGAATTTGAAGGGGATCGTATCTTTATTAATACAGGTGCGCTTCCAGTAATTTTACCTATTCCAGAATTGAAAGACAGTAAATTTTTACTTGATTCTACTCAAGCTATGGATCAAAAAGCTCTCCCTAAGGAACTGGTAATTATTGGTGCGGGTTACATTGGCTTAGAATTTGCGGCAATGTTTGCTAAATACGGTTCTAAAGTTACAGTTCTTGATCATAATAGTGAATTTATTCCTCGTGAAGATGATGATATAAGTCAAATGGTTAAGAAAGACCTAGAAGATTTAGGCGTGAAGTTTGAATTAGGAGTCGACATTGAAAAAATTGTCGATCACGACGACTATGCAACAGTTGTTTATAGTAAAAATGGTGAAGAATATACTGTTAATGGTGATCGAATCTTAGCGGCAACTGGTAGAAGACCCAATACTGAAAATCTAGGTTTAGAAAATACTGATATTAAGCTTTCTGATCGAGGAGCAATTGAAGTAGATAATCATTTACATACTACTGTAAGTAACGTATGGGCAATTGGGGATGTAAAAGGTGGTCTGCAATTTACCTATATTTCTTTAGATGATTTTAGAATTATCAAGGATGAGTTGTTTGGAGAAGGACAACGAAATTTAAATGATAGAATCATTGTGCCTTATAGTGTATTTATTGATCCAGCTTTGTCTGAAGTCGGTCTAACTGAAAAGGAAGCTAAGAAGAAAAATATTAATTATAAATTATTTAAATTGCCAGTAGCTGCTATTCCTAAGGCTAGAGTAGCTAAAGATCCTAGAGGTATTTTTAAAGCTTTAGTTGATCCAGATAATAATCAAATTTTAGGAGCAACTTTGTATGGCATTGAATCTTACGAACTAATTAATATGATTGCTTTAGCTATGAATGCAAAAATTCCTTATACTGTATTGCGTGATCAAATTTATACTCACCCTACAATGAGTGAAGCATTTAATGACTTATTTAAGTAGTGCTTTACTTTTAAATATTCCCTTTGGTATAATAGTACCGTTCAGGGGATGCCGAGTTAGCTCAGTTGGTAGAGCGCTTCCCTCGTAAAGAAGAGGTCGCCAGTTCGATCCTGGCACTCGGCATAAATAATATACTTAAATTAATTAACCTTTATTTATCAGCGATTTGCGCAGATAAGTAAAGGTTATTTTTTATATAAAATTGAATATTGTATACGGAAATGATGAAAGCTGGTTTATATACTTATTTAATATTGTATTGAAATGCTATTTTTATTAATGTAGTATTAAAAAGTAAATAAAAAGTTAATTTATAATAATAATTTTAAACGGTAGTATTTTAATTTATCAAATATAATAAAATCGGCACAAGATACTTATAAATATTAAATTAGAGTTATTAAGAATCTAGATATAAAAGGAATTACTTTGTCCTAATTAGTTGATTGATGCCATTTTAAGCACTATCTTTTAAATTTTAAAATGGGGATTACAGAATGAAAAAATATAAAAATATATACTACATCTTGTCAATATTAACAACTATTGCTGTAGTAATATGGGATGGAACCATTTATATTTTTATGCATAAAGTTGGTTATAGTTATGGTCAAATAAATTTATTTTTATCTATTTTTTGGATAATTACATTTTTTACTGAAATTCCTTCAGGTTATATAGCTGATCATGTTGGATATTTAAGGACTTTAAGCATTTCTGGTTTTATTAGAGCTCTTGGTTTAATAATTTTAGCGTTGAGCTCTAAAAGTTTATTTGTTTTAGTATTGAGTGGGATTTTTACAGCTTTAGGTGATTCTCTACAGTCAGGTACATTGACATCTTGGATATCAAATCGGGCTAAGTCCGAGAATGACATGGATAGTTTAAATCATATCTATTCAACTTTAGGAATAATTACTAGTCCATTAAATATGTTAGTAGGTTTTTTAGGAGCGAATATTTTGGCTAATATTAGTCTCAATTTGCCGATAATTATGGGTGCTGTATTATTTATTATTAGTGGTCTTCTGTCATTATTTTTGATTAAATATGATAAAAGTAATAAGGATGTTCAGCGGCCTAAGTTTGATATTATAAATGATTTTAAAACTATTAAGCAAAATGACTTTAATGCCTTGAAACTAATTATAATTTTCGTACCCGTCATTATGATTTCTGTAGCTCCATTGGATCAATGGCAGTTGTTTTTTCAACACGGAAAGAAAATAATGACAGGTTATATTGTAGTATTAATGGGAATTATGGGGATGTTAGCTTCATATGTATATCGTCGCTTGATTAATAAAATAAAAAGCGAGTGGAAGATATTTATTGTTTCCACCGTTATGATGGCATTAACTATCATAGCCACCTCTCTATTTAAGCAGTATTACTTGATCTCATTAGTGATATTTTTAATAAATGTACTTTTTGGATCATTAGAAGGAACTGCTCAAAGTGTATATTTTCAGAAGGCTATAAACAATGAAACAACGCGAGCTACTGTAGTATCGATTTATAATGCAGTTGAGGCTGGAGTTACTGTAATAGTATTAGGTTTGAATGGTTATTTGGCAGATCGTTATGGCCTAGGAATGGCTTGGATAGTATTAGCAATATTAGGTTTAATTTTTTTCGTGGCTATTCTAGTTTTAAACAGAAAACTATTAATAAATAAAAAACATAAGAATAAAATTAAAAAAAGATAATAATTATCACTAACTAATAATACTTGCAAAAAGTAAGTGGATAAATTATAATTATTTATGACTTTGAGAAGTGGATTTGTGTACATAAATAATAGTTATTATGGAGGCATGTTGATATGCTTATGGATATTTTAGGTGTTGGAGTAATTGTAGGGATGTTGCTTGTAGTTACCAGTAAACCATCGAGAAAATTACAAACTGAACATATTAATCGTCGTCGTTAAAGTTTGTGGAGTATAAAAAGCATTGTTTTAAAACAATGCTTTTTTCGTTATTTAGCTTTTTTGGCCCATGTGTAATTGTAAAGAAAGTAACAAGCTGCTCCAGCAAAGTAGACTAAACTGGCACCTGTAACATCAAATAACTTGTTACCATCTAGACTAACACTAACTAGTGCAATGGTAGCGATAAGAACTATGATTGAAATAACTATAGTTGAAATTTTCATAATGAGAGCCTTCTTTTGTAAACATCTTTTCATTAAATATGTTTACATTATAGTGCTTTTTTATCCAAATGTATACAAAAAAATAAAAATATAGTATTACTATTTACGGATAGGAATTGAAGTTTGGACTTAATGCACAAAAATTAGTAGAATTAATGTAAAGTAATTAGAAAGAAAGTAATAATATGCAAATTCAAGTTCCTTTAGTGAATGGTTTTTTGGCTGATGAATATACTAAATTTGCAACTGATGCAGATAGAATTAATGGAAAACCGGCGAAATCATTTCCTATTTCTATTAAAGATGTACCTTCAGGTACAAAGAGCTTAGCAATTTATTTTAAAGATTTTGACTCTGTTCCAGTATGTGGATTTGTTTGGATTCATTGGTTAGCTGCTAATATTCCAGTAATTGATAAAATTCCATCAGATGCCAGTAGAAAGAAACCGTTTGATTTTGTGCAAGGATCTAACAGTAACTGTAGCAGATTTTTACCAGAAAATTCTGGTCCTCAAATTGGATACACTGGTCCACAGCCTCCAATAGGTATTCATGATTATGAACTAACTATCTATGCTTTAGACAATACTTTAGAGTTAGAAGATGGATATTACCTCAATGATTTTTTAGAAAAAATTGAAGGGCATGTTTTAGAAAAACAAAATGTAATTTTACCTGCAACAGCAGAAAAATAAAAAAGTCTAGAAAAGAATTCTATATATTTTTATAGGCTTCTTTTTTTATTTCGAATAATGTTGACAGGCAACAAAAGATGAATTATTATGCTATATATAATGTTGATAAGCAACAAAAAGGAGAATTTATATGAGTAAAGTTTTAATTATTCAGGCACATCCACATATTGATAACAGTTTATCACTTACTGTAGGGAATAAATTTATTGAAGAATATAAAAAGAATAACCCTAATGATACGATTATTTTGAGAGATTTATATGATAAAGAAGGCGTACCACCCTTAAATGATGTCACAATGGCAGCTTGGAAAAAGCAAAAAAATGGTCAAACACTTACTGTACAAGAAAGTAAAATGATTGAACGTCATAATGAATGGTTGGATGAATTTATTAATGCAGATAAATATGTTTTTATTAATCCCATGTATAATCATTTTCTACCAGCTGAAATGAAACAATATCTTGATTTGACTGCGATTGCTAGAAAGACTTTTAAATATACGCCAAAGGGTTCAGTTGGCTTATTGAAAAATAAGAAAGCAATTCATATTCAAGCATCAGGAAGCGTCTACCATAAAGGTGGAAAATGGGGAGTAGTCAAATTTTTTGTTAAAAAAGCTTTTCATATTTCTAGTAAGGACAGTTGTGCTGTAATGGATTTGGGATCATTATACTTGCAAAATATGTTAAAGTTTTATGGTATAAACGATATAGATCAAATTTATGTTGAAGGTGCGGATGCTTATTCAAAAAAGCGCCCAGTAATTTTAAAGACAGGACTTAAAGAAGCGGTTGATAAAGCGAAGCGATTTTAGTTATTTTTTCTTTCTATAGTAGCATCGATTGAAAATTACCATCCCGATAATAAGAATTAAAATAGCTGCTGCGCTTCCTAGTGTTTCTATAGCACTGGCATGGGCAGTTATCAAACTTCGAAGAAGAGCCGTTATACCGAGTTCCATTAAAAAGTTAATACTCATGTGGCCGTGATTTCTTAGTGCGGAGACAATCATGGCAATAAATTCAAAGAATAGAAAGAATACGATTAGTTCGTCAAGAATCTCGACGTTACTTTTTGAAATTGAAGGGGATATTAGGTGTTGAATAATAGGAAGAAATTCGCGAAATAGTAATAAAACTAAGACTATACCCAATAAAGACATTGCAATTACAAGAATAGCCTGAAATATTTTTGCTGTTTTAACGGTAAGTTTATTGAATTTTTTCACTTTTAAAGCCTTTCGTATAAAGAAAAAAGGAATCTGAAAACTGTCAGGTTCCTTTTTAAGTAGAAAATTAATCTTCTACTTTTTTAGCTGTGTTCATTGCTTCCATGATTGAAGGATTCTTTGAATGACAATCCTTAATCATTTGTAAATCTGCTTCACTTAATTCAACGCTGTATTTAGTCATAGTTATTCCTCACTTTTTATGAAAATCTACCTTAAATATAGCACATTGTGGAAAGTGTGCAAATTTAAATATAGCACATTGTGGAAAGTGTGCAAATTTTTGTTCAATATTAGATAACTAAAAAGCAGCTTTTGTTGTAACTTCATTCAAGGTATCATGATAAAGTACATTTTTAAATTTAAGGAGAACTATAAGATGGCAAAAATTATTTATCTTGTTCGTCATGGACAAACTCTATTCAACTTACGTCATAAAACTCAAGGAAGAGTAGATTCGCCTTTAACTGATTTAGGAATTAAACAAGCTGAAGCCGCACGGGATTACCTGCAAAAAAATGGTATTTATTTTGATAAAGCATTTTGTTCTACCCAAGAACGTGCAAGTGATACTTTAGAAATTGTGACTAATTATCAAATGAAGTATGAACGCTTAAAAGATTTGCGTGAAAAATATTATGGTATTTATGAAGGACAAGATGAATATACTTTGCCTTGGAATAGAGGATTAAAAAGAGAAGCTGATCCATCGATTGAACCTGATGCCAAGGTAGTAGCAAGAATGGAGAAAGCTATAAATTATATTCTTTCGAAAATGAATGAGGGAGAGAGTGCAATTATTGTAGGGCATGGAGATATGCTAGGGCAATATGTAAGAAAACATAATAATGGCCTTCACTTTGAGAAGTTTAAGAACTGTGCAATAGCAAAATTAAGTGTTGAAGAAGATGAAATAAAATTGCTAGATTATATTTGGCCAGCAAAAAATGTTCAATAAAAGTAAAATGGATTCCATGTATAGCATTGGAATTCTTTTTTTCTATACGACTTTTCACAGCAAAATTACATTATTACAGCAATGTAACAAAAAAAAAGAAATATTACAGCAATGTAACAAAATGGCGCAATTCCTTAATGTTAAAACGCGTTTGTGTTACTTGTGTGCAATATTGAGCCGGTAATATATAGCTTGTCAATTGGAACAAGAGCAAAACAAAATTTAAATTATAAACAAATATCTTGTTTCAGAATTCGATTTATTTTTTAAAGGAGACTTTTATTTTGAAGAATTCTAAATCCATCAATTTTAAATCTGTCCTAACTAAAACTTTTATGGCTGCAGGTATTGCAGCAACTGGTCTTACTGTAGCAAATATGAATAACAACAAGGCTCAAGCTGCTGTAACTTCTGCAGATCCTTCAGTTGTTACTATTTCAGCAACTAGTGTAGCAGTTAGAAGTGGTGCTTCTGATTACTCACCAGCAACTGGTCAACTTTTAAATCATGCAACTTCATGGAAAGTTATTGATGCAACTAACGATGCATACGGTCAAAGATGGTACGATTTAGGTAAAAATCAGTGGGTTAAGGCTTCAAACACTGTAGCTGGTTACCACACTGTAACTTCATATAGTGCATCAACTAGTTCAAGCACTAAGACTACTTCAACTAGTTCATCACAATCATCAAGTTCAAACTCAAACTCAAATTACAATTACAGTACTACTAATAATAGTGCAAATTATAACTACAATAACAATTCAAGTAGTTACTCTTCATCATACAGTTACTCAGCACCTAAGACTACTTATACTAGTTACAATACCAGTGCTAATACTACTGCTTCTACAACAACTACTTCTACTAGCTCATCAAGTTCAGAAGAAGCAGCTAAGGCTTGGATTGCTAATAAAGAGTCTGGTGGTTCATACACCGCAACAAATGGTCAATATGTAGGTAAATACCAATTATCTGCTTCATACTTAAATGGTGACTACTCAGCAGCTAACCAAGAACGTGTTGCTAATAACTATGTAACTTCTCGTTACGGTTCATGGGCAGCAGCTAAGAGTTTCTGGGAAGCTAATGGTTGGTACTAAGATTAGTATCTCTAATTTGACTTATTCAAATTTAAGTTTATATAAAAAATCGTCCGAGTCAGGACGATTTTTTTGTTATTAATAATAAAACAAGATTGCTTTTACCTATCTTTAATAGTATATTAATCATTAAAGATAGTTATTATCTTTGTTCGTCTTTATAATAGTATTTCTACGAATTAGGGGTGTAAAATCGTGTATTTAGCCATCAACATTGCCGGATTAGTAATTTTCTTGCTAATAGGCTGGCTATGTTCCAAGGACCGAAAAGCTATTAACTGGCGTGGAATCGCCACAATGGTTGTCTTCAACCTTATCTTAGCTTGGTTTTTAACCAGTTTTTCAATTGGACGAAGTATCGTTAGCGGTGCTGCTGTCATGTTTAATCAATTAATGGAAGTTGCTTATGAAGGAATTAAGTTTGCCTTTCCTAGTGCTGTTGCAGCCAAAAGTATGGATTGGTTTTTCCAAGTATTAATGCCAATTCTAATGGTTGTTCCATTATTTGATATTTTAACGTATATTGGAGTTTTACCATTTATTATTAAGTGGATTGGAAAAGGACTTTCATGGCTTACAGGACAGCCTAAGTTTGAATCATTTTTTGCTATAGAAATGATGTTCTTAGGTAATACTGAAGCTTTAGCAGTTTCCAAATTACAGCTTAAAAGAATGAGTGCACAACGTAATTTGACTCTAGCTATGATGTCAATGAGTTGTGTAACTGCTTCGATCATTGGTTCATATACTGAAATGATGCCAGCGCAATATATTTTAACTGCTGTTCCAGTTAACGTCATTAATGCATTGATTGTTACTGCTATGCTTAATCCAGTTAAGGTGCCTAAAGAAGAAGACACAATTGCTACTATGGGTAGTTCAGAAGCTGTTGCAGAAGAAGAAATTGGTGACATTCGTAAAAATGGCAAGCCTAAAAAAGAACCATTCTTTTCATTTTTAGGAGATTCAATTGTCGGTGCCGGTAAGCTGATTTTAATAATTACTGCTAATGTTATTGCTTTTGTTGCCTTAGCAGCATTAATTAATAAAATTTTAGGCTTGATTAATCCATGGTTGTCATTAGAGCATTTATTAGGTATTGTAATGTTCCCATTTGCATGGTTAATGGGACTACCATTTGATAATGCCTTCCAATTTGCTCAGTATATGGGAACTAAGTTAGTTACTAACGAATTTGTGGTGATGGGACAGGTTACGAAGACTGTTCATACCTTCTCTCCTCACTATCAAGCTGTTTTAACTGCCTTTGTCACAAGTTTTGCTAACTTCTCAACTTTGGGAATGATTATTGCAGCTTTCAAGGGTATGGTTAATAAAGAGAAGAATGCATTAATTTCTAAGAATGTTATTTACTTATTAATTTCTGGTATTTTGGTATCACTTTTATCAGCTGCCATGATTGGTTTATTTGTTTGGTAAAAGAAATAAAATAAGATAAATTAAAAGTCATCGTGAGTGATAGTAGCTTTGAGATTAGGATAAAATTCCGAAGCATCTATTACCAGATGGCTTTTTTAGTATTAATTTTTAATTTATATATAGCGTAACTTTTAAATGGCTTTTATAATATTACGAGCTGGTGAAAACTCGGTAATTCATTGCCGAGATGAAACCAGCTTTTGCAGTGATTTTCTATTTTAGTATATTTTTGAATTTGCTATAATTTTTGCGACGAGGAGGTGAAAAAATGTTAGCTGGAATTAAATTAAGACTCTATCCCAATCAAGTTCAAAAAGATAAGTTAGCCCAAATGTT
>NZ_JAAVAU010000007.1 GCF_014803895.1 Lactobacillus sp. | reverse complement strand
ATCACTATTCTTCAAAAATGGAAATTCTAATTTCATCGATGGTAAAAGATAGTTTAACTTATACTTTCCTAGAAATGGCAAATGATGATTATTTTTATACCTTTCATTCATCATCGTTAACATTTGGTTCCAAACGAATCTATCATTACCAAACATTTGGACTAACTTATCTTTTTGAACTTGATTGGGATAGAGTCTTAATTTAATTCCAGCTAACATTTTTTCACCTCCTCGTAGCAAAAATTATAGCAAATTCAAAAATATACTAAATAAAATAGAAATTTACCGAAAAAGCTGGTTTCATCTCGGCAATTAATTACCAAGTTTTCACCAGCTCGTAATATTATAAACTTGTCCTTATCGTTAAATGCTACAGCTTGGTTTATACTTACCATTGTACAGCAAATAAATAATATATTTTTTATTAAAAGGAACTAACTATGCAATTTCAAACACCTTTAGCTGAAAAAATGCGACCAAAAAATTTAAATCAGATGGTTGGTCAAAAAGAACTTTTGGGTACTAATCAACCATTACGCCAAATAATTACTAAACACCTTCATGTTTCATTACTTCTGTGGGGACCACCCGGTACAGGCAAATCTAGTCTTGCTAGAATTATTGCTCAAGAAAATAACTTTCCCCTAGCTACTTTTAACGCATCTATTGACAATAAGGCAAAACTTACTCAATTTATTAATACTTATCCATACCAGACCTTTGTCCTTTTGATTGATGAAATTCATCGTATGACTAAAACACTCCAAGATTTTTTACTACCTTATCTTGAAAATGGTCATATTCTTTTAGTTGGTGCTACCACTGAAAATCCTATTATGTCCATAGTTCCAGCCGTACGTTCCCGTTGTCAAATTTTTGAATTTAAGCCTTTAACTGCTAAAGATATAGCAGAAGTACTTAAGCGTGTAATGATTGAGCAATTTCATCTGCCTGAAGATAAGATTAATGAAGAAGCTTTAACTTTACTTGCAGAAACAGCCGATGGCGATTTACGCGTAGGACTCAATATTTTAGAAACACTTCATGCTATCTCTCCTGATAACCTATCTATTGCAGATGTAAAAAGATTCGCTAAACAACAGCATTTTTCTTATGATAAAAATGCAACCAAGCATTACGATTATCTGGCTGCATATTCTGATTCAATGGCAGGTTCAGATACTGATGCGGCATTATATTATTTAGCTGTTTTATTAAAAAATGGTGATTTGCCATCAGTAGTACGGCGTTTACGCGAAATTCCTTATACTTATATTGGATTAGCTAATCCACAGCAAGTTACTCAAATAGTTACGGCTGCTAATCAAGCTGAAAAAATTGGGATGCCAAAGGCAAAATATCCCTTGATGTTTGCCACCATGCTCATGTGTATTTCGCCCAAATCTGGATCCTTTGATGAAATTTGGGAACGATTAGATGAAGATACAAATCATCCTACTCAACATCCGATGCCTAGCGGATTGCGTGATATGCATTACAAGCACTCTGAAGAAATTACTGGTGGTGGTTTAATCAAAAATCCCTTTACCGCGCCTCACCAAATTGCTAGTCAGAATTATATGCCTAAAGGTCTAGAGGGTAAGCGTTATTACTATCCTAAAGATAATAATAATGAAAGAAAATTAGGCGAACAATATCTTAAATTACATCGCTATATTTATGGAGAAGACTATCAATCTTAATCAGTGTTTACTATTTTTAATACGTTTATACATTTTAAATACATAAAATGCTCCACCAGCAATAACACCTACTCCAATAATATTCCAAAAAATGAGTCCAATTCGAGAACCTAAACTTGTCGAAATAGATGTAGATGATTTTTCTTTTTTAGACGCTGGTTGTTTTTTGGTCGTTTTTTTCTTTTTAGACTTTTTAGTACTTTTGGATTTCTCAGTACTTTTCTTTTTGGTGTTACTGCTTTTTTCCTCAGCTTGGCTTGAAGTAGATGGCTCAACTTGACTATCATCATTGTTTTGAGTAGTTATGCTAGATTCATCAGTATCAGAGTTAGTGTGTGTAGATGGGGTATTATTTTGATTAGATTGAGTGCTGTTACTCTGTTTATATTGTTGTGAACTACTCTGCTGAGTAGTTGTGCTATTACTTGAGCTTTGTGCTTCATTATTAGAACTATGAGTACTAGTTGAGCTACTTTGGCTGCTACCTTGCTGTTGAGATGTACTAGAGGAATGAGTACTAGAATTATTGGCTTCAGAAGACGATGTTGTAGTACTGGATTGTGAATCGTCATCTGTTTCTTCATGAATAATTATTGTCTGCGTATCGTCGTCATCAGCTGATACAATATGGGTAGTCGTCATTAATGAAAATATGGTAAATGCACTTATTAGTGCTGTCGTTTTAACGATTTTTAATTTCACTTTTTTCCTCACTTTGTATAACTATATCGGGAATGAATCCCTGCATTTTAATTCAGCTCGTAATATTATAAAGTTAAATTCAAAAATTTAGTAGTCTAACTTTGAACTTATGATATAAATAATATACTTTAAAGCAAAAATTATCCTTTAAGTAAGACTATGGGGACTTATTAAATAAATTAAGCACTTTACTATACGTAAAGTGCTTAATTTATTGTTTTTAGGAAGGGCTGATAGTATTTTTAATAATAATTTTCCCAGAATTATGTCCTTGCTCTACTTGTGTCAAAGCCTGATCATATTCATCTAAAGTATAAACTTTACCAATAGCTGGATGTATTTGTTTCTGCTCTAAAATCTTAGCTGCTAAAGCAAGTTGAATCCCACTTGATCTTACAAAAATAAAGCGATAATTTTTTCCTTCTTTTGCAGCTAAATGGTCAATTTTTAAACCATCTAGAGTAAATAAAATTTTCTGAAATTCACTAACACCCATTCTTTCTGCAAATTCTTTATTAACAGGAGGATTGAGAGAAACTACTGTTCCTCCTGGTTTTAAAATGGCTAAAGATTTTTTGATTTCTTTTCCACCAATAGTATCGATTACAAAATCAATATCATGTAAAATTTCTGTGTAGTCAGTGGTGTGGTAATCAATGAATTTACTAATACCTAAGTTTTCAACTTTAGGCCGATTACGCTCACTACCACTAGTAATAACTTTATATCCCAAAGCAGTAGCAATTGGAATAGCCATTGCTCCAAAACTTCCGGTTCCTCCAGAAATAAATAAACTATCGCCTGGTTTACCGTTGAACAAGTTTAAAGCTTGGAGAGTAGTTAATGCAGTTAATGGAATTGCAGCAGCCTCTTCATCTGTCAAATATTCAGGTACTTTAGCTACTGAGCTATATTTAAGAACTGCACTTTCGGCAAAAGCACCAATTCGATCAATCGGCATTCTAGCAAATACTCTATCCCCTATCTTAAACCCGTGAGGAACTTGTTTACCAATTTCAGTAATAGTTCCAACAAGCTCATTACCCATAGTCAAAGGTAATTTATATGGTAATAAAAGCTTAATGTCACCATGGCTAATTTTATAATCAACTGGATTAACGCCAGCTGTTCGAACTTGCACCCTAATATCTTCAGGACCCAATTTTCCTTCATCTATCTCAGCTAAACGATATTTAGGATGAGTTTTACTATACTTTATTAGTTGAACTGCTTTCATTGAATTCATCTCCATAGTTAATTGGATTGTTTTCACCTATTGTAGCGTTTTTTTATATAAAAAGCATCCCTACTCCCAGGAATGCTTTTAGCTTACAAATTAAGTTGTTTCTTTTTAATTGAGTTCCAAATAATCAACATTGCTGAAGCAATAAAAATCGACCACATAGTTGCCGGTGGAAAAATCGTCAAAGATAAAATAATACCAATGAATTTAATGCCCAAATCAATTGCTACTAGACTACGCGACATATCGAATAATCCTTGGAATTGATGTTTATTACCTGCTTTATTTAATGAATGAGAAATCCCAATGTTACTGAGCGACACTAGGATAATGATAATGCCGTAAAATACCTGCGCAGTTGAATTATTGAAATCACTGGATACGATACTTGTTGAATATGGGAAAAATGATGAAAAGAATAGCATGATCAATGTCCATGCAACTGTTCCATCACTAATCTTATTGATTTCATGAAAAGCGCGGTGATTATCAGCCCACATTAAACCTAACCAAAAGAATGAAATTGCATAAGCAAAGAAATTCATCCTTAAATCCCATAAATTAGCCCAAGTCATAGTTTTAGGCTTCTCTAATTCTAAAACTAAAATAGTCATAATGATTGCCAACACTGCATCCGTGAATGCTGTTAATCTCTCTTTATTCATTCTTATCCCTTCTTTCAAAAATTATTTTATCGATTTTTAGATTTTTTTCAAATGAAAAAGAGCACTTCCATTAAGTCGGGAAGTGCTCAGATAGATTAATTAAGTTTGAGTAAGTAAAAAATATTTTAAGTTGTGTATAAATTCATTTACTAGAGGATAAAAGTATGTATGAAAAATGAAAAGCAAAAAATCTAATTTTAGTAAACAGGTCTGCTAGAGCCTTGAGTTGCGGGGTCGGCAAAGCCGATGCTTTCTTTGCTGTACTTAGAAGGATCTTCAATGATACTTGCAACCACTTCAGCACAGCTCTTTCTTGAAACTGAAACACCGACATATTCTTCACCCTTGTGAGTGATAGTGTAGTTAGTATCATTGCGGTCGTTGAGCCATGCTAAACGAAGTACGGTATAATCTAAGACACTTTCTTCAATGTACTTATCAGAAAGAACTACTGAGTCAGTTGGCTTAACTTCGCCACCAAAGCAGACATCGCGGTTGTATGAGCCAAATGGTTCAGGAACTTCATCGTAGATACCGAGGATATTTGAAGAAATCAAACGCTTAACGCCTTCTTCATCCATAATTTTAATAACCTCTTGAGTGAGCTTAGCACCTGCACCGTGGTCAACAAAGGCAACGTAAACAATATCTTGGCCTTTGATGGCTTTGCGCAAGTCTTCAGGATCATTAGCATCCCCATCAATGAGGGTAACTCTTGGATTATCTGCTAAATTAGCAAGACGGGATGCATTTCTCAAGAAGAGTGTTAATTCAATATCATTATTTTTACTTAAAATCTTTTCTTCTACTAGGCGAGCAATTTGTCCATTTGCTCCAATAATTGCAACTTTAGTCATTAAGATATCCTTCTTTCTAAAAAATTAACGTAAAGTCTTTAAGCTTGAACCAAAGATACTTTCAATAGCATTAGGATCACGATGACTGAAGAATTGGCTTTCATCTAAATCAAGTGAACTCAGTTTCTTCATATCCTCATCACTCAACTTAAAGTCAAAGACATCGAAATTTTCTGCCATACGAGCCTTGTGAACAGACTTTGGAATTACAACAATACCACTTTGAAGTAACCACCGTAAAATTACTTGGCCATTCTTCTTGCCATACTTTTTACCAATTTGAGCAATTATTTCATTAGTAAAAATATCACGCTTACCTTCAGCAAATGGTGCCCAAGCTTCAACAGTAACACCTTCTTTTTGAAACCAGTTAACTTCACAATAACGTTGATACCATGGCGAAACTTCTATTTGGTTAACTGCAGGTTTAACATCGCTCATCAATTCTAAGTTTTTCAACTGATCTGGATAAAAGTTAGAAACACCGATTGATTTAATCTTGCCAGCTTTTTGTGCTTCTTCCAAAGCTCTCCATGCCCCATAAGTGTCACCATATGGTTGGTGAAGTAAGTAAAGGTCCATGTAATCCATGCCGAGTTTTTGCAAAGATTCATCAATACCCTTCTTAGCCTTTTCATAAGTGAAATGATCTACCCAAAGCTTAGAAGTTACAAAAAATTCAC
The DNA here is from genome assembly GCF_014803895.1 of Lactobacillus sp. Next base: position 9,226 of record NZ_JAAVAU010000007.1, on the reverse strand, counting down.
TTCTGTTGATACCACTGTGGTTGATTGCCTTACCAACTGCTTCTTCGTTTTGGTAAGCTGCAGCTGTATCGAATAAGCGATAACCAACATCGATTGCATCTTTAACTGCAGTTTCTGCTTGTTTTAAATCTGGCACTTGGAAAACACCAAATCCAAGTTGTGGCATCTTATTGCCATCATTCAAAGTAATGTAGTCCATTGGAAATTCCTCCATTTTTAATAATTTGTATTTCTTTATCTCTTAACGATTATTAGTATATCTTGAGCGTAAATAAAAGAAAATTGCTGTTTATTTATGCTAATATACATTATGCGCATACTAAAGGAGGAATAAAATGATAAATTTAGAACTATTAGAAGAACTTGTGGCTTTTGATAAATATGGGACTTTAAGTGCAACAGCTGAGCATTTGATGATCACGCAACCTAGTGTGACTCGAGGAATGAAAAAATTGGAGCAAGAATTAGGTGTTGCACTTTTTGATCGTAAGATTAATCGAATTTTACTTAATGAAACTGGTAAGTTAGCTGCTGCTGAAGCTAAGAAGTTATTAAATGCAGAAAGTAATTTTATTGAAAAAATTGTCAACTTTGATCAGATGCAAAAGTATATCAATATCGGTTCAGTAGCGCCTGGTCCTTTACTTTGGTCTGAAACTCATCAAGATCAATTTAGGCAAAATTTAGAATTTAATGGTCAATTAATATCTGAAAATGAAGTTGTATCTGATTTAAAAAACTTCAAAGAGCGTCTTATTTTTACAGCTCAAGATTTAAATAGTGAAGATATTGAATCAATGTTTATCGGAACGGAGAATTTATATGTTAGAATCGATAAATTTCACCCGTTAGCTGCTAATAAAAGTGTGACTTTCAAAGATTTGGCCGGACTCAGCTTTATCGTAGTTACTGATATTGGCCCTTGGAGAAAAGTAATTGAAGATAATATTCCTGATGCTAAGTTTTTATATCAAGAAGACTTAAATGCTTTAGATGAGCTAACACATTATTCTAACTTTCCTACTTTTAGATCAAATGTAACTCTCGATAGCAATATTCATGAACGTGATGACGATGATCGAATTTCGATTCCAATTGTCGATGATGCAAATCAAATCGAAATCTACGGTAGTTACTTGAAAGATCAAAGAAAGATTATCCAACCATTCTTAAAAGATGTGGCTCAAAAGTGGCCAAGAAATTCTATCATTAAATAAAATACAAAAAACGTCTAACTACATGTAGTAATTTTAACTACCAAGTTAGACGTTTTATTTTTAGATTTAGTTTTTTATTGCTTTAACTTTTTTGACCCACTTATCGACCTTTTTATTAGTATTAGATTTATTAACTTTATTACCGTCAATAATTAAGTCTGAGGCATAAGTGTTATTCTTTCCGCCTTTTTCGCGAATCAAATTCTTCATGACATCAATTGAATCACCAGCACCATAGCCGCCTTGTGTTTCAAAAGGTGCAATAATCTTATTCTTGAATTGACCACCATATTGCTTGAAAAAGCCTTGCATTGGCTGACTTAAAGTCATTGCCCAGGTCTGATAACCAACATAAATAGTCTTGTATTGCTTTAAATTAGGCAAATCCTTAATTACCTTAGGTGGACGACCAGTCGCTCTTTCTTTGTTGGCACGAGCTAAAGTTTTTTTATAATTTGCTGGGTATGGATTGCGCAATCTTATTTCAAAGATATCTGCATTAGTCTTTTTTGCAATTTTACTTGCTAAAAGTTCAGTAGAACCAGAACGAGACCAATAGATAATGATACTTTTAGCTTTTTTAGTTAAGCGTCTAGTCGCTCCATGTGACTTGTTAGTATCCTTGCCATCACTTGGAGTGCCATAACCACCACCCCATTTAGCATCATTTCTCATCAATTGGTTAGCACGAATACTCTTACCAGCAATTGTTCCAACAACTGGACCTAATTGAGAATTATTCTTTTTAATTATTTTTACTTTTTTAGAAGCAATAACCTCAGTATTAGAACTGTCCGCATTATTGGCATTACTGCAAGCTGCCAAGGTTAAACTGCTAGCAAGCAACAATGCAATTCCTAACTTTTTAAATTTCATCTTTGTCACCTACTTGAAACTTTTCGTTTTTTCAATCCAATAATTAATAGCTGCGTCTTCTTCATCAACTACATTACCGTCAATAACTAATACTGGTGTAAAACGATTATTTCCGCCACCTGCGCCAGCAATTAATTGCTTCATAACTGATACAGAATCGCCAGCCCCATAAGAACCTTCGGTTTCAAATGGAAAAATCAATTTATTTCTAAATTCTGCACCGTATCTTTGTAAAAAACTTTGCATTGGTTGACTCATCGTCATTGCCCAAGTTTGATAACCGAGGTAAATACAGTCATATTGTTCTAAACTAGGTAAATCTTCAACGATTGCTGGTGGATTACATGAAAGTCGTTCATCATTTGCACGACTTAAAGTCTTGAGATAGTTAGCAGGATAAGGTTCTACTAATTCAATTTGATAGATATCAGCATTTGGTAATTTATCATTAATTTTGCTAGCTAATAACTCAGTTGATCCTGATCTTGACCAATAAATAATTAAAGTTTTTGCATCAGATGTTAGCTTTCTTACGGGGCCTTGCTTTAAATTAGTATCCTGACCATCGCTAGGTGTACCATAGCCTTCATCCCAATTACCATCTTTTCTCAATAATTGATTAGCACGAATATCCTTGCCGGCAATTTCACCAACAACTGGACCTAAGTCCATTCCCTTATTATTGCGTCTCATCTTAATCCCTCTTTTTACATTAATTATTAGTAGTAACGACGATTTTTATTAATTTTCGCAATTTCTGACATTTCTTCATCAGTTAATTCAAAATCAAAGATATTGTGATTATCATGAATATGATCTGGATTAGTAGAGCCAGGAATTACAATGAAGCCCATTTGAGTGTGCCAACGTAAAATAATTTGAGCATTAGTCTTGTTATATTTCTTAGCTAATTTTGTAAAAATAGGTTCATTCATCAAGCCACTATCACCAGAACCAAGTGGATACCAAGCCATTAAGCGAGTACCAACTGGCTTTAAAATTTCACGTGCTTCAGTTTGTGGAAAGTATGGATGAGCTTCAGCTTGCAAAACTTGTGGCTTAATTTCGGCAAAATCTAATACTTCCTTTAAAGTAGCAGAACTACTTTCAAAATTAGAAATACCAATTGCTCGAATTTTGCCCTCTTTGTAGGCTTTTTCTAAAGTCCGATAAGCTGTCTTCCAATCGCTCATTGGTTGGTGTAAGAAAAGCAAATCAATATAGTCAAGGCCTAATCTGTTTAATGCTTTATCAACTGCATTAGGATCATTGTATGAAGACATCCAAAGTTTGGTGGAAACAAATAAATCCTTGCGGTCAATGTTAGAATTTTTAATACCTTTGCCAACGCCACGTTCATTATTGTATGCTTCAGCTGTATCAATTAAATGGTAGCCATCCTTAAGAGCAGCTTCAACTGAATTTTGAGCCTGTCTAGATGACATTCTAAAAGTACCAATACCAATTTTAGGAATTTTCACACCGTTGTTTAATTTAAAATATTCTTCAGTCATTTGTAGTTTTTCTCCTTAACTTTCAAGTTTCTTTATTGTTTGCAAGTATTAGTATATGACCCTATTAATCTGTTTAAAATTGCTAATGATTCATGCTAATATACGTCATACGTATACTTAACTTCAAAAAAAGAGCGAGGCTTAAAACCTCGCTACATATTTATTTCTTAATTTTAGATCCCCCAAAGACTTCAGACATTGGAATTTTATCCAAAATAGCATCAATTTTAGCAATCTCTTCTGGACTCATCTTAATTTCGCCAGCATTTAAGTTATCTTGCATTCTATTCAAGTGACGACTTCCTGGAATTGGCACGATATATGGCTTTTTATTGATCATCCAGGCAAGAGAGATTTGTGCTGGAGTGGCATTGTGTTGTTTGGCTAAATCTTCAAGTAATTTGATCAATTTTTGATTTTGCTTTTGAGCTTCTTCGGTAAATTGTGGCATGTTACTGCGTAAGTCAGCTTTGCCAAATTTGGTTTTGGTCATTTTACCAGTTAATAGACCATTAGCAAGTGGTGAAAATGCGACTAAACCAACGTTAAGTTCTTCTAAGACTGGGAAAAGTGCTTCATAATCGCGATACATCATTGAATAACGATTTTGAACAGCAGTTACTTTGCAGACAGCATTTGCACGACGTAAGTAATCTTCATTAGCCTCGGATATCCCCCAATGAGTGATTTTGCCCTCATTGATCAATTCTTGCATAACCTTTGCAACAATTTCTGGTTCAACATTTGGATCAATGCGGTGTTGGTAATAAAGATCGATGTGATCTGTACCTAAGCGTTTAAGTGATCCTTCAACAGATTTACGAATGGTTTCGGGGCTTGAATCAACTTTTAAGCCATTACCTTCATGAGCCGCAATTCCAAACTTGGTGGCAATCACTACATCATCACGTACGTCCGCTAAAGCCTTACCAACCAATTCTTCATTATAATTAGTTGAACCATCTGGATTAGTTCCTTGATAAATTTCAGCAGTGTCAAAAAAGCGGTATCCCATATCATAAGCCGCACGAATATTCTTGATAGCTTCTTGTTCATCCATTGGTTCCCCATATCCATGAGAGAACCCCATGCATCCCAAGCCAACAGCTGATACCTTAAAGTCATTTCCAAGTGTTCTAGTTTCCACTAAATTCATCCTTTCAAAATAAGTAGTAAAATTATTATATTTTGAAAAGTGAAAAATTAGAATTGCTAGATTTTGATACTAGCATACGCTGAGTGTATACCATGAACTTAATCAAAAAACTACATCTTATGATGAATCATACTTTGATTACCACTAGCATAATGTCCCCAAGCACTAAAAACGGTTACTGTTCGATTTTCTCGATCAACGTTATAAACAATCCGATTACTTTGACTGATGCGCTTTGAATAAATATTTGGTTTAGGAGAACGTTTTTCTAAAATTTCAAAACTATGAGTTCTGATTAGAGGATCAGTCTTGAGTTCATCCATGATTTTACAATAAGTTTTATAGAGTCTAGCAGATTTTAAGTTTTTAATGTGTTTTTTTACTAAATGTCTTGTATGAACTGTGTACATAGTAGCCTCCTTTTATAACAGTTAAAATTAAAAATTACTGTCTCTATTCTAACTTGTTAATTTATAAATTTCAAGTTTGAAGGAGTGGTATTATTGTGTTAACTAAGAGTTAATTCCTGCTTAACTATTAGATTATTCCTAAAGTAAATAACTTAACCTAAAATGAAATTGTACTCAAATACGAAAGGTTTTTATTTTAGAAAGGAAAAATTATTATGACAAAAAAGATTGTTATTTTAACTGGTAGTCCTCATTATCCTGGAACTTCAGAAAGTTTAGCAGATAGTTTTGAAAAAGGTGCACGTGAAGCTGGGAATGAAATTTATCGCTTCGATGCTGGACGACATATTACTACGGCATCAACTACCTTTGAAAGCAGTGATTGATCGTTTTTACGCTTACAATCACGAATTACATGGTTCAAATAGTTACGCCGATCCAACTCACGGCAATCGTCAAGCTATTACCTTGGTTTCAGGTTACGATGCTGATGAAAGTAGTTACCGCTCATTGAAGGCTTACTTTGAACAGCTTTTAGCTTATATGAGATGGGATCGTATTGGAGATGTTTTAGCTGTAGATTCTTGGAATTCTAATAAACTAAAGCAACATCAAGATGAAGCCTATCGTTTAGATAAACAAATTCATTAATAATAAAAATATCCACAATCATTAAGATTGTGGATATTTTTTACTTATAATTTATTCAACTGTTCTAAGTATCGCAAATAAACTGAAACTTAGAATTATAATAACTATAATTTGTCTAGTCATTTTACAACTTTCTTATTTAAAAATTGCTACCATTACTGCGCCGATTAACAAAATAGCTAATCCAATTAATTGTAATCGACCGATACTTCTCTTTTGTGCGCCGAGCCGGCCAAATTGATCAATCATCAATCCTGCTGCCATAATACCCACCAGCTGCAATGAAGTAGTCAACCCAACACCAAGCTGAGTTACTAACCATGCACCAAGTACCACATTAATAGCACCTAATACACCACCTAAATAACCCCACCAAGGAGCACGTTGTATTTTAGGTAACTTTGTTGTTTGATTTTGTATCACAGAAATAATCAATAAGATGATTGTACCAGTCCAAAAGACAATGGCAGTTGCCTTTACTGGTGAACCCAATGCGCGTCCTAATTGGCCATTAGTTGTCGTTTGAATTGCAATTAATGCACCATTCAATACGGCCAAGATTTGCCAAATTAATTGACTTTCTTCTTTTTTAGTTTGAGTTTCAATTTTTTCAATTTTAGATTTAGGTTTTAAGACAATTGCACAAGCACCAATTAATAGCAAAATTAAGCCGATTATACGCCATAGAGTTAAATTGATAACTTTCATATTGAACCAACCAAATTGATCAATCAACGCGCTAGTAATCAACTGCCCAACTACAGGTAAAATCGCAGTCTGAGTACTACCCAAATGGCTAAACAAAATAATATTCAGCGTTAAGGCAGTCGCACCAGTAAAACCACCAATGTAATACCACCAAGTTGTATTAGCAAAATTTCCAAAATTAAGTTGGCCACCACTTAAAACTAAAACGAAAATAGTTAGAAAAATAGCACCAATTCCAAATGAAGTAAATGAAGAACGATAATTTGAGCCCAGTGCCCTGCTGAGACGTGAGTTAACAGCGGTCTGCATTGAGGTAAAAGCACCGGCTAAGATTACAAGAATTAAGCTCATGTGTCACCTCTTTTTAGTATGAATCAACTGACATTGATGCTGGCCAATTAAAGAATGAATGATTTCTATCTAAACTACGCAAAATTTGAAGTTCATTTTCATCAAGTTTAAAGTCAAAGACATCAATGTTACTCTTGATATGACTTAAATTAGTTGATTTAGGAATAACTACAATTTTTTCTTGAATTAAAAATCTAAGCAAAATTTGCGCTGTTGATTTACCATATTTGTCAGCAATTTCTTGTACTTTTTTCTCACGTAAAATATTGCTTGAACCTGCTCCTAATGGTGACCAAGCTTCATGAATAATATCATTTTCAGTTAAAAATTGATGTAATTTCTTTTGTTGGTCGTAAAGATGAGTTTCAACTTGGTCAATAGCTGGTTTAACTGTGCAGTTGTTCATAATTTCTTGAATTTGTACGTGATTAAAATTACTCAAACCAATTGCTCGCAATTTTCCTTCTTTATATGCATCTTCTAAAGCACGATAAGTTTCAATATCTTGTCCGTTAGGCCAGTGAATAATCATTAAATCAAAATAGTCTAATCCAGCCGCTTGCAAAGATTGATCAATACCACGCTTAGTTGAACGATAACCGGTTGTTTGCGTTTTTGAAGTTATAAAAATATCTTCACGTTTAATTCCACTGTTGTTTACTGCTAATCCAACTTCGTGTTCATTACCATAATTTTGTGCAGTATCAATTAATCGATAACCTTCATTTAAGGCTAGAGTAACATTTTCTTCAGTAATTGAAGGGGCCATTAAGTATGTACCAAAGCCTAAGGCTGGCATCATAATACCATTATTTAATTCAAAATATTCCATATTTTCCTCCATACATTATTTTTATCTGATTACAAATATTATTCTATGTTGGAAATTAAATTTATGGAATAACCAGTTAGTTAAGCAAGCATTAACTAATGGTTAATGCTAAAATTGATATGGGAGGCAAATTATGTATAACCATTTATTACACACTTTTATTCAAGTGGCTGATAGCGAAAGTTTTGCTAAAGCAGCGGTTAATTTATATATTTCGCCGGTCTCCGTGATGAAACAAATCAATACTTTAGAGGAAAATCTAGGGATAAAATTACTGGAAAGAACTAGTCATGGAGTGTTTTTGACAGCGGCAGGCGAATCGATTTATCGGGATGCAAAACGAATAATTGCCTATTCAGATGATGCAATCAGACGCGCTCAACATATCGCTGGAATCCAACAATATACAATTCGAATCGGTACATCAATTTTACGACCATGCCAGGACTTAATTAATTTGTGGAACAGCATTGACCATACTAATTTACCTTTTCATTTTGAATTGATACCATTCAATGATGACTCGGCGTCTTTAAACGGCATGTTGGATTCTCTAGGTCAGACCATTGACTGTTTCGTTGGTCCTTGTGATTTAAATCCATGGCATGATAAATATTCAATTGAAGTTTTAGGAAATTATCCCTGTGAATTAGCAGTATCACGCTCACATCGCCTAGCTCGTAAGAAGAAATTACGCCTTGAGGAATTGACTGGTGAGACAATTGGGTTATTAAGACCAGGATTAACTTCATATATTGATCAAATTCGAACTTTTATTCAAAAAAATTATCCTGAAATTCATGTTAAGGATTTAGGCTCTATTTATGATCTTGAAGTTTTCAATGACTGTGAGCAGCAAAAATACTTTATTGAATCATTGCCAGTCTGGCAAGATATCCATCCTAACCTAGTAACAATTCCTGTTGATTGGGACTTTACTATTCCATATGGTATTGTTTATGCAAAGCAGCCCTCTAAGGCAATGAAAAAATTTATTAATGAAATTGTTGAATTAAAACAATAAGATATCTAGGTAATTAAGTCTAATCTTGGCAATTCTCCCTCTTTGCTTTATAGAGTGACTTACCATCAAGTTTTAATTTCTGATTAAAAAATTTAAGCAAAAAAAACAGAGCTGGAAACTTATCCAACTCTATTTTTATAATATTACGAGCTGGTGAAAACTCGGTAATTCATTGCCGAGATGAAACCAGCTTTTTCGGTGATTTTCTATTTTAGTATATTTTTGAATTTGCTATAATTTTTGCTACGAGGAGGTGAAAAAATGTTAGCTGGAATTAAATTAAGACTCTATCCCAATCGAGTTCAAAAAGATAAGTTAGCCCAAATGTTTGGTAATGATAGATTCGTTTGGAACCAAATGTTAGCGATGATGAATGAAAGGTATAAAAATAATCACCATTTGCCATTTCTAGGAAAGTATAAGTTAAACTATCTTTTACCATCGATGAAATTAGAATTTCCATTTTTGAAGAATAGTGATTCCTCAA
>NZ_JAAVAU010000006.1 GCF_014803895.1 Lactobacillus sp. | reverse complement strand
AGTCCTAAAAGGGACTATTTTAACAAAAAGAAGACACAAAAATAGAGCAAGATTTCTAAAAATAGAATTCTTGCTCTTATTTTTTAGTCTAGGAAGCTAGTTTTTTCCCAGACTCTTTGTTTCATCTAAATTTTTTCAAAACTATCAAAGTTTGGCAATTCATTTACGAATTTTTCATAATCAGCTTGTTCACCAGTTGAACTAATTTCAACATTGGAGAAGTCCAACTTATGCAAATCAACTTCACTAATCTTAATTCTATCAGTGAAAGTGGCATTGCCAATCAAATCCATCCAGTAGTGTTGATGGTCGTAATGGACTGTCACTTTGACCATGCCGCCAGGATTATAGACCGTAATCGGCTTGCCTAAGTCCCCCATATCAGGATGAGTTAAACACAAGGCAAGCGAGGTAGCGGACATCCCTGTACCACAAGCATTAGTGAAACCCACGCCACGTTCGTAAGTTCTCACGAAGAGTTGATTTTTACCAAGAATTTGAGCGAAGTTCACGTTCACGCCATCATAGTAGTAAGGGTTATCACTATTCAATGCCTTACCAAGAGAGCCAAGGATATCACTCATGATTACCTTGTGGCTGGTGAAGCTAATCAAGTGGGGGTTAGGGACGGCGATTGAAGTGAACTTCAAGCCGGGATAGAGTTCAGGTACGAATTGGTCGATAATTCTTTGATGACCCAAGTTAGTAAAAGGAAGGTCTTTTTGATCAAACTTAACTGGAGATATTTCTACACCAAAAGTTGGTACGCCGCTGGCCAAGTCAGGTTGCTTGCTAACATGAAGGTTGGTTTTGAGAGTATCAACGTCAAATTCGTCTTGGTGATATTTTTCAGAAAGATAGCGTGCTACCGTCCGCAGGCCATTTCCACACATTGAAGCTTCGCTACCATCAGCGTTAATAACGCGCATTTGACCAAGAGCACCAGGGCGAGTAGGAGCGTTAACGACCAGCACACCATCGCTTCCACCAAGCAAGCCAGTATCAGGGTCAGTGATTTTCTGCGCAAGTTGTGATAATTCTTCATTGTCGAATTGTTGATTTAATTCGGTTTGGTCAAGAATAAAAAATTGGTTTTGTGAGCCATGAACTTTTAATAATTGCATTTTTTTACTCCTTAAAAAATTGTTGGTAGATATTTTTAACTGCTTGGTCAGCATCTTCTTTTTTTGTACCAATCATGATAGAAATCTGGGAAGCACCTTGGTTAATCATGCGAGGGTAGATTTTATTTTTAGCTAGGCAACCAATCATCTCGCTACTGATATTGTGGTGCAGCCGCATCCCTTCACCGACGACCATGATAATGGCATAATCTTCAATCCATTCTAGTTGATCAGGATTAACAGTCGATTGGATTTCATTACAAATCATGTCGATCAATTGGTCATTCAAAAAGTCACGGTCAAAGATGATCGTGATGTCATCAATCCCAGAAGGCATGTGTTCATAAGAGATATTATGATTAGACAAAATCTGTAGAATTCTCAAGGTAAAACCAGCTTCTTTATTAAGTAAATACTTATGCAAATAAAGTGCTGAGAAGTGCTTTTGACTAGCAACGCCGGTGATCATGTGGTCAGGTGAGAAGTCTTTTTCAGGGACGATCATTGTGCCGGGATTTTCCGGATCGTTGGTATTTTTAACATTAATCTTAATACCACCTTGAATTGCGGGAATTAAGGCTTCATCGTGGAAGACTGAGAAACCTGCATATGACAATTCTCGCATCTCTCGATAAGTCATTGTTTTAATTGATTGAGGATGAGAAATGATATTAGGATTAGCAGCAAAAATTCCGTTAACATCAGTAAAATTTTCGTATAAATCAGCATGTAATCCTCTAGCTAAAATCGCTCCCGTAATATCAGAGCCACCACGAGAAAAAGTTGCTATATGACCAGAGGGGGTAATTCCGAAAAATCCGGGGAAGATAATTTTTTCATCGGACTTAATTTCTACTTTATCAAGCGCCACATAAGTTTCGGGACTTACTGTAGCATCATTAGGTTCACCAGTTACTGTGAGACCAACGTCAAGAGGGTCAAGATAGCGAGCCTTAATATTTTGATGTTTTAAAATCATGGCAACTAAGCGAGCATTTAATCTTTCGCCATGTGCTTTAAAGTTAGCTAAGAGATAGTCGTTAGTTGGATATGTTTGCTGGGGTAATTGAGAAAGAATATGATTAATAACTTCTAGTTCATTATCTTTTAATCCAAAATAATGACCAATTTCTTCATAGCGGGCAAAGATTGCATTTTTTATTTGGCTAGTATCCTCATTTTTAAGTGTTTGATTAGCGTACTTAATTAAAAGATCGGTTACCTTAATGTCATCTTTATACCGTTTACCGGGAGCGGAAACGACAACTACTTGCCTTTTATTATCAGCTAATACAATATCGAGTGCGTGTTGTACTTGTTCACCGGTAGCTAAGGAGCTACCACCAAATTTTACAATCTTCACTAGGAATCCTTCTTTCTGGAAATTATTAATTAAACAATTTAGAAAATATTTTAACTGAATTCTAACACAGTTTTTTGAATCTGCAATAAAAATTAAAAAAATCCGAAATAGTGTTGACTATTTTTTAATATAAAGCTAGAATGTATTCAAATCGAAGAGGCGCAGCTAACAAGATTAACAATTGGGAGTCTGGCAAGGTGATGATCAATTGTGAAAGGGAAGGCTGCCGAAGTGTGAATAGAGCCAACTATTCATGCTGGGCCGTAGTTTAAGAGATTACGGACTGTCGCGAAACAATCGCGGAGCGCTATCGATCATAAGATTAAGAATGAATTAATCCATTGTTTGTTAGACGCTACAAGCAATGGATTTTTTTATTGGCGCTTCTCCTCATAAAGAACTAAAGGAGAATACAATGAATTCACAAATTAAACCAGACCAGATTAATGCAGCCGGCCACTTAACAATTGGTGGCGTGGACAGTTTAGAATTAGCTCAAAATTTTGGTACTCCACTTGTTGTTTATGATGTTGAAAAAATTAGAAAGCAAATTAGAGCTTTTAAGCAAGTTTTTGAAGAAGAAAATGTTGAGTACGCAGTAAGTTATGCAAGTAAAGCCTTTGCGACAATTGCTATGTATCAAGTTTGTGAACAAGAAGGAGCCTACTGCGATGTGGTTTCGGGTGGCGAGTTATATACAGCTATCCAGGCGAATTTTCCCATGGAACGAGTTAGTTTTCATGGCAATAATAAGTCACGCCAAGAGTTAGAAATGGCTGTAGATCATCATGTAGGCAAGATTATAATTGACAATTTTTATGAGATTAAGTTGTTGAGTGAAATCTTGGAAGAAAAAGATAGTCAGATGAATGTGGTATTAAGAATTACTCCTGGAATTTCTGCTCACACACATGAATATGATCAAACTGGCCAAGTAGATAGTAAGTTTGGGTTTGACTTAGCCTCTGGCCAAGCTGACCAAGCTTTGGAACAGGTGTTAGCTAATCCACGAATGAAGATGTTAGGTTTACACGCCCATATTGGTTCGCAAATTTTCGAATTAAACGGTTTTCAGATGGCCGCCAAAAAATTGGTTGAAGTTGCCGCTCATTGGCGTGATAAGTTTGGTTATGAGAGTCAGCTTATCAATGTTGGTGGTGGTTTTGGGATTAAGTATGTGGACAGTGATAATCCATTGAAACCCGAAGATTTTGTGAAAGCAATTATTGAAACTATTAAACATGAAAGTTTAAGCTATCACTTATCATTGCCTGAGATTGATATCGAACCTGGACGTTCAATTGTGGGACCGGCTGGCTATAATCTTTATTCAGTTGGTAGTCGTAAAGATGTGGAAGGTTTGATACCTTATGTGACTGTCGATGGTGGGATGGGCGATAATATTCGTCCGGCACTTTATCAAGCAGAATACGAGACCGTTTTAGCTAGAGACCCACAAGCAGAAAACGTTGAAACTGTAAGAATTGCCGGGAAGTATTGTGAGTCCGGTGATATTTTAGCCCAGAAACAACCATTAGCTCGCACGCAGCCTGGCGATGTCTTGGTAATGCTAGATACTGGGGCATATGGCTATTCAATGGCTTCAAATTATAATCGTAATCCACGGCCAGCAGTTGTTTTTGCAGAAAAGGGTCAAGCTAAATTAGTAGTTGAACGCGAAAGCTTGGCAGATTTAGTTCATTTAGATCGTTCATATTTAAATTAAGGTGGGAAAAGAAAATGGCACAGTTAAACGCAAAAGAAATCATCAATTACATTGGTAATGCTCCTAAAAAAACGCCCGTGAAGGTTTTTATTAAGGGAGAGTTAAATAAAATAAAATTTCCTCAGAAAATTCAAAATTTTACTGAAGCAAATTCTGGAGTGATTTTTGGTGATTGGAGTATTGTAAAATCTTTCTTAAAAGAAAATCAGAATTTGATTACTGATTACCGTGTTGAAAATGATACCCGTAATTCTGCTGTTCCACTACTTGATTTAAAAGGAATCGATGCTCGTATTGAACCTGGGGCCTTAATTCGTGATCAAGTTGTGATTGGCAAGAATGCCGTTATCATGATGGGTGCGATTATCAATATCGGAGCTGAAATCGGTGAAGGTTCAATGATCGATATGGGCGCAGTTCTTGGCGGACGCGCAATTGTTGGTAAGCATTGTCATATTGGTGCGGGGACAGTTTTGGCTGGGGTGATTGAACCAGCAAGTGCCGAGCCAGTAATGATTGATGATAACGTCTTGATTGGTGCTAATGCAGTAGTAATCGAAGGTGTTCACGTAGGCGAAGGTGCTGTTGTAGCAGCTGGCGCTATTGTGACCCATGATGTTGCTCCGCATACAGTTGTTGCTGGTGTACCGGCTAAGTTTGTTAAGAATGTTGATGACAAGACGACTAGTAAGACCGGCTTAGAAGATGATTTGAGAAAGATATAATCATGGCAGTTTTAAGTGAAACAGAATTAATTACAATTCGGCGTCACCTCCATCAAATTCCTGAATTAGCATTGCAGGAATTTCAAACGCACGACTACTTAATAGAAGAAATTAGAAAATTTAAGCAAGATTATTTAGAAATCAAAGTTCCTGAAAGTTTGCCAACTGCAATTTTAGTTTTAATTCATGGTAGCAAACCCCAAAGAACTATCGGTTACCGCGCAGATATTGATGCGTTACCTGTTGAAGAACAAACTGGCCTAGCATATAGTTCAACTCATCCTGGTGTGATGCATGCTTGTGGTCATGATATTCATATGACAGTAGCCTTGGGCTTATTAAGTTATTTTAGTGAAAATCAACCCCAGGATAATTTGTTATTTTTCTTTCAACCAGCTGAAGAAAGTGAGAGTGGCGGAAAACGTGCTTATGAGTTAGGTGTTTTTTCTGGTAAGTGGCATCCAGATGAATTTTATGGGTTACATGATAATCCAGCTTTACCTGCAGGTAGTATCGGTTGCCGGATGGGAACGCTCTTTGCGGGAACAACAGAAGTTAATATTGATTTGATTGGTAAAAGTGGTCATGCGGCTTTTCCACAAAATGCCACTGATACAGTAGTAGCTGCGGCTAGTTTGATTATGCAGATTCAGACGATAATTTCTCGTAGTATTGATCCGATCCAAAGTGGGGTGATTACTTTGGGTAAGGTTGAAGCAGGAACGATTAGAAATGTAATTGCTGGACGTACTCATATTGAAGGAACAATCCGCGGCTTAACTCAGACGATGATTTTAGAAATTGACCAACGGCTGAAGGACCTCTGCGAGGGGATTGCTCATAGCTATAATATGGAAGTTAAGCTTGACCTCAATCAAGGAGGCTACTGGCCAGTTGAAAATAATCCTGAATTGACCAAGCGATTTATTTCTTATATGAAAGAAAATCCGAAAGTTGACTTTATTGAGACGAAACCAGCAATGACCGGTGAAGACTTTGGCTTTTTGCTAGCTAAGTTTCCAGGAACAATGTTTTGGCTGGGAGTGGGCGATAATTCACAATTACATTCAGCTACTCTAACTCCTGATGAAAGCAGTATTAATAAGGGAATTAGAGCAATTAAAGATTTTTTGATTTATAGAATGAAGGCTCAAAATGACTGATTTACAGCATGCAGATTTATTAACAGCACTTGTAACACCATTTGATGATCAAGGTGAGATTGATTTTGCTAGTTTAGAAAGATTAACTAATTATTTGATTAATCAAGGATCAAATGGCTTTGTTATCGGAGGAACTACTGGTGAGACCCCAACCCTTTCTCATGATGAAAAAATTATGCTTTATCAACAATTTGGTCAAATCGTTGGTGGTCGTGTGCCAGTAATTGCTGGAACTGGTTCAAATAATACAGCAGAAACAATTGCTTTTACTAACGAAGTAGCCAAAATTTCTGGAATTGATTATGCCTTGGTAGTTGTGCCCCCTTACAATAAACCTAACCAACGCAGCATGATTGCCCACTTCAAGGCAGTAAGCGAGAACGTTTCTCTTCCTATTATTATCTACAACATTCCTGGTCGTACGGGTGTCAAGATGGACCAGGAAACAATTGTTGAATTATCTCACTTACCTAATGTTAAAGGTATCAAACAATGTGCTTCTTTAGAAGAATTAGAATATGTAGTTGATCATGCAGATAGTGATTTTCAAGTATTTACTGGTGAAGATGCCCAAGCTCTGCCTGCACGGATTTTAGGCGCAAACGGAGTGATTTCTGTTGCTTCTCACAGTTATGCTAAGCAGATGCGTAGTATGTACGATGCTTTATATGAAGGAAACTGGCAAAAAGCGGGTAAGCTTCAACGCTGGTTGACACCTCGAATGGCAGCTTTGTTTATGTATCCATCACCATCGCCAGTTAAGGCACTTCTTGAAGCACAAGGTTTCCAAATGGGCAACTGCCGATTGCCATTAGTTTCTCTTAATAAGGAAGAAAAAATTAGTTTGGCTAAAAATTTGGGGCTTGATGGGGATGCATTATTAGGAGAATTGCCATTAGATTTAGGAGGAGAAGTTAATGACTAAAAAAGTTTTAATTGCTGGATTTACTGGTTCAATGGGTCAAAAAGTTGTGAAACTAGTTAACAATATGGACGGTTTTGAAATTGTCGGTTGTCTTGCTCCACATGTTAACCATCAACCTCAAAAATATGGCCTAAGTAGCGATGTTCAGATTTTTCAACAAGTAAGTGATATTCCTGATCATTTTGCTGATATTTGGATTGATTTCACGACTCCAACCGCAGTTTATAGGAATGTGAAATATGCCATCAATCATCATATGTCACCAGTTGTTGGTACAACAGGATTAACTGACCAAGAAGAAAGTGAACTGATTGAACTTTCTAAAAAAGAAAAAGTCGGTGGCTTAATTGCTCCAAACTTTGGTATGTCGGCGGTATTATTAATGAAGTTTGCTAAGGAAGCTGCTAAGTATTTCCCTGATGTTGAAATTATTGAGATGCACCACGCAGATAAAAAGGATGCTCCGTCCGGGACTGCTTTGGCAACAGCTAAGATGATTAGCCAAAATCGTCCGCCACATCTTTCTTCTCCTGATGAAGTTGAAGTTTTAGACAATGTTCGTGGTGGTGATTATCAAGGGATTAAGATTCATTCAGTTCGCTTGCCAGGCTATGTAGCTCATGAACAAGTATTGTTCGGTGGGGAAGGCGAAGCTTTGACAATTCGTCAAGATTCGTTTGATCGTCAAAGTTTTATGAGTGGTGTTAAAGTTGCCTTAGAAAAGATGGGGACGTTGAATCAATTAGTAGTAGGATTAGAAAATATCCTCTAGTAGTAGATAGGAGTAGTTATGCCAGAATTAGCTCAAAGTCTTACAAACTCTTTAAGTAAGAAAGTTACTAAAATTAATGCTTCGGGGATTAGAAGTTTTGATGATGAAATTTCTAGTATTGAAGGAATTATTAAATTGACGCTGGGTGAACCTGATATGAATACACCAGAACATGTCAAACAAGCAGCGGTTAAAAGTATTCAAAATAATGATTCACACTATAGTCCAAATCTAGGCAAACTTGAACTGCGTCGAGTAGTTTCCAATTACTTAAAAAATAAAATTGGCGTAGAATATGATTCAAAAACTGAAATTGCGATTACTGTAGGTGCAACTGAAGCAATTAGTGCAGCCTTAAATGGAATTTCTAATCCAGGAGATAAAGTGATTATTCCAACCCCTGTTTTTTCACTTTATTGGCCGGTAACAGCATTAGCTGATGCTGAAGCGGTTTTAGTTGATACTTCACATGATAATTTTATTTTGACGGCTGAACATTTAGAACAAGTAATTCAAAAAGAAGGTTCTGCTGTCAAAGCCCTAGTCTTAAATTACCCAACTAATCCTACGGGAGTAGAGTATTCTAAAGAAGAAATTATAGCTTTGGCTGAAGTAGCTAGAAAATATAATTTATTTGTGATTACTGATGAAATTTACAGTGATTTAATTTATGGTGTTAAACATTATTCAATTGCTAATTTTATTCCCGAAAGAACAATTTATATCTCAGGTTTATCTAAATCACATGCTATGACAGGTTATCGGCTTGGCTATATTGCAGGTCCTCAAGAAGCGATGAAGCAGATTGGGAAAGTACATGCCTTTATGGTAACTTGCGTAAATGATGCATCCCAAGCTGCTGCGATTGAAGCTCTAACTGAAGGTTTAGAAGATACAGAAAAGTTTCGCCAAATTTATGCTCATCGGCGTGATTTTGTCTACCAGGCTTTGAAAGAGATGGATTTAGAATTAATTAATCCTCAGGGTGCATTTTATATTTTTGTTAAAATACCTAAGAAATATGGCAAGGATGACTTGCAATTTGCCTTAGATTTAGCTAAAAAGGGTCGCGTTGGTGTTATCCCTGGACATGTTTTTGGTCCGGGTGGAGCGGGTTACGTTCGTATATCATATGCAGCTTCTGATGAAAATTTAAATGAAGCAATGAAGAGAATGAGAGAGTTTTTAAACGAGGAAAGTAAATAAAATGACTAAAGAATATAATGTAGCAATTTTAGGAGCCACTGGTGCTGTAGGACGTCGGATGATTGAACAATTGGAACAATCGAATATTCCAGTTAAAAATTTAAAATTATTAGCTTCCTCAAGATCTGCGGGTAAAAAGTTAAAATTTAAGGATCAAGAATTAATTGTAGAAGAAACTATCCCTGAATCTTTTGAAGGAATTGATTTAGTGCTTTCTTCAGCTGGTGGCAGTGTTTCTAAAAAGTTTCTTCCAGAAGCTGTTAAGCGTGGAGCTGTCTGTGTTGATAATACTAGTGCTTTTAGGATGGAAGAAAATGTTCCCTTGGTTGTTCCAGAAGTTAATAGCGAACAATTAAAAAATCACCATGGCATCATTGCCAATCCTAATTGCTCAACTATTCAAATGATGATGGCATTAGAACCAGTAAGAAGAAAGTTTGGCTTGAAGCAAATTATCGTTTCAACTTATCAAGCTGCTTCTGGAGCAGGTCAAGCAGCTATTGAAGAATTAAAGCAAGAGAGTCAAGACTATTTAGATGGTAAAGATATTCAGGCCGATGCTAAAATTTTACCAACTAAGGGTGACAAGAAACATTATCCTTTAGCATTTAACTTGCTTGCCCAAATTGATGTCTTAGAAGAGAGCGGTTATTCTCATGAAGAATGGAAGATGATTCATGAAACTAAGAAAATTATGCTAAATGATATGAATTCTCAAGATATTAAAGTTACAGCTACTTGTGTGAGAGTCCCAGTTCCAATTTCTCATGGTGAAAGTATCTACTTTACAGTTGAAGATAAAAATGCAACCGCTGAGGATATTAGGAAGGTAATTGCTGATTTTCCTGGTAATATAGTTGAAGATGATATTCACAATCAAGTTTATCCTCAACCAATTAATGCTGTAGGAAAGCGTGAGACTTTTATAGGTAGAATCAGACCTGATTATGAAAACCAAGGTGCTTTTAATATGTGGGTAGTTTCTGATAATTTGCTCAAAGGTGCTGCTTGGAATGCGGTTGAAATTGGAGAGTATTTGGTAAAAATGGGTTTAATTTAAAAAATAATATTTTTTAAATTAACTCTTGTCATTAACAGAAAAAAACTATATACTATTAATTGTTGTGTGAGAGATGACTTATTTTTAATAAAAAAAGTTATTGACACAAGCCTAGTAAATATGTATACTAGTATTTGTTCTGTTAGTGGTTTGGTAGCTCAGCTGGATAGAGCAACGGTCTTCTAAACCGTGGGTCGTGAGTTCGAATCTCACCCGAATCACCATGTGAAGCACTTATCGAAAGGTAAGTGCTTTTTTTGTATCATTAACTATACAAAAGGTGAGGTAAATTATGGCAGAAAAAAGATATCCTGAATTAGTAGAATTATTCTATCAATTTAATCAAGCATCAAAGATTAATTTAGATAAGGAAATGATTTTTGAATCTTTGAAGAAGAAGGGTTTTTTAGATGAGAAAGGTAATCCTATCTTAAATGAAGGCACTATAAGTTTGATGAAAACGATGAAAAAGTATCAAGATCAAGAAAAAGAATATAAGTAAAATTGGGGCTTAATTTTTAGGAAAGTACTTTTTTTCTAACCAAAGTAATCATAAAATTAATATAATTAGAAATGAAAGGAATAGAAAAATGGTAACTATTTCTACATTATTAAATGACAAAGATATTTCACTTGCCCAAGTAGCTCAAGAGAGTGGAATTAAAGAAGATACTCTTAAAGCTGCACTTAATGAAATACCAGATCTTTGGACAGTAAGGGTTCTTAAAGCTTTTGCTTCTACTTTGGAAATTAAGCCAGGAGAGTTATTAGAATTAGTTGCGCCGAATGTTTATCAATTGCAGATTGAAGATGATACTCAAACTATCCAAGGCATTGTAATTCCTAATCTTGAAATTTATCAACAAATTCGTTTTATTATTGAAGCGGAACATTTAGAAGGTTGGAACCCATCGCCGGCAGAGGTTAATTTCTTGCTAACTGAAGCTTTGGATCCCAATCCGGATTTACAAGTTGAAATTGATGATATTTGGGGTGAGATGCATGGCTGACTTAGAAGAAAATAGTGATGCAGTTTTGCAAAATAGATTTCTCTATCCTAATGGTACTTTAAAAAATAAATTAGGAATTACAGACTTTGAAGAATTAGAAAAGAAGGAATATTTTGGTTCGTCAGTACGAGCGTTGGCTTTTCTCAGGAATAAAAAACGCATTACTTCGGTTGACGATTTAAAGGCTATTCATAAAATCATGTTTGGCTGGCTCTATGATTGGGCCGGTGAATTTCGTGATTATCAACTTACTAAGGGATCAACGGAATTTTTAGATGCATCTCGCTTGCAATATGGGGTCGAAGAGATAGATAGTAAACTTAATGAATTTAATAAAAAAGATGCTTTAACGGCACTGGAGTATGCTTTCTTACTTGATCGATTGAATTATTTGCATCCCTTTAGAGAGGGTAATGGTAGAAGCTCCAAAGTCTTTTTACAGTGTTTGGCAGCTAACCACCAGCAAGTGATTGAATATCCACGAACAAATAAGGATTTAATTATTGCTCAAGAAAATGCAGATCTTAAAGCACTTGCAGCATTAATTAAGATAGAAGCTACTCCAATTAGACTTAAAGCTGAAAATAAAAATTAATGAAGGTGAAATTATGACTGAAGAAAAAATTGATAGTACAACTGGTGCTTCACAAAAAGAATTAGCAGAATTGAGAGGTGAAAGTAAAGGTACAACATCTAATCCATGGCCAGGACCTAAAGGGATGATTCCTGTAACTAGTGGTCAAGCTGACGATGCTAATATTCATAATCGAGCATATTTAGATAATATCTTAGTAGAGATGAGAGTTATTGATAGTGTTGAACCAGATATGACGACTGAGCTTTTTGGCAGAAAGTATGCATCACCGTTAACTCTTGCTGCTCTTTCTCACTTAAATAAGGTCTTAGATGATAAAAGTCGTAAGCCGATGCAAGAAAAGGCAGCTGCAGCTAAGAATTTAAACGTTCTAAACTGGATTGGAATGGAAACTAACGAAGAATACAAAGAAATTATTGCGGCCGGTGGTGATACAGTTCGTATTATTAAGCCTTTTGCAGATCATGATAAGATTTTGGAAGAAATCGAAGTAGCACAAGCAACTGGTGCAGTTGCCGTCGGGATAGATATTGATCACGTTCCTGGTATCAACGGCAAGTATGACGTGGTTGATGGTATTCCTCTTGGTCCAATTACTCAAGATGACTTACGAAAATACGCTGCCAGCACTAGCTTACCGTTTATCGCTAAGGGTGTGTTGTCGGTTAGAGATGCTTTAAAAGCACGTTATGCGGGATGTCAAGCAATTGTTGTTTCTCACCACCATGGTCGTGTACCTTTTGGTGTACCACCTTTAATGGTTTTACCACAGATTATTAAGGCTTTAGCTGGTAGCAATATGACAATTTTTGTTGATGGATCCTTAATGAGCGGTTTTGATGCTTATAAAGCTTTAGCAATGGGGGCAGATGCCGTTTTAATCGGTCGGGGAATTTTACCAGAACTACTTGATGATGGAACTGTTGGTGTTGAAGAAAAGCTTCAAATTATGAATGCGCAGCTTTCTGAAATGATGATGTACACTGGCGTTAAGAATATGCAGAGTTTTGATCCAAGTGTTTTACATATAAATAATTAAAATTTAGGTCACTGAAAGGTGACCTTTTTTAGTTAAATTATTAAGAATTTTTAAAATGATTGCGTTTGCATAGAAAAATTGATAAAGTACATATTAGATTTTGAAAACGTTCGCATATTAAAAATAAGGAATGAATGACTATGAAAAAAACAGGTATGATGAATGCAGATATTTCTCGTATAATTGCTGATATGGGACACATGGATTGGTTAGGTATTGGGGATGCCGGTACCCCCGTTCCAGCAGGTACGGAAAAGATTGACTTATCTGTTCGTCCAGGTTTGCCATCATTTATCGATGTTTTACAAGAAGTTTTACAGGAATTAGAAGTCCAAAAAGTCTACATTGCTGAAGAAACCAAGACTGAAAATCCACAACAATTAGAAGCAATCAAAAATGCTATGCCAGGTGTAGATATTGAATTTATTCCGCATTCAGAATTAAAGCAAAATTTAAAGACTTCTAAAGCATTTGTTAGAACTGGTGAAGAGACACCATATTCTAATGTTATTTTAGAAAGTGGAGTAATTTTCTAAAAGCACAATAAAAAAATAGTAATTTAAAATAATCGTAGATCTCTAACCACGATTGTTTTTATATTTAAGGAAAGATTATTTATATGAATGCAGTAGCTTTATTAATTGGACTTGGTCCTTTACTTGGTTGGGGACTTTTCCCAACTATTGCCTCAAAAATTGGTGGTAAACCGGTAAATCAAATTATCGGAGCAACATTTGGTACCTTTATTTTCGCTTTGATTTATAACTTAATTCAAGGCATTGCACTTCCGACTGGGTCAGCTTTAATATGGTCGATTATTTCAGGTATTGGTTGGGCTAGTGCGCAAATTATTACTTTTTATTCCTTTACTTTAATTGGCTCATCTCGGGCAATGCCAATTACCACTGCCTTTCAGTTATTAGGTACATCTCTTTGGGGTGTATTTGCTTTAGGTGATTGGCCAACAGGTCGAGATAAGGCAATTGGTTTTATTGCTTTAGCTTTAATTATCTTAGGTGCCTGGATGACCACTTGGACTGAGCATAAGACTGATGAAGGTAGTGCTAAGTTGAAGAAGGCAATTATTGTTTTATTAATTGGAGAAATTGGTTATTGGGCTTATTCCGCAGCTCCACAAGCGGCTAAGATTGATGGATCGCAGGCTTTCTTGCCACAATCAATTGGTATGTGCTTAGTTGCGATTTGCTACGCAATTTACTTAAAGGCTCGAAATTCAAATCAAAAATTTGCTTTAGCAGAAGCTATTTCTTATAAGCAAATTATTTCAGGTTTCTTCTTTGCTTTTGCTGCTTTAACTTATTTGATCTCAGCTCAACCAAATATGAATGGTTTGGCAACTGGATTTTTACTTTCACAAACTTCAGTAGTATTAGCTACTTTAACTGGAATTTGGTTCTTACATGAAAGTAAGACTAAAAAAGAATTGATTATTACCGTTATTGGTTTGGCAATCATTATTGGGGCAGCCGCTATGACGGTTTTAGTTTAATTGATTAATTAGCAGATATTTTCTTGATGAGAATATCTGCTTTTTTCTTTATAAAAGTAAGTAGTATAATTTTAGCTTGTAGAAAAATCAAAGAAAGAAGGTATTAGATGTACGACTATCGTAACAATTTAAAGGTAATTCTTAATAAAACTGAGGGCGACGAAAAAAGTTTACAAAATAGTCTGAATGCTATTAAAGCAATTATTGGTATGTCTAACGATGACAGTGCTCAGACTCCTAAGAAAAATAAAACACAAAGTAATCAACATACTGATGAATTAGTCCGTACAATGCTTGAGGGAATTGTGCGCTTGCTTGAACGTCCTGGGGATGAAATGGCTAAAAAGACTAGTAGTGGTGCACTTCATAAACTTACTTTTGTTCCAGGAGTAAGTAAAAAATATGGTAAGGTATTGGGTCGACTTGATCGTGCAATTCAAGCTTCAACTGAAACCCGAGAAGCAGCTGAAAAGAAAATTTTTGAAGCAGCTATGAAAAAGCCAGTAAATCAGCCTAAGCGCGATTATCGAACGGGTAAACGTTATACGGTTATTCGAACATTAACCGGTGCAGAATTAACAACTGAGAATGGCGACATTGTTTTTGAAGTTAATGAGTCCCAAATTCATTCACTAAATTTGAAAACAGGCGATATTGTGGAAGCAATCGAAGATAAGACACCATCACCATATGAAGCTGAGGTTATCCGAGTTGTTGGTTTTAAAAATTTACGTAAACGTGATTATGATCCTATCGATGACTTTAAATATGGAGTAGTTCAAGGAACTCCAGGTAATCTAAGTGTTTCTAGAAATATTAAAGGTGAGCGATTAAAGATTAGGGGCAAATCAGTGATTGTACCAGTTGATTCGAGCTACTATCAAGATGGAAATGTTCACTTAGAAGATGGATCAATTGTTGATTTAGCTTGGTACAGTGAAGATGTTCGTTTAAAACGTGATCCGGCTAGTGCAGTACAAATTCGCTGGATATATGAAACAGATCAGCCTAAACGTGTAGGAAAGAGTGAAAAAAAGAAAGGGGATAAAGATACTAATTCTGGGCAGCAATTAGATAAACTAGATCTTGATTTGCATTATCAGCGTGTAGGAATTGCAATTGGAGACAATCAAAATGAAGCTATTTTAGAAGGGATTGTTAATCGATACAACGGTATTCCAATTGGAGTTAATGCCTTTGAAGGTAAGAAAAAAGTTATTGAGAATCAGTTAAAAGATTTAGATATTGTAATTTTAGTAACAGCCTTTGCAGCTCACGATAGTACATGGAGTATTCGAGAATTTGCCAGTAAGTATGGTGTAAAATTTGCTGTTAGCTCCAGTAAAGGTTACCGGGCTTTTGAGCGGGCCCTCTATCGAGCAGCTAATGGCTTACCAGCCTATGAAGGTACTCAAAGTATTGAATATGAACTACATCGGGAATAAANTCCCGAGTTTCTGGGAACAACAGGTAGTGTTTAGGATCTTACAGAGAATTGGCCGAGAACGTCTCTCGGGTCTCATACCTAACTCACAGAACCTGNCTATCTTACCATGGCCAGTTCCTGACCAGTTGGCTTCATTATTGCTTTATTTAAGATATTAACTGCCGCATTAATATCTC
>NZ_JAAVAU010000005.1 GCF_014803895.1 Lactobacillus sp. | reverse complement strand
AGTCCTAAAAGGGACTATTTTAACAAAAAGAAGACACAAAAATAGAGCAAGATTTCTAAAAATAGAATTCTTGCTCTTATTTTTTAGTCTAGGAAGCTAGTTTTTTCCCAGACTCTTTCGGTAAAGATTATGACATCATTTTTCTTAAAAACAAAAGCTTTTTTTAAATTTTATATTGAATTAGCTATAGATAATAAAATCAATCTAATTTTTACTTTGCTATTCCCAATAATATATCAATTATTCAGTACCAATATTACTCATGTACTAACAGATATAGAATTTATTCAAAAGAGCATACCAATGATTGCCTACATTATTGTAGCCACTGCATTAAATGGAGTGACTATGTCAATAATAGCTACTAGAAATAATGGTTTTATTAAAGCATATTTTTACGCTAGTGGCAGCAAATGGGCAATATATGTAGCTAATCTATTAGTTCAGCTAGTTATTGTCATATTAGAAAATTTTATTTTTACCCTTTCATTGATGATATTGTACAAGTATATATCCATTAGGCTTTTAATTTCAATATTACTAATGACCATCATATCTTTCCCTATTATTTCATTAGGCTTTAATATTCTTTTTTTAATTAGAATCAGGCAATCAAGCTTATCAGTATTCTCCACTTCACTACTACTTGGTTTTCTAATCCTATTTAATATTACCAAAAACTCTACGACAATATTTTCCGATATTAATCCATATACATTTATTGAATTAATTTTAAGCAACATTATTAATCCAAACTTGATCATTATGGCTCAATCTATTGTAGTGGCAATACTATATACGTTTATAGGAATTATTGGATACAATTTTCTTGATTTACAAGATAGAGGAAAAGAATAATGGAAATTAAATTAAAAAATATTACTGTTAGTTATCCAGACAAAATTATTCTTCAAAACTTTACTGGAACTTTTAATTTAAAACAATTAAATATTATAATCGGAAAAAATGGTATTGGAAAAAGTACATTATTAGATATAATAAGCGGTCTTAAAAAAATAGACTCTGGAAATATTTATGGATTAACTAATCCTAAAGAAATTATGTATATGTTTCAATCCACTCCTTTTAACACCAATATTACTGTAAATCAATTTTTAGATATGTATAAATCATTTGGCAAAATTACAACCTTCGAAAAATACAATTTAACTAATCTAGCCCGATTATATCAAGAAAATATTTTTCCGTTAAAAGATACTCTTTTAGGTAATCTCTCTGGAGGTGAAACAAAACTTATTTTTACATATGCATCAGCAATGGTTTTAAAATCTTTATATTTATTCGACGAGCCATTATCTGGTGTAGATATAGAAAATCAAAAGAAAATAGTTATCTTGCTAAATGAACTAGGAAAAAGCGTACCTACAATCATTACATCCCATGAATTAGAGCCGTTTAAAAATACCCAAAGTACATTAAAATATATATCTAAAAATAACTTCATGTTTTCAGGAAGCTATGAACAACTAATAAATGAATATGGCTCTAATACAGAACAAGCCTTTTTAAATTTAAGTCAGAAAATGAGAAATACCTATCATGCATAATAATGAACTAATTACATACAGAATCACCCCTATACAATATATCCACTCAATAAGGAGTCTTGGGTTTTACAAACAACTGAACGTATCAATATTATTGATAATCTAGATTTAATAGATTTACTTTCAAACTTACAAAAAAAGAAATACATTACATCAACTAATTTAAATAAATTAATCGAATTAAAAATTAAAGATAATATTAGTAGTTCATCTTCCCATGATATTAATCTGATAAAACAGATATGTGCAACGTTGCCCATATCTCCTTCGATTTCATTTTTAAATGGCAATTCCAATATCGTTCATAATAATGTTATACATTTCTCTGCTGAAGGCGCATATCCTCATATTTTTACTCCCTATATAAATCCAAATATTTATAAAATTTCTTATACTCTACACTATAATAATAAATTTCCAAATATTTATAAGTACTTACCTTTTCCATAATTAATAACAAAAAGTGAAAAAAGATCAAGATTTCAAAAAATACAAATCTTGATTTTTTAGTCTAGAAAATTAGCACCAATTTTTCAATCCTCACACATAAAAAGCTACGCTAGGTGAAAAATAAAGCCAGACCATTGCAGTGGTTTGACTTTTTGAGTCTATGTGGTTTGTGATTTACTTCTTCGTTGCACAATATTGTAACACAAAAGCTAAAGAAGACTATCTATCCGATAGTTAATCTTTGATACCTTTTGCAAATTAAAAAAAGTTTCCAAATTGGAAACTTTTTTTGTTTATTTCAGTTGTTTTTTCATTTTCTTAGTTTTTTACCTTCTTTCTTCTAGCGGTTCAATATCAATGTTTTTTAAGAAGATATTGACAAATCTAATTTCAAAATAGTACTTTTATTTCATCTTTATAAAATCTTAAATAAAAAAATTCTCGCTAGCGAGAATTAATAAAAAATAAATCTATAAATACAGTATATTAATATTAAGTAGATAAAAGGTAGTCTATCTACACAAGATTTAACTAAATGACCGTTATACAGAAAAATTTAGAAGTTAAACTTCTGAGATGAAATAATGACAGAAATTACAAATGCAAACGTAAGTCTCGCTTACAATTTAAATAACTACATTGTATTTAACAGAATTTGAAGAAATTCAGTTAATTGGTAATAACGATTTATCCTTAACTGTTGCTTATCACGATCCTTATAACAGGACTACTAATTTAACTGTCATGAATCGTATCTATAGAGTTACTTGGTAAAATAATTTATAATTTGATTTACTCTATTCATATTTTCACTGAAAGGAAATACAATGAATAAAAAAATAAAGGTTATCGGATTAACAGCCGCTGCGCTTATGACCCTAATGCCTGTAATTGCTCCGACTGTTCCGGTATCAGCCGATACTTTATCGACTGCCTCTACTCCGGTGACTGGTGATAGCTATTTTACGTACAATGGAACGAAATTAGATAATAATGCAATTGCTCCAGTAGGTAATGGAATCGTTGTAAAAAGTGGACAAACACTTGGCGAAATCCTTAATGAAATTCAAACTGCAGTTCCATTTCATTCTACTCAAAGTCAGACTAATGTTACTGAACGTAATCTAAGCAGTTTAAAAAATTTACTATCACACATTGATGGTGTAACTGTTAACGGAGATGGCGGTAATGCTGTAGTTACATTCGATAGTGATACAGTAATTAATACTAGCTTTGAATTAGAAGGCTATGCAGGTTCTGCTGATTACATTAATATTAACGTAGCACTAACTAATCAATCTACCTCGTCTTCTGCTCCTGTAATTAAGTTTACTTATACACAAGACGGAAAAGAAAATACTGCATCTTTGGTAAATCAAGTATTTCAAATTGCTAAAGATTCTAAATTTAATCCAACTGATTTTACTGATAGTAATGGTAACAAAGTTCAATTCTCTGCGACCGAATCTAATACTAATAATAAAACCGTGAAGATAGCCGTTTTGGAAAATACTGTTGATACTACTAAGGCTGGTAGTTATGGCACTGTTAAATTAAGCGCAACTGATACTAATGGTCAAAAAACGACAGTATCATACAAAGTTTTAGTTCAACCTAAAGGTGTACAACGCAAACAATTTAGTGGCTTATATGTAAGTGGCTATGAAATTACTGGAGATAGCGTTACACAAGCTGCTAGACTCAACATCTATCAAGGTGAAACTTTTTACGTTGGTAAAGATACTAAAATTTTAAATGGTATCACTTACACTCGCTTCTCTACTAAGTCACAAGCTGAAGCAAATTCAAGTTCCAATAATAGCTGGATTGCAACGACTAACTTGATGACTAAAGACGTTGAAGTCTTTAATGCAACAATTATGCATAAATCACTTATCTATGACTTAGATGGTGGTAGTAAAGCTAGAACAATTTCGGCATATTCAAAACGTACTTTACAAAAAAATTTGGTGACAATTAACGGACAAAAGTACTATAAAATTGCAGGTGCATCTGACTTTATCAAGGCTACCAATGTAACTGGTACTAAACATACTTTAAAGCATAATGCATATATTTACGTAACAAGTACACGTAGAGCAACTCTCACTGTGTTAAAGAAGGGAACTGAAATTACAACTTATGGTAGTTCTTATACATTTAAAAATGGTAAGAAGTACTACAGAGTGGAAGGCGCAACCACATCTAATAAACGCTATGTAAAAGTCGAAAACTTTAAATAGAATATAGAAAAAATCGTCGAAGATACACTCATCTTCGGCGATTTATATTATTTAAATATTATCTGAAAGTTTACAACTAACCTCCACCAATAATTATAGTAATAATATTTAAAATTTGGTATTTTTTCATAAAGGGACCTCACTTCTATGAACCAAAATAACATAGGTATAAAATTTAAAAAACTTAGAAAAATTAAAGGACTATCACAAGATGAAGTATGCAAAAATATTACTTCACGCTCTCGACTCTCTCGATGGGAAAACGGATCTACCGAAAGTGGAATGCCTATTGAAATAGTAAAGCAATTAATGAATCGGATTAATATTAGTTATGAAGAGCTCTTTTCTGACGATGATAATACATTACAGATAATGAATAAAATTCAAAAATTATATCAAGACAATAAAAGTACCGAATTAGGGACATTAGCTAAAGAACTGTTGAAAATATCTCAAAATGATGACTCAACTATTTTACTAGCAGCAATAGCTGCTAATTTTTACTTCGACTTGTCTAATAATAATCTATTTAGCCCAACAGCTAAGAAAAAATTAACAGATTATTGCTATAGTATAAAAAATTGGTCAGAGGATGAAATAAGATTATTTGGTAACGTTCAATTATTATTAGATTCCCAAACAATATACAATCTTTCTAGGTCACTGATAAGTACATTGTATGAACGAAAACATGTAAATGATTACGACACTATTACTTTATTAAATGGAGTTTTTTCCTTAATTAAGCGAAAAGAACTCACATATGCCAAAAATTTATTAAAAAGAATAAACTTTCTAAATATTTCTAGTTATGACTACCTTGCCTTATATCGAATAGACTTCACACAATACCTGCTGGATATCATTAGAAATCATACCGATTATTCTAAACTTAATGCACTATTTGCTGAACTATCCCGTTCGTCTAAGTTTGATCAATTACTATCAGATTTTAAATTTGCTTTTGAGCAAGTTAAACAAATTTATCATCTAGAAGATAACTAACCAGTCACTATTTTGACACAATCCTAAAACATAATTTTCCGCTTTTCTCGCTAGCGAGAATTTTTATATTTACAAACAAAAAAGTTTCCAATTGGAAACTTTTTTTGTTTATTTCAGTTGTTTTTTATTCTTACTTTCTCGCGGATCTACACCAATAATTTCTAATAAAAAAGTAAATATTGGCACACCTAAAATTAACCCCCAAGTACCCCAGAATTTCTCAGCTACTAGCAAAATCAAAAATGTATAGAAAATCGGTAATGAGGTTTTACTTGCCATAAATTTTGGATTTAACACATAAGCTTCAACCAAATGTACAATTATAATTAAAATAGCTACATAAATAACTTCTTGAATACCTCCAGTTGAGTAAGCAACCAAACTCAACGGAATTAATGAAATAATTACTCCCGCTACTGGGATTAAACTCAAAACAAAAATCATTAAGCCTAAAGCAATAATTTGTGGCATCTTTAAAATAATTAATCCAATCATAGTCAATACCGTATTACATAAAGCAATAAAAAACTGTGCCTCTAGAACTACACCAAATGTGTCAGTAAATTTTTGACCTAAATACTTCATGTCTTGGAAGAACCACTTAAAATCACCCTGAATAACAAATTTATGGGAGAATTGGTGCATCTCCTTTAATTCAAAAGTGTAAAAAAAGCTCAAAATTAGTGACATTACAATTGAAATGGTTAACGTTCCTACACTAGTCAAAGCATGTACCATAAATTCCATTCCTCGACGGGCAGAATTAATAATATCTTTTTGACTAACATATCTTCTAACTTCTTTGGTAACACCACTCAATTGATCAGTCTTATAAAAATTCATTATTGAATGAGCTATATCTACAATCTGCTTAACTAAAATCGGTACATAAATAGTAATCACAAAATATAAAGCAACAAACAATAAAAGATAAGTTATTGCAACTATCAACTTAGTTGGAACTTTTGGAAATACTTTTTTTACAAATCCAATTAAATGAACAATTAAATAGGTAAAAATAAACGTCAATAAGATTGTATCCATCATCGCCCTTGCCTCATATAAAACAAAGACAATTACTACCAAAACTAAAAACCTTCGTAATAATATATTTTGCTTTAGCTTTTGCCAAGCGTTTTCCATAGAAATAATTTGCTCTCCTTAAAATAAAATATTATATTAAATTCTAATATATCTTATCACACTATTTTCTTTTCTTTTGACAACCCTTTCAATTTCAAATAAGCTAAAAGAAAAGACTGAATTTTATTTTACGAGGCAAAAAAATGAATATTAAAATTATTACTGATTCTAGCGCTAACTTATTAGACGACAATTGTTCTGGTACTCCTCATGTTACTGTCCCCCTAACTATCCAAGTAGGAGATCAAGCTTTCAAAGATGATAAAAGTATCGATAAAATTGAATTTTTAACTGCTTTAAAGAATACCCACGTTAAGACTACGACTTCATGTCCTAATGTTCATGAATGGCTACAAGCATTCGAAGGTGGAGACGAAATCTTTGTCTTTACTATCACTAGTGCCCTTTCTGGTAGTTATAATGCTGCTAGACAAGCTGCTAACCAATATCACGAAGACCATCCAGAAGCTAAAATTTTAGTCTTTGATACTCGTTCAGCTGGTCCACAAGTTAAGATGCTTGCTCAAAAGACTGGTGAATTAGTTGAAGAGGGTTTTTCTTTCAAAGAAATTGTTAAAAAAATTGAAGATTACCAACAACATCTCAATTTAATCTTCGCTTTAAAAGATTTAACTAATTTAGCCAACAATGGTCGTGTTCCAACAGCTGTCGCCAAAATTGCTGGCTTGCTAAAACTTAACATTATTGGTGAGGCTAATAATAAAGGTGAATTTGAATTAATCGCCAAGGCACGTGGTGACAAACGCTGCTACAAGAAAATTCTCGAAGAAATGATTAAAAAGGGCTACGATGGTGGTCGGGTTCAAATCGATCAAAACGATAATGCAGCTGGTGCTGCTGCCATTAAAAATGTTATTTTAGATAAATTTCCCGCAGCTAAAATTGAAATTGGTGAATGTCGTGCATTATGTGCATACTATGCAGAAACTGGCGGTATTATGATTGGTTATGAAACTAAATAATCAAAAAAATTGCTACTTCAAACGAAGTAGCAATTTTTTGTATTTAACTTTTAGCTAACTTATAACCAGCCGCAATTGCTTCTGCTTGGCTGTTAAACACAACGGCATTCAATGAAATTATCTTATGATTCTTTTGGGTTGGTAAATAATATATTTTTTTAGATTTATTACCCACAATCTCCCCTGTAGAAACAGTGTTAATCACAAAACCTTGCTCACTATTCTTTGAAGTCCACGCACGTGGAGCCTTCGCAGACGCTTTACTCTTAACTAATTTAGCGTATTTCTTAAGAATCCATTCATTCTTACCAATACGATACATTTTCTTCTTTTTAATAGTAGCTTGAGCATAAACAACCCACTCTGAATTTTTATTAACATACTTATTAATATAATTGCCCTTATCACTTAACAAGCGTACCTTCCCCTTGCCTGAATAAGTAACAACAATCTTGCCATGCATCGAGGTTTCCTTAACTGCAGCTCCTACACTATTCGCAGCTAAAAAACTGAGTCCTAATGCTAGAATTAATGCAAAAATGAGTGCAACAACTCGCTTTTTCATTAACGCTTTTGTATTATTCATCCTTCTTATCCTTTCTGCGAGAAACAGATATAGGAATTCTACCCCATACATCAGTGTTTGTAAACATGCTAGTACTTTTGCACAAAGTCATTTTGGATGAGTTTTACAAATTCAGGATAAGTTTCTACTTCATATAAAGGATGGAGATTAAGAGTATTTTTACGGTGACGGTGATTATACCACACACTATCAAATCCATAATTTTCAGCCCCTAGAATGTCTGACTGCAAGCCATCTCCAAAGAATAAAGTTTCATTTGGACCAATTTCTGTTCGACTAAAAAAATAATCAAATGCATGTTCATCAGGTTTAGAATAATGAGCTTCCTGGGAAGTAACAATTAAATCAAAATATTTTTTTACTCCAGCTAATTCTAGACGGTGATTTTGCATAAATTTTTCACCATTACTGAGAATAGTTAACTTATATCCCTGCTTCTTAGCAAATTTCAAAGTATCTTCTACACCAGGTAATAATTGATGAGCTTCTCCAAAATATGAGCGATATTCATTCATTGTTTTAAGTCCATCAATTTCTTGTCCATACACTTGCTTAATAAAATCATGAAAAGTCTTCTCACTTAACTCCTCATAAGTAATTTCTCCTTGTTCAAGTTGGCGCCAGAGTCCCTGATTATAAGAATGATATTGTCGTTGAATTTCAGGCGTTAAATTCCAATGGTGAATTTTAAACAAAGAATGTAAGGCATAATCTTCCGTCGCCGCAAAGTCAATAATTGTATCATCAACATCAAAAATTAGTTGCTTATATTTCATTTTGTCATTCCTTCCAAAAAAACAGTATTTTTCTTAATTATAGCAATTTCTACATAAGAAAAGGACGAGCACTTGAGCTCGCCCTTAAAAGGTTTTGAGGAAAATAATTAATTTATTATCGAAGGAAAAATAATATCAAACAAACAATCGCTAACTCTACTAACATTTTTCTTACCTACCATTTTTCAACTTGTTCCTAATATACTGATAAGTAATATATTAACTATAAAAGCTAAAGAAATGTTATAGAGGTTATTGGATTTTGTTTAAAAATTTAACTTTACTTCTAATTTGTTGCACATTTAACAGAGTGCGGCTTGATTCCTATAAAGGTCATCCTTTCTGTGAGCTTCTTTATTGATTTGATTATTATAATAGTGGCTAAATATGAAGAAAATAAGCATAAGTTTTTATGACTTTCTAAAGAAAAGGTTGTGAAAAATAAAAGATAAAAATTCTTATTAAATTCATAGAAAATTCAAATTATATACATAATATAGATATACATAAAATTAGGAGGAAATTTTTAATGAAAACTACTAAACCACCCCAACAACTAAAACGCTCGCTGGGCTTCTGGTCAGCAATTTCCATTGTTGTCGGTACCATTATCGGGTCCGGAATTTTCTTCAAGCAAGCGTCCGTCTTAAATAGTGCCCACACCTCAACTATGGCCCTTTTTGCATGGGTTCTTGGAGGTGTAATTACCTTAACTGGTGGACTAACTATTGCAGAAATCGCTGCTCAAATGCCTTATACTGGTGGACTTTATGTTTATATTGAAAAAATTTATGGACGTCTAGCAGGCTTTTTGGCGGGTTGGATGCAAATTATTGTATATGGTCCTGCACTTCTTGGAGCTGTTGCAAGCTTTATTGGTATTTTACTTACTAATTTCTTTGGACTTGGTACGCAATGGCGGCTTCCACTCGCTATTTTAAGTTTAATTATTGTCGGTAGTATCAACTTTTTAGGAAATAAAATTGGAGCAGCTTTCTCAGTTGCTACTACAATTGGAAAATTAATTCCAATTGCTGCAATTGTAATTTTTGGTCTCTTTTTCGGTAATCAAAATGCACTAGGCCAAACTGTTTCTCAAATTACTGCTGAAAGTGGTAACTTTGGAGTAGCTGTACTTTCTGCTTTATTTGCCTACGAAGGTTGGATTTTAGTAGCAAACCTAGGTGGAGAAATGAAAAATCCACAAAAAGTCCTTCCTAAGGCAATTACTGTAGGAATTAGTATTGTGTTATTAGTTTATGCATTAATTACTCTTGGAATCTTTCGCTTTGTACCAGCCGATATGATTCAAAAAATGGGACAAAACACTGCTGCTTATTTTGCAGTCCAAGCCTTTGGAGCTATCGGTGGTAAGTTACTAACCATTGGAATTTTAATTTCAATGCTAGGCGCAATGAATGGTCAAATTATCACTTATCCTCGTATTGTTTATGCAATGGCAGAACGTGGTGACTTACCATTTTCTAAGTCATTAACTTATGTAACACCTAAGACTAAGTCGCCAATTATTGCGACTGCATTTATTATGGTAATTGCAGTCATCATGATGGTTTTCATGGATCCAGATAAGCTTTCCAATTTATCAATTTTTACTATTTATTGTTTCTATATCCTAGCCTTCTATGGAATTTTTTTACTTAGAAAAAACAAATTTGCCAAGCGTCCATTTTCAACTCCGCTTTATCCAATTACACCAATGATTGCTATTGGTGGTGGAATGTTTGCAGTTATCAGTCAAATTGTTCACGATCCAATCGGAGTTTTACTCTTTGGTGGAATGGTATTGCTAGGATTACCAGTTCTGTTCTTTATGAGAAGAAAAGCACGTCAGACAGAAAACTCCAATATCTCAATAAAACTCGAAGAAGATTAACACAAAAAAAGATATCATCGCGCACTGATGATATCTTTTTTGTATTGAGTTCAAATTAATTATTTGTATATTATATTAATTCTTTAGTTATTTTTCTAAACTTTCAATGTACTCAAAGGAATTTTGTCCTGCAATACCACCTTCACCAACAGCAGTTGTAATTTGACGCAACTTTTTAGAGCGAACATCACCAATTGCATAAATACCAGGAATGGCAGTTTCCATTTGATCATTAGTTTCAATCCAACCTTGCTTATCAGTGATTCCTAAATCTAAAAATTCAGAAGTATTAGGTACATTTCCAATGTAAATAAATACACCAGATGCGGGAACTGTTGTATCCTCACCAGTTTTCTTATTATGAACCTTAAGACCTGTCATCTTTTGGTCATCACCAACAATTTCTTTAACTTCACTATCCCAAGTAAAGTCAATCTTATTATTTTTAAATGCTCTATCTTGCAAAACCTTTTCAGCACGAAGTTCGTCACGACGATGAATTACATTAACATTCTTAGTAACATTTGCAAGGTAAAGACCTTCTGAAACAGCAGAATCTCCACCACCAACGACTGCAACATCTTCATCCTTGAAAAATGCTCCATCGCAGACTGCGCAGTAAGAAACTCCTCGACCAGAATATTTCTCCTCACCAGGAATCTCCAACTTACGATTATTAGCTCCTGTGGCAATTATCACTACTTTAGTTTCAAAATCTTCGGTATCTGTCTTTACCAGCTTAGTAATATTTTTAGCATTTTCAATTCCTTGAACATTACCATAAATAAATTCTACGCCTGCATTCATGGCAGTCTTATACATTTTTTCACCAAGTTCTGGTCCCATAATTGATTCAAAGCCAGGATAGTTTTCAATTTCTGCAGTGTTGTTCATGTTACCACCATAAACACCACGATCAAGCATAGCTACCTTCAAATTGGCACGAGCTGCGTAAAGTGCAGCGGTCATTCCGCCAGGGCCTGCTCCAATTACAACAACATCATACTTCTTCATAATTTTATCCTCGTTAATTATTAATAAATTTTATTTAACAATCTAGTAATTTTTCTAATTTTCTTACAGTATATACACTAACTTTTTGTAAGTCAACAATTAACTCATATTTTTGATACAAAAAAAGCACTAACCATTCAGTTAGTGCTTTTATCATATGCTGACTAAAGGATTCGAACCTTCGACCTCATCATTACTAATGACGTGCTCTGCCAACTGAGCTAAGTCAGCGCCATATGACATATATTAGTATAGCAGAAATAAACACAAATGCAAATCTTTTTTAACTTAATCAATAATATTTTTTACATAAAAAAAGAGCACACCTTGTGCTCTTTCAAAGTTATTACTTATTAACAACAGTTATTCTTTGTTGGTGATGGTTTGGATTAATAATTTCGCCCACAACTACCTTAGCCATAGTTCCTGAGGTAACTTTTGATTCATTCTTGTCATTATACAAAAGTTCATCTTCACCCATAATATAGTCAGTAGCAGGACCGGCTTCAAAAATCATCGATGGAGAAATTCCTACCCAATCAACATCGTCAACACCTCTTAAGTATTCTAATTCTTTAAGTTGTTGACGAGGGGTATTAATCCATGCATCTGATCCTTCCATGGCTGCAACATCTTCAACAACTAGATGATGATCAGCACCAGTATGTAAACTACCTCCACCTAAAATGAAAATAACTCTAGCTTTACTCTTTTTAGCTAGAGAAACCAACTTTTTAGCTAAAGTAACTTGATCAGCTGCCTTATCCGGAATTGTACTAAAGGCATCAACAATAACGTCAAATTTTTCTAACAAGCTATCATTCATATCAAATACATCACCAATTAATAAACTTGCATCCTTGCCTAAAACTTCTTCAGCTTTAGCCTTATTTCTAACAATACCGGTAACTTCAATTTCTGGTTGCTCACTAGCTAATTTATAAATTGCACTTCCAGCCATTCCGGAAGCACCAATAATTCCAACTTTTTTCATAATATACCCTCTTTCTTCCTGTATTAGTCTAATACTTTTTCAAAAGAAGATACAAATTATATGCTTAAAAACAAAAAAAGCCCCAATCTTCCGATTGGAGCTTAACATGTGCTGACTAAAGGATTCGAACCTTCGACCTCATCATTACTAATGACGTGCTCTGCCAACTGAGCTAAGTCAGCATATCCTCAACACAATTAAATATTAAACCATATATCTGATTACTTTGCAAGATTTTTTATAGATTTTTTTATTATGAATAGCTTTGACTAGGTTTAATTTCTTAAAGAAGTTAAAATAATAAGTATAACTATTTTTTTAGAAAGGAGAACTGTATGGCACACTTACTTGATTATGTCCGCTGGCGTGGAGATTTGTCCTTTGATGTCGAACCTTTTAACAGTCTAGATGCTGCTTTATTTGCAGTCCTATCTTACTTACCTTTTGACAAAACAGTTGCCGGACATACCCTTGGAGAAGCTTCTGAACGTCTATACCATAAACGCACCAAGCCTTACCAATTAAGTTCAACAGAAAAACTAGAACTTCAATTAATGCCTATCAGTGACCGGTATAAAAATATTGAATTTGTTGATTGGTCAAAAAAAATCCAAAAACATCCTGCAATTCAATTTACAGCAGCCACTTTTAGAATTGCACCTAAGAAAATTTTAGTAAGTTTTCGTGGAACTGATGGTAGTATGATCGGAATTACGGAAGACATTTATATGAGTTATCAACCTGAAATTACGGGGCAATCTGTTGCTGCAAACTATCTACAAGAAATTGCCCGTCGTTTTCCTAATAGTGAAATTATTACTGTCGGACATTCCAAAGGTGGTAATTTTGCAACTTATGCAATTACTGCCCTTTCACCGCCTGATCAGGATCGAGTTATTAAGGCTTATAGTTTTGATGGACCGGGGTTTATGAAAGAAACATATGATACTCCTAATTTTCAAAATGCTCTTCCAAAAATGATTACCTATGTCCCCGAAGGTTCAATCTTTGGTATGATGCTCGATCATCCTGACCGAACACTGGTAATTAAAAGTAAGGCTAAAATGATGAGTCAACATGATCCCCGCCGCTGGGAAGTTGCACGAGATGGATTTGTAATGGCACCACACTTATCTAATGCTAGTCGTATTATCCGAAATTCATTTATTTCCTGGAATACCCAAATCCCTCGTGAGCAGCGTGAATCTCTCTGGCTTGCTCTTTTTTCAGCAATTGAAAATCAAAATATCACTGAATTTAATCAATTAACAGCTAATAAACTACGCGCTGCTATTCAATTTAGTCATGCTTACTTAACTCTTCCGCCACAGATACGATTAATTGCCAATCAAATTGTTTCTGACATCGCGGCTACAGCACGAGCACATGTAAATATTCCTTTACTAAATCGAGTAGAAACTCTCAAGCCACTTGGTAACGACTCTAGTAAAGGACCAATTGTTTTGGATACGTATGCCGGATCATAGTTACACGTGAAACGCGAAAATTCGCGTTTTTCTTTTTACTAAAAACATATATTTTATCGTAAGCGCTTTACAATAACCATATTTTTGAATATAGTTAACTCATAACTATTAAAAAGGGTGATAAAGAATATGGCAGATAAAAAATATGTTGGTAGTATTGAAGCTGGCGGAACAAAATTTATCGTCGCTGTTC
Organism: Lactobacillus sp.; assembly: GCF_014803895.1. Next base: position 135,833 of record NZ_JAAVAU010000005.1, on the reverse strand, counting down.
AAGATATCGAAAGTGGCGAAACGATTGTCCAAGACCGAATTTCAACTGAAGATCCTAAAAAGACCCTTAAAGAAAGTGTTTCTTTCTTTAAGAAGAACCCAGTAGATGCTCTAGGAATTGGTACTTTTGGGCCTATTGATATCAATGAAAATTCTAAAACTTTTGGTTACATCCTAGATACTCCTAAGCCTGGTTGGTCTGGCACTAATGTTAAAGGATATTTTGAAAAAGAACTTGGCAGCCCTGTAGTAATGACCACTGACGTGAATGCATCTTGCTATGGTGAGTATATCGCCCGTGGTAAAGATGACTCTAAATCCTACTTTTATGTTACTATCGGCACTGGAGTAGGAGCAGGTATTGTTCAAGCTGGCAAATTTGTTGGTCTGAATAATCACCCTGAAATGGGCCATATGCTCATCAAACGCTACCCTGGTGACAACTATGAAGGAAATTGTCCATTCCATGGTTCTAACTGCGTTGAGGGTATGGCAGCTGGTCCTACTTTAAAAGGTAGAACTGGTATTCCTGGAGAAAAACTTGCTCGCGATAATGAAGTTTTTACCTACGTTGCTTATTATGTAGCTCAAATGCTATACAATGTGTATATGGCTTCTCGTCCTGATGTGATGATAGTCGGTGGCTCTGTTTTAAATGAAAATGATTTAGTTAAAGTGCGCAAGTTCTTTAATGAATTTAATAATAACTATGTTGCAACTCCTGAACTTGATAAACTCATTGTCACTCCAGTAGTTGCTAACAATGGTTCAGCTACCTTGGGTGACTTTGAATTAGCCAAAGATCTTTTATAATACTTTTATTCAAAATAAAACGCCATAGATTGCAATTACGCAATTTATGACGTTTTTGTTTAATCAATTTTATTCTTTATGAACATAATCTAAGTTAGAAAATCTATTGTATGGTTTAGAGAACATCAACTTAACTGTCCCCCGACTACCTGAACGATTTTTTTCAATGATAACTTCTACTTCCCCATTATCGTCTTCTGACGTTACTTCGGTGTTAGCGTCGCCATCTTCACGTTCATCACGATAATAATCATCACGATATAAGAAGGCAACGATGTCCGCATCCTGTTCAATAGAACCAGATTCACGAATATCTGATAAAACTGGCCTCTTATCTTGACGCTGTTCTACTGAACGAGAAAGCTGTGATAAAGCTATGACAGGAATATGTAATTCCTTAGCTAATTTCTTTAATTGACGAGAAATTGCTGAAACTTCTTGCTGTCTACTTTCACTCTTTGGTCCCTCAATTAATTGTAAATAGTCAATTACTATTAAACCAAGATTTCCCGTTTCTTTTGCTAGGCGACGTGCTTTAGCACGAATATCACTCATCTTAATTCCAGGGGTATCATCAATATAAATACCTGTCTTACTAAGGGCACCTGTAGCAGATACTAATTGGTCCCATTCTGATTCTTCCAGTCGTCCAGTTCTTAAGTGCTGGGAGTCAATTAATCCAACAGAAGCTATCATTCTTTGAGCTAATTGGTCTGCGCCCATTTCTAGAGAAAACATAGCCACTGATTTATCAGTATTTCTACCAACATTTTCTGCAATATTTAAAGCAAATGCAGTTTTACCCACACCAGGACGAGCAGCTAAGATAATCAACTCATCATCATGAAATCCAGTAGTCATTTTATCTAATTCTGAAAAACCAGTGGGTAATCCTGTAACTATCGTATCATTACTAGAAGCAATCTGAATCTGTTCAACAGCGTCTTGGAGAACTTCCTTAATATTATGAAAGCTACCAGTCGTATTCTCTTGAGAAACGCTCATAATGGCGCTCTCTGCTTGATCTAAGATATCAGTTATATCATCTGATTCTTGCATTGCAGTCTGAATAATTCCCTGACTAACAGAAATCAGATGTCGTAATAATGATTTTCTTTTAATAATTTGAGCATAATAAGAAACATGAGCAGAAGTAGGGGTAGTTACCGCAAGTTCTGAAACATAGGCTATCCCACCAATATCTTCTAATTGATCACTTTTCTTTAATTCATCTTGAATAGTAATAACATCAATCTGTTCGTTACGTTCATCAAGCCTAAGCATAGCATTGAAAACAATTCGATTAGCTCTATCATAAAAGTCATCTACCCCCAGAGTATCCGACAGATCATTGATTACCGCAGGGTCTAAAAAGACGGCCCCTAGGACCGCCTTTTCTGCTTCGCTATCATGGGGGATCTGTTGAGAAACAACATTATCCATAGTTAATTAATTTTGCTCCGTAATATGGACGCGAATAGTAGATTCAACGCCTTTAAATAATTTAACCTTCACATTAGTATAACCCAAAGCCTTAATTGGCTCAGGTAATTCTAACTTACGTTTATCAACCTTCAAGCCGTATTGTTTTTCTAAGCCTTCGACAATCTTTTTACCAGAAATTGAGCCAAATAAGCGTGAATCTGCACCAGCCTTAGACTTAAAGTTAACAATAGTATTATCTTCTTCAAGTTTTGCTTTAATTTTTTCAGCTTCAGCCTTTTGAGCTTCATAAGCATCTTTTTCTGCTTTTTCTACACGCTTTAAGGTATTTAAGTTAGCTGCAGTTGCTTCCTTAGCGTAACCATTTTTAATTAAGAAATTTTGCGCATAACCAGTTGGCACTTCCTTAACATCACCGCGCTTACCTTTACCTCTCATATCTTTAATAAAAATAACTTTCATAATACTATCTCCTATTCTTCTTTATTTTCTTCTAGGTATTCATCAATAGCCTTTAGTAATTCTGCTCGGGCTTGCTCGACAGTCACTCCTTTAATCTGCGTTGCCGCATTAGACAAGTGACCACCGCCACCTAATTTTTCCATGATAACTTGTACATTAATTTTACCAGTAGATCGAGCAGAAATACCAACAACATCTTTACTTCGCCTAGTGATGGCAAAACTGGCTTCTACATGCTCTAATGAAAGAGCAGTATCCGCAGCCTGGGCAGTAACAACTGGATCATAAATTTGATCATCTTCCCCAGCTAAGACTGCAATATGAGGCTTAACCATTTGAATTGTAGAGACTAAATGGCTTCGACGCAAGAAATTATCAATATTTTCCTTCAATAATTCAGTAACTACCTGAGTATCAGCACCAATTGAACGTAAATAACTTGCTGCATCAAAAGTTCTTGTTCCAGTTCTGAGTGAAAATTCTTTTGAATCCACAGTAATACCAGCTAACATTGCAGAAGCTTCTAAGTTATTTAAAACACCTTCACCACCCTGTGGTTGATATTCAATCATTTCTGTCACTAATTCACAAGTTGAAGATGCATATGGTTCAATATAAACCAACATCGGATTTTCTGGAAATTCTTCGCCACGTCTGTGGTGGTCGATAATAATCAAGTGGTTCTTCAGTCGGTCATAAAGAGCGGGATCATAAGTAATGGAATACTTAGAGTGATCAGTTAAAACTAATACCGAATTATCAGTTGCCTCTTTTAAAGCATCCTCAGGTGAAATAAACATATCTTTGTCTAAACCTGCAGCTTCCATTCGAGAAATTAGCCGTCCCACATCATAGTTTACATTCTTAGTATCCAAAACTACATTAGCTTTTACTCCATGCACTTTAGCAATCTTGACAATCCCAATAGCTGATCCAATAGCGTCTAAATCAGGGTTCTTGTGGCCTTGAACAAATACTCGGTCAACACCCTTAAATAATTCTTCAAGCGCCTGAGAAACCATTCTTGCACGTACACGGGTGCGTTTCTCCATTGGATTAGACTTTCCACCATAAAAGCGAGCGTTTTTACCAGGTTGTTTGACTACAACTTGATCTCCACCACGACCCAGAGCAAGATCTAAATTAGATTGAGCTTGGTCTGCTATTTCATTTAAACTCTCCGATCCAAAAGCTATACCAATCGAAAGTGTTAATGGAGTATTTTTGCGACTAGATTCTTTTCTAACTTTATCCAAAATAGAAAATTTATTTTTTTCCATTTCTACTAAGTCTTGCATATGCATCAAAATAATAAAGTGATCCTCGTCTATTCTCTTCAAATAAGAATTAAATTTGACGGCATAATCATTTAAAGAGTTCTGAACATAGCTACTCATAGATGTTAAATTTTGATCACTCATAGACTGACTAAGTTCATCATAATTATCTATAAAAATTAAACCAATTGCTAAACGTTGCTGTCGATACTTTTCTTCAATGTTAGCGTAACGTGTAATATCTAAAAGATAAACTACTCCTAAATTATTTTGAACTACCATCTGGAACTTATGATTTCCCCAGCTAACAATTCGATCTTTATTACCCTTAGACTTAATCGCCTCTTCAATTAATTGATAAAGTTCCGGATCAACAGTCTTAATAGACGAGCCAATCACGTCTTTATCTTTTAAGTACAATTGCAAATATGGATTTACCCATTGAATGTGTTGATCTTTATCATATAACAAAATCCCCAATGGCATTTTTATCATGGCTTCTTGCTCACCACGTTTTATGCGATAGGACAAATTTGCGGCATAATTATTAGCATTTCCTGCTAGCACATATATTCCATAAGCACAAAATGCAACAGTTAGAATAAATAATAAGATCATTGCTAATCCATACAAAGGACTAATTAAAAATCCTACAATTGTGCCAATTAAGGATAATGCTAAAATAATTATTATTGAAGCTGTTAAGCGCGAGTCCTTAATAAATGCAGGTAATTCTAATTTACTAAAAAAATCTTTCATAAAGATTCCCTTCTTAAAGCATTAACATACATAGCATTTCCTCTATTATACCTCATGTAACTACTAAAAACGTCCTTGCTAAACCAGCAAGAACGCGTTTTTTCATAACATATTATGCTTTTTAAAGTACCATAATAAGGCTGCCATCACAATGATTGTCCCAATACTTATAAATACCCAGTCCAATGGATTGTGTAAAACAGGTAAGTCAACATTCATCCCAAAAAAACCTGTTGCAATAGTTGGCACAGTTAGAAGAAGTGACCACACTGTTAAAAATTGCATAGTATTGTTCAAATTATTATTCAAAATATTATTTGATGTTTTAGAAATTTCTTCCGTAACTTCATTATAGATTTTTACCATTTGTGAAGATTGCTGAACTTCGATAATAATGTCATCACACATTTCTTCTTCAGATTTATTCATATGCAAGCCTGATTTATGGTTTTTTAGACTTTCTAACATCATTAAGTTAGTTCGAATTGAACTTGAGAGATATACTAAACTTTTTTCCACTTGAGCCAATTCTTGCAAATCACGATTTTTAATCGTACCACTCAAGTGTCGATCCAAAATTACTCTCTGACTATTCAATTGGTTTAAAGCTCTTTGAAAATATCTAGTCACAGAAATTAAAATAGCAAAAATTAATTCCTTTTCACTGTGAATATCTTCATCCGCTTTTTGCCTAAATTCTTCAATCATATAAGTTGTATCCGGTGTATGAACTGTAAACAAAGTATTATCAACCATTAAGAACTTAATTGGTAAAGTCGTAAAATGATCTGCATCTGAAGTAGGCCAAATTGGAACATCATAAACAAGTAAATCACTATTGGTAATATAATCGTGGTCAAAGTGAGGCCGCTCATGTAAGTCCGTGATATATTGGATAATTTCTGTTGTTAATTGAAATTTTGTTTGTAATAACTTAATATCTTGCTCGTCCAAATTATAAATGTCATACCACTTATAATCAAAATCGTATTGGCCAGGCAAAGTTTGTTTAATAATCATTAGCCTACCTCCTTTGTTCTTTTTATCATACCTCAAAAGGATAACAAAAAAGAGTACCTAACGGTACCCTTTTTAGTATTTTGATTTGTTTTAGTCTTCTGCTACGAATGGTAACAAGCCCATAACACGAGCTCTCTTGATAGCAACAGTCAACTTACGTTGATTCTTTGCGCTAGTGCCAGTGACACGACGTGGTAAAATCTTACCTCTTTCAGAGATAAAACGTTTCAACAAATCAACATCCTTGTAGTCGATGTAATCGATGTGGTTAGCTGCAATGTAGTCAACCTTACGACGACGACGGCCACCTCTTCTTTGTTGAGCCATATCAAAGATCCTTTCTAGTTAAGTTTAAAATGGAAGATCGTTATCAGAAATCTCGAGAGTACTACCGGAATCTTTAAATGGGTCTTCTTGTGTAACAGGCGTAGTATTAGGAGTATCATTCATGCTTGGAGCACTTGAACCACTAAAATTATTGGTATTTGGTACATTACTTCCTTGCGGTGGAGCAAAATTACTACCACTATTATTTGATTGAGTATTGTTCCGACGAGAGTCTAAGAATGAAAAGTCACTAACAACTACTTCAGTAACATATACTCTCTTACCATCTTTATCATCATAAGTTCTTGTTTGAAGACGACCTTCAATACCAACCAAAGATCCTTTAGAAGTATAGTTTGAAAATACCTCTGCGCCTTTACGCCAAATGACACAATTAATAAAATCAGCTTCTCTTTCACCTTGTCGATTAGAATAATTTCTATCCACAGCTAAAGTAAAAGACGCTACCGAGATCCCACTTCCAGTAGTGCGTAAATCAGGATCACGTGTTAAACGGCCAACAAGTACAACATTATTAATCATACTATTGTCCCCTTCCTAATTCACGAAATTAATTAATTATTTGTCTAACTTTACAGTCATTGAACGTAAAATCTTGCTATCGATACGAGAAAGACGACCAAATTCATTAACTGCATCTGCGTTTTCTGCATCAAAAGTCATGATGTGGTAAGTACCTTCACGGTATTTATCCATTTCGTAAGCGAAACGTCTCTTACCCCAATCTTTAGATTCAAGGTCTTGAGCACCGTTATCGGTAACAACCTTATCAAAACGTTCAATCAATGCCTTTTTTGATTCTTCATCAACATCAGGCTTGATGATGTAAGTAACTTCGTACTTAGTTTTTGCCATTATAAATGCACCTCCTCTTGGACAAATGGTTCTTGCTACAATCAAGAACAAGGAGTAATTATATTACTCACAGTCTCCGATTGTAACACAGAAATCAAAAAATTACCAAACATTTTCACGTGATCCTATGAGTAATTTCCTCAAAATTATTTACGCAAAATATTTGGTAATTTTTTATTTATTATTCTTCAGAATTATTTTCATTCAAATCTTCAGAATCATCTTCTGCAGCTACAGCTGTTACACTAGCTACTTCAGAACCATTATCAACACGAATTAAACGCACACCCATTGTACTACGTCCAGTTTGAGATACATCAGAAAGTTGGAACCGAATCATTACACCTGCACTAGTAATCACCATGATATCCTCAGAACCATCCACTACTGTTACACCAGCTAATGGACCATTCTTTTCAGTGATATTAGCAGTTTTAATACCTTTACCACCACGTCCTTTAACAGGATATTCACTCGCAGCAGTTCGCTTACCGTAGCCCTTTTCTGAAATAGTAAGTACTTCTGAGTCTGGGTCTAAAACATCTGAACCAACTACATAATCATTTTCACGTAAGTTAATTCCGCGAACCCCTGCAGCAGTACGACCCATTGGACGGACGTCACCTTCATTAAAGGTTACAGCATACCCTAAATGTGTACCGATCAAAATATTTTGGTTACCATTAGTAGTCAATACGTTATTTAATTCATCACCATCTCGTAAAGTTAAAGCAATTAGTCCACTACGTCTAATATTGCTAAATTCGCTAACTCTAGTACGTTTTACAGTCCCTAGCTTAGTAACGAAAAAGAGATAGTTATCATTAGCATCTTCTGCAACATTAATGACGGCTTGAATCTTTTCACCCTTCTCTAATTGCAAAAGATTTACTATCGGTAGACCCTTGGCATTTCGACCAAATTCTGGAATCTCATAAGCTTTTTTAGAATAAACTTTACCCTTGTTAGTAAAGAACAGAAGATAATCATGAGTACTTGAGAAAATTAAATGGTTAATAAAGTCATCATCCTGAATACCCATGCCTTTGATACCTCGACCACCACGATTTTGAACCTTAAATTCACTTGCTGGCATACGTTTAATATAGCCATTGTGTGTTAAGGTCAGAAGTACATCTTGTCTTTCAATTAAATCTTCATCTTCAATTGAAATAACTTCACCAGCCGCAATTTCTGTTCTACGCTTGTCACCAAAACGTTTTTGAATATCTAGTAATTCATTGTAAATGATTTCATCAATTCGTTCTTGCTTAACCAAGATATCCTGATAGTCAGCAATTTTATTTTGTAAATCTTGATACTCACCTTCAATTTTATCGCGTTCTAATCCAGTCAACCGAACTAAACGCATATCTAAAATTGCTTGAGATTGACGATCATCAAGTCCGAAGTTTTGAATTAATTGAGCTTTAGCAGTTTCACTAGTTTTAGAACCACGAATAATTTTAATAATTTGATCAATATGATCAAGTGCGATTCTTAAACCTTCTAAAATATGTGCTCTAGCTTGAGCTTTCTTCAGGTCAAATTGGGTTCTTCGACGAATAACATCTTCTTGATGCTCTAAATAATATTCTAACATCTGTTTTAGAGTCAAAAAGTGGGGTGCACCATTTACAATGGCAACCATATTCATACCGAAGTTAGCTTGCATTTGCGTTTCTTTAAACAAATTATTTAAAACTACACTCGCACTAGCATCCCTACGAATATCAATTGTAATTCTCATACCGCTTTGATCAGATTCATCACGAATACCAGTAATTCCGTCAATAATTTTATTACGCGCTAAATCAGCTATTTTTTTAACTAATTCAGCCTTATTAACCATATACGGAACTTCGGTAACAACAATACGTTCGCGACCATTCTTTTCAGTTTCAATATTAGTTTTAGCCCGGACAACGATATTACCTTTACCACTCTCGTAAGCATGATAAATACCACTACGGCCCATTACAATTCCACCAGTTGGAAAATCTGGTCCTGGTATAACTTTCATCAGATCTTTATTAGTTACATCAGGATTTTTCATTAACATGTGGATTCCACTCACTACCTCTGACAAGTTATGAGGGGGGATATTAGTAGTCATACCAACAGCAATACCATTAGCACCATTAACTAATAGATTAGGAATACGAGCAGGTAACACTACAGGTTCGTTTTCACTATCATCGTAGTTACGTTGCCAATCCACCGTTTCTTTATTTATATCTCGCAGCATCTCAAGAGCAATGCGGCTCATTCTTGCCTCAGTGTAACGCATTGCAGCTGGCTCATCACCATCGATAGACCCAAAGTTACCGTGTCCATCAACTAACATATAACGATAACTAAAGTCTTGCGCCATATGGGCCATCGCTAAATAGATGGAAGAGTCTCCATGAGGGTGGAATTTACCCATAACTTCTCCCACAATTCTGGCACTCTTCTTGTATTGCTTATCTGGAGTAACACCTAGTTCACTCATTCCATAAAGAATACGGCGTTGAACAGGCTTCAACCCATCCCTTACATCAGGAAGCGCACGTGCAACGATAACTGACATTGCATAATCCAAAAATGAACTACGCATAGTTTGCGTCAAATCGACATTTCTTATTCTATGGTCTTGTGTTTCGTTATCCATCTAAACCTCCTAAGCATCCAAGTTTTCAACATATTTAGCATTTTGCTCAATAAATTCACGTCTTGGCCCAACTTCGTTACCCATTAACAAGTTAAATACCTTATCTGCATCTGCGGCAACTTCAGGACTTACTCGATCCAAGCGACGATTTTCAGGATTCATAGTAGTTTCCCATAACTGTTCTGGGTCCATTTCACCTAGTCCTTTGTAACGTTGAACTATTGGCTTAGGACTTGGTTGCAAAGTCCCTAGATATTCACGTAATTCTTCATCAGTATCTAAATATTTTTCTACCTTACCTTGGCGAACTTGATACAGAGGTGGACGCGCAATATAAACATATCCCTTTTCAATCATTGGACGCATATAGTTATAAAAGAGAGTTAATAATAAAGTTCTAATATGGGCGCCATCTACATCCGCATCTGTCATAATAATTAATTTGTGATAACGAGCTTTAGAAACATCAAAGTCTGCTCCAAAACCTGTACCTAAAGCTGTAAATAAAGAACGAATTTCTTGATTAGCCAAGATGCGGTCCATTGAAGCTTTCTCAACATTCAAGATTTTTCCTCGAATGGGTAGAATAGCCTGAGTTAATCTTGAACGACCCTGCTTAGCTGACCCACCGGCAGAATTACCTTCGACAATAAATAACTCAGAAATACTTGGATCATTACTAGTATTATCGGCTAGTTTCCCAGGTAAATTAGCAATTTCTAAACCCGATTTTTTACGAGTAACTTCACGTGCACGTTTAGCAGCTACACGAGCGCGCGCAGCTAGTTGCCCTTTTTCCACAATTTTGCGACCTACTTGTGGATTTTCCATTAAAAACTTACTAAATGCTTCAGAAAATGCTTTATCAACAGCTGCTCTAGCATCAGAATTTCCTAATTTAGTTTTAGTTTGGCCTTCGAATTGAGGAGCTGGGTGCTTAATAGATACGACAGCAGTCATTCCTTCACGAATATCTTCACCAGAAAGATTATCATCTTTATCTTTGAAAATCTTTGCTTTTCTAGCATAATCATTTACCACGCGAGTCAAAGCAGTCTTAAATCCAGCTTCATGCATCCCACCTTCATAGGTGTGGATATTGTTAGCAAAAGTCATCAACGTAGTTTTGTAACCCTTAGTATATTGCAAAGAAACTTCCACATTGATTCCATCATAGTCTCCATCAACATAAACTGGATCATCGAATAAAACTTCACTATCACGGTCAAGGTAAGACACGTATTCCTTAATCCCACCTTCAAAGTGATATACATCAGTTTCTGCAGATTCCTTACGTTTATCAGTAAATGTTAATTTTAAACCCTTATTTAAAAATGCAAGTTCACGAATACGATTTTTTAAGATTTTGTCATCAAAAGTTGTAGTTTCAGTAAAAATATCGGGATCTGGATAAAAGTGAACAATCGTCCCATGCTGACCTAGGTCTACACTGCCTACTTCCTTCATGTCCTGCACAACTCGACCATGGTCAAAGGCAATAGTGTATTTTTTACCATCACGCATAACAGTAACATCAAGCTTTGTAGACAAAGCATTAACAACTGACGCACCGACACCATGCAACCCACCAGAAACTTTATATCCGCCACCGCCAAACTTACCACCAGCATGCAATACGGTAAATACTGTTTCTAAAGCTGGACGACCTGTCTTTTTCTGAATATCCACAGGAATTCCACGACCATCATCTTGAACAGTAACGCTGCCATCTTCATTAACTGTGATCTCAATTTGAGTAGCAAAACCAGCTAAGCGTTCATCGATACTATTATCAATGATTTCCCACACTAAATGATGTAAACCTTGAGCACTTGTAGACCCAATATACATCCCAGGTCTCTTTCGAACTGCTTCTAAGCCGCCTAAAACTTGAATTTGACTCGCATCATATGAATCAGCACGTTTTTCAAAATCCTGGGCTTGCTTTTCTTCGCTTTTACTTGTGTTTTCAGCCATCTAACTCTCCTCTTTAACAATATTTCCAGATTCAAGATAAAAAATCCTAGGTGATTTAATCTTTTCCCAGGAAATACCTTCTAAATCTGTTGTGGTAATAAAAGTTTGTGTCTTACCGTGAATATAACTTAATAAACTAGTCTGACGCTCATGATCAAGTTCGCTCATTACATCATCAAGTAACAAAATTGGATATTCATTAGTCAACTTGTGAACGAGCTGAATTTCAGCTAATTTCAAACTTAAAGCAATCGTACGCTGCTGACCTTGCGAAGCAAATTCGCGAGCATTTTTGCCGTTAATCGTAAAAATAAGATCATCCCGATGTGGACCAGACAAAGTTAAACCTGTTCTTATCTCAGCAAGTTTATTTTTTTGAAAATTGACCAATACTTGTTGATAAATGCTTTCCACACTGTCATCAGAATTTATACCATGAATTGACGGACGATACTCTATTTGGAGTTTTTCTTGATTATTACTGATATGATTATGGGCGACTTGTGCATAAGTATTTAAAAAACTTACATACTTAAATCGTCGCGCAATTATTTCCGCGGAAATACCTGCTAATTGTTCTGACAAAACATCTAAAAATACTTGATCACTAGCTTTTTTAGCAGCTAATTGTTTAAGATAATTATTTTTTTGGTGCAAAACTTGTTGATATTGACTCGAAAAATACAAATATTCTGGATTAATCTGACTAAACTCCAAATTCATAAATTTTCGCCTAATCCCAGGCCCACCTTTTACCAGAGATAAATCTTCCGGTGAAAATAAAATGGCATTCATCTGCCCGACATAGCGAGACAATTTCTTTTGTTGCAAACGATTAACCCAGGCTAATTTTCCTTTCGAAGTAAGTCGCAACTTAAGTTCAACTTCTACCTGGCTTTTATGGACTAATCCTTGTAAACTTGCATTTTTTGCTTCAAAATTAATTAATTCTCGATCACTACTAGTGCGGTGTGAACGGGTTAACCCTAAAAAATAAATTGCCTCTAACAGATTAGTTTTTCCCTGAGCATTTGCACCGATAAAAACATTTACATAGGGATCAAAATCAACTTTTAATTCAGAAAAATTTCTAAAATCCTTCAGCGCTAAATTATCCAGGTACATTACCTACTCCGCACTAAACTCGTACGCTTGTCCGTTTATCAACAACTTATCCCCAGGGTGGATTTTTTTACCACGTCTGTCCTCAGTTTTACCATTCAATGTCACAGGGTTATCTTTCAGATACCATTTAGCCTGTCCCCCAGAAGAAATAATACTTTCTTCCTTAAGAAATTGAGCTAAAGTAATGTATCCTCCCTTAATTGTGAAATTCTTGATAATCATCACCCCATTTTCTTTTATACTATACAATTATAACTTTTTTTCTTGTGAAAAACAATTTGAGGGGTGCCTAACCTAATTTTCTATCAGTTAATATACCTGTACCAAGTGAACTAAAAAAAGCTTACACACCCAAAAAATGGCTTTAAACAAAAGAAACAAAAAAAGAACCACCTTTAGTGGTTCCAAAATTAATTAATAAGTTCTAACTGGTGTAATCAACTGAGTAAAGTTTACGTCATCTCGACCCGGAATAACTGTGAATGGACGGAGTGGCTGAGTAAAATTCATCACTACGGAGTCTGTAATGGATGCCCGTAAAGCATCGCGTAGGTAATCCGGATTAAAAGAAATTTCAAGATTATTGCCTTGTAAACCTTTAAAAGCTACTTCTTCTTCTACATTTCCAATCTCTGGTGAATCACCCTCAAGTTTTACTACTTGATTGTCCACATCTAGAGTCATTTTTACAACATTATTTCTACTTTCGTGTGTAAGTAAACTTGCACGTTCCAGTGAGCGAGCTAAAGTAGATAAATCAAATTCTACATTCGTCATTGATTCAGTTGGAATCAAACGATCGGTATCTGGATAAGAACCTTCTAATAAACGCGTATAGAACGCTAAATTTCCCACATTAAATAATACTTGATTATCTCCAGGGGTAACCGTCAACTTAGGATCAGTTTCTCCGATAATTCTAGCTAGTTCCACAAGACTAGTACCAGGAATGATTAAATTAGCATCCACTTGTGGACCATTTGATAAATTGATTTCTCTTTGTGACAGACGATGACTATCAGTAGCCACTGCTTTTATCGCATTATTTCTAAAAACAAAATTTACACCATTTAAAGTCGGACGACTTTCTTGGGCTGCTACAGCAAATACAGTTTCATTAATAATATTTCTAAAAGTTTTTCCAGAAACTTCAAATGAAGAGCTTGTGGATATTTCTGGAAGACGTGGATAATTGTTAGCATCTAACCCATTGATCATAAATTCTGTATTTTCTGAAGTAATCTTAGTTTGAAAACTTTCTTTTACTTCAAAAGAAAATTCTTTACCTGGTAGTTTTTTAATAATCTCGCTAAAGAAACGAGCTGGTAAAACTATTGCACCTGTGGATTGAATGTGTAAATCATCATTAACAGGGATTTCAATTTGAATTGAGATGTTTGTATCACTACCAGTTAAGGTTAGTTCTTTATTACTTAGACTAAGTTTTATACCACTGAGAATAGGAATACTAGCACGTGAAGAAATTGCACGCATAACATTATTCAAGTTTTCTAAAAACAAGTTTCTGTTAATTGTAAACTGCATCGTTTACCTCCTGTGTATATATACTGTTTATTATTAATTATATATTTAATTAGTTAGAAGTAGTAGTAGGGGCGGTGGATTATGTGGAAAAGTGGGATAAAACCCTGGTTTTAAAGGAAACTACCTGTAAATAACTTGTGGGTAAATCCCTTAAGTTGTCCACAAGTTATCAACTGCTAATGTTGGAGCATTGATTTTAAATCATAGACCGCATTCTTTATTTCTGTATCGGTTTTGATTGCATGTTCAATTTTTTCATTAGCATGCATGACGGTTGTGTGATCTTTTCCACCAAATTCTTGTCCAATTTTTGGCAAACTGGAATCTGTAAGTTCTCTTGATAAATACATTGCAATTTGCCGGGGTACTACAATATGTTTTACGCGTTTTTTGCCTTTTAGTTCCTCGGTAGTTATTTGAAAATAATTAGCGACTACTTCTTGAATTTTAGAAATTTGAATACCTCTGTCTTTCTGAACTAACTTAAGATCAGTTAAAGCTGACTGAGCAAGTTCCATATTCATATCAGTTTTTTCAATAGTAGCATGAGCTTGTACCTTTACTAATGCTCCTTCCAGTTCACGAATATTGGTTTCAATTTGAGACGCGATGTAATTCAAAGTATCGTTGTCGATATTAAGTCCCTCAGATTCAGCTTTTTTACGTAAAATTGCTATTCTAGTTTCTAAATCTGGTGGAGTAATTTCAACTTGTAATCCCCAGGCAAATCTTGAAACTAATCTTTCAGAAAGAGCTGGAATTTCATTAGGCAAACGATCACTAGTCATTACGATTTGCTTTTGATCGTTATAGAGGGTTTCAAAAGTGTGGAAAAATTCCTCTTGAATTCCCTCTTTTTTAGCAAAAAATTGAATATCATCAACTAATAATAAATCACAAGTACGATATTTTTCTCTAAAAGCAGCCTGGGTTTTATTTTTTATAGAGTTGATAAAGTCATTTACAAATGTCTCACTTTGGATATAAAGGACTTTTGCATCGGGGTTATCATCTAACATTTTGTGGCCTATGGCCTGCATTAAATGAGTTTTTCCTAGTCCCACACCACCAAAGATAAATAATGGATTGTAAAAACTACCAGGTTTATCTGCTACAGCTAATGCTGCACCAGCAGCCAATTTGTTTCCTTCGCCTTGAACGAATGTATCAAATGTGTACTTGTTATTAAGTGGTAAACCTTCTGTGAAAGCATTAGGATGATGTTGCTCGCGTAATCGTTCTTGACTAACACTAGGTGTTAAAAAGTGTTCATTATTTGTCTTATTAGCAAGCTGAAACTTAGGAGAAATCTCAATATCTGCATAGGCATATGCTTCTTGTATTAATTGAGATGCTAAGTTTTTTTCCCAATATCCTTTGGATACAGGTGATTCTACTGCTATCAGCATTTCGTTATTGGCTTTATTGAAAGAAATTGGCTTAGTGTTTTTAAACCAGGCATTGTAGGCAACTTCACTATAACGACGTTTCATTTCTTCGTTAAAGAATTGCCAGAATTTTTCTAAGTCAAACACAAAGTTATCCTCCAAATAGATAAAAATTTTAAATATTTTTTCTAAGTTATTTTAGCATTATATGAGTAAGTTTTCCACAAGTGCAAAAGTATAATTAACAAATTAACAGGCATGTGAATAAAAAAAGCGAGTTTTCCACATTGGCTAATAATTGTTAATAGCATTTATAATTATCCACAAGCATTCTGTTGATAATATTTATTATATTTACAGAGCTTATAACGTAAATATACAAGTTATTAACACCCTTGTTGAAAAAGTTAATAACAGCCTGTTAATTGTTGATATGTTTGTGCAAAAAGCTGTGAATAATTCGTCTTGTAAATATTTATGCGCAAGAAATCCACAAAAAGTATATTTAAAAAATAAAAAAGTATACCTCATAATAAATAAAGTTTTTTATAGGAAAAGACTTGGATTTTTTATATAAATATGCTATTCTATCTTAGAATATTGTGCTTGAGGCACTTAAACGGAGGTGCATATTAATGTCCACAAAAAGAACTTACCAACCTAAGAAACGTCACCGTTCACGTGTTCATGGTTTCATGAAGCGTATGGCTACATCAAACGGCCGTAAGGTTTTAGCAAGACGTCGTAAAAAGGGTAGAAAAGTTTTATCTGCTTAAGCCACTGACACTCAGTGGTTTTTTTAATCTAAGTTAGGATGATATAAAATTGAGAAAATCCTACCGCGTAAAAACTGAGAAAGATTTTCAAAATGTTTTCGAACAAGGTCAATCGATGGCAAATCGTGCTTTTGTTATTTACTCTTTACCAAAAGAAGGACAAAAGCATTTTCGTGTCGGCATTTCTGTCGGTAAGAAAGTTGGTCATACTGCAGTAGCGAGAAATCGACTCAAGAGGTATATTCGTGCAACGCTCACGGATATGAAGCCTAATATCAAGCCTGATTTAGATTTTTTAGTAATCGCTAGACCATATGCCCGTGATTTTGATATGGTGAGAACTAGAAAAAATCTTGAACATGTGCTTAATTTAGCGCATGTATTATCTACCAAAAAGACTGAAACAGAGGAAAAGTAGAGTGAAGGACTTTTTAACAAAGAAAAATTTTAAGAGAATAATAATGGTACTAGGAATGGTTGCACTTGCTTTCGTGGTGACAGGATGTACTTCTGTTGCAACTGGAGGACACGTTGCACCTATTTCCCACACCAGTGGAAGTTGGTGGGATAGATATGTACTTTATTACTTGTCTGAATTTATTCTTTGGATCGCAAGTCTGGTTCATAATTCTTATGGATGGGCAATTATTATCTTTACCATCATCATTAGAGTTATCTTGTTACCTTTGAATGCTATCCAGATTAAAAGTATGGGTAAGCAACAACGTCTTCAACCTCAGATGGATGCATTACGCAAAAAGTATTCTGGAAAAGATGTTGAAACACGTCAAAAGTTACAAGAAGAAACCAGTAAACTTTATAAGGAAGCTGGGGTTAACCCATATGTTGGGTGCCTTCCATTGCTTATTCAGTTGCCTGTTATGTGGGCGCTCTATCAATCTATTTACAGAACTCCTCAATTACAAAATGGACATTTCCTATGGATGGATTTAGGACATCCTGACCCATATTTTGTAATGCCTATTTTAGCAGCTGTGTTTACTTTCATGTCCTCATATATTAGTCAAATGTCACAACCTAAGTCCTCTCAAAACGGTATGACGAAGAGTATGACATATATTATGCCTATCTTTATTGGTGTTACTGCAGTTGGACTTCAATCAGCTATTTCATTATATTGGGTTGTTTCTAACCTATTTCAGGTTGTTCAAACCTTTATTTTACAGAACCCATTCAAGTATCAACGTGAATTGGAAGAAGAGAAAAAAGCTGAGCAAGAACGTCAAAAACGTTTGCGTAAGACATATAAGCGATTAGGTCGTAAGAAAAGCAAATAAATAATTTAATAATTATCTATGAAGATAAAGTAGTCAAAGTGCTTTATCCACCTTTAGTATGTTTTAAGGGTGGAGTGGCGCTTTTTTTATTTAATTTTTTAGTTTTTTGAGTATTTAAGAGGGAAAAATGGTACAAGTTTTAACACAATTCGATACTATTGCCGCTATTTCTACCCCAATTGGGGAAGGTGGTATTTCTATTGTTCGTCTATCAGGTGAAGATGCAATTAAAATTGCGAATAAAGTCTTTAAAGGAGCTGATTTAACAAAAGTTCCAACTCATACTATTCATTATGGTCATATCGTAGATTCTAAGGCGAATAAGGTTATTGATGAATCTATGGTAAGCGTCATGCGTGGACCTAAGACTTTTACTCGTGAGGATGTAGTCGAAATTAATTGTCATGGAGGTATAGTTGTAACTAATGATATTTTACAATTACTCTTAGCAAATGGCGCTAGAATGGCTGATCCTGGGGAGTATACTAAGCGTGCATTTATGAATGGGAGAATTGACTTAACACAAGCTGAATCTGTTATGGATATTGTACGTGCGAAGACCGATAAATCACGTGAAGTTGCGATGAATCAACTTGCTGGTGGCTTAATGGAAAAAATTAGAGCTATACGTCAAGAATTACTTGATACAATGGCTCAAGAAGAAGTAAATATTGATTATCCAGAGTATGATATGGATGATATGACCGGCAAAGAAATGAAAGAAAAGGCTATAGTTGTGTCAGAAAAAATTGATCAACTATTAAAAACAGCTCAAGAAGGTAAAATTATGCGTAGCGGTTTAGCAACTGCTATTGTAGGGCGTCCAAATGTTGGTAAATCGTCACTTTTAAACTATCTTACTCAAGATGAAAAGGCCATAGTTACTGATGTTGCTGGTACTACACGTGATACTTTAGAAGAATATGTCTCTGTAAAGGGTGTACCTCTGAAGTTGATAGATACAGCCGGTATTCACCACACTGAAGATAAGGTTGAAAAGATTGGTGTTGAACGTTCTAAAAAAGCGGTAGAAAATGCTGATCTGGTCTTACTTTTACTCGATTCAAGCCGTGAATTAAGCGAAGAAGATAAGAATCTTCTTAAGTTTACTGATGGTAAAAAAAGAATTATTATCTTGAATAAAAGTGATTTAGGCGCTAAGATTTCCCGAGAAATGATTGCGGAAATGACAGATAGTCCAATCATTGTTACCTCTATTTTACAAAAAGAAAATCTTGATAAACTTGAAGAAGCAATTGAGAAGCTTTTCTTCTCTGGAATTGAAAATTCTGCTAACCAAGTAATGGTTACTAATCAGCGTCAAGCAGGTTTGCTTCAGAAGGCTAAGCAATCATTGTCTGATGTTGTAAACGGTGTTGAGAATGCAATGCCACTTGATTTGGTGCAAATCGACCTTAAGGATGCTTGGGATACTCTTGGCGAAATTACGGGTGAAAGTGCACCAGATGAGTTGATTACTGAACTCTTTAGCCAATTCTGTTTAGGTAAGTAAGAAAGGTATACAAATAATGAAAACATACGATTCAAATGAATATGATGTAATTGTTGTCGGTGCCGGACATGCTGGATGTGAAGCGGCTTTAGCGGCAGCCCATATGGGAGAAAAAACACTTCTTTTAACTATTAATTTGGATATGGTTGCTTTTATGCCATGTAATCCATCTGTTGGTGGTCCTGCTAAAGGAACGGTTGTTCGCGAAATTGATGCCCTTGGTGGACAAATGGGTAAAAATATTGATGCAACATATGTTCAAATGAGAATGTTAAACACTGGTAAGGGGCCAGCTGTTCGTGCATTGCGCGCACAGGCTGATAAATGGCAATATCATGAGCATATGAAAGATGTCATAGAAAACACCCCAAACCTTACTTTGCGTCAAGGAGTAGCAGATGAATTAGTTATAGAAGATGGTGTATGTAAGGGGCTAATTACTAATACTGGTGCTAAGTATCATGCCAAGAGTGTGGTTTTAACTACTGGTACTGCTGCTAGGGGTAAGATTATCATCGGAGAATTAGCTTATTCATCAGGTCCTAATAATTCTCTTCCTTCAATTAAATTACCGGAAAACCTTGAAAAATTAGGCTTTAAATTACGTCGTTTCAAGACTGGTACTCCACCACGTGTTGATGGAAATACTATCGATTATTCTAAGACAGAGGAAGAACCAGGTGATGAAGAGCCACGTCATTTTTCTTACACAAGTAAAGATGAGGATTACATTAAAGTAGAAGACCAGTTATCTTGTTATATGACCTACACTAATCCAACTACTCATGAAATTATTCGTGAAAACTTAGATCGTGCTCCGATGTTCTCTGGAGTAATTAAGGGTGTAGGTCCGCGTTATTGTCCATCTATTGAAGATAAGATAGTCCGCTTTGCTGATAAAGATCGCCATCAAATTTTCTTAGAACCAGAGGGACGTCACACTAAAGAAGTTTATGTAGGTGATTTTTCTACTTCTATGCCTGAAGAAGTGCAGCTTAAGATGGTTCACTCTGTTGCGGGTCTTGAACATGCGGAATTAATGCGACCAGGTTATGCTATTGAATATGATGTAATTGAGCCATGGCAATTGAAGCACACGCTTGAAACTAAGAATATTCAGGGATTATTTACTGCAGGTCAAATGAATGGTACCTCTGGGTATGAAGAGGCTGCTGGTCAAGGTTTAGTTGCTGGTATCAATGCCGCTCTTAGTGCTCAAGGTAAACCAGGCTTTACTTTACAACGTGATGAAGCTTATATTGGTGTTTTAATTGATGATTTAGTAACGAAGGGTACTAATGAGCCTTACCGCTTATTAACCAGTCGTGCAGAATATCGTTTACTTTTACGCCATGATAATGCGGATTTACGTTTAACTGATAAGGGCCATGATTTGGGTTTAATTGATGAAGAACGTTACCAAAAATTCCTTGAGAAAAAAGAAGCTATTTCCCAGGCAATGAAAAAGGTTGAGGAAATTAAAATTCATCCAACTGATGAAGTTCAAGAATATCTTGCGAGTGTAAAGCAAGATAGATTAAATAATGGTGTAACTGCAGCTGACTTTATTAAGCGACCAAGAGTTAGTGTTGATGCGGTTGAAAAATTGACTGGTGAAACTATTTCTGATGATCGTTATGTTAAAGAGCAAGTGGAAATTGCTTTAAAGTATGCCGGTTATATCAAGAAGGAAAAAGCAATGGTTGATAGATTACACCGTCTGGAATCTAAAAAAATTCCTGATAGAATTGACTATTCGGCAATTCCTAGTTTAGCAACTGAAGCTCGTCAAAAATTTGAGAAGATTCGTCCAGAATCTATTGCTCAAGCTGAACGTATTTCAGGTGTAAATCCAGCTGATTTAGCTATCTTGACTGCCTACATTCAGCAGGGTAGAATTGCTAAATTACCAGAAGAAAATAAATAGTAAAAGTAAAAGAGCTCTAAGTGGAGCTTTTTTGTGTATTTTTCACAATCTCTATTTTCACTAGTTAATATCTTCACAAGCCGGGAATTTGCTAAAATATATATTTTGAGAAAGTATTATTATTGAAAATATAATTTTTTCTTTTTAATTAAAAGTAAGTAAATCTATGCGAAATTTTTTCAAAAAAAGTATACTATAGGTAAGATAAATAAACAGAAAGTATGGAGGCATTATTCTTATGCAACAATTTGGTGTTATTGGCCTTTCCGTTATGGGTAAAAATCTTGCACTTAACGTTAAAAATCATGGATTCTCGGTCTCTGGCTTTTCTATTGATAAGCCAGAAGTAGATGCTTTAGCTCAATATGAAGATAAAAATTTAAAACCAACTTATACTTGGGAAGAATTTGTTAATTCTTTAGAAAAACCTCGTAAAATTTTGATTCAAATTATGGCAGGTAAGCCCGTTGATGAAACGATTCAAAAATTATTACCATTACTTGATAAAGGCGATATTTTAATTGATGGTGGTAATTCTAACTTCCACGATACCAATCGTCGTAGTCGTGAATTAGAAAAGAAAGGTATCCATTTTATTGGTATGGGTGTGTCTGGTGGTGAAGAAGGTGCCTTAAATGGTCCAGCCTTGATGCCAGGGGGTGATGAAGAAGCTTATAAAGAAGTTTCTCCAATTTTAGAAGCAATGGCTGCTAAGACACCAAGTGGTCAAGCATGTGTAGGCTATATTGGACCAGAAGGTAGTGGGCACTATGTGAAGATGGTTCATAACGGTATTGAATACGGAATTATGCAAATTATTTCTGAAGTATACGATATCTTGAGAACTGTTGGTCACTGCTCCAATGATGAAATGAGCGAAATTTTTGCAAAATGGGATAAAGGTGCAGCTCAGGCTTACTTGATTGAAATAACTTCTAAAGTATTAAAGCAAAAAGATAATTTAACGGATGATCATATTATTGATCATATTCTAAATGAAGCTTCTTATAAGGGGACTGGTAACTGGATGCTTGAAGATGCTATTCGTTTAGGTGCTCCAATTACTGTTATTGCAGAAGCAGTTCTTGCTCGATTTATGTCTAAGGCAACCTTTAGAGATGATCCAGAGCCTAAGATTGATTCCGAAAAAGCTCCTAAAGATTTAGTTGAAAACTTAGAAAAAGCACTTTACTTAGCAATGGCTGTTTCATATGCTCAAGGTTTCCAACAAATGACTATGGCAGCACATACTTATAACTGGCAATTACACTATGATACAATTGCTCAAAATTGGGAGGCTGGTTGTATTATTCACTCTCAAATGCTTCAAGATATTAAGTCTGCTTATAGAGCTGATGACAACTTGAAGAATTTATTTAAGGCACCATTCTTTGATAAGACTAAGAAAGCTAATATGCCTGCATTAAAGAAGATTGTTCAAGTCGCTGCAGAAGCTGGTATACCAACTCCAACTTTAAGTGCTGCATTGAATTACTTAGAATCCATCTTTAATCCAAACTTGCCACAAAATATGGTTCAGGGTCAACGTGATTACTTCGGTGCACATACTTACCAACGCAATGACCGTCCTGGTACTTTCCATACTGAATGGTACGAAGAAAAATAATAGTGTTTCATGTGAAACTTAAAAGCTGTAGCAAAAGCTACAGCTTTTTGTTTTATACTATTTATAGGAAAAATCCAAATAAGTAGGGGAAAGCAAATGAATAAAGAAGAAAGAAATAATCTGAAAGTATTAGGCCAAGCATTAATTGTTGGTATTCTTGCAGGAGGTGTTGTTGGATTATTTAGATTTGGTATTGAAAAGACATCAGGTTTTTGGCTAACGTTATTTAAAAATGCTCATCGTAATCCAGTATGGTTTGTTGCAATTGTAGTTGGTCTGTTTTTAGTAGGCTTAATTGCTGGATATTTTGTTAAACAATATCCTCACGTTGGAGGATCTGGTATTCCTGAAGTTAAATTGCAAATGGAAGGTAAGCTTCATTTACAATGGTGGCCCATTCTTTGGCGAAAGCTAATCGGTGGAATTATGGTAATTGGCACGGGTCTTTTTTTAGGACCAGAAGGTCCCTCACTACAGTTAGGATCATCTATTGGTCAAGGTGTTGCTCAAGGATTTAAGCAAAATAAAACTAATACAAGAGTTTTGCTTGCTACTGGTGCAGCAAGTGGTTTGTCAGCTGCTTTTGGAGCACCGCTTAGTGGAGCGCTTTTTGTACTTGAAGAAGTTTTTCATAATTTTTCACCGAAGGTATGGATGAATGCGCTAGTAGGAGCGATTGCAGCTGATTATGTTGTATCTAATATCTTTGGGCAAAAACCCTCCTTGGCATTAGCTTATAATTTTCGCTTACCAACTAACTTGTATTGGCACTTACTTATTTTAGGCCTTGTCTTGGGTCTGTTAGGTCACTTGTATAAGGTAGGATTATTTAGCTTGAGGAAAGTTTATGCTAAAATCACCTTCTTACCTTCATGGCTTCATGGTCTAATTCCTTTAGCTATTTTGATACCAATCATGTATTATGTACCATTAATTACTGGTCCGGGTAATCGATTAATTTTAGCATTGCCAAAAATGATTACAGGAACCGGATGGGCTTTGATTGGAACTTTAGGAGTTTACTATATTCTCAGAATTGCTTTCTCTATTGTGTCGTATGACTCAGGCTTGCCGAGTGGGATCTTCTTGCCAATCTTAACCATGGGTGCCTTGATTGGAGCTGTGTATGGAATGATAATGAATCAACTAGGATTATTACCGGGGAAATTTGTCATTAACTTGATTATCTTCTCCATGGCAGGATATTTCGCAGCAATTATCAGAGCACCTTTTACGGCAATTGTATTAATTACTGAAATGGTTGGCTCACTTTTCCAATTAATGCCATTAGCTGTCGTAGCTTTTGTGGCGTTACTAGTTGATCAGCTACTTGGTGGACATCCTATATACGGTCAGTTAGCAGCTGCTATGGATAAAAAAGGTACTCATAATGACGAATATATTGGGACAGAAGATGAATTGACTTTGCCAGTTTATGAGAGCAGTCATTTGGTTGATAAGAAAATTTCTGAAGTTAAGTGGCCAGAAAATACCTTGGTTAAAATTATTAAGCGAGACGGCCATGATATTATTCCTGATGGAAGCACGGTGATTGCCGCTGGGGATATGTTGGTCTTAGAAGTGGATACTAACCAGCGTGGGTATGTTTATGACAAAATGAAGAAACTTCAAGGCGTTGAACTTGATGGATGAAATTAAGATTAGATAAAGAGCAAAATTTAGATGAATTATGCTCTTTATTTTGCATAAAAATTTGTTATGATATAAAAACTAAATTTAGTATTTGTCCCAATATTGAAAAGAAAGGTGAGATAATTATGAAAATAAATGAAGCTTTAAAAGATGAGCGGATTAAGTTGGGACTCACACAGGAAAAGTTTGTAAAAGGGATTTTTACGGCATCAAATTATTCAAAGATTGAATTAGGTCAGCAGGGAATTGATAGTGATGACTTGTTTAAGTTGCTGGCTGCTAATAAGATAAATTTTGAAGATTTTGCTTTGAAGCTTAGGGAAGAATATATAAGTTATGAAAGTCGAAATGTAAATCTTCAATATAGATTAGCGACTAAATTGAGAGATGTATTTTATCAAAAAGATGTTAGTCAGATAGATGAATTAGACGCTACAATTCAATCCAGTGATGTTAGTCAAGAAGTTAAGATTAGGTCAGTCCTGATTAAACATATTTTAAAAAATACAGTAGATAAAATAGATAGTAAGACCAAGCAAAAAGTTAAACAGATATTATTTACAGAAAGTAGTTGGGTAAAAAGCGAGTCTAGGATGCGTTTATTTGTTAATTCGATGATTGTTTTTGATGGTAATGAACTTGATTATTATATATATCAGTTAATTCAGTATTATGCAGAAAATGATATGAATAATATTGAAACTGAGGAGTTAGTTGCAGGAATATGTGTAAACTATGTATTTAATAGATGGACTAAAAAATTAAAATATGTTTCTGAAGTTTTAAATCTTTTAGAAAAAGTACCAATGACACCAGAAGTTTTTGTTTATAAAATTATAGGTAGGTATTTGGATGATATTTTAAAGGATAATCAAGAGGATGCTAAAGAAATTGCTAGAGTATTAAGTAAATATGGCTTGAGTAGTATTGCAAAGTTATTACCGAAGGAAAAATAATCGCGAAATTCGCGATTATTTTTTTATTTAGCGAATCTAGTGACGAATTTGCTAGCTTACTTTAAAATAAATGTAAATTCTAATAGAGAGGTAAAAAAATGCTAATTACAATGTTACCAATCTTGTTATCTGTTTTTATTTAAAGAAAGAGGACAAAGGGGATGAAAAAGAAGATGTTAAGAAACGGTATAGTAGCTGCTTTAGGTGCTACTATGCTTGCAGTAGGAACAACAGGGATTGTGTCTGCTAATAATCACTCAGATAGTGGATTTGAATTTAATCTAAGTCCTTTTGAAGGAAGTAGTTATAGTTCTGCACGATTAAAAACTGATAAAAGTAGATCTTATGCACGTGTGACACAAATTGGAAAAGGAGAAGCTCATGTATGGACAGTACGTGCAAATGGAGCAAGTATTAATACTGGTAGCTATGATTTAAAGCAAGGTCAGAGCGTTAAGATTTATAATCGAGCATATGAAATGTATGGTCGTACTAATATTATGCTAGGTGTCCATACGGCAAGTATTAATTATGTACGTATTCATGTAAAGGGATTATGGAGTCCAGATTCTATTTAATAATTTTGAAAGATACCCAGAAATGGATATCTTTTTGTTTAGGGAGACAAATATGCTGTTTAAAATTGAAATGAAGCGACTGATTCTTAGGTGGCAAACAATAGTTGCTTTGTTACTTGGCTTAGTAATTGTTGTTATTCAGGCTAAAACCATCAATCATGTAAATGCGTTTTGGTACAATAATGCTTTTGCACATATGATTGGCTATGATAACTCTGGTTTGGGAAGCCAATTATATTCTGTATTATTACCACTAATGTGTGGGTTAGCAGGAGCAAGTATAATTGAAGAAGATAAGAAAAACAGGATGATAACATCAATTGTAGTTAGAAGTAATAAAAGAAAGTATTTGAAAAATACGCTTTTATCTGGTTTCTTAATTGGAGGAATAGTGGGTATTTTTCCATTAATTATTGAGGGAATTATTTATTTTAGTAGATATAAGGTTACTACTTTACCGTCTCACCCTGAGTTTTATTTAATAGGTAGAGACGGATGGGGATATCAGTTATTTTCTACTTATCCGTTTGTGTTTTGGACTATTTATCTCGTAATTATATTTATTTTCAGTGGCTTTTTTGCTCAATTAGGCTTAGTAAGTGCATACTTTCCAATTCATAGGGGAGTAGAAACAATTTTTCCGCTTCTGATTGTAATATTATCTACTATCTTAGGCAATTTAAGTGGCTATCAAAATTTAGCACTTTCACAATTAATAGTACCAAACTACGCTAATTGGTACAGTGATGGGTGGCTATGGATTATTGGATATTGGGTAATACTTACTGTAATCATATTTGGATTAACTTGGGAGAATTATCGAAATGATTCCTGTAGCTAGAAGAAGGGTTAAGACTGTTAGTTCAAAAATATATGCGTCTGAATTTATATTCATTGTGTTATTCATCTTGTATTATTCTATCAGTGGTTTGGCTGATGTACCATTTCTTGGTAAGATGGCAGTTTTTCAAAATATTTATGAAACAAGCTTTATATTATGGATAGGATTATGGACAGGTGGAATGGTAAGCACTATGCCTTGGAAAGGGCGACCAGATGAATTAATTCGTTTAAAGGATAGGACAATATGGTTAAAAAGTCAGCTCATCAATATTATTAAAATTTGTTTGCTTAATACAATTACTTCAACAATAGTTTTGCTTGGATTTCTAATGGTTAAACAACGTCCATTCATTATTTCCTGGACAAACCTTTTTCTTAATATTTGGCTTATTTTTGAAGAGTTAGTGGTATTAGAAGTATTTCTTTTAGGTTTTAGTATTATTTGTCATAAGCTTTCCTATGCGTTAATTAATATTTCTTTTTATGTAATTTTAGAGGTTTTAACTTTTAATCCTGTTTTAGGTAATATAATTCACTGGATTACGGGGGAAAATATTATTGTTAAGCCAAATTACGTAATTTTGATTGCATATGATTCCTGTATAATTTGGGGGATAGTCATAATTTTAATATTAGGAGAAGTATATCTGTTTAAGCGGAGAGAAATTTATGCATAGCCGGATGAAGATAAGATTATACAAGTACTTCCTTTTAATTTTAGAAATAATATTGCTAGCTCAAATTGTATTGACTGAATCATTTAGTAGTAAAACCAACATCTTCAACACCTATCATGCTCCAAATTTGGATTTCATTTTTCAAAACTTAAATTGGATCTTGTATTACTTGGTGGGAGAATTGCTAATCTTGTCTAGGTTAGAAGAGATACTACTAGCACCTAATCCCATGACACAGATCAGATATCCAAGTAGAAATAAAATTTTGGGGACGACAGTTATTAATCTAGGTGTCGCAACAATAATTTATAATTTTGTTTATTTTGCAATAATAACGTTATGCAATAAATTTCAAGATATGGAGTTAATTGCTTGGTTATTTGTTAACGCAACAGTAAGCTTCGCAGCTGTCACACTACTATTGTTACTAATTAGCTTGCTGTTTACGCAGACGTTTAGTTGGCAAGTAGGAATTATTTTAGGGATTTTTGCGCTGGCATTTAAGACGAATTTTCTATTGTTTGTAACGACACCAAGTTTAAATGCGATTTATTTTGAATTAATTTGCAGTGCAATTTTGATAGTCGGAATTTATTTTGTAAATAAAAAAGTGGAAGTGATCTGATAAGTATGGCTTATATCGAATTAAAAAATGTTTCTAAAAGGGTAAAAAATGATTGGTTGTTAAATAATATTTCTCTGGAAATAGAGCAGGGTACGGTTAATGGTTTTGTTGGTGAAAACGGTTCTGGTAAGACGATGCTCTTTCGTGCTCTCCTTGGTTTCATCAAGACTGATGGCGAAATTAAGATTAAGGGACAAAGAATCAATCTTAATAGTGAAATGCCAGTTAATGTAGGAACAATTATTGAAACGCCTGGTTTTATCAATTCTTATACTGGATTAAAAAACTTAGAGTATTTGGCTGATATTAAAAACTTAGTGGATAGAGAAGAAATTATTGCTGCAATGCGAGTTTTTGGCATGGATAAGTACCAAGACACTAAAGTAAAGAAATATTCGTTGGGGATGCGTCAAAAACTTGCGATTATTCAAAGTTATATGGAAAATCAAGAATTACTTGTTTTAGATGAACCAACTAATGGTTTGGATGATGAAGCGGTTGAAATTTTTAAACAAAAAATGAAACAACTTGCTAGTGAAGAAAAAACAATTCTGATTGCTAGTCATGATAAGGAAGTAATTAATGATTTAGCAGATAAAATTTATCGAGTAAAAAACGGTACTGTTTCAGTAATAAAAGGTTAAGATAGCAGTACACCAAGGGTTTGAAAGCCCTTTTTATTTTGTGAAAAAACAAAAAAAGGTTGAAAAATTCAAAAAACGTAGTATAAGTACTATGTTAGAATTATGGTCATATCTACGACCATTAATATAACTAAAGTTTAATTTATATGAGGAGGACTCTATTCAATGACAGCATTCTTAACCTCTGTGTCAAGCATTGTCGTAATTGTCTTGATTATGTTGCTTGGATATGTTTTGCGTCGTGCTGGTTGGTTAGCAGATAGCTTTTCAGGTAATATTTCTAAGATTATTACTAAGATAGCTTTGCCAGCTTCAATTTTTATATCTGTCCAAAATAATCTTACCCGTGGAAAATTACTTAATTTATTTGCGGGATTACTTATTCCTGCTATTGGGGTAGTAATTTCTTATATTGTAGCGTTTATTTTGGTAAAGGTAATGAAGATTCGCGTAGGTCGTCGTGGTACCTTTATTAATACAATTGCTAACGCTAATACTATTTTTATTGGGATGCCTTTAAACGTTGCTTTATTTGGTAATGAAGCAATGCCATATTTCTTGATTTACTACATCATTAACACCGTTTCTACTTGGGCATTTGGTGTATTCTTAATTAAGAATGATGATCCTACTTTGATCAAGGAAGAAAAGAAAGAACGTAAAATTGAATGGAAGAAACTTCTTCCAATGCCACTTGTTGGTTTCATTGTAGCAGTTTTATGGCTTTTAACAGGTCTTCAATTGCCTTCATTTGCTAGTCAAACCTTTACTTATATTGGTAACCTTGTGACACCATTATCGTTAATTTATATTGGTATTGTTTTAGCAAATTCCGGTATTAAAAATGTTAAATTAGATAGAGATACTGTTGTAGCTTTGCTAGGTCGTTTTGTTTTAGCACCTGCAGTTATGATTTTATTAATTAAGGTTTTTGCACCAGCTATTGGTCTTTCAATGGCACCTTTAATGAGCAAGACCTTTATCGTACAAGCTGCAACTCCAGCATTAGCCGTTTTACCAGTTTTGGCAGGAGATGCTCACGGAGATGTTGATTACGCAACTAATGTTGTTGTTTTGAGTACTATTTTATTTATCGTAGTTGTTCCAGTATTAATGTTAATCATTGGCTAATAAGCTATAGAATTAATAGTTACTATTTTCAATATTTTTT
This sequence comes from Lactobacillus sp., assembly GCF_014803895.1. The sequence goes on along the minus strand of NZ_JAAVAU010000005.1, from coordinate 105,881 downwards.
AGAATCAGGTCATATGACTTGATTCTTTTTTTTACTAAAAAATTTAGTTCTGAATATAATTGTGATATATTTCTAGTTAAAGAATTCACAATAAGTTGTATTAGTGATTTTGCAAGCCTGTAAGAAAGGAAAAATATATTATGACAGAAGAAAATTATCGTATTGAAGAAGATACACTTGGTCCCGTTAAAATTAATAAGGATGCTCTATGGGGACCACAAACTGAACGTAGTCGCAATAATTTTCCCACAGGTGAATTAATGCCACTATCAATTATTCGAGCATTTCTCCACTTAAAACGTGCTGCTACGGAATCAAATGTTGAAATTGGTGATGAACCGCAAGATAAGGGAGAAGCAATTGAAGATGCTATCGATCATTTACTTGCTCTAAGTGATAAAGATCTAAGAAAAGATTTCCCACTTCATGTATTACAAACCGGATCAGGTACTCAAACTAACATGAATGTTAACGAAGTTGTTGCAAACTTGGCAAATAAGCTCCATCCTGGGTTAAATGTTTTACCTAATGATGATGTTAACCGAGGACAATCTTCAAATGATACTTTTCCAACCGTAATGAATATTACGGCAGTTGAAGCTTTAGATGAACTTGAACCAGTAGTGGAACACTTAATTGAAGAATTAAAGGTAAAGCAAGATAAGTACTGGAAGACAGTTAAAGTTGGCCGTACCCATTTGCAAGATGCTGTACCAATTACTTTTGGTGAGGAATTATCGGGCTATATTGCTGCCTTAAAACATGATTTAGGATATATTCAGCAATTAAAGCCAACACTATATGATTTGGCTATTGGGGGAACTGCTACAGGAACTGGTCTAAATGCTGCACCTGGTATGAAGGAAAAGATTGGTGAAAAATTAAGTAGGGTATATCATCATGACTTTAAAGTAGAGAATAATAAATTCTGGGGAATGGCTCATCATTCTGGATTGGATGTTGTTCATGGTGCAATCAAGACCTTGGCAGCAGACGTGTTTAAGATAGCCCAGGATATTCGTTACTTAGCATCCGGTCCCCGTGCTGGTTATAATGAACTCAATATTCCGGCAAATGAGCCTGGTTCATCGATTATGCCTGGCAAAGTTAATCCTACTCAAGCAGAAGCTGTAACGATGGCAGCAGCCCAAGTATTTGGTAATGATACTACTATTACTTTTGCAGCTTCTCAGGGTCAATTTGAATTTAACGTTTATAAACCGGTTATTATTGCGGCTTTCCTTAATTCATGCCAAATTCTATCTGGTACTATAACTGGATTTACTGATCGAATGATTCAAGGGTTAACGGTTAATGAGCAACATATGAATGAGCTACTTGAGAATAGCTTGATGACCGTTACAGCGTTATCCCCACATATTGGTTATCATGATGCTGCTAAAATTGCCCAAAATGCTGATAAGGAAGGTATTACCTTGAAAGAAGCAGCATTGAAGAGTGGTAAAGTAACTGAAGCTGAATATGATAAGTGGATGGACTTGTTGAAGATGACTAATATTGAAAACAACACTCCTGAATAATAAAAAAGAATTAACTCAGATGTTAATTCTTTTATAAAAACAGAATCAATTGATTCTGTTTTTATTTTTCTGTTAAAATTTTCCAAAAAGTTTCTTCTCGTTCAGTCATTAAATAGTTCTTACGTTTCGCAGCTACTAGTAGAAATTCTGGCTGATCTTTATCCGATAATGGAATTAGATACAATATTATCACTTGGTTTAACGGATAAAGATGTTAAATAAGAAAAACCAATATTTTTCGATACTAAGTCTTTAACTACCATTACATCAGGACTGCGATAAATAGTATTTAGGCTAATTTTATTTCTTTCAAGTAATTGATCTAAGGCACGAGTATGAATATAATCATTATTTAGTCCAATAAAATCCATCTGTGCTAATTCTTTGAAAGAGATTGTTTCTTTATGTGCAAGAGGACTATCTTTAGAAACGACTATTTTCATGGGATAACGTTTGATTAAATGAAAATCGATTTCAGAAAAAGTATTAAGATTTGTTTGACCAAGCAGGGCAATATTGACAGTGCCAGAACGTAGCATCTGCTCTAAGTCATAAGATCCGCGCTCAATAACGTTTAAATGGTTAAGTACACTAATTTCTAATAATTTAGGCACGAGTGTCGGAAAAAAATTACGCCCAATAATTGGTGGTAAGCCAAATGAAATTTCAGCACTTGATGCTTGTTTTATTTCAGCTTCGGCAACATTAATTTCATTTAAAATTGACTGAACATGCTCGTCGAATTGCATCCCTATTTTGGTAATAATGATATTTTTGTGGGATTGATCACGAATTAGAAATTTAGCATTAAACTTTTTTTCTAAACGTTTAACTGCAGCCGTAATTGTTGGTTGACTAACGCCAAATTTTCTAGCTGTTTTTGTATAACTCTTTTGATTTACTAATTCATGATAGTATTTTAAATCTTGAATATTCAATATTATTTAACCTCATATAAATAAATGATTGGTATTTCGTTGGATTTGACTATAAATATTTCTCCCTCCTATAATCAAAAATGAGTAAAGAATTTTAGGAGGCAATCTTCATGACTAATGCATATAATATTTTAAATGATCCTTTTTTAAATAAAGGAACTGCATTCACTAAGAGTGAAAGAGAAGCACTTGGCTTGGTGGGTACATTACCAACCGAAGTTCAAAGTATTGAACAACAAGCTAAGCGTATTTATGACCAATACAAGGAACGTCCTGATGGATTACAAAAACGTGAATATTTAATGGAAGTATTTGATACCAATCGAACTTTGTTCTACTACGTTTTAGAACAACATCTTGAAGAAATGCTTCCAGTTGTTTATGATCCAGTTATTTCACCAGCTATTAAATATTATAGTGAAATTTTCATGAGACCTCAAAATGCGGCATTTCTTTCAATTGATGATCCCGATGCTATTGAAGAAAGTTTAAAGAATGCTGCAGGTGGTCGTAAGATCAAGTTAATCGTTGTGACTGACGGTGAAGGTATTTTAGGTATTGGTGATTGGGGTGCCAATGGTGTAAATATCTCTGTTGGTAAGTTGATGGTTTATACTGCAGCAGCAGGTATTGATCCAAGAGAAGTACTTCCAGTTGGTTTAGATGTGGGTACTAACAACGAAACTTTACTTAATGATCCATTCTACCTCGGTAACAAGCATGAACGCGTAACTGGTGAAAAGTACTATGATTTTGTTGAAAAATTCGTAAGAACTGCGCGTGAAGTATTCGATGATGTTTACATTCACTTTGAAGATTTTGGTCGTGATAACGCTACTAAGATTTTGAATAAGTATCGTAAGGAAATTCCAGTATTTAATGATGATGTTCAAGGTACTGGTATAGTATGTTTATCAGGTGTACTTGGTGCATTAAATATTTCTAAAGAGAAATTTACTGATCAAGTATTCTTAACTTATGGTGCTGGTACTGCTGGTATGGGTATTGCGAATATGATGTATCGCGAAATGCTTGTTGAAGGAATGGATCCTGAAGAAGCTAAGAAGCACTTCTACTTAGTTGATAAGCAAGGTTTGCTATTTGAAGATACTCCAGGTTTAACACCTGAACAAAAACCATTTGTACGTAAGCGTTCTGAATTTGCTAATGCCGATGAATTAACTGATCTTGAAAAGATTATTGCTGCGGTTCATCCAACAGTTATGATTGGTACTTCAACTAATGCTGGTGCATTTACTGAAGGTGCAATTAAAGAAATGGCTAAGCATACTGAACGTCCAATTATCTTCCCAATTTCTAATCCGACTGAATTAATTGAAGCTACTGCAGAAAACGTTATTAAGTGGACTGATGGTCGTGCATTAGTGGCTACTGGTATTCCTTCTGCACCGGTTGAATACAAAGGTGTAACTTACCATATTGGTCAAGCAAATAATGCTTTAATTTACCCTGGTTTAGGTTTAGGTGTTCTTGCTAGTGAAGCGAAGTTAGTTACTGATGAATTATTATCAGCAGCTGCTCACTCTTTAGGTGGTATTGTTGATCCTGATGAACCAGGTGCACCAGTATTGCCACCTATCAGTAAACTTCAAAGTTTTACTGAAAAAGAAGCTATCGCAGTTACTCAAGCCGCAATTGATGAAAAGCTTGCTGGTGAAGGCATTACAGATGCTAAAGCTGCTACTGAAAGTATGAAGTGGATTCCACGTTATTAATACTTTTAATTTAGAATAAAATTTAAAAATCCCTTATGAGATTCATCTACTATTTCATAAGGGATTTTTATTTATAATTATTTTGCTAAATTTTTGGCAAATTTAGGTGAAGTTTCTGCTGCAAAGAAGAGGTAGGGATATATTATGCTAACAAAAATAGCTTAGAGAAATCAGTAACTTCTTTGTTTTTAATCGATAATATTAGCTCCTAAGCAAGCTCTAAAATGGTTTAATGCCCAGTTTTGCCCAGCGGTATTTAAAGCAGCGACAGATTTTTCATGAATAACTAAATTATAATCGCGATTATAGGCATCTACTGCCGTGTGAAGGACACAAATATCGGTACATACCCCGGTTAGATGAAGGGTATCAATGTGACGATCACGTAAAATTAGATCAAGTGGTGTACCTGCAAAGGCAGAATAGCGTGTCTTGTCCATAAAAATTACGTGTTCATTGTCTTTATTTTTTTCATACCACGTTTGTAACTTACCGTAGAATTTTCTGCCCCAAGTGTTAGGTAAATTATGAGCTGGAAAGAGTTTGCTTTCAGGATGATAAGGATCATCTTTATAATGTAAGTCAGTTGGTAAAATAACCCAATTATTGTCGTCTAAAAATGTATCAGCTAAATTAACGATATTATTTTCTAATTTTTGAGCCGGCTTGCCACAAGTTAGAGCACCATTGTCATCAACAAAATCGTTAGTGTAGTCAATAATTAATAAAGCTTTGTTTGTCATACTTTTTCTCCAATCATTTTTTCTAGTATAAGAATCTTAACTGATTTCTGCAAACAATATGTTCCATGTGTAACAAAAAAGGTATTTCCGAAGAAATACCTAAAATATTAATCTTTGTAAAAAGTATCTTTAACTGCATGGGTGATGGCAATTTTAACATGTGCATAAGAAAGACCACCTTGGATATAGAGACGGTATGGGGGACGAATTGGACCATCTGAAGAAAGTTCAATAGTAGATCCTTCTACAAAGCTTCCAGAAGCCATCACAACTTCATCTTCATAACCATCTTGATGATAAGGAATAGGATCTACAAATGAATTCATTGGGGAATAGTGTTGAATTGCTGCACAAAACTTAATCATTGGATCAGGTTCACCAAAGGTAACGGTTTGGACAATATCAGTTCTTGGTGCATCCCATTTAGGTGCAACATCCATCCCCATTTCTTCACATAAAGCAGCCGTATAAATCATTCCTTTTTGTGCTTCCCCAGTAGTATGAGCAGCCATAAAAAATCCTTGGTACATGTCTCGCATGTAACCCCAGGTTGCTCCCTCACTTTTACCAGCACCAGGAACGGTTAGACGTGAACCAGCACCTTCAATTAAATCTTTACGACCTACTAAGAAGGCGCCACCTTTAACAATTCCTGCACCTGCATTTTTATATAGTGACCCTGCCATAATATCAGCACCAAAGAAAGTAGGCTCTTCAGTTTCAGAAAATTCACCATAACAATTATCAATAAAAATATTTACATCAGGACGATTTTCTTTAACGAATTCAATCATTTTTTTGATTTTAGCAACAGTAAAGCTATCTCTGACAGAGTAGCCGAGTGAACGCTGAATTGCTACTACCTTAATTGCGGGATTCATAATATCTGTTTTGGCCTTTTTATAGTCGACTTCACCATTATCCAGTAATTCTGTAGTAGCGAAATTAATGCCCCATTCTTTCATATTACCCGGTTTATTACCAGCCAGACCAATAACTTCTTGAATGGTGTCGTATGGAGTTCCAGTTAGATAGTAAAGGGTATCATTCGGACGTAGCATACTAAATAAGGCAGTAGAGATGGCATGGGTACCAGAAGCGAATTGAGGACGAACAAGTGCATCATCAACCTTAAAATAGTTAGCATAAATTTTTTCAAGTTTATCGCGGCCAATATTATCATAGCCATAACCAGTGGAGGGAACTAGATCTTCTTCACCAACATGGTGTTTTCTAAATAAGTTAAGTACGCGTTGTTGATTGTAAAGTACTTGTTCATCGATTTCTTCTAAGCGAGGTTGAATCTTTTTTTCAACCTTTTCAACTTTTTCTTGTAATTCTTGTGGTAAATCTTTTTTCCAAGATAATGTCATTTTGTAAAAAACCTCCAAATAAATTATTTTAGTACTTCAGCTTGAACAGAAATTTTGCCATCTTTACTTTGATTCCAATAAACGCCTTGAATTTCTGGAACAAAGCCTGGGAAGCGCTCAATAGCTCCAACTAGAACTTCAAAGTATTTCTGATCAATAGCTCCCCACTTTTCACCAGGAGCGACGATAAAGACGCCTGGTGGATAAGGAAGGGCTCCCTCGGCAGCAATTCGTCCTTGAACTTTGGATAGATCAACTAGTTCACTTTCATTTTTTATGAAAAACGTATCAGCTTCTTTAGGAAGTAAGGTGTAGTTTTGCATATTAGATTTTGCAAAGAGCTCCTGTTGAAGAGTAAAAGTATTGCTATCCTTATAGTAGTTATGCATTTCTTGGCATAGTTGCTTGAGAGTATAGCCTTTATATCGGTCAGAATAAGTTTGAGCAAGTTTGGGCATAACTTTTTTAAGGGGTACATCTTTATTGTAAAGTTCTTCAAATTCTAAAAATGCATCTAGCAATATATTGAGTTCTGCCTCACTGTCACCGGGTGTGAGTAAGAAAAGAATTGAATTCAAATCACCTTTAGCGCGGATGATCCTTTTCTCCATTAAAAATTCAGAGACGATTGGAGCTGGAATTCCAGTAGCTTCATATTTCTTTTTTGAAATATTTATTCCCGGGGTAATAACGGTAATTTTAGTTGGATCAAGCATTGCCTCACCCTTTGCTATTTTTTGGAATCCATGCCAAGTTTCATTTGGATTAAGTTGCCAGTATTTGCTGCTAGTTGCTAAGTCATTGATAGAAATCTCACCAAAATTATCTGGTACAAATGGACGAAAAAGTTTAGATTTCTTAAGAAGTTGTTTACGCCATTTAATACCTAAGCAAACAACTTCGTCCCACCATTGGCGATTGCTTGATCCAGCTGTAATATAAGCATTCGAGGTTAAGGAAGCATAAAGTGGATAAGAGTAACTTGAAGTTACAAATTTTAGGTAAGCATGATTAAAATGTTTGTGGTCAACGTAACGTTTTTGTCCCTTAATATGGGCATCTTTTTTTAAAATTTGTGAAGTTTGAGCCAAACCTGCTTGTTGCTTATGCAGTGATTGGGTTACTAAAATTCCTGGGTCGTCTGGACCGTATTTTAAATTGAGTGGTGAAAGTTGGCTGGTAAGTGGCATAAATTGTTCAAATCCAGCCCAAGCAGAATCAAATAAAATGTAATCACAAAGTTTGCCAATTTTATCAATGATCCATTGCGCATTATAAAAAATCCCATCATAAGTATCTGCTTGAACGATTGCTAATCTAAAAGGACGTTTCTTTTGAGCTTTTTGTGGTGCAACTTTAGCAATTTGTTTACGAATATTTTTTTCGCTAAGAGCTGCTGGATCCATTTCACCAATTAAACCTAGAGGATTACGGTCTGTGGGAATATAAACAGGTTTAGCACCTGTCATTACTAGTGCACTGTTATAAAGGGATTTATGATTATTTCTATCAAATAGAACTAGGTCACCTTCAGTTAAAAGTGCATTCGCACATATTGAGTTAGAACTAGTTGTACCGTTAGTACAGAAATAAACTTTATCGGCATTATAAGTTTGAGCTGCCTTTTGTTCAGCACTTAAGGGTGTACCATCATGTGTCATAGTATCACCAAGTTCAGGTACAGTATCACTTGTATCAGCATACATTAGGTTTTTACCAAAAAAATTATTGAAGAGAGCACCTGCAGGATGCTTATCATAGTATTGACCATTATGATGACCAGGTGTGGTAAAGCTAATTGGTTGATCTTGAGCAAAATTAATTAAATCAGTTAGAAAACCTGGAACCATTTTATCAATATAGGTTTGAGCTGCGTGTTTAATTTTCTTTAAATCTTCTTTGTTAAGTTGAGAATTATTAACTGAAATAATAGGAATAGGGAGACCGGAAGTTTGTTGCAAATTTTTAGCAGTTGTAAAAGCAGCTTGATCGTCTTGTTTTAATACAATTGCTGCTAATTGAGCAGCATTGATATGATTAGAAAGCGATTCTGTAGAAATATCAGCATCGTTAATTTTAATGTCATTGCCAATGGCAATTTTCAAAAAATTCATCGTTTCCCCTTCCAAGTTGATAAAATTATAAAAAAAGTCTTGCAACTAATGAGAAAATCATTATAATTTTCTCCATATGTCCTGTTACATTTTATAAGGATACTTTGGGATAAATTATATAAATCGTTGGGGAAATATACAAGTGAAATTAAGAATTTCGTTCTTACCACCAAATCGTCCAAGCCCAAGGTTCTCTTCTAACCCAAAATAAAGTGCAAGTATTTTAGATTAGAGGAGAGCTATGGCTTTAGAAACAGAAACCATCAATTTAGAACCAAATAAAAAACACTATATGAGCTGGCCAGTCATTGCGTTGATTGACTTTGTTACAATTATCAGTTTTGAAAATATTTTCTATCCATTTCAAAATCAAGGATTATCTGTGGTTATTTCATGGATCTTTCTGCTATTTTCTTACGTAATACCTTACGCACTGATTTCAAGTCAGATGAGTTTAACCTTTGATAATCAAGAAGGTGGTCTTGCTTCTTGGGTACGTCGGAGTAGTAACGATACTTTAGGTTACTGGACTTCTTGGATGTATTGGGTCCAGAGTGTACCTTATATTGTAGATGTCTCCAACTCAGTTATCGTATCTTTCAGTTGGATGATTTTTGGTAATAATTCCCTCGACAAAAAAATGTCAACCTTTTGGTTTGGGATGCTAACATTTGTAATTATTTTAATTTTCATTTTATTAGAAAATAAACTCAAAAATTCTCTAGAAATTCTCTCACTGATCGGTGGGGGTGCGATGTTTATTATGTCATTCCTATTTGTTGCTTTAGCAGCATGGGCAGTGCTTCATAACGGACACCACATCGCTACTCAACCATTCAACTGGGGTGCGTTTAAACCAAGCTTTAGTTTGAACTACTTTTCAACTACAGGTTTATTGATTTTTGCAATGTCTGGGGCAGAATTGGCTGCACCATATGTTTCTGAAATGAAAAATCCTAAGCGCGATTTCCCTAAGTCAATGTGGATGCTCGCAATTATGACGGGATTCTTAACTATCTTTGGTACTTTAGCATTGGCAATGTTCTTTAATGCTCACCATATCCCACATGACTTCAAGATGAACGGTCCTTACTATGCCTTCCAGTTACTTGGAGAAAGCTTGGGAATGGGCAAGATCTTGATGTATATCTTTGCTGTTGTGCAGGCACTCTTTATGATGGCTCAACTTGCCGTTTTACTTGATGCTTCAAGTCGTGTATTTGCCGGTGATGTGGCTGATAAGTTTATGCCTAAGTGGCTTACTAAAAAGAACAAGAATGGTCGTCCAGTTCACTCTTATACCTTTACTGTTGGGTTGAGTTTGTTCTTATTACTTTTAACTGGTACTTTGCCAAATATCAATACAATTTATAACTGGCTCTTGAATATCAACGGTATTATTTCACCGTACAAGACTTGTTGGGTATTCTTCGCCTTTGTAGCAATGAGAATGCACCAAGAGAAGTATCATTCTGATTATGTCTTTATTAAAAATAAAACTGGTGCTTTGACTGTGGGATTCTGGTGCTTGATATTCACATTTGTTTGTGCGACCTTAGGTTTTATTCCACAAAATGTTAAATTTGGTACCAGTGGTTTTAACCACCAATTATTACTTAACGTGATAACTGTTATTGTGCTCTTTGGTTTAGGCTTTATCTTGCCAATTCTTAGGAAGCGAGAAGCTAGACGTGAGCAGATGATGGAAAAGTAATTGAAGCAAAAAATCTTCGTTTATTCTTGTATAAGCGAAGATTTTTATTATATTCAAAAAAGAATTTTGGGAAGGAGTAAAATAATGACAATTGGAGAAGCATTGAAAGATGAACAAAGAAGACTAGGATTAAATAATAAGCAAATGGCAGGGAATATAATGTCACAAGCAACTTATTCAAAGGTCATAAATGAGAAGCAAATATTGAATAGTGAAGCTTTAGTACAACTATTGCTATTCCATGATATTGATGTCGAAGATTTCTTTGAAAAACTGAAGGAAACATATATATCTAGTAGAAAAGATTGTATAGATAAAATTAGGAAGCAAATGTTTATTGAAGCAAATACAGGAAATTTAAAAGAAGTACAACTATTAATAACTAAGTTAAAAGAGTTAGAATTATCAGATTCGGAATTATTCCATGACTATTTGATAGTTGCTGATTTAACTAAAAATTTAGATAAGCTAGATAGTAAAATTAAAAATCAGATCATTAATAAAATTAAAAATGATTCAAATTGGATTAATAATCTTCCAGCTTTACGGTTGTTCGCAACATCACTAGTTATCTTATCGTCTGAATTAATAGAAGAAAAAATGAGTTTTTTCTTTTTTAAAATTAGTAGGATGAAAAAAATTTCTGAACATATGTTAGAAAGGTATGCAATGCTATGTGATAACTATTTGCATTGGAAATTTGATAAAAGAGAAGTAAAAAATATAAATGTTCAGAATGCATTAAGTTTTTTGTATGAATTACCAGATGTACCACATTTTATGATTTATAGAATCTCAGAAAAATATTATAGGAAATTATTTGATGGGGAGATTTTAGATGCCAGAAAAATTAAAGTTGAATTATTAAAACTTGGTTCGAAAACAGGCATTAATAATTGGCCACAGTAAAAATATTTCGTATTCGAAATTTTATTAAAAATAATAAAATTTAGTATTACTCTATCTCTAGAACATTTAAGAAAAGGGGAAATCATATGGATTGGGAAATGTTATTGCCAGTATTATTACCATAATAATTACATTTTGGAGGTAAATTATGAAAAAAAGTAAATTTTGGGTATTTAGTGCTTTATTATTAACTTTAGCTGGCATGGGGGAAGCTAGTAAAGTAGAAGCAGCTACTTTATCTACTACCCCTATTGCAAAATATAGGTATAAGTATAAGACTGCTTATTATTATGATAAGTCTATTTCTGATCATTATAAAAGTGTTTGGAGCCAGGCTATTAATGCATGGAAAAATAAAGGATTTGCATGGAAAAAAGCTGCAGATCATTCTAAAACTACTTTAAGCAGTTATGCTGGTAATGATACAAGTGTAGCAGGTTATGATACAGTAAACTATAACAAATCAACTGGTCAGATTATTTCGAGTGATGTCAGAATAAATAGAACTACTTTTAAAAAGTGGAATTATAGTACGTCAGATCAAGTACATGTTGCTGAACATGAACTTGGACATGCTTTAGGATTAAATCACAATAGTGTAGGTAGTATTTCTGTTATGAATCCTGCTAATAGATATTATCCAATAGAAGATTGTGATGTCCGTGGAATGAATAAGAGGTATTCTACAGTAGCATCATTTGATACAATTCCTGGGATGGAAAATCAAATTGTAACAATTACTGTATATGACACTATAAAACCAGAAATCAGAAGCATTAAAAGTAAATACGATTCTACTAAAAAGACACTTACTATCTCCGGGTTAGCTACTAAGGGCAAGAAGGTAGTCGTGAAGTATGGAAATAAAGAGGTAAAAACAACCTCTGTAAAAGATGGATCTTTTACAACTAATGTAAAGTTTACTGGCTATAAGACCTTCTCATTGTATGCAGTAGATGCTCATGGCAAAAAGGTAACCTCTACTACAAAATTATCGTCTTCTAAGTATGCGGCTAAACAACCAGTTGCGTTGAAAACTGTACGTACTAAAAAAGGCATTACCGCTACTTTGAGTACGGAACCAAATAGTTCAGTTTCGCTTTATTATTTAGGTAAAAAAATTAGCAGTAAGAAAACAACTTCTGATAAAACTAAGGTCTTTATTTCTGCTGAAGAATTAAAGGGGAAGAAGAATTATTTCACTGTTAAGCAATTTAAAAAGAATAAGAAAGTCAGTCAAGCTACCAAGATCAAAATTAATAAAGTTGGAATTGTTTCAGTTATAAATTATTAATCAGTGAAATTAATTGAATATAAAAAGAAAGTTCGTAGATTTTGAAGTCTACGAACTTTTTATTTAGTCTTTGGAAGATTTTAAGTATATTTTTTTATCAAACATATTTAAAATTTCTGATGATAAATTATGAGCTATAAAAATAATAGTATTATCTGTATCAAGTAATTTCTTTAATATTTTTAAAGTGCTTTTTGAGTCAATAGCTGAGGTACCTTCATCAATTAAGAGTAATTCACTATTGTATAATTTTGAGCGGGCTAAGATTATTTTTTGCCGTTGGCCGCCAGAATACACATTATTGTTTAAATCAATTTGGCTATTTATACCCTTAGGAAATTTCTTTAAATCAGCTGTCAGATCAAATTTAGAAGCCCAGTATAGTGCTTCATCATTTAGCTGGGGGTTAAATAAGGTAATATTATCAGCTATTGTCCCAGGGAATAAGATAGGATCTTGGGGAACATAACCAATTTCAGAAGGATTGGGGTGAATTTCTTTGTTATTTGAATTTTTAAAAGTGATTTTTCCTGTAGTAGGCTTATAGGTCCCTAAAATTAGTTTAAATAAAGTACTCTTACCAGTGCCGCTGTCTCCTAAAAGTAATACTTTTTCACCCTTTTTAATTTTGATATCAGGATAATGAATAAGTTCGCTTGAACTTGCTTTGAAGCTAAGATTATTTAATGAAAGGGCTGCAAAGTCGGTTATATCTGAGTGAGATGGAAAATTACTTTCAATGTGAGAATCTAATTGTTTTTTTATAGAGTTATTTACTTCATGACTGGAGTTTAATAGGGTCAAATTAGTAGCTACAGCCACTAAATTAGTAAAAATACTACTGGCGAAATTACCAATACTGAAAAAAACACCAAATTCAACTGCGTTATTGATTATTAGAATACCTGTTACTGTTAAAATAATACTCTGAGCTAAAATATTAACTGAATAATTAATAGAGTTAATTTCGCTATTTTTTTTGCTTAAATTAATGGTAGATTGTTCTAATTTGCTACTTCCTTTAGCAAAGATAGACTTAAAAATATTACTTCGCTTATATCTTTGTAATACTGCTAAGCCATTAATCCAGTCAGATACTACGTTTAAGTATTTTTTATTACTATCTGACAACATAGAAGTTGCCTTTTCAACAGGTTTAGAAAGTAATTTAGGCAACATTAGGATAATTAAGGCCAAAACTATTATTAAAACAAATAATAGACGACTATAAGAATAAACAAAAATTGCGGAAAGAATAATTTCTAAACCACATGATAATATTTTTAAACAAGGATCTAATAGGCTGTCGCTAACTATTTTTATATCATTTGTTAGTCTATTTTGAGCTGCGGACACATTAACACCTTTAATCCAGTAATATTGAGTAATCTGTTCTCTGATGTGATGAATATAGTTCTGCTGTGCCTTATTGTATAAATAGACGGCAATATACTTAATAATTCCTCCGCCTACAGTAGCCAAGGTTGAGATTATGAGTAATTCAATGAATACTGAGATATGGCCACCTTTCAAAGTGTTGCCGATAGCAGTTAGCAAATTAGTTCCTGCCGCTAGAGCAATTGATCCAATTAGTATGAAGGAAATAATCACTAATGATAGACCTACATTATATTATATTTAAATAGATTCTTTATAGACATTAAATTCACAACTTTCTTTTATGGTAAAGCGTTTAGTATTTTGGTCAATCCACGGTTTCCTTCATCAATATCTAAGGATATCCTATCAAAAGAAGATGTAATCAAGTATGCAATATTATTTAATTTTAAGCAGTAATACGGTAGTCTGTTAGCCATAATTGTAATATTCTCTATGACTTTTTTGTCATGGAATTTTTTAGAATAGGTATTTAAAGATAATATTATTCCTAATAAACCTCTAGAAAAACCTCCAGTTTTTGGCATAAAAGAAGTTTTAAGATTATCGACAATTTGCTTAATATTATTATCAAATAGTTTTGAATGAGTTATATCACGATATAAAAGAAAATTGATTAACATACCAGCAGATCCATCTTCTAAATATGGTGATAAGTATGAGGAGGAGTAAGTCATTTTATATCCAATAAACTTTGAATCTTTATTTACTTTATAAAGTTTATCAATCGTGCATAAAATATCTTTTATTTGTTGAATCTGTTCTTTAGTAATAGCATTTTTTAGACAACAGTAGACTAGAGAGAGAATATTTCCTAATTTGAGTTGTTGCGCTTGCTTATTGTTTTTTACGGTATGTAGTATATTTTCAAGTTTGTCTAACTCTAAAAAAAGTTTCTTTTTGCTGATATTTTTGTTTAGGATGTAGCTATATCTAAGTGAATTTAAATTATTATTAAAAATAAAGTCACTATTGTCATCAAATTTAAAAATTTTCGAATCGTTTTCTGAAGTTACCCTATCGATATAAGCAGATTGTAAAGCTAAAGTAGCTTTTTTAAGAATAGATTTATAACTTATTTTTTCTTTTTTTACGTGAAATATTGCATTTCCATTATCTGATAATAGTACAGTTTCGGATAAAGAAATTAAATCTACAGACTCAGAGAAAAGTAACTTTTTGACAATATTAGAATAGACTTTTGGAAGGTTATAGGTAGATAAATATTCGTCGAAAAACTCATAAGACATTTTTCCTGATGTATCAATTTTTAAGAACATATTTGCTCTGGTAAATAATGATATTATCAAGTATCCCAATTGTTGATTATCTTGTCGTTCTAAGTTCAAATAAGGAGTTCTATTATCAAAAAATCCTGGAGTTCTATAAAAAGAATAGTTTTCATTGATGTCGGAAAAAAATTCTGATTGAGCTAAATCAATAAAATTAACAGAGTTATTGTCTATGTCGATTAAAATATTTTTAGCTGATATGTCACCCAAAAATATTTTATTTTGATGCAATTTTTCTAATTTGTTTATTAAGTCAACTATTATTAGCTTGTATCTTAAAATGGTGGCTTCTCTTTTAGATGAATCAACAAAGTTGTTTCTAATATCTGCTCTAAAAGAGTCAATATCCTCACCCTTTACAAGACTTTCGACTAAAAAATAATCTTTGTCTTCATAAAATTCATCCTTGTAAGTTGGTAAAAAGTTAAATTTGCTTAATCGTTTTAAGTTTTTGGCTTCATTTTGCAGTAGCTGAATTGAGGTTTCATAATTTTGACCACTCATATATCCAGACTTAGCATTTTTTAAAATAAATTTTTGTTTATTATTATCTTCTACAATAAATGTAGATCCGGAAGCTTTATTATTTAAAGCTCTAACTGGAAAGTATTTATTAAAAAGTATTTTGCTTTTTTTATTATCATCAATATTTTTTGGAAAAGGTTCAGTGACCCAATTTGGAATATAATATATTAGATTTTTATAATCTTCATAATAATCATTTTTATTATTTGGATTAAATATAAGCATATTAGGTCCTGTAATAATTCCATATCTATAGTAAATTATTGAAGAATCTTTATATCTTCTATCAGATATTACTTCTATACCTTCGTAATTTTTTAATTGCTTTATTCTATAGAGATTGTTGATATGTTTTTTAAACTCGTAGTAATTATCAGGATAAATAGTGATAAATTTACCACTAGACCACACTTTTGCATTACCACTCAAATTTTTTGAAATATTTGATGTATTGGAAATGTACTTAAAACAAACATTATTGTTTTTGCAGTAGTTAAAGATTATATCTAGAATTTTTTTATAATTTTTTAAAGTAGCAGATACATGTATTTTAAATCCTTGGTGAGGTAAGGGAACAGTATTAAAATTAAATTGTAAATAGTAATTATTTTCATTTCTACTAATAAAGACTTCATCAGATTTTTTAAATCCTGATGGTAATATGTTGGTAGAGAATTTGTCTTTTTCTAATAATAGATTATTAATATCATTTAAGTAATTTAGTTCCATTCTTATTGTCCTCTTTTTTATTAAATTTTAATATTTTATATATTTTTTTGCAATTATTTATTTACTTTTAATCAAATTAAAACTATAATACAATCAATATTAAAGAAATTTAATATTGATTGTATCTAGGAGGAAATTATTATGGAAGCTTTAAAGGAATTACAATTGCTTGCAACTAAGGATGAAGAGAAAGATCTAGTTGATCAATTTGAAGATAGTCATAATTGTAAGGGAATAACTATTGTCTGTGCCAATTAGTCTTCTATCCGGCAAGTTATGATGTATGAAAAATCATACTTTTTTTATAATATATAAAAATACTGGTAATCTCGGCTTAATTTTATGAAACCTTGATTACCAGTATTTTTTGATTTTTAATTTGTTTCAGCAATTTTAGTCTTATTTAAAAGCAATGATGACGTTACAACGGAAACGGAGGAGAAGGCCATTGCTAGTGCCGCAAGCTCAGGACTAAGTTCAAATCCTACAGCCACAAAGACACCCGCTGCAATTGGAATACCGATCGTGTTGTAAATCAGAGCCCAGAACAAGTTGAGTTTGATTCGGTTGAAAGTCTTTTTAGAAATATCAAGGGCACGAACTACACCACGGAGGTCATTTTGAACTAAGACGATACCACCAGCATCGATGGCAATATCAGTACCAGAACCCATCGCAATTCCGACATCTGCAGTAGAAAGGGCAGGGGCATCATTGATACCGTCGCCAACGAAGGCAACTTTGTGGTTACCATGTTGAAGCTCTTTAATGTGCTCGGCCTTTTCATTAGGAAGTACGCCAGCGATTACTTGATCAATTCCCACTTGCTTGGCAATAGCTTGGGCAACTTTTTCATTATCACCAGTAAGCATTACGGTTTTGAGACCACGTGCTTTAAGTTCAGAAATTGCTTGCTTAGAGCTTGGCTTAGGAGCATCTTGAATGGCAATTAAGCCAATTATTTTGCCATTTAAGCCAACATAAACAACAGTTTTAGCTTGGTTTTGTAGGGTAGAAGCTTGAGTGGACATTTTCTGGGAAATATCTATATCTTCAAGCAATCTGTCACTACCAACGAAAGCAACTTGGTCATTGTAGTACGCTTTTACACCTTTACCTTCGATAGCTTCAAATTCTTTGACCTTAACTGGGGTAATATTTTCTTCTTCAGCTTTTTTCAAAATTGCGGCTGCTAATGGGTGCTCAGAGGATTCTTCAAGACTAGCAGCTACAGCAATAACTTGCTTTTCATCACCAACAACATTAGTAACTTGTGGCTTACCAACAGTGATAGTTCCAGTCTTGTCAAAAACTACAGTATCTAGGTCGCTAACTTCTTCAAGAACTTCACCATTTTTGATTAAAACACCCATCTTGGCGCTACGAGCAGTTCCGACCATCAAGGCAGTTGGGGTTGCAAGTCCTAAAGCACATGGGCATGCAATTACGACCACACTTACCGCAAATAGCATTGCTTCAACTGGGGTAGCTCCTAAGAAGGAGTACCATACCACGAAGGTTACGATAGCAATGATTAAAACAGCAGGAACGAAAATATTAGAAATCTTATCAGTTAAGTTTTGAATTGGAGCGTGACTAGTCTGTGCCTTTTTAACTAAATCGACGATTTGAGCAAGCATGGTGTCAGAGCCAACCTTGGTAGCTTTAAAGGTAATCGTACCATTACTGTTGATAGTTGAACCAACAACAGTGTCACCAACTTTTTTAATCACAGGCATACTTTCACCAGTCACCATCGATTCATCCAAGGTTGTACTACCTTCAGTAATTGTACCGTCAACGGGGACCTTTTCACCTGGCTTAACACGAATGAGGTCGCCAACTTGAACTTGATCAAGTGGTACCTTGACGAATTTGCCGTCTTTGAGAACTTCGGCATCTTTCGCCTGAAGTCCCATTAATTTGCCTAAAGCGTCGGATGCATTGTCATGCATTTTTTCTTCCATGGCATCCCCAAGTAAAACGAAGACTGTTACAAAGGCAGCACTTTCGAAGTAAACTGCACGACCTGTAATCATGGCAAAGATACTATAGAAATAGGCGACTGCCGTTCCGACAGCTACGAGAGTATTCATATTAGCATGATGCTTCTTGAATGCCCCAATTGCACTCTTCCAGTAAGGTGCAGCACTAATTGCCATAATAATCGTTGTGGTGATAAGGGCAATCCAGTTGTACCCTGGCATCATCCAGTGAAATGGCATAGTGAACATTTGCACCAACATTGGAATTGATAGTACAAATGAAATCCAGAAGCGTTGAATATTAGTGAGCTTCATTATTTAACAACTACCTTCCCATGGAACATATCCATTCCACAAGCCCAGTCATATGTTCCAGGCTTGTCAGTAGGAATATTTACTGTAATTTCTTTTTTACCATCAAGTTTGTCATCAACGTTAAGGTCCTTGAAGACAACTTCGTTCATGCATCCCATATTGTCAGATGCAATAAATTTTAATTGTGCAGGTTTTCCTTGTTTAAAAGTAATAGTATCTGGTTTATAACCGTGATTTTCTGCATTTACAATAACTTTTTTGGTTTGATTTTTAGAAAAAATACTCATTTTATTTTACGATAACCTTTCCATGAAACATGTCCATTCCACAAGCATAATTGAAAGTGCCAGCTCTATCAGTGGGAATGTCGATAGTAGTAATTTTTTGTTTTGTTAAATCTTTGTTAACACCAAGTTGTTCAAAGACAACGTGTGATAAACAGGCTGTAGAGTCTTGCATATCAAAGTTAACTTGAGCGGGAATGCCCTTTTTTAAAACTATAGTAGCCGGTGAATAGCCCCCATTTACAACAATTGTAGCAGTTTGTTCATCATTGACGACTGTACTTTCACCAGCAGCTTCTTGGTGTTTACCAAAGAACCACCAAATAATAAAGCCAATTAATATTAGGCCAATCACAATGGCACTGATTTCACCAATATTCATTATTCATGCCTCCTAGCAAATAGTGTTATCTTCTAAGCAGTTACAAGGTACCATTTCAGGTGCGCTTTTTTCTTTTTCAACGATAACATCGTTCATCTCAATTAAATCACCTTTAGAGATAGGTGATTTTTTTAACAACTCCAGAATTACTTCCCCCTTGTGCATATCGCAGAGCTTGTTGAGGAGTTCGTTGGTTGCTTTTTTCATCATCTCAATTTGAGAAACAGTTGGTAAGTAGATAAAGCGACGACCATCTTTTTCGGTCTTAAGTAATCCCTTTTGAATGAGTCGACGTACTAAGGTCTTGATCGTTGAGTCACTCCAATCATTCTTTTTTTGTAATTCAGTGATGATTTGCGAAGTGTAGGCCTTCTTAAGAGTCCAGATGATTCTCATTACTTCCCATTCACTGTCAGAAATATTAGTTTCTAAATAGTGAGCCATAAAGTTGCTCCTTTCGTTTACATTTGTAACTATAACAACTTTGGTTACATTTGTCAACGAAAAAATAAATAAAAAAAGTTAGTATTCGGCTAACTTTTTTATTTAATTTTTATGTCTTGTCATTTAAAAATTGGCTAAGTTAATAATTTTATCGCATTGCTGAGCTTGCTTAAGATTATGAGTGACCATTAAGATAGTTTTACCATATTTAGAACGTAATTTTTCAATTTCTTCAAAAGCAAGCTGAGCATGTTTTTCATCTAAGGAACCTGTCGGTTCATCTGCTAAAATAATTTTTCCAGGCTTCAATATTGTTCGAGCAAGGGCAACTCTTTGTTGTTCTCCACCAGATAGACTAGATACTTGCTCATTTAAAAGATACGAAATATCTAAGTCTTTGAGTACCTGGGAAATATTTTCTTTTTTAGTATGAGAAGAAGATTTTATAAAATGCATAGCCAGTAATAAGTTATCTTTAACTGACTTATTGGGGATAAGCGCAAAAGATTGGAAGAGATAATTAATTACATCTCGGCGCCACATAGTAGCTTTTTTACTATTAATAGATGGAGCGGATTCATTTAAGAGCGAGAAGCTACCAGCAGTGCTAGATTCTAATAATCCGAGAATATTAAGTAGAGTGGATTTTCCGCATCCGGAAGGACCGACGAATGCCACAAATTCTTTTTCTTTAATTTTAAAGCTCAGATTTTCAAAGATAGTACGTGTACCAAATTTCTTAGTTAGGTGAGTAACTTGGACAGCATAATTTGTCATCCTATTCCTCCTTAAATTGATTGATAATATCCGAAAATTGATTTCGAGATAAGTAAAAATAAAATACGATTAATTCTATTAAAAAAGTAATTAAAATAATTGGAATTCCTATTTTACTGCGTGCAATTAAAATAATAACTATTTCTATAAGTGAAGTAAGAGTAATGAATAAAAGTGGAAGTCCATAAATTTGTTTGAAATTAAAGCCTAGAAATTTTTTAACAGCAATTTGCTGCTGGTTGATAGTTTTGTAAGCCGTAGCTAACACGATAATTAAGAGGCAAAGAATTCCCATTAGAAAAATTAGCACAATCCCGAAGAGGGTTAATGTTTCCCAGAGATTTTTTTGTTCACCATCAATATAACTAGAGATAGTTGTATAAGTTCGTATATTGTCTTCCAAATGATACTTTTGGAGGCGCTGTGGTGTAAAAATACTTTTAGCAATTTTTTGATTTTGGAATTTTAATGGACTTTCTAAACCTGAAGTTTGAATATTTCCAATATTTTCATAAGTCATATTGGCTGGTGTGAGTATATCAATAATAGGTGTTTTACCATTAGATGGCTCAGTTGATTCATTATTCCATAAAAAAATATCTTGATTAGGATGATAAAGAACAATCGCTACTTGTTTATTTTTGCTAAAAGTAGTTTGAACATCACTTTTACTTATTCCATCAGTAACAAAATCTTTGAGAAAAACTTTGAGATTTTTTTGTTCTTTATATGAATAAGTATCAGGTACGTAAAAAATCCTAAGTCCGTGTTTTGCTTTGGTCAAGATAGAAGGAGAGACAAAAAAGTTGATCTTTTTGAGATAATTTGGTGAAACCGTTAAAATAGTGAACGGCTTGGTTGGCATTTTTTTATATAAAAGCCTATCAGAAATCCAGTCTTTAGATCTATAAAAAGAACTGATATAGTAAACACCTTTTTTATCAGCAATATCTTTATAAAAGTTTAGTGTATCGTGATATAAAGATGAAGAAGGATCTCCAGGAGAACTTGGGCCATCTTTACCGGAATCAAAGCTTTTTAAAATGACCATTTTTTCAACTTTATGCCACTGTAGAGCTTGCTGAGTGTTAGCAACTATAGATTTAGTTGGACCATCAATATAAATAGAAACTGTTAGTAAAACACCACTAATTAAAAGATAAATTCCAGCGATGAAAGAATAGAGAATAGTTTTAGGGTAGCGTCCCTTGATTAAGGAAATATTTTTTAAAGTGAGGATAAGCAAAGAATCTATCAGATAAATAATGATTAGGAGAGCGATATTAACTAGGGATGCTAGGAAGAAAGTTAAAATAAATAATGTAAAGAAAGAAATTCTTCCAAAATAAACACTTAGAATAATCGAAGATAATATTCCCCAGAAAATAATAAATTTTAAAAAGGGTTTAAAACGGGCATAAAGAATATTCTTTTTGGACCATCCTAATAAAATTAAAGTTCCAAATTCTTTTAATGATGAGAGTAAATAAACAAAGAAGTAAGCGAATATTCCCAAACTTGTTATTAGTATTCCGCCTATTAAGAAGGTAGTAGTTAAACCAGTATCTTGGGCACTTCCTGATTTAGCACTAGTAAAGTCACTTTGATGCAAAGATGTGATTTTAGCCAAATTACTAATGATAGAATTATATGTATTTGTCGAAGATAGACCAACTAGCTGGTATTGTCCTGAAATTGTTTTGGCTAATTGATTAAATTTTTGTAGTTTATAAATAATTACTTGATTGGAAAAAGGAAATTTATAAATTGGGGCTAGTTGATTAATTGAACCTCTTCCTAAACCTAAAGTTGCATTTTCATTATTAGAGTGAAGAAGTCTGGTTAAAGAGTTACTCTTTAAAATTGAACGCCCATAAAATTCGAAATAGTCTTCAACTTTAGAAGCATCCCTTGCAACCCCAAGAGAAAAAGAATCTCCAATATTGTCTTTTCTCAAAAGTAAAAAATTATTCTTTTCAGCTTCGGAGGTAAGATAGTCAATTACCTCATCTTTTTTATTAACGGAAATATTATTTAGATAAATATTGTAAGATGTTTGGTTGTTTAAATAATCTTGCCATTGATTTTCATATTTATCTGCTAAAAAAGTGAGTGAACTTAGGATAATTAAAATGGTTTGAATTATGATTAAAGCGTACCCGATGAGATGAGTATGCTTTAAATTTTTGCTTTTAGTTTTCATTATCTGCAATCTCAGTATGCTTCTACTCTTTTGGTAGGATTAGTCCAAGTTTTTGCTTCAGCCAGGACACCTTTCTTCTTCCAGCCACTATTTACATCGTTGACAGAAGTACGGTGGGAATAATGACCGCTTTGACTAAGCCCATACTACCATAATTAATTTCCTTCTATATTTATTAAACTTAACTTTATTATAAAGAGCATGTCCTCTATTTGTAATATTCTGCTCATATATGAGCAGCAATAGTTTCAGAATTTGGGAAGTAGAGGAATTACACGTGTATCACCACTTTTAGATAAAATTTTTAAAATATTTTCAGTAGTAGTGGTGTCTCCTTCTTGGAATGCAAAAAAATAGAGTCCTATTATGCGATAAATACTTAGAGAAGGATATTGTGCAGTATTTTTTAGAAGTTTTGATATCTTTTTCCATACCACTGTATTTGGAGTCTGATAAGTATTGAATAAATAATTAATGCACATAGTACAGATTCTTTCTTGTATTTTTAATGGAAATTCAGAAATATTTTGATATCTTCGCAGAACTTGCGACATATAAATATCTAAATAATGTGAAGAAAACAGCTGCATTGAATTACCAAATAATTTCAAAGTCCATTGATTATCGGTCCAATTATCTATGAATAAAAGTTGTTGAATTTTTTGTTTGGTGATGACATCTATATCGCTGAAATTGTTAGTCAAAGTTGCAATAACTAAAATAGCACGCAGCTTTAGTTCATCAGAAACTTTAGAATGGTCAATTTTATCTTTTATTTTTTTTACTTTATCGAGGTCTTGAGCATAAAAAGCATCCCCTAATTGGTTAGAGAGATTTTCTTCAAAGTCTTTTGAAGTTGCTTTAGTATTGTTTAAACTTTCAATAAAACTTGAAATATTAATTTGATGAAACTTCAATAATTTGATCAATTTATCAGCAGTAATTTCAGAATTATCATTTTCAACTTTGCTATAGTAACTGCGGGATAAAATATCTCCAGCCATTTCTTCTTGGGTAAGATTTAATCTGGTACGTTCACGTTTTAGTATTTGTCCAATTGTCATTTAATCAACTTCTTTCTAAACAAAAATGATACTACTTAACTTAAGCAGTATCATTCTAAATCTAAATCAAAATACCATTACAGTGATCGATTTCATGTTGAATTACTTCGGCTATGAAGCCAGTGAAATTCTGAGTTTGTTTTTCAAAATTTAAGTTATCATATTGAACAGTAATGTCCTTGTAGCGCTTAGTCGAACGCTGTCCTTCAAGTGACAAGCATCCCTCGCTGGTAGTATATTCACCAGTCTTTTTGATAATCTTGGGATTAAGCATCACCATTGGAAGAGGCCCCACGAAGAAGGCAATGATGTTCTTATGTATCCCAATCATGTTTGCAGCAAGTCCTGCAGCACGGGTGCTGTTTGCGACTAAGGTATCGCGTAGATCATTAGCAGCTTGAATATCTACTTGAGTTGCGGGAGTAGATTTTTGGCTTAATAGCATTACATCATGAATAATATTTTGTTGAGTCATAATTAATCTTTCTTTAAAACGTATTTTTATATTCATTATAAAAGCCTTGCACTATACCGTACAAGGCTTAATTATTATCTTAAAAATATCATGCCATATTAGTTATTAAGAAGAAAACCACGAATATAATGAATAGGATATACATCATTGGGCTTACTTCTTTATAACGTTTAGCAGCAATCATTGTAATTGGATAGGCGATCATTCCAAGTGCTAATCCATCAGAAATAGAGTAAGTAAGAGGCATTCCTACAACTACTAAGAATGATGGAACAGCGATTTCAAAACTATCCCAGTCAATATGTTTAAGATTAGAAGCCATTAAGACTCCCACGATAATTAATGCTGGAGCTGTGACTGTGGTAGGAATAACTTGAAGAAGTGGACTAAAAATCATTGCAATCAAGAAGAAAGTACCAACAAAGATTGCGGTTAGTCCTGTTCGACCACCCATAGCGATACCAGCACTAGATTCAACAGAAGTACCAAGTGGAGCCGTACCTAAAATTGAGCCTTCGACCATAGCCAATGAGTCAGAAGCAAAGGCTTTACCAATACGGGGAATTTTCCCATCTTTATCAACTAAGCCAGCTTGCTGCGTCATTCCAATCAAAGTACCTGCGGTATCAAAAAAGGTAACTAATAAGAAGGTGAGGACGACCATGAAAAGTTGGGGTGTGTTAATATCTTTTAAATGGAATATAGCTTGACCAAAAGTTGGTGCTATACTTGGTGGACTTGAGATAATACCATGAGGCATCGGAATATTACCAATAATCATGCCAAAGATAGCAGTAATAATCATCCCGATAAAAATTGATCCAGGAACTTTGGCAGACATCAAAATTACTGTCAAAATTAGACCAAATAGGGTAATCCAGACATCATGGTTAGCAAATGAACCTAATCCAACTAGAGAAGACTTATTATCGATAATTAATTTACCGTTTTGTAAACCGATAAAGGCAATAAATAAACCAATACCAGCTGAAATTGCGTATTTTAAATCCTGCGGAATCGCATCAATAACTTTTTCACGTAGTTTTAAAACAGTAATCAAAATAAATAAAATTGAAGCAACTAACACCGCTGCCAAACCAGTTTGCCAATTGATATGCATTTCCGCACATACAGTATATGAGAAAAAGGCAGCACTACCAAGGGTTGGTGCTAGTGCAATAGGATAATTAGCTATTAGCCCCATAAGCAAACAACCAATAGCAGTTGCAATGGCTGTAACTGTAAAAGCAGCTCCCTTTGGAATTCCAGAAGCGCTTAAAATATTAGGGTTAACAAATAAGATGTAGGAGAGACTGACAAATGTAGTTAATGCGGCAATTAACTCTTGTTTGACAGTGGTATGAGCATCTTGTAAATGAAAGACTTTGTTCAATGTCTGCATTTTTTCCTCCGATTATTAAATTATTGTATAAACTAATTGCTTAATTGTTACTAGTGTAGCACAAAAATTTAAGCTGATTTTAGAAAAAATGAATTTCTTTGCTTGACCTTTACCTTAGGTAAGACTGTATTTTAAAAATTGAAGGGAGGAAGAGTAATGTCAAAAGAAGAATATACTATTGGGCAAGTAGCTAAAAAATTAAAAACGACTCCTAGAGCGTTACGATTTTATGAGCAAAAAAAGCTCATCGTACCTAACAAAATTGATACAAATGGCTATCGTATCTATAGTGAAAATGAGATTGAAAATTTACAAGTAATCTTGTATTTACGCTCTTTAGGATTCTCAGTTCAAAAAATTAAACACTTGCTTGCTGAAGAGAATAGTAGTCAATCCTTAGAATTATTAATTACCCAGGAAATAGCCAATAATAAGGATGAAATTGAAAATTTAAAGAAGAAGCAGAAAAAATTACTAGTTTTTAAAGAAATTCTACATAAGCGGAGATTAAAGAAAGAAAAGATTTCTGACATTACGGCAATTATGGAAAAGAACACTAAACTTGCGCAGCTTAGAAGAAGAACTATTTATTTTAGTATTGGAATTTTAGTCTTTGAAATTATTGGAATGATGTTGATAACTAATATCTTGCTTCAACATCACTTTCTCTTAGGAAAAGTGATGGCAGGAATATTAGTACTAATTTTGTTAATATTTTCTACTATGCTTGCAAAGAAATATTATGATTGCGTAGCTTATATATGCCCGAATTGTGGAACTAAATTCATTCCAACTTTTAAGCAATTTTTCTTTGCAGCTCATACCCCACGTTTTAGAAAGTTGCGTTGTCCGCACTGTAATAAAAAATCATATTGTTTAGAAGTGATTCGTTAGTTTTTTTAGTAAGAAAAAAGTGCCTCATTTGAGGCACTTTTGAATAGATTGATTTTAAAAATTTAACACCCATAGAAAAATTATGAAAACAACGAACAATACCCACATCATTGGAGTAACTTCTTTACCACGTTTGGTAGCAACCATACAAATTGGATAAGTAATCATTCCCCAAGCAAGACCATCAGAGATACTATATGCAAGGGGCATTCCAATCAAGATAAGGAATGAAGGAATTGCAATTTCTAACTTATTCCAGTGAATATGAGCAGTATTTTGAGCCATTAAAACTCCAACAATTATTAGCGCTGGTGCTGTGACTTGTGTAGTAAAGACTCCCAATAATGGGCTAAAGATCATTGAAATTAAAAAGAAGATTGCGACAAAGACAGCAGTTAATCCTGAACGACCGCCGACAGCAATACCAGCACTTGATTCAACATAAGCACCAACTGGAGAAGTACCAAATAGTGAACCAAATAACATTGCAGTTGAGTCAGAAGCTAGTGCTTTACCAACACGTGGCATCTTATTATTCTTCATGAAACCTGCTTGTTGAGCAAGTCCAATTAAGGTACCAGCAGTATCAAAAAATGTAACCAATAAGAAGGTAAGTACGACTACCCACATTTGAAGTGAATTAATATCTTTTAAGTGAAAAACAGCTTGGCCAAAAGTTGGTGCTAGGCTAGGAGCCATTGAAATTACTTTATGTGGAAGAGCAATTTGACCAGTACAGATACCGAAGATTGACGCAGCGACCATTCCTATAAAGATAGCACCAGGAACGTTTAAAATCATTAAGATAATAGTTACAAAAAGTCCAAAAATTGTAATCCAGACAAGTGGGTTGTGAAGAGAGCCTAATCCAACTAAAGTTGATTTATTTGCAACAATTAAACCACCATTTTGAAGACCTAAGAAAGCAATAAATAATCCAATACCAGAAGAAATGGCAAATTTTAAGTCAGCTGGAATAGAATCGATAATTTTTTCACGTAACTTTAAAGCTGTAATGATAATAAAGATAATGGAAGCTACAAATACACTAGCTAAAGCTGTTTGCCAAGATACTTTCATTCCTATACAAACGGTATAAGCAAAGAAGGCATTAATACCTAATGCAGGTGCTTCCCCAATTGGATAGTTAGCCACAATCCCCATAATTGCTGTACCAAGTGCGGCAGAAAGAGCAGTAGCAGTAAAAACGGCACCGGTATTCATCCCACTAGCACCTAAAACGCTAGGATTAACAAAAAGAATGTATGACATACTGATGAAAGTAGTTAATCCAGCGATAAATTCAGTTTTTATGCTAGTACCTAAGCTATCCAGTTTAAAGTACTTACTAATAAAGTCCATGTTTTCCTCCAAATAATAAAATGTTCGTGTTTTATAAGTAATAACAATACTAAAATAGTTTATCATTCATATTTTTATTTGTAAACACGAATTATCAATATAGAGCAATAAAGCATAGTTAATTATATTTATGAAAAGGCTATCATTTTGCCATATATAAAAACACGCAAATTGTATATTAACAATTGCGTGTATTAATCTTTAAAATTTATTATTAAAAATTATCCTGTCCCCAATTACAGATATCTTGCAAGATGGGAAGAAGGGTTTTTCCTTTTTTGGTTAGAGAATATTCAACTTTAGGAGGAATTTCTGGATATACCTTTCGCATAATAAGTCCATTACTCTCTAACTCTTTTAATTTTTCTGATAGAACTCTGTGAGTTATCCGACCACAGACATGATTAATTTCGCCATATCTCATTGTGCCCAATTTTGAAAGCGCAAAAAGAATATTCATTTTCCATTTACCTGATATTAAAGACAAGGCCTGATTAAATCCTTCCATATCAATTTGTTTAAATTTTGATAATGCTTCTTCGTCCATATTTTCCTCCATTAGTTACTTTTTAGATACTAGGTAATAAAAAAGTGCATACTTGTATAATACATATCTACATGTAAAATGATACTTGTAAAAAATAAGTAAATCAAGATAAATAAAAATTTAGTGAGGTATGTACGTATGGAAATTACAATTTGGTCAGATTACGCTTGTCCGTTTTGCTACATTGCAGATAAAAGAATTGAGAATATTATTGATGAGTTAGGTGTAGAAGATAAAGTAATTTGGGATCTTCACGCATTTCAACTTTACCCTGATGCTCCAAATGAAGTTACAGAAACAACTTTAGATCGATTTGCAGCTAAGTATGGTCTAACTAAGGCAGAAGCTGCTGATAAAATTGAAGGAATTTCACAAATGGGTAAAGGTGAAGGTTTAGATTTCAAGTATGCTTCAACTTTGAATACCAATACTATGGATGCACATCGTCTTACCCAGTGGGTAAAAGATACTAAAAATGATCCAAAGTTAACCAAGAAGTTGTCAGATTTATTATTTAAAGCATATTTTAGTGATAACCGAAAATTGGCTGATCATGATGTTTTAATTGATATAGCAACTCAAGCTGGTCTTGATGAAGTAGAGGTAAAGAAGTTGTTAAAGAGTACTGACTATCATGATAAAGTTGTAGCAGATGAATACTTTATTCAAAGTAATGGGGTTCATGCTGTACCTTTCATTGTTATTGATAGCAAGGGCTATATGGGTGCACAGCCTAAAGAAGTATTTAAAAAGGCAATTGAAGAAGCTCTTGAAAAAGAAGCAATCGAGGAAAAATAATGCAATTATTAATGCAACCAGTTGTAAATGTTTTTCAAACTAGCTGTTACTTTTTTATTGATGAAGAAACTAAACATGGATTTTTAATTGATCCTGGTGCGGAACCTAAAAAATTAATAGATAAAGTTCGTACAAAGGGATGGATAATTGATAAAATTTTACTTACCCATGGACACTTTGATCATTCCTATGCTGCAGCTGAAGTATCCGATGCTTTGAATGTACCTGTTGTGATGAATAAAAATGCTGTTGGCTTTATGGATAATGATAAATTAAACTTAGCAGCTCGGTATCATCAACATGTAAAATGGCCGAGTAGTATTGAATATAGTTATGATGGAGAAGTAATATCTGGGTATCAAAACAGTTTTTCTCTAAAATGTATAACTACGCCGGGACATACACCCGATTCACAGATTTTTTATTCTGAAAAATATAAATTTGCTTTAGTTGGAGATATGATTTACAACAATGACATCGGCTTAACTGAATTCCCAAAAGGTGATGAAAAGGAAATTTTAAACTCAATTACTAATAAAATTTGTAAATTACCTAACGATACTTACTTATTTAATGGACATACAGCTCCGATGACAGTCCAAGAGGTACGTGATTTATTAGAAGAAGAATATGGGATTTTTTGCTGATTAAGCTAATAGATAAAAAACGAAATTCATTTTGAATTTCGTTTTTTTGTGTTAATTTTCGATAGAGTGATAAATTTTATCTAAATTGACTTTATTATTACCAAAAATAGAAACGTTTCTAATAAAAGGAGTGTCTAATTTTTTGAGGTGCAAACTAGAATTATTTTGAATTTTTCTCTCTGCTAGTGATTTGGG
Organism: Lactobacillus sp.; assembly: GCF_014803895.1. The sequence continues at coordinate 75,801 of NZ_JAAVAU010000005.1, read as the reverse complement.
TAAAATCGTGATTAAATCAGAAATAGCGACTAAGGAAATACGAGATTCTACAAAATCTACTTCGTAAATTTCTGGCAAGCTTAGTCTTGATTCAGTAAAAATAGATACTAATTTATCATGAACTGGGCATAATTTGGGGTGCATAATAAGATTTAATTTTTGCAAATCTTGACTGGTTAAAATATCTTTTTTAGTATTTTTTAAAACTTGATTATTATCTGAATAGACTACTACATATGGTTCTGAATATAAAAATTTCTCTTCATAGTTAATTGTTAATAAACGAGAAAATTGGGAATCAAGAAATATTAAATCTATTTTTTCTTCATTAAAGGGATCTACCAAGTCAAGTACTTCATTGGAGAGTTTTAATGAACGTGCTTTAAACAGAGCTGTCTTAAAGAAATCAGGGTAATGAATTGAAGCGATATTATCGAGTGATCCAATTCTAATTTTTGATAGTGGGGTGTCTTCTTTTTCAATATTATGTAGAGATTGAAAATCTTCTAATACAACTTTAGCTTTAGAATAAAATGTTTTCCCTGTAGGAGTTAATTTCATACCTTGCGGTGTGCGAGTGAATAATTTTGTATCAAAATATTCTTCAAGTTGCTTAATTTTTTTGCTGATAGCTGGCTGCGATAAAAGTAAGATTTCGCTGCTTTTATTAATACTATTATGTTCACTAACGGTTATGAAGACTTGGAGTAAGTCTATATTTAAAGAATCTATCATACTTTCACCTCTATAGTTAACTAAAAGTTATACCCCTTATTCTAACTTGTTTATTCTCAAAGATAAATATTCCAGGTAATATAAACTTGTAAAAAGTAAGTGATTAACAGAATGATAGAAAGAGGTAATAAAGATGACTGTTAAAGTTGGTATTAATGGTTTTGGAAGAATTGGTCGTTTAACTTTGAGAAGAATTCTTAAAGTTAACAATCCAAATATTGAAGTTGTAGCAATTAATGACTTAACTTCCCCTAAGATGCTTGCTCATCTATTTAAGTATGATACTATTCATGGTACTTTTGAGGGTGATGTTAAGGCTGATGAAGATGCAATATATGTAGATGGTAAAAAGATTGTTGTTTATGCTTATAAGGATGCTAGTCAAATTCCATGGGTAAATAATGATGGTGTTGATTTGGTAATTGAAAGTACAGGCTTTTATACTTCAAAGGAAAAGTCACAGGCTCACCTTGATGCAGGAGTAAAGAAAGTCTTGATTTCCGCACCAGCTGGTGACATGAAGACAATTGTATATAACATTAATCATGATACGATTGCTCCTGATGATAAGATTATTTCCGCAGGTTCATGCACCACTAATTCTTTAGCACCACTTGCTTATTACCTTAACAAGGAATTTGGTATTAAAGCAGGTACAATGACTACTATTCATGCTTATACATCCTCTCAAAAGTTGCAAGATAGTCCTGCAGGTAATGTGCGCGCTGCACGTGCTGCCGCAGAAAACACAATTCCTCATTCAACTGGTGCTGCAAAGGCAATTGGATTAGTTATTCCAGAACTTAACGGTAAGCTTAAAGGTCATGCTCAGCGTGTTCCAGTTCGTGATGGATCAGAAACTGAATTAGTAACTGTTTTGGATAAGAAGGTTACTGAGGAAGAAGTTAATGCTGCGATTAAGAAGTATACTGAAAATAATCCATCTTTTGGTTATAACGATGATGGTATTGTTTCTAGCGATATTGTAGGTACTACATTTGGTGGAATATTTGATCCAACTCAAACTGAAGTAACTACAGCTGGGGATACGCAACTTGTTAAGACTGTTTCTTGGTACGACAACGAAAATGGATTTGTTTCTCAAATGGTACGTACTTTAGATGTTTTAGCACAAACCGTTTAGTTAAAGGAAACAGTAGTACTTTTTATTTTAAATTGAAGAATGAATTTAAAAATCGGCTTCTTAAGTAAGAAGTCGATTTTTTAGAAAGTTATTGAAATGAAAACCAAACAGTATATATTGGGAATAATTCTATGTTTAGTCGCCACTGTTTCATGGGGAGGAATGTTTCCAGTAATGACTCCTACCTTGCAAAAAATAGATCCAGTGTATTTTACTTTATTTAGATATGGTAGTGTAGCAATTATTTTTACAATTTTATTAATAATTGTTGAAGGTCCAAAATCATTAAACCCTGATGGAAATTTTTTAAAATTATGGTTGTTGGGAACTTTTGCATTTGCTGGCTTTAACTTATTAGTATTTTGGGGCCAACATACAGCAGGAAAGTCTGGTTCATTGATTGCGTCTGTAATGATGGCAATTCAACCATTAATTACGGCAATTATTGCGTGGATTTTTAAAGGAAAGAAACCTAGTTTGATTTCCTTTTTATCCATGATTTTAGCTTTTATTGGTGTTTTTTTAGTAGTAACAAAGGGAGACCCCAATTCTCTTATTCAAGGTGGTAGTACTTTATTAGTCGCAACCTTATTAATTTTTTTAGCTGATTTATGTTGGGTATTATTTACTATGGGTGGAGAAAACTTTAAAAGTTGGTCAATTTTAAGATATTCTACTTTGACTACTATGTACGGTGTTCTTTCTGTAGCAATGCTAACTATTATTCTTACTCTGATAGGAATAATTAAGGTACCAAGCTTAGATTTAATAATTTCGATTCGTGGTTCTTTGTTGTATATGATTAGCCTGGCTGGAATAATTGCCGTATTTGCTTGGAATTTAGGAAATCGCTACTTAGGACCAGTTAATGGTATTTTGTTTATGAATATTGAACCGATCACCGCATTCATAATTACAGCAATGACTGGATATGCAACTACAAATGCAGAGATTGGAGGGTGTGTTTTGACCATAATCGCCTTACTTATTAATAATATTTATTTACGACAAAAAAATGCACCTCCTAAAATAGAGAAGTAATAGCAGCTAATCGTTATCTTCTGTAGTTACTTTTAAGATACTAGGTAATAAAAAAGTGCGTACTTGTATTAAAAATATTACTAGGTAAAATATACTTATAAAAAGTAAGTTTAATATTGGAGGTACAAAAATATGAATACAGATAATAAAAAAGTAAATCAAACTTTTAAAATTGTTACTCCTAGTGACAATTCTAATGTAGGAATATGTGGTCCAGACGGATGTGTGATTGATTGGGATAGACTAGCTAAGGAAAATAATAACGCATAGGGAGATTTAACATGACACAAGTAATCACAGATGAAAATTTTGAAGATGCTACTAAAAATGGTGTAACAGTGACTGATTTTTGGGCAACTTGGTGTGGACCTTGTAAGATGCAATCACCAATTGTTGACCAATTGTCTGAAGAACGACAAGATGTAAAATTTACATCACTAGATATTGACCATAATCAGGAGACGGCTAAAAATTTTGGTATTATGGCCATTCCTACTTTAATTATTAAAAAAGATGGTAAAATAGTTGATCGAATAACTGGATATACTCCAAAAGAAAAGCTAAATAAGATTTTGGATCAGTATAGTGATTAAGCACTTTATTAACTAGATATAGAAATAAAAAATCAGCCTTCAGTTGAGAAGGCTGATTTTTATTAAACTTCTATTTTTACTTTACTAATAGGTTCATTCCAATCTAATGGTAACTTACCGCATGCTTTAAGCTTATCCACAATCATACTTAAGACGATTTCACGATCTTCTTCCTTAGTCATGAAATCATACTTGTCACCATCGATAACCATTTTATCGGAATAATCGTATTTTTCATACCATGGCTTGTAGTAACGTAATAGACGCTTGTAGTAATCTTCAAGTGTTGGATCATAACTAAGCTGTTCATAAGAACGACCACGCTTTTGTATGCGTTTAAGCATTGTATCATAAGAAACATGAATATGAACTAAAAGATCAGGACTCTTTTTAGGCATCCGCTCAATTTCAGACATCATGTTATTAAGAAGTTCGTAATAAGTATCAACTTCTTCTTTAGTTGCACGACCAATATCTGCATTCATTTGGAAAAAGAGTGCATCTTCATAAATTGAACGGTCCAAAACATTGTTACCCTGAGTTAAAGCTTCTTTGATACTGTGAAAACGAGTATTTAGGAAGTATGTTTGTAATAAGAATGTATACTTTTCTGGATCGGCATAGAAAAGTGGCAAAACAGGATTGTCATCTACACTTTCGTAAAATGGCTTAGTTCCTAAATATTTGGATAAAATACTGGTTAAACTGGATTTACCGGCTCCAATTGGCCCGCTTAAAACAATAACTGTCATCACGTTCCTTCTTTTTATTTGTAATCTTACAAGTTACCAATTTCTTGTAATTTTTGGTCGATTTTTTCTAATACTTCACGCTTAGCTTGTTCGTCAACTACGAAATCCAAGTTATTTCCATCGATTTTCATCTTTGGAGAGGCATCATAATTTTCATACCATGGCTCATAGTATTGTAAAAGCCGAGCATAGTAGTCTTTTAAGCTAGGATCAGTATTAAGTTGTTCAAATGAACGGCCACGTTTTTTAATACGTTCAAGCATTGTATCTAAAGAAACGTGGATATAGATAAGAAGATCAGGCTTCTTGCTTGGATTGCCTGGGGTATCTTCCATCATATTCTCTAATAAACTATCATAAATCTTAAATTCTGTCGGATCTGCTACTTTACTATCAGCGTTCATTTTGAAAAAGAGTGCATCTTCGTAGATTGAACGATCAGAAACACTATTTTTATCTTGGATTGCTTGATTAATTTGAGCTAAACGGTGGTTGAGCAAGTAAGTATTAAGCAAGAAAGTATACCGCTTCATATCTTTATAGTATAAAGGCAAAATAGGGTTAGTATCGACACCTTCATAAAATGCTTGTGTACCTAAATGTTCAGCTAAAATACTGGTTAAACTGGATTTACCGGCTCCAATAGGACCACTTAAAACAATAACTGTCATCACGTTCTTTCTACAATATATAGTTTGCTTAATAAGTTTAATACGATATGTTGTGGTTAAGCAAGAAGTTTTTAAAAAATGTTCCACACAAAAAAGTCAAGCTTTTGCCTGACTTTTTTGAAGTAGTATATTTAGTAAATAAATTATTTTCTGTATTTAGAATCTAATTTTGCCGCAGCGATTTCGTCACAAATAATGGTTACATCTGGGTGATCTTGTAAAATTGATGCGGGAACTTTTTCGGTTACGGGTCCTTCAAATAAAGCTTTAATTGCATCTTGTTTGTCCTCACCATAAGCGAGTAAAACAATTTTTTTGCTTTGCATGATAGATCTGATACCCATGCAGATGGCTTGACGAGGTACATCTTCTTTATTTTGGAAGAAACGTGAATTTGCTTTAATTGTACTTTCAGCTAATTCTACTTTGTGAGTTAAGCTGCCGAATGGAGTACCAGGTTCGTTAAAGGCGATATGACCGTTACGACCGATACCTAAAATTTGAATATCAATGGGATTTTCAGCAATAATCTTATTGTAACGATCAACTTCTTCGTCAATATTCTTAGCTAAGCCGTTTGGGATGTAAGAATGTTTGAATGGCTTTTTATCAAATAGATGCTTTTGCATGAAGTAGTGATAGCTTTGATCATTAGCTGGATTAAGACCATAATATTCGTCTAAGTTAATGCTAGTCATTTGAGAGAAATCTAAGTTGCTATCACACATGTCATCATACATTGGAATAGGCGACGAACCTGTTGCTAATCCAAGTACCTTAGCGCCATGTTCCATACCTTCTTTAATAATTTCAAATGCTTTAGTGCCGCCTTCGATGTTATCTTTAGTTACAATAAGTTTCATATCTAAATCCTCCCTATTCCTTTTATTGGTCTAGTCCATTATATTGTAAAAAATTGGTCTAGTCAATTTTAATTAGCTAAAAAATTTAGAGTTTCTTTCTTAATGAGGTAAAATTTAGGTGAGGTGAAAAAGATGACAGATACCCTTGAACTTACGGGTCTTGGAATGGGCACTTGGGGCTTGGGAGAAGATCCAAAAAATAAAAAAGACGAAATTTCTTCTTTACGCTATGGTTTAGATAATGGAATAAAAATTATAGATACTGCTGAAATGTACGGAGAAGGAAAAAGTGAAAGTTTAGTTGGTGAAGCAATTAAGGGATATAGCCGTAGTGATTTATTTTTAATTACGAAGTTTTATCCTTATCATGGAACGCCTGAACTTGAACGCCAAAGTTTAGAGAATAGTCTCAAGCGTTTAGGTACTGATTACGTTGATTTGTATTTACTTCATTGGCGAGGACATAAACGTTTATCTGATACAGTCCGTGGATTACAGGCTTTGCAAAAAGAAGGTTTGATACATCATTGGGGTGTGTCTAACTTTGACATTGCGGACATGGAAGAGTTGATGACTGTTCCTGGTGGTGAAGAATGTTTTGCCAACGAAGTTTTATATAATGTATCTAAGCGTGGAGTAGAATTTGATTTATTGCCATGGCAGAGAGAAAAACATATTAATTTTATTGCTTATTCTCCGTTCAATTCTGGTGGTGGAGATACTATCAGAATTACTAATAATTTAAAAATGGTAGCTCGTCATCATCATGCTACACCCCATCAAATTATGTTAGCTTGGACCATGAGAAGCAGGAATATATTAACAATTCCAAAAGCTAGTAATGTTAAGCATATGAAAGAAAATCTTGCTGCTGTTAAGATTAAATTGGATGATGAAGATCTTGCTCTGTTAAATGCTGATTTTCCTCAACCAACTACTAAACAAGCACTGGAAATGATTTAGTATATTGATAAAAAAACTAGGGATTAATCCCTAGTTTTTTATGTCTTATTTTATTTTGATTTCTCCATTGAGAATTTTTTGACGAGCCTTTTGAACTGCTATCCATACGTTATAGGAAATGTTACTACTTTGAACAATATCAACACCCTTATTTTTTAAACTATAAGTAGTAGTTTTATTTCCTGGGAATTTATCATTGTAACTATCGGTCGCAATATTTTTGATGGCTAAAGCAATATTATTAGTAACTGAGGTAAGGGTGAAATTAGATTTTTGTCCCCCTTTGGCGTAGTAGTCTCCTTGGTTAGTTTGATCTGTATCAACCCCAATTACCCAGACTTTTTGGTTAATTGGTTGGGCTTCATTAATTTTTCTTGCTGCGGTAAAAACACCATTACCACTTTCTCCACTGGCTGCAAAAATAATATCAGCCTTTTTAAGATACATTGCTTGAGCAATATTTTGTCCTACATTAGTATCTGAGAAAGTATTGGTATTTTGAGATAAAATTTTTATTTTTTTGTGGTCTTTCTTAGCTTGATCTTGAATTCCCTGAATAAAACCATTTTTGAATTTGGTTGAACTCTGTTGTGTACCACCTATAAAGCCGATTACATTTGTTTTAGTAGTCTTAGCAGCTACAATTCCTGCTAGATAAGCTGCTTGCTGACTTTGAAAATTAATATTTGTAACATTTTTTTGATTATTAACTTTACCATCAATGATTGCAAAATTGATTTTTGGATATAATTTAGCATTATCTCTAATCGCGTTTTGCAAAGAAGATCCCATCCCGATAACCAGATGGAAATTCTTTTGGGCAGCTTGATCGACCAGACTGTAGATTTCACTACTATAGTTAGGAGTAAAAACTTCGTAACCATTATCGCCAGAATTAAGATTATGGTCTTGAGCATATTTTTTTAATCCTGCAATAGCTGCAGCATTGTAAGGATTAGAGTTGGCATCTGATGCATCGGTCACGAGCGCAACACTTGGATTAGCATGGTGTTGTTGAGAAGATGATGATTGATTAGAACAACTCGTTAGAAGTAATGTACTTGTTGTTATGATAATACTAATAATTAGTTTAGAAAACTTTACTTTCATTTAAGTGAGAACCCCTGTCTTTACCGAATATATGAAAAAGGATAGTTTGACCTATCCTTTTAATTAAATTATTCACTTCTTAAGGCAATAGCTGCATCTTTCTTAGCGGCCAGACGAGCAGGAATGTGTCCACCAATGAGTGTTAGTACTGTAGAAATAACAACCAAGATGAATGCTTGAATTGGATCAAGTTGGGCTACATTAGACATATCAGTTATATGATATAAAACTGCATTGATTGGGAAAGTGAGCAAGTAGGCAATGAGGATACCTAGTACGCCTGAGAAAATACCTAAAATAAATGTTTCGGCATCGAATACACGTGTAATATCACGTTTTCTAGCGCCAAGAGCCTTAAGAATACCAATTTCTTTGGTTCTTTCAAGTACTGAAGTATAAGTTAAAATACCAATCATAATCATGGAAGTAATTAGTGAAATAGCTGCAAATGCTACTAAGACATCAGTGATGCCGCTAAGTAAACCACCAGTTAATTTAGTTACTGTTCCAGACATATCAGTATAAATAATTTGATCCTTCTTGTCTTTGCCTTTGTTCCATTTGTCTAGGTAATCAAGTACCTTATCTTTAGAATCAAATGAGTTAGGGTAAATTAAAATTGCAGAAGGAATACTTGTACCGCCAATGCTGGCAATAAATTGGTCTTTTTCTGTTTTGCTCATTGATTGATTGGTCATGACATTAGTAGAACTCTTCTTCTGTGCTTTTACAATATCAGAATTCTTATTTTCGTTGATGACTTCTTCACTTAAAGCATCACTGTAGGCAATCCCATTATCAAGGAGGGCCATTTGTGAATTATTTTTACTCCGAATAACTCCAGTTAAGGTAATAGTTCGTCCCTTATTGTATAAGCTCTCGGTCAACTTATTAGGTACGAAGTTACCAGTAGGAAGTTCTTGGTAGTAGTCATTATTAGAAACAATTTTGAAAGTTTTACCAACTAACTTATTCAAGTTAATTTTTTCACCATCTTTAACATTAAGTCCCAAATTCTTAAGCGCATTTAAGTTAGCTTCATTTTTATTATTTAAAACTAAAACAACATCATTTTTGGAAGTTGGCCAGCTTCCTGATAATAATTGATAGTTTGTTTTTAAAAATGAACCTTTACTTTTATCTAGGGTAGTGGGGAAAACGCTGGTATTAACACCAACACTAGCCATTCCCTGACTTTGAGCATTGGCCAAAGTGTTTCCACTAGTATTAGTATTTGAAAATTGAATGCGTTGAATTTTACCGGAGTTATTAGCTAATAAATTTAGCTGGGCACTACGAATATAAGCAATATTATTAGCGTAATTAGGATTTATGTTCTTGATATAATCAATATATTTCTGAGTAATTTTATTTTCGTGACTATTTTTTTCATTATCAGGTTTAGCAACTGTTAAATAGCCAGTATTTTTGACATTTTTGTCAGAGGATGTACTACGTTCTGAAGGATTTAATTCTGTTGCAGTTGTGGTAATAGAAATAGGAAATTTAGCTAAAGTCTTACTTTGAGTTTGATTAATTTGTTTTTGGAAGCCATTTGAAAGGGCTAAGACAATTGCAATGCCGATTATACCAATACTGGAAGCGAAAGCAGTTAAGAAAGTACGCCCTTTTTTAGTCATGATATTAGTAAAACTAAGTTTTAATGCATTCCAGTAAGACATTTTAGTTTTAACTAGGTGAAAAGTATCCTTGATATTCTTTTTAGGAGTAAAGGGATTAGAATCGCTTAAAATCTTACCATCTTGAAAATGAACAATGCGGCTAGCGTATTCTTCAGCTAATTCTGGATTATGAGTAACCATGATAACAAGTTTATCTTTACTCAATTCTTGAATTAGCTTCATTATTTCGATACTAGTTTTTGTATCTAAAGCACCAGTTGGTTCATCACAAAGTAGAATATCAGGATCATTGGCTATTGCCCGGGCAATAGCTACTCTCTGCATTTGACCTCCGGAAAGTTGATTAGGTTTCTTTTGTAGATGTTCACCTAGGCCTACACGCTTAAGAGCATCAATAGCCTTTTGATGGCGTTCTTTGCTATCTACGCCAGAAAGAGTCATTCCTAATTCAACATTTTCAATAATTGAAAGGTGGGAGATAAGGTTGTAATTTTGAAAAATAAAGCCGACAGTATTATTTCGATATGCATCCCAATCAGTTTGGGAAAAGTTTTTGGTGGATTTACCATTAATAATAAGGTCGCCGCTATCATATCGATCAAGACCACCAATAACATTTAGTAGGGTCGTTTTACCAGAGCCACTAGGTCCTAAAATTGCAACAAATTCATGATTACGAAAGTTAATCGATACATCATCTAATGCATGAGTAACTGTGTCGCCAACATGATAGGTTTTCATTAAATGCTTAAGTTGTAGCATTATAGCCTCCTTTGGTATTAATTAATTGGAAATATGATAATTGTACACTACTTAATATAGCCAACACCAATAAGAATTGCTCGGACTATAAAAATTATCGCAATTACTCCAATAATAAATAAGTGACGTTTTTTACGCATCATAAAGACGCCAACAAATTCTCTAATTGTCGCATTAGGTAAGTAATAAAAACGAGTAGTAGAGCCAACACCATTGGCATGTAGATGAGCTTGTTTAGCATAAAGGGCAGCTCGAAATAGATGATAATTGTTAGTGAAGAACTTGGCCTTAAATTTTCGACTTCCGTAATTGCGTAAAGCAACCTCTTTAGAAAAAAGCATGTTTTCATAAGTGTTGCGGGATTGATTTTCTAGTAAAATATTTTCTTCAGGTATTCCCCGTTTTATTGCGTAATTTTTCATTGCTTGTGCTTCAGAAATTTGTTCGTCATCTCCTTGGCCGCCAGACATGATAAACGTAGGCAATTTTCGACCTTTGTCGTATTGCTTATATGCAAAAGCTATTGCTCGATCGATGCGAGCCCCAAGAAGGCGGGATACCTTTTTACCATTTATCAAGCCAGCCCCCAATACAATAAGATAATCTTCTCGGTACCGACGAGGAATAAATTGGTAAAGTATAAGATTAACTAAAAAGGTGTACATTACTAAGCATAGGTAGAGTGTAATTGCTACTATACCGTCTAATAGAGTGTCAAACCATTGCGGAAAATGACGAAATACTCCTAATTGAAAGGCAATCCAGATGAAAACTAATGTAATACCAATAATTAATGTTAGTAAATTAGGTAAAGTATGACTTTCATGTTTCCATACAAAATAGGCATTCCATAAAAAGAAGACCCAGGAAAAGATTACTGCAAAGAATATTATGATAAATATTCCTATGGCAATCAGTCCGAATGACCAGTTCATCACAGTATTATGCTGAGAAAATATTAAATATCCAAACCATAATACAAATGATAAAAAGAAGGCTGTAAAGAGTAGGCCATTGATTGAGTTTCTGGGATCGACTATCCAACAAAATAGAAATATGATTAAGCATACAAATAGTAGTGCAGTTAATGTGCTTAATCGTCGTGTATTTAAGTAATTAAATGTTTTAGTAGTATAAAAAATGATTGTTTGCATAATTATTATGTTCCTTATCCTCATTATTAATTATAATGAAGTGATTAGGAATTTTTAAGAAATTAAAGGTGATTTGTGTGAAAAGATTTTTCCGATTGGTTGGTAATGTTGCCATTATGTTATTATCCTTTGCTGGATATATGTATTTGCAACAATTTTATGTTTTACCACAGAAAACAAAAATTAATTTTGGGCTAGGAGCACTCATTGCAATTGTTACCGTAGTTGCGATTTGGTTGATGATTTGGGCATATAAATATCAATTACATCAAGAAAATGATTGGTTCTTTAATGCAAAGCCTCACTGGAGTTGGAAGAGAGTTTTAATCGCTTTTGGGATGTTCTTCTTAATTTTGGTAATGCAGATTATCTTTGTTAACTTATTTGGAGGAGCAATTTCACAAAATCAACAAGCTTTAGATAGTGTGCAAAGTCATTCGAATGCAATTTTTAATCTATTATTAGTAATTGTGGCACCAATTTGTGAAGAAACCATTTTTAGAGGGATGTTTTTTAATACATTCTTTCCAGAAGAAAATTCATGGAGCCAGATTCTTGGTATAATAACAAGTGGTTTTGTCTTTGCTTGGTGTCATGATCCAAGTTTTTCAAAATTTATTTTTATTTACTGGATGTTAGGCAGTATTTTAGCCTGGACTTATGTATGGACAAAAGACTTGCGCTATCCAATTTTAGCGCATATGTTAAATAATTTAATGGGACTTTTATAGGGGAGAGTTATAGATGGCAGATAAACCTTTTTATGAACAAGAATATCATGAGAAAGAAAATGATGTTCCTAATTTTAAATTCGGTCAAATTTGTAAGACGTTTTTTACTAAGCCTTTTACTTGGAATGCACGTGATACTAGAAAAAATTTTTGGGTTGGATATGCAATTCAATTTGTTTGTGAATTAATTTTGCTTGCTGTTTTAGCGTTAGTGATGGTGCCAAGTTATAACATTCGTGTTACTGCAACTGGCTTTGAGGCTGTTAATCAGACAACTTTACAACCCATTACCGTTATCGGCTGGATTATAATTACTGTGTTAGCAATTTATTTAAAGCTTTGTTTGCTTGGTACTGCAGTTAGAAGATTACATGATACTGATCACGAAGGCTGGTGGGTATTACTTTACTTTGTACCAACTTTTGGTTGGATTATTGTGCTTTACTTCATGGTGATTCCAACTATGGAAGAACCAGTTAGATGGGGCAGTTATTTAGAATTTAAATAAAGATATTAAAAATAGAGTCTAGTTTTTGCTAGGCTCTAGTTTTTGGAAAAATTAATGGAAAAAGAAGAGGCAGAGAAGAAGTTAACCCCTAAGGTTGTAATAGCGATTTTGTCAGCGGGGATGCTTTCCTTTTTAGGGATTCTGGATGAAACGGTCACAACGGTTACTTTTCCAACTTTAACGCGTGATTTCAACATTACGATGGATGAAGTACAATAGGTCAACACGCTAGTTTTGCTGCATCATATTTAGGTGGTTTAGGTTTAGTATTTATAAGATTTAGTTTGGGTAAACTGATATAGATTTACTTATGCCAGGCTGTTTTTACTTTTTTCCAAATCTCGGTAAAAGTAGAAACGGCTTTTTTGCAATTCATCATTTTAAGATTATTAATGATTTCTAGTACAGGTTCTTCTTTATCGTTTTCGAGGTCATTAATAATTTTTCCTAGAAAAGTAAAAGTTAATGGGAAGAACATCATGTACTGTGGTAAGTCGATTTCTTGGAGCGCTTTGAGTAATGATTTAGCACGGTTTAAGTCGTGGCCGAGGATTAACTTGATTACAGCATCCCCCAAACTTCCCATCGCTACTTGTAGGTCATAACTAGTGTTAGCTTTTTTTATGTGATCAATATCGTGAATGATATTCATACTTAGTCCGTACACCATTCTAGGCTCAAGTAAAAAGACGCAGCTTCCGAATAAACTAAGATAATATTCGCTCCAAATTTTTACTTTAGAAAAATTGTCAGCCAGTCGTTTTTGGTCGAATTCGGGTAGATAATTCTTCTTTTCAATTGCGTACAAAACATTGCATAGGCTGGCTGCAATATAGAGGTCGAATTTGTCTTTTGTTTTATGATATTTTTCAAGTTGTTCCTTAGTAACTCTTTTAATGAAAGGGACATCATCAGAATCGAGTGCTTGCCAAACTTCATCATTAACATCAGGTTCAGGGGCATAGTCTGACCAGCCCATAAATTCATGGCTTGTAATGTGAATGCGTTCCATTAACTTCACCGCTGTAGAAAAATCGATTCCAGTTACTTCATGTTCCCAACGTGATAGAGTCGCTGAAGAACAGATGCCTTTCGTTGCTTGAATCTGTGTAATTCCTTGAGTTTTGCGTAATTTTTTAAATTCTTGACCGTACATTTTTACGTCTTTCAAAACATCTTTTTCTTCATCATAGAATTTAATTTACATATTTGCAATTTTTTGAAAAGCAGCATTTTTTTCATGCCATAATTGTGACAACAATTATTGAGGAGTGAGAGGAATGCTTTATAAATATTCAAATAAGCTTAAGTTCATAATGATGGTTATAGCGGGATTAATTGCAAATCTACAAAATATTTTGTTAGCTTACATGGTGCAAACTTTGACTAATATTGCCACTAAGAAAAGCTGGGGTGATTTAACACAATTCTTTGTAATTGTGATTGGTGGCTTCATCTTAATTTTATTTGCAGGATTAGTTTTTAATCGTATGAAGACAAGTGTTGTGCAAGAGACAAATACTTACTTGCGGACAAATATTTTTAAGGGGATGCTTAATAAGTCTCAAGAAGAGAATTCTGAAGATTTAGGCTTTTTGACAAATGATTTCAAATTACTAGAAACTAATCGATTTGATGCTCAAATTGAAATTATTATGCAAATTTTCGTTTTAGTTGTAGCGTTAGGTTACGCACTAACGGTTAATTGGTTGATTACGATTTTATTTTTAGTTGGCTCATTTATTCCAATGCTGGTCTCTAATTTGTTTCAAAAGAATATCCAACATACTTCAGAAAAATGGACTGTTGCAAATAGTAAATATGTAACGCAAACTAAGAATTTTTTGGCAGGAAGTAGTACTTTGCACCTTTATCATGGCCAAGAAAGTGCGGCTTTGAAGAATCAACAGCAGGTGGCTCGATTAGAAAATAGTCTAAGAAAAATGAACTTGGCTAGTTTGGATACGAATACTTGGATCAATTTCATTGCACCGGTGATAACGTTCTTGGAGCCATTCTTATTTGTAATTTACCTGGTAGTTAATGGACAAACTGAATTGGGAGCTTTGTTTGCCATTGTGCAGTTATCTAACTCATTCGTAAATCCAATTCTGTTTGTTTTAGAAGATAGAAATAAGCTTTCTACTACTAAGAAGATTGTTGAAAAGGTCAATGTATTTTTGAAGAAAAGCAACGTTGACCAATTAAAGAAGGAGTATTTGTTCAATGAATTGAGCGTCGTAGATTTAGATTTAGTAAGAAAAGACAACAAGTTAGTAGAAAATCTTAGTTTTTCACTTGTTAAAAATCAAAAAATCGCAATTATTGGCCCATCTGGTTCTGGAAAATCAACTCTCTTGCAATACCTGATGTATGGAAAGCATGGTAAAGCTAAGGAATTACTGTTGAATAATAAGAAATTAAATGCAGGTAAATTTGTAGATTCATTTGCTTATGCAAGTCAAGCGCCGGTAATTTTTGCGGACAGTCTATGGTTCAACTTAACCTTAGGGGTAAAGATTTCCCGGGAAAAGGTTGAAGAAGTTTGTCGAAATTTAGGATTGAATGAAGTGATTAAAGAAAAAGGCTTCGATTACCAATTAGGTGATAATGTCGACCAATTGTCGGGTGGCCAACTTGCCAGAATTAAATTAGCACGGGCAATTTTAGCTGGGCGACCAGTTTTACTATTGGATGAAATTAATGCATCCCTTGATAAGAAGACTGCTAAGCAAATTCATGATTATTTGTTGAGGTCAGATTTAACATTTTTAGAGGTAATCCACCATTATGAGCCAGATGAGTTACGACGTTATGATCAAGTAATAGATTTATCAAAATATTTAGCAAATAAAAAAGATATCAGATTAATCTGATATCTTTTTTTGCTTTAAGCAGCGTCTTGCTTTTTAATAAAGAAATTCAAAATGAATGGTGATAAAACTGTTGTTACGATAATAACTAGGATGATACTTGAGTATATGTCTGTTGGGAAGAGATGATGTGAAATACCGATTTGCGCAACAATCAAAGCAACTTCGCCACGCGAGACCATACCGGCACCGACAATGCTACCTTCTAATGGTGTAAAGCCAAACATTTCACTAGAGTATTTACCAGCCCAGTACTTGGAAAGAACGGCTAAAACAGTCATTGCTAAGATGAACCAGATATCTTTAATGAAACTTGCAAAAGTCATTGATAAACCAATATCAGCAAAGAATACCGGAATAAAAATAGAATAACCAATTGCTGAAACTGACGAGTTCACCTCTTTATATTGAGGAGTTTGACGAATTGCTAAACCGCCAAAAAAGGCACCAACTACAGCACTTAAGCCAACAAAATCAGCTGCCCATGCCATTGTTAAGGCCAATACCAATGAAGCGATAACGACGGCATAATTAACTTCAACTTTTTCGGCCAACTTCATAAAGTAAGGTGCAACGAATTTATAGATTGCCCAAACAACTACGAAATAAAGGGCTTCAATTAAAATATTTAAAAAGAAATTATTAGTTAATCCGCTCTTGCCACCTTCGTGACTGAAAGTAGTGAATAAACTTAAAACAATTACGGCTAAAATATCGTCGACTACTGCAGCTCCTAAAATGGCAGTCCCAGCTCGGCTATGAAGTTTATCTGCATCTTTCAATACTTCAACAGAAATTGAAACACTGGTTGCAGCGAAGACAATACCAATAAATAGAGATTCAAGTGGTTGCAGACCAAATCCCCAACTTGCAAGTCCCATAAAGATAACAGGTAAAATAACTCCAATGCCTGCAACGGTGAAACTCAGTTTAAAATATTTTTTTAAAAGATCTAGGTCACTTTCTAATCCTGCTAAAAACATTAACAAGATAACTCCAAATTCTGAAAATAGTGAAATTGTATTACTTGGATGAACCCACCCTAAGATTGCTGGTCCTAAAACTATACCAGAAAGTAATTGACCGATTACTGGTGGAAGATTAAAGCGAGCAAATAATTGGCCTAATAACGTTGTAATAATTAGGATTAAAATTAATTCTCCTAAGAAATGCATATAAAACCTGACTTTCTTTTTTATAAAGAAAAAACTTTCAAGTGCTCATTGACCCAAATAAGCAAATCTTGAAAGTTTTTACTAAAACCCAACCACATAATAAAATTATTTAACTGAGTTTTAGTTTAGCTAAAATTTTATTTTTGTGCAAACTACTCTTTTTTAGGAAGACCAGTTTGCTCTGGATTAGTTGGCTTAGTTTTAGCAAGTAAGGCAAGCAGGATTGTAGTTAAGTCTACCGCCTCTTGCAAAATTGCACCCCAGAAAGCAGGAATAATACCAGTGAATGCGATTAATTCAATTAAAATAACAACACAAATGGCAGTGATGATGTCAATATGTGCAACTTTCATAGTATGTTTAGAAATTGCAACTGCGTCATTAACTTTAGAAAGATCGTTAACCATAATTACCATATCGGCACTTTCACTAGCAGCTGTAGCGCCTTGTGCTCCCATTGCAATACCAACATCAGCAGCCATTAAACTTGGTGCATCGTTAACGCCATCACCGACCATAGCGACAGGCCGGAGATCAGGTTTAACATCTTTAATTTCAGCAATTTTTTGTGCTGGAAGAAGATCCGCGTGTACTTCGGACTTATTAATACCAGCAGCTTGAGCAATTTTATCGGCAACATTTGCGTGGTCACCGGTAAGCATCATGATTTGCTTAACGCCTTGACGACGAAGACGAGTGATGGTTGATTTAGTTTCTGGACGAATTTGGTCCTTAAAGGTGATATAACCGGCAAATTTACCATTAATAGAAATATAGATAGCAGTTGAGTCCACATCTAACTTATCGTGATTTGGATCAACAAAAGATAATTTACCTACTCGAATTTCATTACCATCTACCTGACCACTGACACCTTTACCAGTGATTTCTTTGATATCAGAAACTGATACAAGTAATGATTTAGGGGTATTGTTGACTAACGAGGTAGCAATAATATGGCTAGACTGTTGTTCAACACTTGCAGCTAAGCCTTGGAGTTTATCTTTACTTAAAGAATTATCAGCTGGAATAACTTCGTCAATAACTAATTGATTCTTAGTTAAGGTACCAGTTTTATCAAAGGCAAAAGTTAAAGTGTTAGAAAGTTTTTCAAGTGTTGTACCAGATTTAACAATGATATGGTTACGTGACATTGAACTCATTCCGGAAACCATAGCAACTGGTGCAGCAATTAAAAGTGGACATGGGGATGCCACAACCATAACTTGAGCAAAGCGCATAAAGTGAGCTTGCCAGTCTAAGCCTGGTTGAGTAACTGCTGATGTTATCCAAGCTGCGATACCAATTACCAAGGAAATAATGGTAAAAGGTACGGCGTAACGATCAGCCATTTTAACAAATTTA
The DNA here is from genome assembly GCF_014803895.1 of Lactobacillus sp. The sequence continues at coordinate 57,718 of NZ_JAAVAU010000005.1, read as the reverse complement.
GCTGGTTTAGCTTGAGATGATTTTACCAATGCTACGATTGATTGGTATTCAGAATCTTTTGCTAAAGTAGTTACTTTCATTTCTACGGCGCTGTTTCCGTTTAAAGAACCAGACATTAACTTGTCACCAACTGTTTTATCAACAGGGACAGATTCACCAGTTAATGATGATTGATCAAAGCTAGATGAACCTTTGATAATTTCACCATCAACAGGAACTTGGTTACCCGGTTTGATTAAAACAATATCCCCGACTTTTAAATCATCGACATTAACATTTTTTATTTCACCGTTGACTAATTTATGAGCAATACGGGGTGTATTTTGCAATAATGCACGTAATTCACGGTCTGCTTGGCCAGTAGCATAATCTTCAAGTGATTCACCACCAGTAAACATAATTAAAATCATCCAAGCTGCCCAGTAATCGCCTACCATCATTGTGGAAACAATGGCGATAATGGCTAAAATGTCAACACCCCAATTCCCCTCTTTAATAGTTTGAAGCATTTCAATCAGCATTGAAATAGCCATGTAAATACCAAAAATATCAATTAAGATTTCAGAAATTGGCAAAGAGAATAAGGTCGGTTTACCGCATAGAAAATCTAGAATTAAACCAATAATACCGAGTACAATAACGGTAATAAATTTCCAGTGCTTTTTCATTATGTACTTTCCTCCAAAGTTATCTATCAAACACTTTTACGGATACATTATATATCAACTAAAATTTTAGTCATAATTTTTAAACTAAATTTTGTAGCAATTTTTAAGAGTACACAAAAAAGACCTACGCTGGGAAGAACGCAGGTCTTAAGTATGGGATAAATTGTGGTCAGCCATAAAGAGGCTGACGAATTATGTTCAATCTACTTGGAGGAGTAAGAATGAAAATAAAAAGTTGGATGTTAATGCTAAATAGCTTTTGGGATATCTCCCATCTGCTATGGTTTATATAATAGATGCTAAATGTGAAGAAAGTGTGACGTTTTTTTGCAAAAATTGTAAATGTTGTAGAAAATCATATAAATTTGTATCATGTAGGAAAATAATTATTTAGTTATATTTAGTTAGAAGAAAGAAGGGGAATTGATGAAGAAGACTTGGCTGCTACTAATAGGAATATTTTTAAATATAATTCTATTTTCTACTATTAATAGAACTGTCCAAGCTGATGTTGACTATGACATAAAGCGTGTGAATGTTGACGCTACAGTTAACTCGGACGGCTCACTATCCATTACTAGAAAGATTGAATACGACTTTGATAGCTCTGCTCATGGAGTNTATTACCGACAAAACCTAGACTCCAATCAGAAGATTTCTAATGAAATGGTAACTGTACAAGCTAATAATGGTAAAAAAGAAGTTGTATCTCCTGGAAATGGGACTAACAATACTTATCAATTGACCAAGGACAGTGAGGGTTATCAGTTTAAAGTATTTCATAATATTTCTAGTAATTCCCGCTTTACCGTGACTTATGCTTATACAATTTCGAATGCAGTAATTAACTGGAAGGACACAGCGGAACTTAATTTTAAAATTATTGGGAATGGATGGGATACCGACTTAGATAATGTACATGTTAAGCTTACGATTGATAATGGTAAGTCTGTTCCTAATTTAAAGGCTTGGGCCCATGGTCAAAGTAGTGGTTATATCGAAGTGAGTAAGAAGAAGGGACAAATCATTTTAGAAGATAGTGATGTTCCAGGTGATGTTGGAATAGAGCTTCATACTATTTTTCCTACAAGTATTACTTCCCTTAATAAAAATGTAAAAAATAAAAATAATAAACAGGCAATTATTACCCAGGAAAAGAAACTGGCTGGAGAGGCTAATCGAAAACGTGCGCGTCAGAGATTGGTAGAAGTAATTATTAGTTTTGGTACTAGTATTGCTGGAATAGTTGTTTCATTTTTCTTGCTCTTCAATGCTTTCAAGTCTAAAAAAATGGGGACTAAACCCCAAAAAATGCGTAATTTACCACGAAATTATGATATTCCTAAAGTTAATGCTGTAGGAGCACAAATTTTGGATAAAGGAAGTGAACCGAATTCTGAAGCATTTACAGCTTATATCACAGCTTTGGCTGGCAAAAATCGAATAAAAATAGAAAAAATTCCTAAGAAGAGAAAAAATTATCAAATTACTATAATTGACGAGAAAGTAAAAGATGAAAATGAACTTCTAGCATATTTATTTGACTATGTAGGTAATGGTAAATCTTTTACTACTCGACAGATGAGACGAACTAAGTCTAGTCAATTGAGCAAAAAGTATCGTCACTGGCGCAGTGAAGAATTTGATAAAGTAGTCAGTGCTGGGTATATTGATGAAAAATTATGGCGTAAAGTTTCTGGGATTAAAACAGCATTTTTAACTTCAACTTTTGTAATGTTTGTGGCAAGTATTCTATTGTTGGCTTTTCTAGATCAACCTCAGTGGCCAGTAAGCATTTTATGGTTATTAGTAGTTTTAGATTTAATTGGATTTATTTATTTTAAAATTCATGCATCATTTTATACTCAAATAGGAGCTGAGATGACGAACCGAGTTAGAGGCTTTAAGAAGATGATCAAGGATATTGGTAACTTTAAAATGCGAGATGTTGGTGAATTAATTTTTTGGGAAGAGATTATGCCTTACGCTGTAGCTTTTGATTTATCCGATAAGGTGATTGATGAATTACATACAGAATTTTCTGATGAAGAGATTGCTGATTCCTTTACTACCGGTTTATGGATTGGACATGGATTTGGTAGAGGGTTTACAAATAGCTTTACTTCAAGCTTTGAACACGGTATTGGTGCTAACAGCTCTAGTTCTGGTGGTTCTGGTGGCTTTTCTGGAGGTAGTTCTGGCGGTTTTGGTGGTGGCTCTGGTGGAGGAGCGTTTTAATGAAGAGGCTTTATTGGAAGCCTTTTTCTTGTTTTTAGTCCATAGTAAAGATTTTTTAGTTATAATTAGGTCAATTAGCTAAAAGGAGAGCTGAAATAAAGTGAAAAAACGAATCAAAGTAATAGGAAAATTTTTGTTTATTTTTCTATTACTTGGGTGTTTAGCTATTGGTGGTTTTTATGCTTTTAAAAAATTTCAATCACATCATGATGCTACCAAAAAGTTTAGTAGTCGTCCTACTTTGGTAAAAGCAAAAGATGGCAATAGTATAAGTGCTGGACATCATAATTTGGAATATTTAAAGAAAAAGTTAAATAAGAAATATCCTAATTTTTATAATGCTATCTATAACACTCCTAAAAGAACACAAGTTGGCTCAGATGTTGTAATTCCAGGGCAAGTTCAAACAATGACTTATTCTTTTAAAAAAAATGGACTAATAAAAACAACTACTATGACGCCTCAAGGTATAACGGTAGCAGGTAAATATATTTTGATTACTGCTTATGATTCAACGCATCAGAGTGCATCAGTAATTTATGTGTTAAATAAAAAAACGGGGCACTATATAAAAACTATTCAAGTAAATGGAACACCACATCTTGGAGGAATTGCTTATGATCCAGTAGCTAAAAATATTTGGATTACTGGTAGTCAGAATGGTCAATCAGCTTTGATGTCATTTACTTATAAGGAACTAGAAAATTATAAATTTTCTAAAAAGAATCCTTTTATCAAATACAATTATATTGTTGCATTGCCGACAATCGAGCGAGCATCGGCTGTGACATATGATGATAATCAATTATTTGTAGGTTTCTTCAATAAATCGGATAAAGGTAGAATTGTAGCTTATCCGATTCCACGAGTAGGACAATTTAAAAATACAATTACTAGTGATCAAATTAAAGCAGCTACCGGTACTGCTACTTGGGCATCTGGTTCTGGAGCTGCATCTATGAATCGTCAAATTCAAGGTATTGCGGTTTATGGAGATTGGATTATTTTGAGTCAATCGTATGGTAGTAAAGATTCTAAGCTCTATTTCTTTCCTGCATCAGCAATCAATAATCTAGATGAATCAAATGCTGATAAGGTGGTAACTGTTCCACCATATTTAGAGCAAATTTATGCATATAAAGGTCAGTTGTTAATGCTATTTGAATCAGGGGCTAAAAAATATGCTAAAGATTCTGTGACAGTAGTTGACCGTGTGTTGTCGGCAAATATTAATGCCTTATTAGGAAGCTAGGTAAATAAATGATAAAAAATAAGACAGTTTTTTGGGTAAGAGTTGCAGGTTGGAGTGGATTGTTGGCTGGATCAGGGATGCTTGAAATGTATAAAATGACTGGAAGTATGTTATTTTTAATAACTTTGGGAATAGTTGTTATTTTTTCGGCATATTTATTAACGACTGCTAAAACGCCACGCTGGCAAAATTCAAAATGGATAGTAAAAGTAATGATTTTTTCTTTGATTTTCTCTTCATTAATCCAGACAATATTTTTGTGGTTAGCCTACAGAAGTGCTAAAACACAGAATAAGTTGTAACAAAAATAGAACTTAATATTTGTTATAATTAAAAAGTAGAATAATTTTACTAAGATTGTTAAAAAAGGGGCTAACTGTTTTTGTAACATTGTTGTAAAATTAAAAAAAGATTACGAGGTGTAAGAATGGCAGATAAATCAAAAACCGAACATCAAAACACCAGAGGTAAAGAAATCGGCTTATTTATTGGTAAGACTGTTTTCTATTTTGCCATCTTGGTTGTGCTTGTCTACCTCTACTCTTACAGTGGGATTGGTGGAGCAAGTTTCATTTATAAAGATTTCTAATTGAAAGGATCGCGTTCAATGATTAAAGACGTAATCAAGAAAATTGATCAAATTGCTATAGATGATCCTAATCGTATCGCATACGACTACTTAGGTGAAACTAATACATATGGTGATTTGAAAAAAAGATCGGATGCATATGCAGCAAAATTAAAAGAGTTGGATATTCCTGAAAAGGCTCCAATTATGATTTGGGGTGGACAAACCTTTGAAATGGTTGCTAGCTTTTTAGGAGCAGTTAAGGCTGGACACGCTTATATTCCGATTGCAAGTTACTCAAATAGTGAACGACTTACAATGATTCAAGAGGTATCTGAAGCACCATTGGTTATTGCAATTGATGAACTACCAATTGAAATGCATGATATTAAAGTATTACAAGCTAATGAAGTTCCAGATGGTAAGTTTGAAATTACTGATGAAGATTTTGTTGAAGGTGATGATAACTTCTATATTATCTTTACCTCGGGAACCACTGGTAAGCCAAAGGGTGTTCAAATTAGTCATACTAATTTATTAAGTTTTGTAAATTGGGAACTGAATGATTTTGGTCTTCCAGAAAAGCCAAGTTTTTTGGCTCAAGCACCATATTCATTTGATTTATCAGTTATGAGTTTATATCCTGCATTAACTGCAGGTGGTAAGCTTGTCGTTTTGCCACATGATGTAACTCAAAATCTCGCACAATTATTCCAAATCTTACCTACTTTACAGTTCAATGTGTGGGTATCAACTCCTTCATTTGCTGAAATGGCTTTCTTAGATCCAACATTTAAAGCAGATCATCATAAAGAATTAACTCATTTCTTGTTCTGTGGTGAAGAATTGAGCCATAAGACAGCTAAGATGTTGAAAGTTAAGTTTCCAGAAAGTCACCTTTATAATACTTACGGACCAACAGAAACTACTGTTGCCGTAACTGCTGTTGAAATTGACGATAAAGTTTTAGAAAAATACGATCGTTTGCCAATTGGTATTTCTAAGAATGATACTGAAGTTTCAATTGATACGACTAAAGGTGAAGATAAGGAAGGTAAGCAAGGTGAGATTTTAATTCAAGGACCTAGTGTTTCAAAGGGATACTTGAATAATCCAGAAAAAACTGAGGCTGCCTTCTATAAAAAAGAAGGCGATAAGTATCCAACTTATCGTACAGGTGACTTAGGATTTCTTGATGGCAATATGCTATTTTATCGCGGGCGTATTGACTTCCAAGTTAAATTTAATGGTTACCGTATTGAACTAGAAGAAATCAATTTTTACTTAGCTAAACACCCACTAGTTAGATACGGTGTGGTTGCTCCTAAGTATAATAAGGATCATAAGGTTCAACAGTTAGTGGCAGTCGTAGAATTAGCCGATGGTGTAAGAGAGAAATATTCTGACTCAGAATTGACCAAGACTTTACGTGAATCCTTGAGTAAAGATATTATGCCTTATATGCTTCCACAAAGGTTTATTTATCGTGAAGATATGCCAATTTCTCAAAATGGAAAAGTTGATATCAAACAGGTAATCAAGGAGGTAAATAACGCGTGATTAATCTACAGCCTTATAGTAATCCGCGTTACTTCGTTATTCTTTTTGTGGCGTTATTACCATTAATTATTGGTTTATATTTTGGACGTCGTTTTAAGATTTATGAAGCTCTTGTCTCGTTATTATTTCTGTTCTTAATGTTTGATGGTCAAGATGCCATCCAAGGTTATCAATTAATTGGATATATTATTTTCCAGTTCCTTTTAACCTTTGCCTATGAGAAGTATATTAAGTCAGGTAAAAATCAAACTTGGGTATTTTGTCTGGTAATTATCTTGTCAATTTTACCTTTGGTGGTTGTCAAGATAGCACCGCATATACCTGATCCAACCGCGGATCTAATCGGATTCTTTGGGGTTTCTTACTTAACGTTCAAAACCGTTCAAGTATTAATGGAGTTGCGTGATCATACCCTTAAAAAAGTTGATCCAATTACTTATGCACGTTTTCTATTATTCTTCCCAACAATTTCTTCTGGTCCTATTGACCGTTATAAGAGATTTGCTCAGGATTATAATAAAGCTCCCGAAAGAGATAAATATATTGAGGATCTAAAAATAGGTACTAGATATATTTTCCAAGGTTTTTTATACAAATTTATTATTGGTTATGTATTTGGGACTCTTTGGTTACCTCAATTGGCTAAGACTGCATTAATTAATGGTCATATGAATGGTGGACTACGTTTATCATGGGCCTTAGTTGGTTATATGTACTGTTACAGTATGTATTTATTCTTTGATTTTGCAGGTTATTCGCTCTTTGCTGTAGGTACTTCATACTTTATGGGTATCCATACGCCAATGAACTTCAATAAACCATTTATTTCAAAGAATATTAAAGATTTCTGGAACCGTTGGCACATAACACTTTCATTCTGGTTCCGTGACTTTATCTTCATGCGTTTTACTTTCTTTGCAATGAAGAAAAAGTTAATTAAAAATAGAATTCGACTTTCGCAAGTAGCATATTTTGTTGATTTCTTAATTATGGGTTTCTGGCACGGCTTAACGTGGTACTATATCGTATATGGTATCTACCATGCCCTTGCCATTATCATTAATGATAAATGGCTAAGGTATAAGCGGAAGAATCGTAAAAAGATCCCGCATAATAAATTTACCGAAGCCTTTGCTATCTTCTTAACCTTTAACGTAGTATGTTTCAGTTTCTTGATTTTCTCAGGATTTTTGAGCACACTATGGTTTGGTTGGAAGTAAAGTAAAATGTTTTAATTTTTGAAAGGAAATAAAAAAGATGGATACAAAGCAAACTGTTTTAGATATTATTAACGAATTAACTGGTGAAGATTTAAGCGATCGTATGGATGAAAATATCTACGAAAATGGCTTACTTGATTCAATGGCAACTGTTCAAATGTTACTTGAATTACAAGATCAAACTGGAATTACTGCTCCTGTATCAGAATTTCACCGTGAAGATTGGGATACTCCAAATAAGATTGTGGCAATGGTAGAAAGTTTGAGAAATGAGTAATAAACGAAAACTGTGGCAGATTTTCGGCCCAGTTATCTGTGCTTTTATTCTATTATTTGTGGTATTTATGGTGCCATGGAATGGAAAAGTATCAGATGGTCTTTTGTTTAAGGCATCAGTTTCACAATCTCGGAATGTTTTTAAGGGTGAAAAGATAAAGCAAGCAGCTTTTGAAAAAGATTACGTTCCTTTTTATGGTTCTAGTGAATTATCAAGAATGGATCCATTACACCCAAGTGTTTTAGCGTATAAGTATCATAGAAATTACCGTCCATTCCTTTTGGGTGGTCCAGGTAGTCAATCTTTGACACATTTCTTCAGTTTACAAGAAACTAAGAAACAGCTAGCTGGTAAAAAAGCAGTTTTTATTATTTCACCGCAATGGTTTACAAAAAAGGGACAGGATCCTGCTGCGTTTGGGATGTACTTTTCTCAGCTACAAGCAATTGATTGGATTTTAGGTGCCAAAAATAGTACAGCTACACGGTATGCTGCACGGCGACTTTTACAGATGCCATCTGGTACTTCAAGTGAAACTACTAAGTATGCCTTGATGACATTAGCTTCAGGTCAAAAGCTCTCTAATGAACAAATTGCATGGCTCAAGATGAGACAGAGACTTCTCACCAATCAAGATAATTTCTTTACTACTTTTGGTATGAAGAACAATATTCCTAAGATTCAAAATGGTGCTAATAAGCTACCAGGAACTTATGCATATGATAACTTGCGGCAGTTTGCTAATGAACAAGGTGCAAAAGACACAACTAATAACCCATTTGATATTTCTAATAGCTTCTTTAACAAGCGTTTAAAGAAGAGTGATTTGAAAGGGTTGAAGGGTTCACAAACTAAATATGACTATACTAATTCACCAGAGTATGCTGATTTTGAATTAGTACTTGATGAATTTGCACGTGAACACGTAAATGTATTATTTGTTATTCCCCCAGTAAACTCTAAGTGGGCAAAATATACTGGTCTATCAGAGAAAATGTATCAAAGATCTGTTAATAAGATCAAGGATCAACTTCTTGCTCAAGGTTTTGATAATATTGCTGACTTGTCACATGATGGTAATAAGAAGTACTTCATGGAAGACACTATTCACTTAGGTTGGAATGGTTGGTTGGCAATGGATCAGTATGTAAAACAGTTCATGAAGCAACCTAATATTCCAATGACTTACACTATTAAGGACTATTACTTTACTAATGCTTGGTGTCGAAAAAAGAATGTCAAGTCTAGTAAAGTAGTAGCCGCTAGTGAGCAAAATGGAAACCAACTTAAGACAATGCTTAATATGCAAAATGTTCAAGGTACTGTCTTAGTAGTAAAGAATGGGAAAAAGAAGTATTCCTATTCTACTGGTTGGGCTAATGAGGAAAGTCATAAGTCAAATACAACTAATACAAGTTATTTAATTGATTCTGTTCAAAAATCAATGACTGCTGTAATGCTTATGCGTCAAGTTGAAGCTGGTAAAATTAAACTTACTGATAAGTTATCTAAATACTATCCTCAAGTTCCGCATGCAAAGGATATTACAATTCAACAGTTACTTGACATGACTAGTGGTTTAGCTACGCGTCCAGGTAGTGTTTTAGGTAGTCCTACTTTTAAGAGCAATCAAGCTGGAATTAATTATGATATTAAGCATAATTTAATTTACTTATCTAAAATGCATGGTAAGAGATACTATTCTTCAATTAATTATGTTTTAATTTCAGGTATTTTAGAAAAAGTTACAAACCAGAGCTATGAAAGTCTCTTTAATGAAACCTATGTTACGAAGCTTGGCTTAAAACATACTGCGTTTGTTTGGAGTAGTGCTAAACAGTTAAAGGCAATTAATTTTGCTAACTCGTATAAGTATGTTGGCGATAAACATGGTGATACAGCTAAAGTAGCTATAAACCTTAATGAAATTCATGGTGAATTAGGTGCTGGGTCAGTTGCTATGTCCAATGGAGATATGTATAAAACGCTTAAAGCAATGACTGATGGTACCTTATTAAGTAAAGCATCGGTAAAGAAGTTATTTAGTGGTTCTGCTCCTAAATATTATGGTGGTGGTTTTTACAACTTACCAAGTGGATTTCGTTCTGCTAATGGTGCTGGTTCAGGCTATCATTCTTTTGTAAGAATCTCTAATAATGGTAAAGATGCAATTATTGTACAAACTAACCATCCAGTTAAGAGTTTTAAGAGTGTTAAGAATCTTATGGATCAATTAATGGTTGATTTGATGAAAAATAATTCTTAGTAATAAATGAAAGACCTGCTTATGCAGGTCTTTTTTATAAAGAAAATTATACCGTCAAATATTTATAGTTCATTGTTACATTTATATTTCTGTGTTATTATTTTCTTGTACCGTCATACGTTAAATTCTTTTCTCCGGTAGCGAAAAGAATTTAGCGTAATATGTGGTCAAAGACGGTATAACACTGTGTGATGTGAGCCTGATTCCAATGTTGGTGGAATTAGGCTTTTTTTGTGCATCTAAAAGTGATTATGATTACAATTAAGTAAAAGAATAATATTTGAGAGGAAATAATATCATGGATGAATTACTAAAATTAACTGATAGATGTCATAAGTATGGGATGGAATATTTGGATAGTTGTAAGAATTTCGTTTATGAAAATAAGGACGTCATTACAAATGTTGTTAATGTTGCTTGTGCAACCGCGATGGTTGGGATGATTTCTAAAGCTACTGTAGAAATTGTACATGCAATTAATGATAAAAAATAAACAATAAAAAGCTGATTTGATATGAACCCTAAAATTAGGACATATTATTGATTAGATCTGATTCATAATCGCATTCCGATATTCAATCGGGGTGCGATTTTTTAGTACAGTTTTGATTCTTTTGGTATTGTAATATTCAATATATGCTTTGATTGCTCGCTCTAGCTCATCTAAATTATGGTAGTTATCTTCCATGTTATAGAACATTTCTCTTTTTAGGATGCCAAAGAAGCCCTCCATCATGCCATCATCTAAAGAATTACCTTTACGTGACATACTTTGAGTAATGCCATGATTTTTAAGCCATGATTGAAAGAGAGGATGTTGATATTGCCAGCCTTGGTCAGTATGGAAGACAAGAGCTGGATATTTCTTGTAAGCTAGCTCTAACATATCCATTACCTGCTTTAAGACCGGATCACGATTGAGAGTGTAGGAAACTATCTCTTGCGTGCAACCGTCCATGATTGGTGATAGATAAAGCTTTTCACCATTTAAATGGAATTCTGTAACATCTGAATACCACTTTCTGTTCGGCATCACGGACTTAAAATTACGTTTGATCAAATTAGCTTTGATCTTACCAATAGTTCCACGATAACTTGAATATTTATATCTACGTCTGATGGCAATGCCATATAAGTGCATCTTAGTCATTAGACGTTTTACTTTTTTATGATTGATCTTATGTCCTTCACGTTGAAGCTGTGCAGTGATTCTTCTATAACCGTAACGATGTTTGTGTTCTTCATATACTTCTCTAATTCTTTCCATGATCTTCTTATTCTTTCTATCTTTATCATCATGTCCTTGAACATAGTAATAGTTACTCCTAGATAGATGAGGAAGGTCAGGGTTAGAATTGATTACTTTGAGCACAAAACTTACAGTCACATGAAGTTCCTGCCTTAGTTTAGTGACTGCAGAAACTATTTCTTGTGCTTTTGGTTTCTGGTTCTTTGTGCCACTAAGGCGTCCAATTTTTTTATAAATTCGTTTTCGACAGTAAGCTCGAGATTCTTCTGTTTGAGGTCCTTGATTTGTTTTTGTAGTTCTTGGATCTGTTTGTCTTTGTCCTTCATTGGGTCTTCTGCCTTTCTTATGGTTAATGACATTATACCCATCTTTGATATATTTGCGCAGCCAATTATGAAGCATTCCTTGGCTTGGAAGAGCCAAATCAAGTGATATTCTGTATATTGCCTCGTCTCCGGTAAGAACTCTTTGAATAGCTTTCTCTTTAAATTCTGTTGAATAAGAGGTGTGAGGCCTATTTAATATCTCTAAGCCGTGCAAATCAATCAATTCAAACAAATATCTAAGATTAGCAGAATTAACTCCATATTCTTCTCCTAATTGGTAAGAAGACTTACCGTAATATTTCCACTTATTATAAATATCAGTTTTGTCTTGTTTAGATAATTTGGTCATAATAAAAACCCCAAAATTCTTTGTCCGAATTTCGGGGTTCATATCAATTAGTATTTCTAACCAGCTTTCTTTTTATTTAAAGAATTAATTACAGCAAATACACTTACAGCTGCTAAAACTAAGACAGTACAAAAAATAAATAAAACCAAATAAGAAGCATTATCAATAATCAAAGCTCCAATTAGTGGTCCTAGTGCACGTCCGGCAGAAGCAACTGATTGAACAATACCTTGGTACTTTCCCTTATCAGCATCGCTAGCGCGATCATTAACAAAAGTCGATACTGCTGGAAAAGCTAAAATTTCTCCACAAGTTAATAGTCCCATTGCAATGAAAAATCTTGCATAGTGAGTTGCTCCAATTAGTAGTAAAAATGCACCTGCAAATAAACAGAAACCTAAATATAAGCGACCATTTAAATGCCTAGTTAGCCAATCATCAAAGTAAGTGAGTATTGGTTGGAGGGTAACAATCAATATTGCATTTAGGGTCCATAAAAAACTATATGATCTGACTGACATATGCAAACTTAACATATAGGAAGAAATATTTGAATTCCATTGTTCGTATGCGATCCAAGCTGCCAGAACGCAGACAAGCAGAGAAATAATCGAGCGTTTAGCTCCAAGAGGAATATGATCATTGTCTTTTGGAGTTAAAGAATTTTCTTTCTGGTTTGTATGAGCGTTATTAAGTCCCCGATATTCAATAGCAACCACGATGTTAAAAAATAAGAACATCACGAAAGCTAGAATAAAGATATAGGTAATTCCCATTGGTAATATGAATCCCACCATTAAAGAACCGAAAACTAGTCCTAAATTTTGGGTGAAATAAAGTACGTTAAAGATATAAGAAGCATTTTTACTACGAATCAAGGTAGCAATGGAATTTAATCCTGTGACTACAATACCGTTTCCTAATCCTAAAGTAACAAGTAGGATTGGGTAAGCAGGCCATCCATGAAATAAAACTAAGAGGAAGGTGGAGATTGTTGCCGTAGTTACACCAACTAGGATGGTATGGTAGGGATGCCAACGATCAAATAGCCAGCCGCCTACGCCATTGCCGACCATTGTAAAGGCAGAATTAATAAATAAGACTACACCCGCTACTGTTAAAGATTCATGCAAGTAATTATGAATATAAATAGTAGTTAAGGGCCAAATAAAACTAATACCTGTATTAACAATTAAAGATCCAGCAAATAACCAAATTAATCGCAGTGGATCTTCTTCTTTTTTTCTAATCAATGTATGACCACCTTTCTAATTATTTTAGCTATATAATAAAAAGCTACTTGATGAGTAGCTTTTGTTTTATATTATATTGTGCCGTAAAGTAGGATACTTGGCAACTACGTTTAGTCTTGTTTCCACATATCTCCGAAGTTACGTAATACTTCTTCAGTTGAAAAGCTATCTTTACCCTTATGTTGGCGAGCTAGTTGGATTTGTTTGCTAGAGAGGTGATTAGTCAAAAAATTTTTAATAAGTTTATTGATTAATTCAGTCTCTTCAACTGAAAAATGAGAAAGATAGTAATCCAACATTCTTGAGGTTTCATCGTCTAATTCTATAGTACGTTTATTCATGGTTTTCCTCCTTTAATCTACATAAATATTATATCAGTATTAAGCTAAAAAGCTTGATCATAATATTTAGTTTCACATGAAACATATATTAGTTATTTATTTAGAACTATAATATTTTGCTTATACATTAAGAAAAACTTTGAGTGAAATTTCACAATCAAAAAGCTAGATATTGATAAATAAATATGTCATCATAAAGGTAACTTCACAATTAAATAAAAAACTGTGGAATTTTATCCACAAAATATTGCAATCTGTGGATAACCTGGTATAATTATACCTGTTAGAATTAGCACTTAAAGTGAGAGAATGCTAAATATTAATTACTTAAATAAGAGGAGTGGAATATATATGGCATACTTTGATAACGGTAGCTACAATTTTGATGATTTATTTAATGAATTAAATAGTGACTTCTTCGGTAATGGAAATAGTAGAAGAATGTCTAACAATCAACCAATGAATTTCCAAGCAGGTCAAGCACCTCAACAAGGAAATGGCCAACAAGCTAAGAAGGAAAAGGAAATTGGTGTTGACTTAACTGAACAAGCTAAGAATGGTAAGTATGATCCAGTTATTGGTCGTACTGCAGTTATTGACCAAGTAATTGAAATTTTAAGTAGACGTAAGAAAAATAACCCAGTTTTAACTGGTCCTGCAGGTGTTGGTAAAACTTCAGTTGTTGAAGGTTTAGCACAAAGAATCGTTGATGGTGATGTTCCTGAAAAGTTAAAGAGTGCACACATCATTGAATTAAACATTAATGAATTAGTTGCAGGTACTTCATTACGTGGTTCATTTGAAGAAAAATTAAAGAAAATTATTGATAAAGCTAAGGGTGACAAGAATGTTATTCTCTTTATCGATGAATTACATAACATTGTAGGTGCAGGTTCAACTGATTCAGAAAATAATTCTGGTGATGCAGCAAACATCTTGAAGCCTGCTTTAGCAAGTGGTGAAATTCGTGTAATTGGTGCAACTACTACTAGTGAATATCAACAAATCGAAAAGGACCCTGCTTTAGCTCGTAGATTCCAACCAGTTCAAGTTCCTGAACCAACTATTGAAGATGCTGTTGAAATCTTAAAGGGTTTGGCTCCACGTTATGAAAAATACCACAATGTAAAATATGATCCACAAGCATTAAAGCTTGCCGCAGAACTTTCTAATCGTTACATTAACGATCGTCACTTGCCAGATAAAGCAATTGACTTGATGGATGAAGCTGGTGCTAAGAAAGCTTTAGGTATGGATCAAAAGGATGAAACTTCAATCAAGAACAAGATCCGTACCTTAGAAGAAAAGAAGGCAGAAGCAGCTAAGTCTGAAAAATACGATGAAGCAGCTAAGATTAAGACACAAATTGAAGACTTAAAGAAGGAACTTAAGACTGCTGGCAAGGCTAGTGAACTTAAAGTTACTCCAGAAGATATGTACTCTTTGATTCAAACTAAGACTGGTATTCCAATGAGTGAAATCAATGCAAATGAAGCTCAAAAGAATGCTAATTTAGCTTCTGACTTGAAGAAGGTTGTTATTGACCAAGATAAAGCAATTGATATCATTACTGATGCTATTGCTCGTAAGCAAGTCTTCAAAGACTCTAACCGCCCAACTGGTTCATTCTTATTGACTGGTCCTACTGGTGTTGGTAAGA
The DNA here is from genome assembly GCF_014803895.1 of Lactobacillus sp. The sequence goes on along the minus strand of NZ_JAAVAU010000005.1, from coordinate 42,491 downwards.
CTGAATTAGCTAAGCAATTGGCTATCAAGTTATTTGGTAAGGCTGATGCATTGGTACGTTTGGATATGTCTGAATACCAAGACCAAATGGCCGTTAATAAGTTAATTGGTTCTGCACCAGGTTACGTTGGTTACGGCGAAGGTGGTCAATTGACTGAAAAGATTCGTCACCAACCATACTCATTAATTTTACTTGATGAAATTGAAAAGGCTAACCCACAAGTCTTCAACGCATTGTTACAAATCATGGATGATGGTCGCTTGACTGATGCTCAAGGCAGAACTATCTCATTCAAGGATACTATCATTATCATGACTTCTAACGCTGGTTACTCTGATAACTTGTTGAAGGGTGATGACCAAGACGCATTACGTAAGGCTCTTGAAGTTTACTTCAGACCTGAATTCTTGAACCGTCTTGACGCTATCGTACCATTCAACTCATTGAACAGCGAAGATATGCTTAAGATTTTAGATCTTTACTTAGCTAAAATGGAAGCTTCTCTTGCTAAGAGAGACATTAAGCTCCATGTAACTCCAGAAGCTAAGAAGTACTTAGCTAAGAAGGGCTATGATAAGGAATTTGGTGCTCGTCCATTAAGAAGAGTAGTTGAACAAGATCTTGAAACTCCAGCTGCTAAGTTGATTGTTTCTAAGCCTGATACTAAGGAAGTTAAATTCACTATTGATGACAAGCATTTGTACTTAAATGGTGAAATTCTTGATGATATCTTGTTTGATAAAGATACTCGTGAGCAAGAAAAGAAAGACGCTAAAGAAGCTAAAAAAGAAGAAAAGAAGGAAGAAAAATAATTTTTCTTCTAACCAATAAAAACTCAGGAATATTCCTGAGTTTTTTTGTATGTTTAATCACTTTGCTATGTGTAAAACATATTATTTTCTCTTAAAATAATTAGACCAATTTTTAAAAAAAGGGTATAATTAAAAATCGTTAAAAAGTTTTTAGGAGGAAAACGCATGAGCGGAGAAAGCGAAACTCAGATAAAATTAGAAGAAGATCAAAAGTATAATCGCTTGACAGCACTGAAATTATTTGCGATGACATCTTCGATGGTAATTTCAGTTAACGAACTTGCCCCGTTTGGTAAAACTGGTCCAACAGCTTTATTTTATATTTTATTAGCTGGAATTTTATGGTTTATACCAATTACACAAATGGCTGGTGAAATGGCTTCAGTAAAAGGCTGGGAAAAAGGTGGTATTTTTACCTGGGTTAAAGGAACACTTGGTGAAAAGACTGGTTGGACAGCTCTATTTTATCAATGGATTCATATCACAATTGGTATGAACACTATGATGCTGGTTATTATTGGTTCATTATCTTTAACGTTTAATATGCCACAATTAAACAGTAATCCTTGGATTAGATTCATCATGATGATGATTATTTTGTGGGGAATTACTCTCTGTGAATTAGTTGGTGTGAAAAAGATTGGTAAGATTGCAGAATGGCTCTTTGCAATTGGGATTGCTTTGCCGGTTATTTTGCTTATTATTGCCTTTTTTGTCTATTTAGCTCAAGGAAGACCGTTGCATTATACTTTAAACTGGTCAACAATTTTTCCACATCAATTAAATGGGACTACTTTGGTTGCTTTTGTACCGTTTATCTTAGCCTTCTGTGGTGGGGAAGCTTCTGCACCACATGTTAAGTATCTAGAGCATCCCAAAAAGTATTCGAACGTGATGTGGGCTTTAGCTATTACAGCAATGTCTTTTGACTTACTTGGTAGTATGGCAATTGGAATGACTGTTCCTAAGGGAGAAATTTCTAATAGTAGTGGTTTTGTGTTTGCTTTTGGACATTTACTTGATTCAATTGGGTTACCGGGTGAACTTTTAGAAAAAATTATTGGTGTTATGTTGGCTTGCGGAATAATTGGTGAACTTGGTAACTGGCTTTCGGGTCCTAGTCAAGGGATGTTTGAAGCCGCCAAGGAAGGCTACATGCCTAAGTATTTTGCTCATTCTACTAAACGTGATGTTCCAATGCGTTTAATTGTAGTGCAATCTTTAGTTGTAACAGCCTCTTCTGTGATTTTGAATTTCACTAGTGGTAATAATTCTGATTTTGCTTTCAATGTTTCTCTTGCTTCAACTACAGCTCAATACTTAATCGTTTATATCATTATGTTAATTGCGTTTATTGCTTTGAAGCTTAAACATACTAACTTAGAGCGTAGTTATTACATGACTAAAAATAATACGTGGAGTATAGTTGTAGCTTTTATTGCTTTATTTATTACTGTAATTGCTTTCTTTGTTAGCTTTATTCCAGCTACTGGTACGCCAGATAATTTACGTGTACCTTATGTGGCTATTATGATTGGAATTTGTATTGTGGTTACAGTATTACCATTGATTATTTATCATTATCATTATAATTTTGGTAATGCCAAAGAAAAATAATTGTTTGACGGTCTAAGGGACCGTCTTTTTTTATGAATTTTAATTTTGTTATTTTTTTCACAAAGTTGTGTTATGATTATCGTAGATATTATTTACATATGGATTTTTGCATATTGAAAGGAAGCAATATCTATGAAACCTGGAAAATATGATGTCAAAGCACAAGGTCACGGTTCGAGCTATATGCCTATGGAAGTGACCTTATCAGAAGATAAAATTGAAGATATTAAAGTTGATTCTAAAGGTGAAACTAAAGGTGTAGCAGATGAAGTGTTTCATAGATTACCCAAAGAAATTGTAGATAATCAAACACTAAATGTAGATACAGTTTCTGGAGCTACGATTTCTAGTCATGGGGTGATCGATGGGGTAGCTCAAGCAATCACAAGTGCTGGCGGAGATGCTGAAGAATGGAAAAAGCGTGCTAAGCCTGTTAAAGTTAGTGCTAAAGATAAAGAATATACTACAGATGTAGTCGTTATTGGGGCCGGTGGTGCAGGGCTTGCAGCAGCAGCGCGTTCAATTCAACACCATCGTCAGGTAATAGTTTTAGAAAAATTCCCACAAATTGGTGGTAATACTACTCGTGCTGGTGGCCCAATGAATGCAGCGGAACCCGATTGGCAAAAACAATTTAAGGCTTTATCTGGCGAAAAGGAAACTTTAAAAAAGCTAGCAGCAATTCCAATTGAAAAGATTGATGCCGAATATCATGATGACTTTAAAGAATTAAAAAAACAAATTAAAGATTATATTGATTCTGGTGCAGATTATTTATTTGATTCAACTCTTCTTCATGAAATTCAAACTTATTTAGGTGGGAAACGCGTTGACTTGAATGGTAACGAAATCCACGGTAATTATGCTTTAGTTCATGAGTTAGTTACTAATACTTTGGCCTCTGTAAAATGGTTAGCTGACTTGGGTGTAGATTTTGATCAAACCCAAGTTACGATGCCGGTTGGTGCCTTGTGGCGTCGAGGTCACAAGCCCGTTGAACCAATGGGTTATGCCTTTATCCATATTCTTGGTGATTGGGTTAAGGCTCATGGTGGTAATATTTTGACTGAAACACGAGCTAAACATTTATTAATTGAAGATAATCGTGTAGTTGGTGTTGTGGCTGAAAAGGCTGACGGTTCTAAAATTACTGTTCATGCTAAAGATGTCATCTTAACCTCGGGTGGTTTTGGTGCAGATACTAAGAAAGTTCAAAAATACAATACTTACTGGAAACATATTGATGATGATATTGCGACTACTAACTCTCCAGCAATTACTGGTGATGGCATTGACTTGGGTGAAGAAGCTGGTGCTGACTTTGTTGGTATGGGCTTTATTCAAATGATGCCAGTGTCTGATCCTAAGACTGGTGAGTTATTTACTGGTTTACAAACTCCACCAGAAAACTTTATTATGGTCAACCAAGAAGGTAAACGTTTTGTAAATGAATTCGCGGAACGGGATACTTTAACCAAGGCTGCAATTGATAACGGCAGTTTATTCTATTTAATTGCTGATGAAAAGATTAAGGAAACAGCTTATAATACTAGCCAAGAAAAGATTGATGCTCAAGTTGAAGCTGGCACTTTATTTAGGGCTGATACTTTGGCCGATTTGGCTAAGCAAATTGGTATGAAACCTGAAGTTTTGGAAGAAACTATTAAAAAATATAATTCGTACGTTGATGCGGATAATGACCCAGATTTTCATAAGTCTGCTTTTAACTTGAAGTGTGAAGTTGCTCCATTCTATGCTACTCCTAGAAAGCCAGCTATCCACCACACAATGGGTGGTGTAAAGATTGATACTGCTACTCATGTTATTAACACTGATGGTAAGGTGATTCCAGGTTTGTATGCTGCAGGTGAAGTAGCAGGTGGTATCCATGCAGGTAACCGGTTAGGTGGTAACTCATTGGCTGATATCTTTACTTTTGGGAGAATTGCGGCTGATACTGCTGCTAAAGAAATTTTGTGAAATTAAATAATCCTTAATAATTGCATTACTAGCCCTGTTGCTAGTAATGCTTTTTTGGTAGAATATTTAAAATAAAATGATTATTTAATGAGGAGAAGAATATGAAAGAAACGTCCAATAAAAAACTAAGTACGAAACAATATTTAGTCGTTGCTTCCATGATTTTTGCACTTTTCTTTGGAGCCGGTAACTTAATTTTTCCACTTCATTTAGGACAGTTAGCGGGAAAAGCTTGGCTCCCTGCAGCACTTGGATTCTTAGTAACGGGAGTTGCTCTCCCTCTATTTTCATTACTAGCGATTGCAATTACACGTAGTGATGGAATGTATGATTTGGCCCGCCCAATTGGGGGAAAATTTGCTATTATTTTTATGACCTTAATTCATCTAACAATAGGACCTTTCTTTGCTACACCAAGAACTGCAACCGTATCTTATACAGTTGGTGTTGCCCCATTACTTCCTAAACAGTATCAAGGAATTGGGCTGATAATTTTTACAGTTATTTTCTTTGGGGTAGTTTATGCAATTGCCTTTAATCAGAGTGATATTTTATCTAGTCTGGGGAAAATCTTAAATCCAATTTTTTTAGTAGCCTTATTTTTAGTATTTGTAGTTGCTTTTGCTAAGCCAATGGGAAATCCTTCTGCTATGCCAATTTCTAGTGAATATACTTCTGGAGCATTCGTAAAAGGATTTCTTCAAGGATATAATACGATGGATGCCTTAGCTGGATTAGCTTTTGGTGTAGCAGTTGTATCTGCTATTCGTTCAATGGGAATAAAAAAAGAAAGTGAAATTGCTAAGGTTACTGCCAAATCAGGGATGATTGGAATTCTAGCAATTGGGGTGATATATTTGCTTTTAATTGTGATGGGAGCAATGTCACTAGGCCAATTTAAGTTATCTGCTGATGGCGGAACTGCATTTTCTCAAATTGTAACTTATTATGCTGGAACGTTTGGTCAAGCATTCTTAGCATTCTTAATTGTCTTGACTTGTTTAACAACTGCAGTAGGTTTAGTAGCAGCATTTGCGGAAGATTTTCATCAACATTTTCCAATTTTTTCTTATCGAGTATGGCTTACCATTGCCTGCGTAGCCTCTTGTTTAGTAGGATCATGCGGACTTGATCAAATTATTAAGTGGTCTCTACCAATGCTAATGTTCTTATACCCCTTAGTAATTGTTTTAATTGTATTGTCACTACTCTCACCATATATTAAAAAAGATCCTGTAGTTTATCGCATAACAGTTGGGTTAACTTTAATACCAAGTTTTTTTGATTTGGTGAATAGTTTGCCAGCACCGCTTAATCAGACAAGTTTTGTAGTATGGATGAATAAAATTAGAAGTAGTTTTTTGCCAATGTCGGATTTAGGTCTGTCGTGGATTGTTCCAGCATTAATTGGTTTAGGAATTAGTGTTATTCTGCATATTTGGCGAAGAAAAGCTGGAAAAATATGATTTCAAAATTTGCTTTCAATATCTGGAAACAACTATAATAAGCTTGAGTTTAAGTAATAACAAAGAAGGTAGATTATGGAATTTAAAGATTTAATTGAAAAGCGTCATTCTACACGTGAATTTTCAGATAAACAAATTTCTAAAGAAGATTTAGAAGATATTTTGAAGACTGCTAGTCATGCCCCATCTTGGGAAAATTCTCAACCTTGGAAGGTTTATGTTGCAACAGGTAAGACCCTTGAAGGAATTAAGAAGGACCATTTGGAGTTAGCTGATAAGGGAACTATTTCCTGGACTGATGTTAAGCCAACTGTTGAAGATGACTGGACTAAACAAGAAGATGAAAATGTTGCTAATTTTACTAAAGAATTAGCTGACTTTACTAAGGGAGACTTTAGCTTTTTTGCTGAGAAACAAAGATACTTATATAATGCTCAAGCTTTGATTTACTTCACCAGTGATGAAAAAGCAACTCCTTACAAGTACTATGACATTGGTTCGTTTGCTCAAAACTTGATTTTAGCAGCAACTGATAAGGGAATTGGTACAGTTCCGGCTTATGAAATTGTTCGTTTTCCTGATACAATTAGAAAACATATTGATATTCCTAAAAATGAAAAGATTTTTATGGGAATTGCTTTAGGCTATCCAGATGATGATCGTGTTAACCAATTTAAGCTTGGTAGAATGGATATTAATAAATTCGTAAAATTTAGCGATTAGTTATGAAAATTAGTTCGAGTTAAAAGCTCGGACTTTTTTCTTTTAGATATATTTGAGATAGAATATTAATATCTAACAATTATAAAGGAGTTTTTTAATGAAGACAGGTAGTAAAATTATTACTTTAGACAATGGCTATCACTTATGGACTAATACTCAAGGTGAAGGTGATATTCATTTATTAGCTCTTCATGGTGGACCAGGTGGTAATCACGAATACTGGGAAGATGCTGCTGAGCAATTGAAGAAGCAAGGTTTGAATGTACAGGTTACAATGTATGATCAACTTGGTTCGTTATATTCTGATCAACCTGATTATTCTGATCCTGAAGTGGCCAAAAAGTACTTAACTTATGAATATTTCTTAGATGAAGTTGATGAAGTTCGTGAAAAGCTTGGCTTAGATAATATATATTTAATTGGTCAAAGCTGGGGTGGACTTTTGGTTCAAGAATATGCTGTTAAGTATGGGCAACATCTTAAGGGTGCTATTATTTCTTCAATGGTCGATGAAATTGATGAATATGTTGATGCAGTTAATAGAAGAAGACAAGAGGTGCTTCCTCAAACTGAAATTGATTTTATGCACGAATGTGAAGAAAAAGGCGACTATGATAATCAACGCTATCAGGATGATGTTCAAATTTTGAATATTAACTTTGTTGATAGAAAACAACCTTCTAAGCTTTACCACTTAAAGGATATTGGTGGTAGTGCAGTTTATAATGCTTTCCAAGGTGATAACGAATTTGTAATTACCGGTAAATTGAAGGATTGGCATTTTAGAGACAAATTAAAGAACATTAAGGTTCCAACTTTACTTACTTTTGGTGAAAATGAAACTATGCCAATTTCTACTGCAAAGACTATGCAGAAAGAAATTCCAAATTCACGTTTAGTTACTACTCCTGATGGTGGTCACCACCATATGGTTGATAACCCGGATGTGTATTATAAGCACTTGGCTGATTTTATTCGTGAAGTTGAAGACGGAAAATTTAAAGGCGAATAAACTAAAAAACTACTACCGAACATTTTAACTGTTTAGTAGTAGTTTTTCTTTTACATTTTTTCTTGGCGATGTTGTTGAATATCTAAAATAATGGCAATGACCATTAAGATAACTCCTACGATACCAAAGAACATAGCAATAGTTTTTGGTGAACCAAATGGTGCTTTGAAATAGCTATCAAACCAAATAGCAGATATTGCAGCTTCAAAGATTGCCCAACCATATTGCTGACTTTTAATCATTATAAAGTAGTAAATGTAGATAACTACAAGAGTTACTAAATTAACTGGAAAATACCAAGATGAGTAGTTAGGTACAAAAATACTCAGAATGATTAAAATTAATGCGATTATCCAAAAAGTATTTCTTTGTTGTGGTGTATTCATATTTTCCTCCAGAATCTTAAAAATAGCACCTGCTAATAATTAATATTACAATAATATTATAACTTACGAAAGCGGTTAAATGCTGCATAAAAGTGTTTTAGAAAGGAAATATAATGTCTAAAAATACAAAGTGGGTAAAACTTTTAAGTGGGGTAGCTCTTGGGGCTGCTTTGGTTATGGGAACTGTGGCATGTAGTTCTAATAACACTAATTCAACTTCTAGCCAATCATCTACAAAATCTAACTCAAGTAAATCTAGTTCAGAAAGTAGTAGTTCAAGTTCCTCCTCGTCCTCTTCAGTAAATGAATCAACTGCTAAAAAAGAAAGTGCTACTATTAAAGTGAGCCAATCTGAGGCAGTTGATATGTTTAATAAGAAGTTTGCCGATAGTAAAATAAAGAGCATTGATTTAAAACTTAGTGGTTCAGCTTATGTCTATTCAATCGATGGTTTTGATTCCAAGAAGGAACATGAACTAACAATTGACGCTGTAACTGGTAAGGAAATTAATTCTAAGTCTGAAGCCTTAGATTCAGATGAACATAATCAAAAAGGCTTGGATCTTTCTAAAGTAATTAGCCGTTCTGAAGCGGGTAAACTTGCTGAAAAGCATGTTGGCAGTGGTAGTGCTATTGAATGGGATCTTGAAATGGATGAAAATACTGGTCGTCCAGAGTGGGATATTACTGTTGAATCTGGCATCCACAGGACTGAGGTTAAGATTGATGCAATTAATAAGAAGGTCCTTACTAGCGAGCATGATAATTAAAAGTTAAATAATTAGCAGTCCCTTCGGGCTGCTTTTTTAGTATAGTTAAGATAATAATAATTACTAAAGGACTAACTTATGGATAATATCAAGATTTTATTAGTAGAAGATGAAGAAAGCTTAGCAAGTTTTATACAAACTGAATTGGAATTAGAAGGTTATCAAGTAATTTGGGCCCAAAATGGTCAAGAAGCTTTAGAAATGTTTGAGAAAGACAAACCAACTCTTATCTTACTTGACTGGATGTTACCTGTATACGATGGTTTAACGGTATTGAGAAGAATTCGTAAAAAAAGTGATGTACCGATTATCATGTTGACGGCTAAAAATCAGGCGAGTGATATCAGTAATGCGCTTGATCAAGGATTAGATGATTATATGACTAAGCCTTTTGAAATAGAGGAATTATTTGCACGAATTCGAGTAGTTTTGCGTCGTCTTGAAAAAGAGAAGAAACGTGAAAATACGGTTACAAATGTTTTGAGGTTTAGTGTATTAAAGCTTGATTTGGTTAATCATAAGTTTGAATGTGGGGAGGAAAATATCTATCTTACTCCCAAAGAGTTTGCTTTAATGGCAGAGTTGATGAAAGATCCAGAAAAAGTTAAAAGTAGGGATGAATTGTTAGATGTAGTCTGGGGGTATGACTTTGTGGGACAAACTAATACTGTTGATGTTTATATTAGAACCTTAAGAAATAAACTCGGATTATACCGTGATTTAATAAAAACTATTCGTGGCTACGGTTATTGTCTAAGAAAGCTTGATTTGGATGACTAAAAAAACTAGGACCACTGCTCAGCAATTAACAAGTTTGTTTTTAAAATTATTTATCGCAATTTTGTTTATTGTAAATTTAGCATTTGTTATTATTTCAACGATTTTTGTTTATCAAACTGCCCAAAAGCAAGCTCATGAATTAATTGAAAATGTTAAAGATAATGTTGAAGAGCGTGGACATCACGATCACGATAATATTAAATGGGATACTTTGTTAGATGCCTATATTGCCCGTCAGGATGATGATGCAATTAAAATTGTGACGCCCAAAGAAAAAACTTTTTATTCTGAGGATGGGGACAAACTTTTTAAAAAAGTAGATACCAGTCGTCATTACAATAATGTTTTTTTTGCCTCAAGGAGTGTTTATTATTTAGAACAGTCTAATGTATGGGGATATAAGGTAACAGTTGCCTTAAATGTTGATGGTCTCTTTCAGCTTGTTATTCAGTTACTCATTACAATGATTGTTTTGAATTTAGGAGCCATTTTGCTTTGTATTCCTCTGATAAGAAGATTTGCTAAAAAGTGGAGTTTTTCTTTAGAAAAAATGGATCATGAAATTCTTCAAATTCAAAATAATAATAAAAGTCAAAATAAAACTATTTCAGTTCCTCAGCAACCAGTAGAAATTAAACATCTGGCTCAATCTTTTAATAGTTTGCTGGATTCGCAATACCAAGCAATGCAAAGAGAACATCAATTTGTAACAGATGCTTCGCATGAATTAAAAACACCTATAGCAGCTATTCGAGGCCATGTAGGTCTTATTAAAAGGCGAGGAAAAAGTAATCCTGAAATTATAGATAAGTCACTTGAGTATATTGATTCAGAATCCTTGAGAATGCAGGAATTAGTTAATGAATTGCTTGAGTTAGGGCGAGGACAAGGGAAATCTGCAGCAATTGAAAAAATTGATTTAGTAGGAGTAATAAAGAATGAATGTGAATTAATATGGCAAGAATTTCATCGTCACGTCCAATTGAAGTCGCCTAATGAGTTATTTTATGCAATTAAATTAACTGATTTTCGTCATTTAATCCATAATTTATTAGAAAATGCAGCAAAATATTCTCAAAAAGGTACACCAATATTTTTAAGTTTAAAATCTAAAAATAAAGGTTTAGTCTTGAAGGTAAAAGACGAAGGGCAAGGTATTAAAAAAGAAAATTATAATAAAATTTTTGATCGTTTTTTCCGTGAGGATCAAGCACATTCTAATAAAATTTCGGGTACTGGTTTAGGGTTAGCAATTGTAAAAAAAGTAGTAGATGAATATCATGGACAAATCAAACTTAGCGCCAATCACCCTAACGGCATGATCTTTACTATTTATCTTCCTTACGAAAAATGAAGAAATCTTCATTTAATCTATATATAATTTTGACTTTTAAAAGTTAGTTTCCTCGTATAATAAATATAGAAATTAAGTGAGACGAATTAGAATATAAAAAGAGGTATAAAGAATTATGTTCAAGAATATTAACAAGAAATTATCTGCAACTGTAGCAATTTTAGGTTTAGCAGTAGGTGGAAGTGCAATTACAATTGGAAGTTTAAAAAGTACGTCTGGAACTACAATTGTCCAAGCAGCCACAAGTACTTCCCAAATAAAACTTACTAGAACTCAGGCTGTAAAGAAATTTACTCAAAAGTTTGGTAATAAATCTATTGAATCAATTAGTTTGAAGCCAAGTGGAAATAAATATGTTTATATCGTTGATGGCTTTGATAAAACTAAAGAATATGAAGTTAAGATTAATGCTAAAACGGGTAAAATTATTAGCTCAAAGAGTGAAAAATTAGATACTACCGATCACAAGAGTGCGGTTAATTTAAAGAAGGCAATTAGTCGGTCTAGTGCGACTAAGATTGCAAAAAAGCATGCAAGTGGTAAGGCTGTGAAATGGACTTTAGAAAAAGAAAATGGTAAATCTGTTTGGGTAGTAGAATTTGTTAACGGTACTGAAGTAGAAATTAATACATTAACCAAAAAGGTAATTAGTGTAGAGAAAGATAACTAGACAAAATAACACCCTTGAGTTAGAGGGTGTTATTTTTTTAGAGATTAAAAATGAAGAAATCTTCATTTGATTTACATCTAATTTTGGTTTTTAAAAGCTACTTTTTTCGTAAACTAAATATATAAATTGAACGAGATAAATGTTTAGACGAAAGAAGGATTAATTTATGAAAACTATTAATTTAAAGAAACTATCACTTGCCGCTGCAGTTTTAGGATTAGCTGTTGGAGGTACAACTGTAGTAGCGAATAACTATGTTAATGCATCAGATAGTTCTACTCAAGTTACTAAAAGTAAAGTAAGTACTTCTAAGATTAAAATTACTCAACAACAAGCTATTGAAAAGTTTACTGAAAAATATGGTAATAAATCAATTGAGTCAATTGAATTAGAAGCTCACCGTGGTACTTATGTTTATACTATTGAAGGATTTGACTCAAGTAAAGAATACCGTGTAGATGTAGATGCAGAAACGGGTAAGGTTTTAACTTCAAGAAGTGAAAATTTAGATAAAGATGATAAAAATGTGGCCTTAGATTTAAGTAAGTTAATCAGTCGCGATGAAGCTAGTGAAATTGCACAAAAAAATGCTAGTGGAACTGCAGTTGAATGGACTTTAGAAACTGAAGATGGCAAAGCTATTTGGAATGTAGAATTAGTAGATGGTTCTAATAAAACTAAGGTAGAGATTGATGCCGCAAGTAAGAAAGTTTTAAGTACTAAAAAGGATAAATTAAAAGATAAAGATTCAAGACATGGTGATAAAAGTAAAAAAGAAAGATATACTAGTGTTTCTAGCAATGTAATTAAGGCAACAGAAGCAATTGAAATTGCACAAAAGAATGCTAGTGGAACGGTGGTAGAAAGTAAATTAGAAAAAGAAGATGGAAAATGGATTTGGTCAGTAGAATTATTGAATAACTCTACTGAAACTGAAGTAGAAATTAATGCTATAACTAAAGAAGTAATTAAGGTAGAAAAAGATACAAATAATGATAAGGACTAAAAAAGTGTATCCCAATTTTAGGGATACACTTTTTATCTGTTTTTAGGAATAAATCCAGCGATATCATCGTAAGAAAAAGTATAGTCAAGCTTTTTATTGTATGCTTGTTCATAAGCTTTTTTCTTTTGTGAATAATCAATATCGCGCATTCTACGTGCATTTTCGTCAACACTTAAATTAGGGTCTGGATAAATTGTAGGCAAAACGTGGAGAATACGACGAGTTTTATGGAATTCAGGATGATTTTTTTCATAACTTGATTTATCTTGAAGTTCCACAAAGCAGGAAATAATAGGTACATTTAATTTTGCAGCGTAGTAGTAGGCTCCCTTTTGAACAGGGCGTGGTTTACGATAATTGAACCACATCTCTTGTTCAGGATAAATAAGAACCCAGCTTTTTTTGGCAAAAGCATTTGATAAATGTTTTGGAAATTCACGTCCTAGATATCGTACGCTATTACTTAAGGGAATACTATCGATATTTTTCATCATGAACCCAATCCATCCTGGTAAAAGTAGATTAGTATCTTCTACGATAATAAAAAGACGCTTATGTGCTTTTAGGGCTAATTTTTTAATTGGTAAGCTATCAAATTGATTATAATGGTTGGAGGTTATAATCGCACTAGGGATATGTTTAATGTTCTTTGTAGAATCAATCTTATCTCCTAAAGTAAGGATAAGAGCTCCTAAGTCAAAAGCCCCGCGAGTAAAAAGATTTACTAGTTTATGGGAATATTTTTTACTATCTTTCCAAAAATGTTCTACTAATTGTTTGCTTTTTTCTTGGCTTAAAATGGGATCGCCAATTTCGGCTTTAGCATGAAAAGCTTTATTTTGAATATTTTTTTTAATATTTTCAATTACTTTAAATCTGTCTCCACCAATTATCATAGTTTAACCCGCTCTCCTTGTTCTTTAATATGGAACCAACTGTTAGGGCTGTTTCTGATGCTATCAATTTTACCAAGCATATGTTTTAGTCCTTTACGGGCATTAGCTCGATCTTTGTCGGTGAAATTATTAAGTTCATCTTTTAATTGTTGATAGTACATCGTTTCTTTTGCACTGTTCCAGAAGTATTCCTGATATTGAACATCTGGAAAATGCCAAGGCTTGAAGAAAAGATTGTAGTGCACTAAGTGTGGATTTTTAATGGGTTCCATATTTTCATTAGGCATTGCATCCCAACTGGGATCAAGATATTTAATTTTGTCTTCACATATCTCGTTTAGATATGATTGATCTGGTTCAATTGTTGGGACATTATATTTGTTAATTAAATAGTAGAATCTATCAGAAAACTTTTTATCTCTAAAAGCTTTCATATCAAGCAAAAGAACACCGGAATTAATATATTTTTCTGGTGGAAAAATACCTTGACACTCTTTAATATACTTTTGCATGATTGGTATAAAGCGGACTGATAAATCAGCACACGCACCAAAATAATTTTCTTCTAGGTCAATGTTGTACAAGTTAGCAATATCATCATTAACAACCGTATCAGCATCAAGATAGATCCCCTTGTCATATTGAGGGAATAAATCTGGGATAAATAAACGGTAAAAAATTGACATTGTAAAAAAGTCAGCTCTAAGATAATTGCCTTCGGTATTCTTTATAGGTTTAACTAATTTATCATCGATATGCTTGAATTCAATTTTTACATTTTCTTTTTCAAATGTTTTTAAATTTGCCATGCTATCAGAAGTTAAATCTTGATGCAAAAAGGTAATAATATAATTATTTTTAGAACTGACTCTTTTAACAAGAGAATTTAATGATACTGCCGCATATTGAGTGAAGTTGTCACTAATGGTATAAAATACTGGAATAGTTTGCATATTTAATCTTTCTTTTTTAATAAAGGTTGTAACTTCAAGTATTCATTTAAAATATCATCATAATCGTGAATCTTTAAGATACTATGAATTTTATCAACTTGCCAAGGTTTTACAGTTAAGGTATGAATAATTGGAAAAAATCTAAAGCTTGTAGTGAAGTGCTGGATTACAGTATTAGAATGAAGTTTTCTTTGCTCATTATACTTACGAGGAGCATATTTCTTCTTTTTAGCTAATTTATTAATAGCTGTTTGATCTGGTAAAAACATTTTTTTGGTTTGCATTAGCTTACGGACACGAGCAAAAAGGTTTGTCTTTTTTATCTCTTTCATATTTAAGAGTAAGACCCCAGAATTAATATAATCAAATGGTCTTAAACGATTGTGGAAGAACCAACGGCCATAATAATCCAATATTCCTACTAATTCTGTATCATGAAGATTTTGATTATAAAAAGAATCGATATTCTTCCTTATAATAATATCATCATCTAGGTAAAGAATTCGGTCAGGTATTTCTGGAATCTGATCTGCAAAAAGGCGCAGCATTGCATAAGGCGTGAAGCGGGTATTTTGATTAACCTTAGGAGCTTGCGCTTCATAAAGGTCAGTGATATCAAAAAGTTTAATTGTATTTTTAGGATTTTTTCTTTGAATGATTTTTTCAATGAGGTTAATTGCTTGAGAGCTAAAAGGATAAAACTGCTTATTATCGTTAGCTGTAACCATAGTTAAAACGTAGATATGTATCTCTTTAACATGTTTTAAGAGTGAAAGTGTTGTAATTAAGACACCATCTTCAGCGTGTGAATCGCCACAAAATAAAATATTCATGATAAATAACTTCCCATTATTTTTTCTGATAGTGATACAAGCTGCAGTTGCTGGTAGCAGCTCTTTGTTTTAGTTGTTGGTAGATTTTTTCATGTAACTGCATTTGTTGTTGCTTTTTAGGTAATTTTTCATCGGTGAAAAAGGGACCATCGATATAAACAATAATTTTAGGCTTTGTGGAATGCTTTCTTTTTTGATAAGTAGTAGTCATTGTAAAAGAAGGAGTCTTGAAAGTAACTGGAAAATTCATACTTGTTGTGGGAAAAGGACGAATTTTAGTGTAGTATGGCCAAACGTGTGCTTCTGGGTAGATGACGATGTGTTTATTTTGCTTAATAAGCAATTTAATAGCTTTAAGTAGACTAACGTTTTGTTTTAGGTCTTTGCCAACTGGCAGACCACCGTATGGAAGTAAATATTTTCCAATAAAAGGGATTCCCCAGTTAGATTGGCTAGCGAGAGCATAATAATCTTGAATTCCTAAAAGCGTTAATGGCATAAAAGCGTCATTAATTGGTTGGGTATGGTTAGCAAAAACAAAATATCCCTTGTGTTTATAAGGTACTAATTTTTCTTTTCCAACTACTTTAACGTGTAATATTCCATAACTTAAAAGATAAGCAAAACTACCTGCTAATGTGCGAACAATTTTATTAGGGAAATTTTGATTAATAATTTGATAGTTATCATTCAGTGAAAAATTTTGATTATCACTTTCTACCAAATCATCGGTCAATTTGTGGTAATAATATATTTTTTGTTTATGCATAATATCATAATTATAAAGGAATTCTTAAGCTAAACATAGTACAAAAAGAAAAAAGCGTTGTTAATAAAACAACGCTTGAGTAATCATAGAAATGTTATTTAGTAGCTTGTGCTACAGCTTGTTGACCAAGTAAGTTAATGAAGTTAAAAGGACGGTCAAAGTTAGGCTGAAAGAGCATATCAACCATCGCCATAAAGTTAATGGTATTATGATTTTGGATCATTACAGACACTGCATTGGCATACATAGAAATGTCGTATTTGCTCATAAATTGTGCACCGAGGATCTCGTTGTTACTCTTATTCCATACTACTGTACCTAAAATTGGTGTATCGTTAGGCATAAATTCAGGACGATAATTATCTTCAAAAGTTACACTATCGGCATCAAAACCAGCCTTTAATGCGGCATCTAAAGTCATTCCTGTTGAAGAGAGTGTAGTGTCATAAAGTTTAAGACCAGAAGTTGATTGAGTTCCCATATAAGCTTGATGATTACCAAAAATATTAATTCCTACTAAAGTACCTTGTCTAATTGCATTAGTTGCAAGTGGTACATAGGCTTCTTTATTCGTAGGGTTAAAGTGAACTGCAACTGCATCCCCTGCACCATAAACATCTGGATTAGAAGTTTGCATATAGGCATTAGTCTTGATTGAGCCATCTTTATTAAATTCAAGTTGATCTTTGAAGAGAGCAGTATTTGGTCTGAAACCAATACATAAAATGGCGATATCAGCATTATAGGTATTTTTATCAGTTTTAATGGTAATGCCGTTTTCGTTTTCTTCAAAACTAGCTACCATTTCGTTAAAGGCCATTGTTACGCCATGTTTTTCAAAATCTTTGCTTACTTCATCGGTATAGCGTTTGTCATAATATTTGCTGAGCATTCTATCTTGAGCATCGATTAAAGTAACGTTCTTGCCATTTTTGCTGTAAGCTTCAACTAATTCTATACCAATGTAGCCCCCACCGATAACAACGATATTTTTGGCATCTTTAGCAACTTCAAAGAGTTTTTTAGCGTGATTATAGTTTTTACACAAGTAAACATTCTTACTATGGATACCTGGTAAATTAGGTATGATAGGCCATGAACCGGTAGTTACAACTAACTTGTCGTAGTGGTCTTCAGTTTCTTTACCTGAGGTTAAATCTTTAACTTTAATGGATTTGTTAGCTAAGTCAACACTTGTTACTTCGTGTTCAAGTTTTACACTAGCGCCAATTTTACTTAAAAGTTCAGGGCTTGAGTAAAACATGTCGTCAATATTCTTAGTTTCGCCACCCAAGTAAGTTGCAATCCCACATGATAAGAAAGATACGTTGTCGTTCTTTTCATAGATAGTAACTTCGGTATCTGGATGAGTACTTAAAATTTGATTTGCAGTAATCGTGCCTGCGTGAGTACAACCGATAATAATAACTTTCACAATAAACCTCCTAATTACAATTTTGTATTCTCTTTCAGTATAACTAATTAGGTTGAAAAAACTATGAATATTAACCTAAAAATTATTTAGTGATCGTTTTTTCGACTGTTTGGTAAGCATCTGTATTGGGTAAAGTGAAATCTATGTTAGTAGTACCGTTCCAACTGGTTTGCATATTGACTAATTTAGTTTCATTATTAACCACATTAACTGGTTTTAGACCTAGAGCTTCACGAATATTTTTTGAAGCTTGGTTAATTTGCTCGCTAGTAGCAATTTGAAAATCTAGCCCGCTAATTTTGGCATTTTTACCACGAAGGCCATAGTTTTGGATAGTAGTGAGATTTTTAACATAATTATTGTATAAAGCTGCAAAATTATCTAAAGGAATGTCAGTTTTGATATTACCTTTGACTGCGTTGACAAGTTTGGTAGCAGTAATTAAATTGCCTGTTTTTTGGAATTTTTCAAAAGCATTCATTAAGATTTGTTGACCACGTTTTTGCCGACCATAATCATTATCCGGATCGTCGTAGCGCATGCGAGCATAGCCTAAAGCTTGCGTACCATTTAAATATTGCTTTCCTTTAGGGTAGGTATGACCTTCAAAGGTAAATTTAAAGGGATTATTTACTTCAACGCCATTAACTGCATTAACGACTTTTTCCAGCATGCCCATATTTACTAAGGCATAATATTGGACAGGAACATCCAATAATTCGCTCACTTGTTTTTCAGCTAATTTTGCACCACCTAGGGCATAAGCAGCGTTGATTTTTACATAGTCGGGTCCTTCATTGGTACTAACTTTTACTAAAGTATCACGAGGAATAGCAGTAATCGTCACTTTTTTGGTTTGTGGATTAACTGTCATTAATTCCATAGTATCAGTATTGCCAGTAGTACTTGCTTTACGACCAAGAGCTCCATCGTCCGTACCTAGTAAAAGGATTGAGATTGGTTTACCCTCTGCGATTCTTTTTTCATCTTGGGCAGAGTGGTTGCTAGAAATATTATTGGTAGTACTACGAATATAACTAAATCCGGAGATGCCAAGTATAAATAAAACTACCAAAATTCCTAGGACACCAAATAAAGTTTTCTTTTTCAAAATTATTTCCTCCAAATTTTTTATTCGCACTCTAGCTTAAATAGTAGGAGTAATAATTTCTAGATAGATATAAAAGACTTTGAAAATTTTTTACGTTGATATAAAAATTCTTTATAAGGTATTAAAAATAGGTATATGAAAGCACAAAAAAAGCACCGCAGAAGCGATGCTTTATAATTATGGGTGGTCAGGGGATCGAACCCTGGACCCACGGATTAAGAGTCCGTTGCTCTGCCAGCTGAGCTAACCACCCGTTGGACAACCAACAAATAATATTATGCCAGCTAAGTATAAAAAATGCAAGGATAAATTTAAACTTTTTTGAAAAAGTTTAAAGATTAAAAAATAAAAAAAGCACCGCAGAAGCGATGCTTTATAATTATGGGTGGTCAGGGGATCGAACCCTGGACCCACGGATTAAGAGTCCGTTGCTCTGCCAGCTGAGCTAACCACCCATTGGACAACCAACAAATAATATTATGCCAGCTAAGTATAAAAAATGCAAGAGTTTTTTTACAATTTTTTTGCAATAATTTAAAACAAGCCTGAAAAACAGTATAATAAAGATATTATTATGAGGAGGAAACCCTATGCCGAAAAAGATTTTAGTGGTAGATGATGAGAAACCAATCTCGGATATCATTAAGTTTAACCTTACTAAAGAAGGATATGATGTTGAGACAGCTTATGATGGTGAAGAGGCTGTTGAAAAAGTAGACGAATATAATCCAGATTTAATGATTTTAGATTTGATGCTACCCAAAAAAGATGGCTTGGAAGTAGCACGTGAGGTACGAAAAACTCACGATATGCCAATTATTATGGTGACAGCTAAAGACACTGAAATCGATAAAGTTTTAGGGCTTGAGATGGGTGCCGATGATTATGTAACTAAGCCTTTTTCTAATCGAGAATTGGTAGCACGTGTAAAAGCTAATTTACGTCGTCGTGATATTAGCCAAAAAGCTAATGATGATGAAGAAAATAAAAATATCTCAATTGGTAATTTAGTTATTATGCCAGAGGCTTATATTGTAGAAAAGAATGGTGAAAAAATTGAATTAACACACCGTGAATTTGAATTGCTACATTATTTGGCCCAGCATATGGGACAAGTGATGACTCGTGAGCACTTGCTTCAAACTGTTTGGGGTTATGATTATTTTGGTGACGTAAGAACTGTTGATGTGACAGTGAGACGTTTACGCGAAAAGATTGAAGATAATCCATCTTCACCAACTATTTTGGTAACGAGACGTGGTGTTGGATACTACGTCAAAGATCCATCTGATGAGTAAATGAAAGGCCACCGTGAAGTGGCCTTATTTTGTATGGGTAAGTAATGTGAAAAAGATAAAGAGAATTTTTACATCAATTAATTTTAAAATTGCATTGATCTTTATGTTGCTTTTGTTAGCAACAATTGAAATTGTTGGTGCTTATTTTACAAGGCAATTAGAACAAAGTTCGATTCGAAATTTTGAAACATCTATTCAGATACCAAATATTATTACTAATCAAATTTCTGAGCAATTAAGTCGAACAAACACCCAAAGTGCTAATCGACAATTAAATAAAATTGTGGCTAATTACAGTAATGATGCAATTAATCAAATTACAATTGTTGATAATAAAGGTGTTATTCGAGCAGTTTCAAATGTTAATGATCAAGCTCGAGTAGGTCAACGCGATACAAGTTCTGATATTAAAAAAGTAATTTCTAGTGGGCGCCAAGTTTCTAAAGTTGTTAATGATAATGGTAATTACATGGTACAGGTAACGCCACTTACTTTAGGAAATGGAACTAATACTACCATTGGTGCAATTTCTATTCGTGCTAGTATGCAGAGTGTTTTTAACAATATTCGTAATATATCGATAATGTTTTTAACTGCTTCATTGATTGCTGCGCTTTTAGGAGCTGTTGTTTCGATATTTATTTCTCGGGCAATAACGAGACCAATTGAGGAAATGACTGGGCAAGCGATTAGGATTTCGGATGGGGATTACTCAGGACACGTGAATATTTATGCTGATGATGAGTTAGGGCAGTTGGCTAAAGCATTTAATACGTTATCAGTAAGAATAGAACGTACTCAAGAAATTTCTGATGGTGAGAGGCGACGATTAGATAATGTATTAACACACATGACTGATGGTGTTATTGCTACTGATCGTCACGGTAATATTACAATTATCAATGAAACGGCCTTAGATTTTTTAGGTAAAAAAGAAGATGAGGTTATTGGCCGTCCAATAACGAAGTTATTAGGTCTAGAAGATGTAACGATTCAAGACTTAATGAGTACTCAACAAGAATTAATTGTACCGGTGAATGTCGGTACGCATGACGAGATGATTTTACATGCTAACTTTTCGTTGATTCAAAGAATTACTGGCTTTGTATCTGGGCTTGTGTGTGTGTTACATGATATTACTGAACAACAGAAAAATGAACGTGAGCAGCAACAATTTGTTTCTAATGTGTCACACGAATTGAGAACGCCACTCACAAGTATGCGAGCTTATGTGGAAGCCTTAAATGATGGGGCTTGGCAGGATCCCAATATTGCACCTCAATTTTTAGGGGTTGTTCAGGATGAAACAGAACGTATGATTCGAATGATCAATGATTTATTAAATTTATCACGAATGGATCGTGGTGTAGCTAAAATGGATCTTGAATGGGTTAATATTACTGACTTTGTTAATCATATTCTAAATCGTTTTGACATGATGATTAAAAATGATGCTGAAAAGAATAAAAATAAGGTAAAGAAGTATTCTATTAAGCGAGAATTTACGAAGCAGGATCTATGGGTAGAAATAGATACTGATAAGATGATGCAAGTAATTGATAATATTATGAATAATGCTATCAAGTATTCACCAGATGGTGGAGTGATTACAGTACGCTTATTACAATCACATAAGCACATCATTTTAAGTATTTCCGATCAGGGATTAGGTATCCCAAGAAAAGATTTAAATAAAATTTTTGATCGCTTCTACCGTGTTGATAAAGCCCGTTCTCGTAAGCAAGGAGGAACTGGATTAGGGTTAGCAATTTCTAAAGAAATTGTAGAAGAACACCATGGTCGAATCTGGGCTGATAGTGCAGAGGGTAAGGGGTCAACCTTCTATATTTCCTTACCGTTTGAACCAATATCTGAGGAAGGAGCTAGTTGGGATGAAATTTAAACATAAGCTAGGTAATATTTGTCTTACTGTTGGTTTGATTCTAATGGTACTTACTTCAATAGGATTATCAGCATATATTTGGGGATCTGATTCGCGTTTTTCTCGAATTGAACAAACATCTAATCAGTCTCCCACCAAAAAAGATGTAGGGCAAAAATCTTTACGTGAAATTTATATACCTACAAAACTTTTTTACTATCGTAATAGTCAACTGTATCAAGTTTATGCAGGCCAAGTAAATTTGCCCTTGCAGTTTTCTAAGATGACTCAACCATTAGAAAAAAATACACCTATTAAAGTAACTAAAGATAAAACTTATTATAATAATTTACTTAAAAATCAAAGTTATATTCAGCTTACTTACCCAGATCAAATTACTATTTCGCTTTTTCTTACTAAGCTAAAAAAAGCGAATAATGGTGAGTTCAATCGTATTTTTGTGCCGGTCGATACCACTGAGAAATACCTTTACTTAGGAAATGACAAAGATTATACAGTATATAAAGTAGCAATAGGTAAAGTTAAATTTGATAAATTTTATAAGCAGATTAGGAAAGCTAAATCTCAAGTTCCAGTTGCCTTACATCGATTAAGTGATGCTTATTTACCTTTTTATGAAAAAGAAACACAATTACCTAATTATAGCTATTTGACTGATCAAGAATCGGATTCATACTTTGTTTATCGTTTACTTGGAACAGGTTCAATTAATCAACGTAATAGTTCAGCATCAATAACTTATTCTAATGGAGTTTATGAACGATTAATTGCGGCTAAAAAGAGTCATAATTATGAATACGTAAATTATAATGAAAATAAACTACCAACATCAGTTACTAAAAAACTAAGCAGTAGTTTATCTTATATTAGAAAAATTGGCTTAAGTGAACCAGATTTGCACTTTTTTGATGCAGATAACAACACAATGATTTATCAAAGCTTTGTGGAAGAATATCCTGTCTTTTTCCCAGGAAATTATAATACACGAGCCCAAATTAAGTTTGCTAAAAGTGGCTTGAAAATTAACTTCAATAGTTTAAACTTGCAAATTCCAATTCCAAGTAATGGTTCAAAAACTACATTACCAGCAACTAAAGTTGCGCTTAATAGTTTGATTGAAAGCGGCTATGCCAAAAAAGATATCAGTCGAATAATTGTTGGTTATACTGTAAAAGCTGATAGTGACAGCAGTTCTCGATTAGTGGACTTAAAACCAACGTATTATGCCAAAATTAAAGGAAAGTGGCGGTCACTAAAAGAGTGGATTGATGCTTCACCTCTTAATGGTTCAAGTGCTCAGGCTAAATCAGAGTCTAAGGAGGGATTAGAGGATGGACTTTAAACGAATCCAATGGATATTTCTAATTGTTTTTATTGGAATTAATATTTTTCTAGGAATAGAAATTATCCAAATTCCTACGTTACTTTCTAGTAATACGACTACTACGAGTGGAGATAATTTACAACAAGAAATGGCTGCGGATAATATTAAAATTCCTCATGTTAGTAATAAAGAATCGGATGGTTATTATTTAGCTGCAAAAGTTGATAAAACTTGGATTAATAAAGCCCAAAGTCAAGTTGGTGATCAGATGACGGTGACAACATCAAGTACCGAAAGTAGTGTAAGTGCAACACTTAATAATCCAGTAGCAATTAGTTCAGATAAGAAAAAAGCTATCAAAGATTTAAATAATTTTAAAAACAATGCTAAAAATGTTTATAAAGGTGATGAATATGTTTATTCACCAGAGTTATCTGAAAATAATGATTATATTTTCTTACAAAAAACGCCGTATGGCTTAATTTATTCAACGAGAGCACGATTACATATTACGGTAAAGGATAATAAAATTGTCTCTTATTACCAGCGTTATACTGATAAAGTTTCTACAGTAAGAGAACGTCAAACGACTATTAGTGCTAAAGAAGCAATTAATTCTCTTTATACTTACAGTGAATTGCCGAATAATTCTAAAGTGATTTGGATCAAATATGGTTATACTAAACTAACTCAAGTTCGAGGAAGCGTGATTTTTTTACCGTCATGGTTAGTAGCTATAGAAAATAATACTTCAAAGACAGTGACTGTAAAACGTGTAAATGCTTTTACTAGTACAATTATTCAACCACAGACTACCTCTGAAGAAAAAAATGATGATGAAGTTAAGGATTAAGGGGTGATTTTTGTGAAAGTATCTGTATTAGCGAGTGGATCCTCGGGGAATATAACTTTAATTCAAACTCCGCAACATAATGTATTAATGGATGCTGGAATATCTGGTAAAAAAACTAAAACTCTTTTATCCAATGTTGGTGTGGATATCAAAGATATTGATATGGTTTTTTTAAGTCATGATCATACAGATCATTCAGGTGGCTTAGGAGTTTTGATGCGACGTTATTCTCAAATTAATGCCTTTGCAAATGCAGGGACTTGGCAATATTTGATTGATAGTAATAAAATTGGACAATTGCCAATAGATCAAATTAATACTTTTGAATCGGGAAAGACAAAAATTTTTGGTGATTTGGAAGTAACAAGCTTTGCTACTAGTCATGATGCAGCTGAACCACAATATTATGTTTTTGCTAGTGGAGGAAAGAGATTTGCTTGTTTAACTGATACAGGTTATGTTTCAAATAATGTTAAAAGCCAAATTGAAGCTGCAGATGGATATTTAATAGAGTTTAATTATGATGATATGATGTTGCGGCGTGGTCCCTACTCGTGGTCACTTAAGCAGCGGATTATGTCTGATGTAGGTCATTTATCGAATGAGCAAGCGGGTGAGACTTTACTTGACGTAGTGAAATCTAATACCAAGAATATCTTTTTGGCTCATCGTTCTCAGCACAATAATACCCAGTACAAAGCTCATGAAGCTGCTTGGGATATTTTGGTTAATGGGGATGCAGAATTACCAGGAGATGTTCAAATTCATGATACCGCTCCAAGTAAGCCAACCGACTTGGTGGAAATTTAGTAATTTAAAAATAAATCTTCATAATTTCTTCAAATTTGCTTTTTATGATAGATATTGTGAGAAATAATGCATTTATATATATAGACCAATGCAAGAAAGGGAAGAGAAATGACTGAAAACAAAAAGAAAAATAATACTCTATTGAAGACTGGAATTGTTGGTGTTGTTGCTGGACTTTTAGGTGGTGGAATTGCTTATGCTGGGATGAGTCAAGTAAGCCAAAATAGTGCTCAAACTGCTGCACCAACTGTGACAACAGTTAAAAATACTAGTAAAAGCTCTGGTCAAATGACTGCTGCTTTCAATGCGGTTAAGAATTCTGTTGTTTCTGTAGTAAATTTAAAAAGACAAAGTAGCTCTAGTTCATCAAGTGATTTATTTGGTATTTTTGGTGACTCTGATGAAAGTTCTTCAAGTTCATCAAGTAACTCTAAGTCAAATCTAGAAACTTATAGTGAAGGTTCTGGAGTTATTTATATGAAATCTAATGGTAAAGGCTATATTGTAACCAATAATCACGTTGTTTCTGGTAGTGATGAAATTCAAGTTATTCTAAGCAATGGTAAAAAAGTCACAGCTACAAAAGTTGGTAGTGACTCGGAAACTGACTTAGCTGTTTTAACTATTGATGGTAAATATGTAACCCAAACTGCACAATTTGGTAATTCTAAAAATGTAGAACCAGGTCAATCAGTAATTGCTGTTGGTTCACCATTAGGTAGTCAATATGCTACTAGTGTTACTCAAGGTATCATTTCTGCTAAGAGTAGAACGATTGATGTAACAAATTCCTCAGGACAAGTAACTAACCAGGCTACTGTTATTCAAACTGATGCGGCTATTAACCCAGGTAACTCTGGTGGTCCATTGGTAAATGAATCAGGACAAGTTATTGGTATCAACTCTATGAAGCTTTCACAATCTAGTGATGGTACTAGTGTTGAAGGAATGGGTTTTGCTATTCCTAGTGATGAAGTTGTAACAATTATCAATGAGTTAGTGAAAAATGGTAAAATTACTCGACCACAATTAGGTGTTCGTGTAGCTTCAGTTAGTGAATTAACTGACTATAGTAAGAAGCAATTGAATGTGCCATCTAGTGTAAAATCTGGTGTTTACGTTGCTTCTGTAACTAAGAATAGTAGTGCTTCTAAAGCAGGCATGAAGAGTGGAGATATCATCACTAAGGTGGATGGTAAGACTATTAAAGATCTTGCGTCATTACATACCGTCTTATATGCTCATAAGATTGGAGATCATGTAACTGTTCAAGTAGTTCGTGATGGTAAAACTAAGAATTTGAGTGTAACATTGAGTAAATAAAAATAAAGGACTCACTGAAATAAAATGAGTCCTTTTTCTGTATATTAAATTTGTGAAACAGATAAAAGTTCGTGTTTTGATTGAATACAAATGCAGAAAGTTCTGTGGATAACTCTGTGGATTGTGTATAACTAGTAAAGAAAGCCTTTTACAAAAATGAAGATAAATCTATCTTTATATGACTATAATGTTATTTATTATATAAAGATCTGTCTGTAAATTATTTGTATAAAGGCTATTTATGGTTAGTAATCACAAAAACACAAATGATATTTTTGTGATTTTTATTAATTAATAAAAAAATACATAAATCACAAGTTAAACCACAATTTATAGTATGTAACTAAATTTTGTAACTAAATATTGTGGGTATAAAATTCGGTTTATTGTCTGGACGTTTCACAGCTCACCAAGTTAAAATGGAAAATAAATAAAATTAAGTGAGGGAATCATGAATATAAAAATTGTATGTGTAGGCAAATTAAAAGAAAAATACTTTAAAGATGGTATTGCAGAATATATGAAGAGAATGGATCGCTATGCCAAGATGAAAATAATTCAAGTTCCTGATGAAAAAGCTCCTGAAAAGTTAAGTCCAGCTGAAATGAAAAAGGTAAAGGAGATTGAAGGAGAAAGAATTTTAAGTAAAATTAAAGACAAAGAATATGTTTACGTAACTGCAATTAAAGGTAAAGAAAGAACTAGCGAGGAATTTGCTAAAGAAATTCAAAATTTAGGAACTTATGGACATTCAGATATTACCTTTGTAATTGGTGGGAGTTTAGGTACTAGTGATGCTGTGAATAAACGAGCTGATGATTTGATTAGTTTTGGTAAATTTACTATGCCCCATCAACTAATGCGCTTAGTTTTAACAGAACAAATATATCGAGCATTTATGATTAATAATGGTAGTCCTTATCATAAATAATTATTTTAAAAATAAGATTGGTTGAAAGATTAGCAAAATTGTTAAAAAAGATAACCAATCTTTTTTTGTTAAAGTAATGGGTTTAATAATACTACGTGGCTTATTTTCACGGAAACCATGTGAAATCATACCTTGAGTAAGTCCATCTGCCCAATTAAGAGCCATAAGGATAGCTTTAAAATATAATCTAGGTGACCAAAATGAAAGGTGTAAGCCACGCATTTCTCCTGCCACTTGAATACGGTGTACTTCTTCTTTAATTCTAGGAATAACATTGAAAGCTGCCAAAAGACCATATGCAAATTTGCTAGGAAGTTTAAAATTTTGTTCTAAGGAACGAATTAATTCATTAATATTTGTGGTTTGGCTAATACATCCTCCAGCAAAAGTAAATACGTAAATTCGAGTAAA
Source organism: Lactobacillus sp. (assembly GCF_014803895.1). Next base: position 15,065 of record NZ_JAAVAU010000005.1, on the reverse strand, counting down.
AAGTACCCAAGCATAAGTAGTATTTTTATTAGGAGAAAACCAATAAATACTACTAAACATTGCAAAAGCTGCTAACAGTGGTACAAAGAGCAATAATAGAAAAGTTTTAAACTTAATATGGTGAAATAATAAATAGGCTATACAAAAGATAATCACAATTAAGTTTGCCAAAAGATTGGCCTTGAGAGATATTTCCAAGGAAATAATTAAGGCAAGAAATAATTTAAGACTGGGATTCATTCTTTAACCCTCCGGTAGTATATTGAAGATGTTGATTTTCAAGGACAAGATGATAGTCACATAATAAGTCTAATTGGTCACTTTGATGACTAATTATAATTAAAGTTTTATCTTTTGTAAGAAATTGTGTTCTTAATAAATCACTGATTTTAGTAATACTTTGAGTATCTAAACCAGCAAATGGCTCGTCAAGCAATAAAATATCAGGATTAGCTAAAATCATCAGTAATATTTGTAATTTTTTCTTTTGACCACCCGAAAGAGAATAGACACTTTCATCTGTTAGATTATCAAGTTTTAATTCGGCTAAAAATTTTTGAATTTGAACAGGAGTAAATTTTTTACTCAATTTTTGACTGAGTTCAATTTCTTCTTTAACAGTAATCATTAAAAACTGATCATTAGGATTTTGAAAAGCTTGTGCTACATGAGTAAGATAATTTTTCCGTTTAAGTGTGGTTATATCAGTTCCCTTAAAAAATATTTTACCTTTATAAGGAATTAATTTGGTAAGTGCTTTAAATAAAGAAGTTTTTCCAGCCCCATTTACTCCGCTTAAAAGAGTGCAGTGACCCTCAAAGATTTTTAAGTCTTGTTTAGTAATTAATATTTTATTGCCCTGACTCAAAGAGAAATCTTTAAAGTTTAAAATTGCTTTCTCATTTTGAGGTAATGTAAAGGTAAGCTTTGGAAAAATTTGTTGTTGAAAGAAAGCTCGTTTTTGGTCACTACTTAAGGAGATAATTTTTTTATCCGTTTTAAATAAAAATACTTGATCACATATTTTTTCATAGCCGTTTAAATTATGGTCGGTAATGATAATAGTTTTACCAGCTTTTTTAAGCTTTGCTAAGTAATTAAGTAAAAATTTTCTGTTAAGTGGATCACAGTTTGCAAATGGCTCGTCTAATAAAATTAGGTCAGAGTCCATTGCGATAATAATGGCCAAAGCAATACGTTGTTTTTCTCCTCCAGACAAAGTTAAAAAATCACGGTGAAGTAAATCTTGAGTATTCGTCTCTTTAGTAGCCAAAGCAATACGTATTTGTGCTTGCTGTGATGTTAGTTGCAAATTTTCTAAAGAAAAAATAAATTCCTGATAAGGTGTTTTCATTGTGAATTGTTTATCAGGGTCTTGGAATACCATTCCCCAGTGGTTGAATGAGTTTTCTATTTTTCCATGACTAATATGACCACCAAATTGAGGATATAGACCAGCGATGATTTTCAATAAAGTAGATTTGCCACAGCCAGTAGGTCCGGCTAGTAGAGAAAAACTCTCCGACTTAATTTGAAGGGAGAGTTTTTCAAAAATATTTTTATGTTTTTGATAATTAAAGGTAAGTTGATTAATTTTGATCATTTTTGATTATATGAGCTTTTTCTAATAAATTGATAATTAATTTGACTAAAATACAACAAAAGATAATCATTGAAATCCAGCGTACACCAAAGTAAATAACCATCTTATAGAGGGGATATTGATTATAACCATTTTTAAAAAAATCATAGATATAAGTCACTATGGTAGTTGTTGTGGCTGATAAAAAGAGTGTAAAAGTATTATAGATTTTGTAGCCAGTTAAAGTGAAACCAAGTTCATTTCCAATACCTTGTATTAAACCAGAAATAAGATTGGCTACCCCCCATTGAGCCATCATAAAGGTTTCTAAAGCAGCTCCTAAAAATTCTCCTAAGAACGCACTTCCGGGTAAACGTACTAAAAATCCAGCTATTGGTCCAGCCATACACCAAATCCCCATGGTGATATCATTTGCCATAGGACCATAACCAATAGGCGTGAGCACTAATGTTAGAAAATTATAGATATTATCACTAGTAACGTAAATAAGTGCAAAGATAATGGCAATTAAAGCAATTAAAATAATATCTCGAAGATGAATTTTTTTCATAATATTCCCCAATCTAAGGGGCCAAAAAAAGACTACCAAAATAGTAGCCGTAAATAGTCAAAAATATTACATTTTCCCTTCGCAGATGTTAATCAGATCAGGTTCAATGGGTATATTCTCAGCCAATGGCACCCCAAAATATATTTCTACTTATACTATATCATGTCCCCTAATGAAACCAAAAAATAAATAAAAAATTATAGTTAGTCAATGTTTTGGACTAAAACTACCTTTAATTAAAATAACATCTATAAATTCTAAAAAAAAATAATTTTTTTTAGATACCTGTATAATAGTATTTTTCTAAAGTAAAAAATATTAAATAGTACCCTGCTAAACCCTTGATATATCAATAAAAATAACGGTTTGGATTATAAAAAAGTAGTCCATATTTGAAGTATTGCAAATGTTTTTTTTAATTGATAATATAATCTCGAAAGTTCAAGAGATTGTTAATTTAATGCATAGAGGGGTAAATTTCATGAAGTTACGTAAAACTGTTATTAGCTTGGTAAGTTTTTTATCTGTTGGAGCAATGTTTTCTACTTTTACTTCAACTGTTAATGCAGACAGTACTGATTGGTATTACCCAGCATTAGGTAAGGCTGAAGATATGCCTACAAAGCCTGAATCTTCTCAAACATCTGAAACTAAGAAGAGTGTTAAACAAACAAAAGTTTCAAAAAAGCGTGCAAAGAAGAGTAGTAAAAAGCATACAAAGAAAAGCTCTAAGAAGCACGTTACAAATACTGCGAAATAATAATTAAACTAGTAAAAAAGCACTATCGTTGATAGTGCTTTTTTATTACATTTTTTTAAGACGTTTTATGCGTTCTTCAGTAGGTGGATGGGTATCAAATAAACTATTGAAACTTCTTTTTTTAAAAGGATCTTCAATGTACATTCCAGCACTGGAGCGATCTGCTTTTTTCATCGGTTGACTATTAGAAATCTTCTCTAAAGCTCTGATTAATCCTTGAGGATTACGTGTTAATTTAACAGAACTAGCATCTGCTAAAAACTCTCTATTACGCGATAGAGCCATTTGTGCTAAAGCAGCGGCAATTGGCCCTAGAATTAAAACAAATAGAATAGACACGATTTTTAGGACCATAGTTAAAATATTATCGTCATCATCGTCATCTTTTCCTAAACCACCCCACCAAATGAGATTTGAGCCTAGGTCGGAAAGAAATGAAATTACTCCTACCAAAACTACACCGATAGTAGAAACTAAAATATCGTAGTTCTTGATATGTGATAATTCATGGCCTAGAACACCTTCTAATTCGCTTCGGTCTAGCCTCTTTCGTAAACCACTGGTCACCGCGACGGAGCTATGCTGAGGGTCCCGTCCCGTCGCAAATGCATTTGGACTTTCATCGTTAATGATATAAACTCTTGGCATTGGAACCTGAGCGACCATAGCCATATCTTCAATAATGTGCCATAACTCAGGATCATCTTGCTCATGAATTTCTTGGGCATGATTTAAATTCATTACCAAATTGGCAGGATTACGTAAAACAATAAAAAGATAAATTACACTTCCAATTACTGCCCAAATAATTCCAATTAGAGGTTTGCCACCAATTAAGTAGCCGATGCCAGCACCAACAAGAGCAAGGATGATAACAAATGTAATCATCAAAAATGCTGTTTTACGCTTATTTTGTGCGATTTGTTGATAAAGCATAGTAATTAAAACTTAACTTTGGGAACGGACTTTTCTTCAGTTGGTGTTTGAAGGTAGTCGATCTTTTTGAAACCATGAATTTTAGCTACAAGATTAGATGGGAAAGTTAGAAGTTTCTCATCGAACATAGCAGCGGTTGAGTTGAACAATTGACGAGAGTAAGCAATCTTATTTTCAGTATTAGTTAATTCTTCTTGAAGAGCTAAGAAGTTTTGATTTGCTTTTAAATCTGGATAATTTTCTGATAAGGCAAAGATAGTTTTCAAAGAATCAGTTAATTGATTGGAAACTTCCATTTTTTTAACATGATCAGAATCTGGAATATTAACTAAATTATTTCGTAAAGAAACAACCTTTTCTAAAGTTTCACTTTCATGTTTGGCGTATCCCTTAACTGTTTCAACTAAGTTGGGAATTAAATCATTACGACGTTTTAATTGAACATCAATTTGGCTCCAGGCTTCATCTGCATGTACACGTGCTTTTTGCAAACCATTATAGAGAGCAATATAAATGGCAATTATTAAGACTAAAATAATTACAATAATCCATAGTAAAGGCATGTAAATGCCTCCTTTCATCAGTAGTTTTATGTTGCATCTATTTTAACAAATTTTAGATAACTAGAGTAGCAAAAAAGACGCTTTTTCAAGCGTCTTAAACTAAAGTATAAAGTCTAAAATTAGCCAGCCTAATCCAATTAAAATTAGCAGACCAATATATTCTAATACGGTAAATACCCAAAAGAATTTTGACTTAGAAACACTACCATGTTCTACAAAACTCTTGAATACTAACATATTAGCCATTGATCCCACAATTGACCCGAAGCCACCAATGTTAGAACCAAGGAAAAGTGCTTCAGCGTATTTAGTAAACTTCCCAATTAAAATTGTTGAAGGAACATTAGATATAAATTGACTAGAAATAATTGAAGTCAAGAATACCGAATGTTCTGAGAACATTGTCTTAGAGATAAGTGCTACAACTAATGGGATTTGTTGGATATCACTAATAAAAATGAAGAAGCAAGTAAAGGTAAGTAATAATGCGTAGTCGACGTGAAGCATTATTGCAGGATTAATAATCAAAGCGAGAATAATCGCTACAATAGCAGGCACATAGGCTGGAACGACATTAAATACACCAAAAAAGAAAAAGACAAAAACAGCAACTGTTAAAATAGTTGGTCGTGTACTAATTCTAATATCCTGTAATGGTACTTCAGGGATTGGGACTGGTTTTACAAATGCGAGAAAAAGTAACAAAATTAGTAGACTAGCTAGTAATAACGGTAACGACCATCCAAAAAATTTTATTGGTGAAACGTTATATTGATTAACTACAAAAATGTTATGTGGATTTCCCCACGGAGTAAAAGCTGCTCCTACATTAGCTCCCATACCTATCAAGGTAACAGGTAAAATTTCTGGTAATTTATGCCTTTTAGCGATTGTTAAATATAATGGTATCAAAGTTAAAACGGTGATATCATTAGTTAAAAACATTCCGGCAACTACTGATAAAAGTGTAAAAATAGTTGTCAGTCTTCGCGTATTCTTCGCATGTGTAGTTAACTTATAAGCAATAACATCTAGCACATGGAGATAGGCAAATATTTGAATAATTGTCAACATTGCCAAGACAGAGAATAGCGTGTGAAAATTAATATCTGCTATTCTCGGTCTGGCAAAAAAAAGACTAATAATCGTTATAACAACCGTAATTTGTAAAATACGGTCTTTAGCGATGTTTTTGAAGACGGTCATTGAAGGTCCCCTCTTAAAATTAAATCAACATATCTATTTTGAACTCTTTTTACATAGTTCGCAACGTTTTTTTGCATGAAGTCGCAGATTAAAGTTGCTTCTTGAGCTAATAACTAGTGTTTTCTTAATTATAATGCTATATTAAAGTAAGTAATAAAACAACTCTTATATTAAGGAGGAAACATTATGTTAGATCCTAAAAACGTTGAAATGAAAATTAAAGATGATGCTAAAACTATTATGACTAAAAAGATTAAGCCTGGTCAAGTTGTTTTACTAGCATTGAACGATGGCTCAAATGGTTATTCTAAATTAGGTGGAACTTGTACAATAGGAGCTAACTTTCAGTTGGTTGCTTTAGATCATAAGGATCCAGAATTTTCTATTCCAGTTAAAAATAATGCAGGATTCGATATGTATACCTCCGACAAGGAATTAGCATTTCTTGATGCAGGCTTAGTATTGAACGCGCGTAATGCTACTTTAGCACTTTCTGACAATGAGGGTATTGTGGATGGTGCTGTAAGTATTGAAGAATTTAAGGGCAATAAGCTTACCAAGGAAGAAATGGAAAAACTTGGCGGTAAAATTTGCTAAGTTAAAGAAAATCTTGAATTTACGTGCTTTTTCGTGATATGATAATAAAAGATTTTCGAAAATTTATATTTGAGAGGAAGATAAAGACATGTCACGTAACATTCACACTGGCATCAACCCACACCGCAGACCTAAGAACAAGTCTAATTCTAAGGAACGTGTAGATCACGCTGCAGAAGTTGTTGCTTTCTTGAACAAAGCTAAAGAAGACGAAAACAAGTAATTAATATTACTTAAAAAGGAAATGCATATGCATTTCCTTTTTTCTTTGCACTAATATTTCATTTGCTTAGGGAAGATAATTTTGGTAGTATAGAAAAAATTTAAATTTTTTAGTAATAAGGAGGAGAAAAATGGGTTTAAATGCATATATTCAAGGTTTTAATAGTTTGGAATCAATTGATCGTGCACCAGGATATTTTAAATATCAACATCATTCAGTAGCTGATCACTGCTTTAGAACAGCTGAATTGGCACAAATGATGGGTGATATCGAAGAAGTGATTGGTAAGCAAAAAGTTAATTGGAAAGCTTTATATGAAAAAAGCTTGAACCATGATTATACTGAGCGTTTCATTGGGGATATCAAGACACCAGTTAAGTATGCAACTCCTCAATTACGGAAAATGATTGGTGACGTTGAAGAAACTATGACTGCTAAATTTATTAAAGAAGAGATTCCGAAAGAATTTAGAAGTATTTATAAAAGACGCCTTTCTGAAGCTAAAGATGACACATTAGAGGGTAAAATTTTATCAATTTGTGATAAATTAGATCTTCTTTATGAAGCATATGGTGAAATTGAATTAGGTAATCCTAATCCCGTTTACATGCAAATGTTTAAAGAGAGTTTAGAGACGATTAAGAAATATGACGACATGGTCTGTGTAAAATATTTTATCAAGAAAATTTTACCCGATTTATTCAAAGGAGATTTTGCTGGCAAAGATAAAATGCAAAGAATAGCTTTTAGCATTTTACTTATGGGAGATGAGGAATAAGTGAAGTTTGAATGTGCTTCGTGTGGTTTGCGGTTAAATAGCTTACATTTTAAGCAAGAGGGATTAATGAATCCCAAGCTCACAAGCATTTGTGATATTTGTATTGAACGTGGTCTTACTGCTGAAAATTATGAAAATAAAGTTGTCCAAGATGTAGCGCAGGTCATCCTGTATGGCTTTTTAGGAAAAAAGACAACCAATAATAAATGGCAGACTAAGGACTTTATTGTTAATCGTAACGACCGTAAGAAGTATGAAGGATTTATTCAGGATTATGATGGCAATGAAGTAGCACTACAGCAGATTTCAAGGGCTGAGTTTAATCAGGCTGTAATTGCTAGTGAAGATAGGCAAATAAATTATATTCCCGAAATTAATATAGATTTTGCAGTAAATATGGAAAAGCTGGGTATTCCAGTAGACTTTTCTTTAAATGAGGTAGACTATATTGATCGTGAACGGATCCGACGAAGATATAATTATCGCTGCCAGTATTGCGGACGCAAGGGCAAGAGTGTTGACCACAAAGATCCAGTCTCGCTGTCACATGATAATAGTTTGGATAATTTGATTTTGTCATGTAGTGAATGTAATAAAATTAAATCAAATATGCCTTATAGTTTATTTAGTAAATTAAATGATCAATTAATTAATGTAAATAAAAAGCTAGTAAAGTATGAAGATACTCTGGCTAGCTTAAAGGAACAATTTCAACAGGCTAAGCGTAATTTAGCGGCTCAGGTTCATCTTAAGGGCGTAGTAAGTGACCCTGAGTTAAATGCTATGCGTAAGCAAAATAAAAAGCTACAAGATGCTATAGATAGCTTGGAGAGTGATTATAGTGCATTGCGTCAGATGAGAAAGACATATTTTGATAATGGTTGGAAACTTTCTCAAGAAGAACAGAACGGTGAAATAATTTAGTGCATGAAAAAACGACTTCGTTAGAAGTCGTTTTTGTTTATAATTCACTGTTTCTAAAGTTACGTAAAAACTTTTGAGTTTTTTCTTCTTTGGGATTTTGGAAAATTTCTTGAGGAGTTCCTTGTTCAGTAATCAAACCATCACTCATGAAGATAACTTGGTCAGAAACGTCACGTGCAAAGCCCATTTCATGAGTAACGATAACCATTGTTAAACCAGTTTTAGCAAGTTTACTCATGGTATTTAATACTTCTCCAACCATTTCTGGGTCAAGAGCACTAGTTGGTTCATCAAAGAGTAAAACTTCAGGGTCCATTGAAATTGCCCGGGCAATAGCCACACGTTGCTGTTGACCACCGGATAATTGCTGTGGTTTAGCAGTCAAGAAAGGATCCATTCCAACTTTTTTTAAGTTTTCAATTGCGACCTTTTTGGCCTCTTCTTTAGAACGTCCTAAAACTAATTCTTGACCTACCATACAGTTTTGAAGCACATTTTTATTATTGAAAAGATTAAATTGTTGAAATACCATTCCAACTTTAGAACGGAACTTATTTCTGTCATACTTATCGGCTAGAACGTTATCACCGTGGAATAAGATCTTACCACCAGTAGGTTCTTCAAGTAAGTTAATACATCTTAGTAAGGTTGATTTCCCACCACCGGAAGGTCCAATAATTGTAATTGCTTGACCTTTGTTGATGTCAAAAGAAATATCGCGTAAAACTTTGTGGTCGCCATAGCTCTTTTGTAAGTTTTCGACTTTTAAAATATGTTCATTATTATTATTGCTCATGTTCGAAACCACTTTCCTTAGGATCTTCTACTTGGAGTTGATTTGCCATTAAGTTGTAGTTCTTAGGGCCTTCAAGTTTCTTTTCGATGAAGTTAAAGATACGAGTAATTGAGAAGGTTAAAATCAAGTAAATCATTGAAATGACGAAGTAAGTTTGGAAGAATTGGAAGGTTTGACTGGCAACGGTTGTACCAACAAAGAACAATTCTGAAACTGAAATAATACTCAATACGGAAGTATCCTTGATGTTTACGATAAATTCATTAGTAATAGATGGTAAACAGTTCTTGATAGCTTGAGGTAAAATGATGTGCCACATTTGTTGTGAGTGATTCATACCAAGTGCTTGGGCTGCTTCGAATTGACCCTTAGGAGTGGCATTAATACCACCACGAATAACTTCAGCAAGGTAAGCACCAGTATTGATAGAAACGATAACTAAAGCAGCCACAGTACGATTTAAATTCAAGTGCCATAATTGAGCGATACCGTAGTAAATAACAGCTGCTTGAACCATCATTGGAGTACCACGGAAGACTTCGATATAGATAGCTAAGATCCAATCGATAATCTTCAAGCCCCATCTTTTACCGGTAGATTTTGGAGTTGGAACAGTACGAATGATACCCACTAATAAACCGATGAAGAAACCAACAATGGTACCAACTAAGGCAAGAAGTAGGGTCATTCCTACACCACGTAAGATCATACCACCGTAAGTGTGCATCATAGAAACAAACCAGTTTTCTTTCTTAGTTGAACTACCAGCTTGAGGTTGTTCTTTAATAGCATCAGCCATTAATTGGTTGCGCTTTTTGGTAGAAATACCGGCTAATACTTTGTTGACTTGGTTTAAAAGTTTTGTGTTGCCTTTCTTAACACCGATACTGGTGATTGAATCATCTTTATCAACGTTGAAACCTTGCATTTTGTTCAAGTTAACAGCAACAATATTCTTGTTCACACGCTTGTATGATTGATATTCAATATCTTCAGCAACGTACCCATCAATAGTACCAGCTTGAAGGCTTTGTCTCATTGCAGAAAAACTACGCATTGCTGGTTCGCGCTTTGAACCAGAGATTTGTTTAATTAAATCGTAGTGTAAAGTACCTTGTTGAGCAGTAAGCTTTGCATTTTTGAAGTCTTTTAAACTTTTAGCATTAGCATACTTACTATCGCGATTCGTAATAACTACGAAAGTACTAGTTCGATATGGATTAGAAAAGTTAATGGCTTTACGACGTTCAGCAGTAGGAGACATCCCTGCAATAATTAAATCGATTTTGCCAGAAGTTAATGCTGGAAGTAAGCCATCCCATTCAGTTTTTTCAACAACGACTTTTCGATGAAGCTTTTTACCGATAATTTTTGCAATTTGGACATCATAACCATTAGCGTATTCTTTAGAACCATCAATCGGTACCGCACCGTTAGCACTAGTAGTCTGTGTCCAGTTGTATGGGGGATAGTTAGCTTCCATACCTATCTTTAATACAGGTTCGTTCTTTGCGGCAGCTTGACTGATATTAGAATTAATATTTAAGCCAACTGTCAAACTAATAATAAAGGCTAAAAAAATGGACAGCCATTTTACTTTTGACTTCACTTTGAAATTCCTCCAAAAAATTATTTCAAATAGAGCCAATACAATAAAAGCGTAAGTAAAAACCTCGCTGTTACCAAAAACAACGAGGTGGAAAATCATTAGTGTTTAAACCAAATCATATAGCGCTCCCTGGGGACTACCAGGACAGTCTACAAGATATTGTCTTGCAGCCCAATAAACTTATTTCACGAAAAATAAATTTATTTCGGCGAAAATCCTAAATAATTTGCTCAAAATATTCGTGTACTCCCAAATTATTCGTAACCTTCGCAACCTCTATTGCATTGGAAAATTATTTAACTGTTGAGAATAATAAAGTATTTTTTAATTTTTGTCAAATCCAAAATCTGGATCTATATCTCTTTTCTTTATATCAGAAACGTAAGGATTGCCACTGACAATGAAGCGAAGTGGTTTTTGAGCCCAAAGTGGATCAGATTGATTAATACCAATTCTTGGAATTGCCTGGATATTTTTAATTTTTTTCTTGGAAGAAAGATTAATGTCAAAGGGAGATTCTTCAAGTGAATGGCGGTTCCATCTACGACTAGTTACACCAAAGGCTTGCATTAATTTAGCAGGACCGTTAGTAAGGAGGACTCCATTTTTACCATGACGATTTTTGATCATGGTCTCAATACCAGAAATGGGATGAATTGCACGAATTAATACTCCTTGGCCAATATCTTTTTCTTGAGTTGCAACATTAAAGAAAAAATATTGTCGCTGAGCATAAATATAAAGCGTCCCACCAGGTCCGTAAAGTCCTTCGTTTGCGGGTGATCTATGGCCACCATAAGAGTGAGCAGCACGATCTTTAGGGCCAAGGTAAGCTTCAGCTTCTACGATTATGCCTGAAAGTATTTCTGAACCGTTATTATAAGATAAAGTTCTACCTAATAAATATTGCGCTATTTCTGCAGTAGGACGATTAACAAAAAAATTACTATGATTCAAATAGAAACCTCATTTCTAAAATTGAAAGACTCTAAGAATGTTTCTTACCATTTTTGGCTTGACGAAGGTAGTGAAAGGCAATTGTTAAGCCTATAGTTGTAAATACAATAATTGCAAAAATAGCATCGGGGACTTTGAAGTTAAGGGGTGGAAGAGCTACGAGCAATTTTAAGGCAATAATAGCAATTAGTATATAAGCCATCGTTTGAAGTTCAGGAATGATTTCCATTAATTTGATAATGATTTCCGCCACACCTCTCATGCAGAGAATACCAATCATCCCACCAATTAAAATAACGACTGGATTGTTTGACATTGCTAAAGCTGCAAGAACTGAATCAATTGAAAAAACAATATCCATTGATTCAATCGAGATAACTGTTCGCCAGAATAAAGATAGGTGGTGTTTTTTCTTACTACTTTTGACAAGCTTAGCTTTTTCGTGTTCTTCTTTTTTCTGTTGTTCCTCTATAACTTTTTGTGGATGACGTTCATCATAAAAGTATTTGAAAACAAGGTATAGTAAATAAATCCCGCCAAGTAACTTAATTTCCCAGAAATGAATTAAATAAGTACCAATGCCAATAACGATGAAGCGGAATAAGTAAGCTCCCCAAAGACCATAAACAAGAGATTTTCTTTGTTGGCTTTTATCAGGCAGAGCTTGTGTCTGAGCGGCGAGCACAACGGCATTATCCACTGATAAAAGGCATTCCATCAAAATTAATGTTAAAATCATCATCCAGTCATTAACACTAGTTAAAACTTGTGTCCAATTATTACCGTCAAAAAATGGTTGATAAAGTTTAAGTATTTGCATCTATTTTTCCTTTCGCTTACTAGGCTAATTATCGGTCGCTACTGTCGATAACCTTAGTTGATTTTGGCATAATTGGCAATAGTATTTAGACTTCTAGTTAAGAAAAGATGTCTAACGCATTTATTAAGATAATAGAATTTATGCTCTTACTTTAAGGAAGAGTATTTTACATCTTACAAGAATAAGTGTGTCAAGGAAGTCTGTAATTATATAACTGCGATAAAGAATAAATGTTTGGTATAATGTTTAATAAGAAATTTTCTAAGAGGGCGTGACTAAATGACATTATTCTATTTAACTTTTGATACTTTAATTTTATTTTACTGCATCTATAGCTGGTACTGGCAAGCTGTCATTAACTATAAAGCACGCTTTAGAATGTCATCAGTTATTTGGGCGTTAATTTTCTTTATCTTTGGTTACAGTATGGATTACTTTACCGCTCCAACTTTAGCTACTAATATTTTTGTGGCCGGTGTGTTGACTATGAGTATTATTGATGGCTTTTCCGGTTTGTCTTCAAAACGGATTGTGGTGAGTGGATTCTTCAAGCGTACATTAAAATATAGCGATGTCGCACATATTACTTTAATACCCGTACCTAATCCTAAAAAGCCAACAGTAATGGCAATTTTCCAGACTAAAAGACGCCAAGCTTATTACTTACGCTTTTCTCATCAATTGGAAGAGGTTATTAAAATCTTGCGTCAGTATGTAGGCACAGGAGTCGGAATAGAAGTTAGAAAGATGATATAGATATTCTTAGTAAGATCTAATTATAAATAAAAATGCTGATACTCTTCGTTTTGAGAACGGTGATGTATCAGCATTTTTATTTCAACATTATAAAATTGGTGAAAGTAAGCGTGAGAAGGACTGTTTAAATCTTAGCCAACGTGACCAATGTGCGGTAATTTCTGGTGTAAGTTCGGTACACAATTCCATATCTTTTTTGAAGATATTTTTAAGTTCTTGAGTTGTTTTTTTATTATAGAAGAACGCATCCGCTTCAAAATTTAGGGTATAAGAACGGTAGTCCTGATTCATTGACCCAACCGCAGTGTAGTTATCATCAACTGTTACAGTTTTAGCATGAAGAAAGCCATTATTGTAAATGTAGATATGCACGCCTTCATGCATCAGGTAATTTGCATACCATTGAGTCGCCCGGTAGATAAAAGGATGATCGGGCATGCATGGAATCATGATGCGAACATCGACTCCAGAATGAGCAGCGGTTACCCAAGTAGCAATCATTGGATCATCAGGTACTAAATAAGGAGTTTGAATCCAAAGTGACTTTTTAGCCATCATCATCATTCTAATCATTCCGTTACGGAGATAAGGTAATTCACGGTCTGGACCATCACTAATAATTTGGGTAGCAACATCACCTTCGTTAAGGTTCTCTTCACGAATCTTTGGAAAAAGTTTAGTGCTAAAGTTAATGATATTCTCTTCATTTTTGACTGATGCATTCCAATCTAAGACAAATCTTTCTTGTAATAAAAGGGATGCAGAGCCTACAATTCTAACATGCGTGTCACGCCAAAAGCCAAACTTCTTAGAGCGATTGACATATTGATCACCAACGTTGAAACCTCCTGTCCACGAAATTTTTCCATCAATAACGACAACTTTACGGTGGAGGTGATAATTCATACGATATTTTCTAATCATATTTTGTGCAGTGATAAAGGCCACTACTTCTCCTCCTAAGTCTGTCAAAGGTTTAAACCAGGTCCGACTAGCCCCTGGTGATCCCCATGGATCATAAATTACCCTAATTTTTACTCCTTGTTTTGCCTTTTTAATTAATAAGTCTAAAAAAGTATTTCCCAGGTCATCATTCATGAAGGAATAATATTCAACGTTAATAGTTTCCTTTGCTTGTTCAATATCTTCAAAAAGATGCTTAAATTTGTCATTACCTTCCGTATAAAAATTAACGCGATTATTTTTCGAAAGGGGAGCTTCTTTGCGATAGTTAAAGTAGTCAATTAAGATTTGAGCTTGACTAGATGTATCATTAATACCGCTAGATTTTGGAGTTTTAGAAATTATTTGATTTAATCTTTGTAAACCAATATGTTTTTGCTTATTGATTGCAAAAATATTTTCTTGAGAAAGTCCACGACCTAAAAAGCCATAAAGGATGAAGCCAACAACTGGAAAGAATAGGAGGACGATCAGCCAGGCCCAAGAAGTTGCAACAGACCGCTTGCGGTGAAACACTACGTAAAATGCTAAAACCGTATTAATAGCCCATATTAACTGAACAAAGTCATTTTGCCAAAACAATACAAACCTCCTTGATTATTGCTAACTGAAATGAACTACATCGGGAATGAATTCCCGAGTTTCTGGGAACAACAGGTAGTGTTTAGGATCTTACAAAGAATTAGCTTTCGATGTCCGAAAGGTCTCATACCTAACTCACAGAACCTGTCTATCTTACCATGGCCAGTTCCTGACCAGTTGGCTTCATTATTGCTATTGCTTTATTTAAGATATTAACTGCCGCATTTATATCTCGATCATGATGAGCATTACACTTCAGACATGTCCATTCACGTATCTCTAGTGGTTTCTCACCACTGTTATAATTACAATTTGAACAGATTCTTGAAGTATTTCTTGGATCAACAAGGACTAACTTCTTGCCATACCACTCACACTTATATTCAAGCATCGTTCTAAATATCCGCCATGAGCTATTTGCAATCGACTTAGCTAGTTTGTG
>NZ_JAAVAU010000004.1:92536-124397 GCF_014803895.1 Lactobacillus sp. | reverse complement strand
AGATAATGTATAGAAAAAATCCGTTAGAACAAACAAGTTCTAACGGATTTTCTATTTTAAGTATCTAGTTTTTTCCCAGACATTTTCTATTTTAAGTATCTAGTTTTTTCCCAGACACATTTTTCTTTTATTAATTTAAAAATGAATACGGATCTTGATTTTTTGCTCGTGCTGGCATCGTATAACGTCCAAATAATATCATTGCATGATGTGTTTTAATCCATTGATCTTTAGGTAATAGTTGTTCTAATCTTTTCTCAATTTGATGGGGTGTTGCCTTTTCATCAACTATTTTAAATTTTTTAGAAATACGTGATACATGAGTATCAACTGCAATTGCTGGGACTCCAAAAGCTTCAGCTAAAACTACATTAGCAGTTTTTTCACCAACACCTGGTAATTCCATCAATTTTTGTTTATCATTAGGAACTTCCCCATTATAGCTGGTGCTAATAATTTGTGCAGTTTCCTTTAGATGTTTAGCTTTGGTTCGATATAATCCTATAGTTTTTATATGATTTTCAATTTCAGAAAGAGGGGCTTGGGCCAAAGCAAAACTATCCGGATAATCTTGATTAAATTGAGGTGTAACAGAATTTACCTTTTTATCAGTAGTTTGTGCGCTCATTAATACCGCACAGAGTAAATGAAAAACAGTATCCCAGTGTAATTCTCCCTTGGCATTTGGATACATGCTCACAATACGGTTTAAAACATCTCTTGCTTCATCATCTGATAATAATTTTTCACTCTCATTAGTCATCTTTAATATTCCTTCTTTTAATTTTTCTGTAAAAAGTTTTTTACTTGATCAGGAGTTGTGAGATTATGTCGTTGCCAATTTAATAAAATTCTATCAATATACTTAAAATTATATACTTGAGCTAAAATAGCTTCCCTTAGAGCAATTTTGATTACTTCAGGTTGATAATGATCTATATTAATCCAAGCAGCAATTTCCTGTCGTTCAATTGGACTTAAAAGACGTCCAAATTCAATCTCAAATTGACGAACCAACGTTTGAATTGGATCTCGTACTACCCTTTTTCTAATATTAGTGTTAGCATTCATGTTAGCTTGTTGGTCCGCATCAATTAATTTATCTATCTTTTTATATAGGGGACTTAAATCATAAAAATTACTAATTCGCCCTTCTTGATCATGGCCTTGTTGCAAAATTAAAACTTCTTTATCAATTAACTGCTGGATAAGTTGTGAAATTTCAATTGTCGACAGAGTCATATTTTTAGCTAAATCATTATTATTTGGAAAAGTATTATTTTTTTGAGCCCAAGCTTCAAGCTCTAAAATTAAAACTAACTCTGCTTCAGTTAGTTGAAGCTGGGAGTAATATTTTAATAGGTTGTTAGAAATGATAGTAAAACCTGTATTACGATAGTCATTATATGTAGCCATTGTTTTTCCCTTCAAAAAAAGTTGAACCATTGTTTATGGCTCAACTTTTTAATTTGTATTATATTTTATGGTTCAAGACGATTAATCAATCTTGGGAATGGAACTGCTTCACGAATGTGATCTAATTTACAAATCCAACCAAGGAATCTTTCGAAACCAATACCAAAGCCTGAGTGAGGAACAGAACCATATCTACGTAAGTCGAGATACCATTCATAGTCCTTTTCATTTAATCCAGCTTCTTCAATTTGAGATTTTAAGGTTTCGTAATCACTTTCACGTTCACTACCACCAATAATTTCACCATAACCTTCTGGTGCTAACACATCAGCACAAAGATATTCCTTAGGATTTTCAGGATTTTTCTTCATGTAAAATGGCTTTATGCTAGTTGGATAGTTCATAATGAAAACTGGACGATCATATTGTTCAGAAATATATGCTTCATCAGGAGCACCAAAATCATCGCCCCATTTGAAATCACGTCCTGCATCTTGTAACATCTTAACAGCTTCATCGTAGCTGATACGTGGGAAGTTACCTTCAGCAGTAGGTCTTAACTTATCGATATCTCTACCTAAAATACCTAATTCATATTCGCAGTTATCAATGATTCTCTTAGTTACAAATGCTAAGAGTCTTTCTTGAATATCCAAAGATTCATCTTGGTGCATCCAAGCCATTTCAGGCTCCATCATCCAAAATTCAGTCAAGTGACGACGAGTTTTAGATTCTTCTGCTCTAAATGTTGGACCGAATGTAAAGATTTTACCAAAAGCTTCGGCTCCAACTTCACCATATAATTGACCAGATTGTGAAAGATATGCGTCATGGTCAAAGTAATCAATATGGAATAATTCAGTAGTACCTTCTGGAGCTGATTGCATCAAAATAGGAGCATCAAATTTGATAAAACCTTCTTGTTCAAAGAAATCAACAATTGCTTTAAAAGCTTGATTTCTAATTTGCATAATTGCAAATGGACGCTTAGATCTTAACCATAGGTGACGGTGATCAAGTAAGAAATCAATACCGTGTTCCTTGTTACCAATTGGGTAACCTTCGTTGTTGGTTACGATCTTTAAATCTGAAATTTTAATTTCATAACCAAAATGAGATCTTTCATCTTTGTGAATAGTACCGGTAATGTACATACTTGCTTCTTGGTGCAAACTCTTCGCAGCATTGAAGACTTCTTCAGGTACATCTTTCTTTAAAACAATACCTTGGAAAAATGCGGTACCATCACGTAATTGTAAGAACATAATCTTACCACTAGAACGTTTATCTGTGAGCCACACATGCATCTTGACTTCTTCGTCAACGTGCTTTGGGGCATCTTTAATTGAGATTAATTCTGTCATTACTTACCAACCTTTATGAATAAACTAATTCAATTATACTAGAAAATTATACTTTGAGATAAAAAAATTGGAAATTATTTAAAATTAAATATTATCAATGAAATAAATTTCTTTTCCATCTTTAAAATTATATAATGCATAGCCATAATTTCCATTACTCTTTTTATAAGAAATTTCCCAAACGGGACGACCCTTATACCATCCTAATTCAGTTTGCACATCTGAGTGACCTGGATGTTTAGAGTTAAAAATCGACTTTACTTTACTCTCACTTATTCCGCTACTTTCAGAATAAAGATGTGATTTTTTGGAATGGGGTAAATAAATAAAATAGTATTTACGCCCTTTCTTATCAACGCCAACTACGCTATCACTTTTAACGCTTCTGCTCAAGTGATAAGTCTTAGTGATTTTTGTAATAGGTGTTTTATCAAGCGCTACGCTAGCTACTGCTTTTGAATTATCACTTTGAGTTTTGGTTCCAAAGATAAAAATGACTATACAAATTATATAAATAACTAGCAGTCCTCCAATTATTCCTCCGCCAATTTTTAATCCTTGTTTAACTCTTTGATCCATATATAGTATTTTCCTTTAATAATTTTTGTAATTCTGTTAAATCAACTTTTTTTGCACTCACTGGTAAACTTTCTAAAAACTTTTTACCATAATCTTTTTGCCAGATTCTTTGATCTAAAATAACAAAGATACCATGGTCTCTTTCATTTCTAATTAAACGACCACATCCCTGTCTAAAACGAATAATTGCACGTGGTAAAGTATCTAATTCAAAGACATGACTACCAACTTGTTTTTTTAATCGTTCATCACGTAATTTTACCTCAGGTTGGTCTGGAGACTCAAATGGTAATTTAGTAGCAATTGTTAAATCAACTCCACTATTTTTAAAATCAATTCCTTCCCAAAAACTATTAGCACCTAATAAAATGGCTTTATCTGCAATACCAAATCTTTTTGCAATTCGCTCATTAGTTCCCGTTAGACCCTGAGCTAGAATTTCGTAATCTTTCAGTTCATTACTATTAGATATTTGGATAAATACTTTTTTAATGGTTTCTAAATTAGTAAATAATACTAATACATGCGACTGTGGTCCTAAATCTTCCTTCAAGAACTTAACAATAAAATCCGCGAATTCATCTTCATTAGGATCCGCTAAAATACTTTTATCTTCTAAAGCCAACACCTGCAAGTGCTTTTCAACCTGATATGATGCTTTTCCTTTATACGTTACAGTAGTTGTTGGATCCAAACACAATTCCTTTAAGATATAAGAAAAATCATCTTGTTCCATTAAAGTAGCTGAAATAAATAATTTTTTAGAAAAATATTGATAAAGTTGTGTTAATTCATCACTTGGATTAAGCATTAACCAACTGATATTTGTTGAAAGCGGATCATCGATATTAGTAACTTGAAGAATGAAGCCCTTTTGTGCAAATTTAGCAGGATTATTTAATTGATCAATCAAGAGATAATTTTGCTCTGAATAGAAATCTAATTGGTCAATTTCTTCTTGTAAGTCTTTAATTAAAGCATCATCACTAGTTAAAAGCTGTTCTTGCTCATGGTAAAGTAAAAACAAAATTTTATTTACATTTCTTCTAACTAGCTCAGTTTTTGTTTGCAGCTGATTTAATAAACGAACCATTTCCTGTGCATTAGGAAATAAATCTATACCTTGAAATCCAAATTCATACTTAGTTTTAGTCTTTTGCTGGCTACTAGTAGCGAAATCTTTTCGAGAAAATAATTGTCTTTGAATATTATTAATTAACTGAATTAAATCTGCAATTTGATTGTCTAATGTATCTAAAATTAATCCAAAGCGACTATCATTTCCAAAACGCGCCTTAACACCATAACCAGAGAAAAATAGAAGATTTTTCAAATGAGTACATGTTCCCCAAAATGATTCAAACTGGAGAGAATTACTACGGGAACTGGTTACATTATCAACAAAGCGGTGTGCTTCATCTACAACTAAAAATGGATTTTGTCCCCAGATAGAATCCATATAGTGATTAGCTAAATAGGCATGATTAGTAATTAAGATATCAGCTTCTTCTTGACGCGCTCTTGCTAAATTCCAGAAGTCATATTCTGAAAAAATTGTGCCTACTCTAGCATCTCCAGGATGACGAATCATCGCAAACAATGGATCTTGATAATTGGTCAATTGTAGTTCATCTAAATCACCGGTTGTAGTTTCTGTCAACCACACCAAAATTTTCATCTGTAAAACTAAAGTCTGAATACCTGAATTAGTAGTCTGATATAAAGAGTTAAAAAAACCATCTAAATCAATATAGTGGCTACTTGCCTTCACTTCTTGGGCACTTAAATCTAATCCGGTTATTTTTAATAGCTGGGGAATCTCTTGTGTCATCATTTGGTTTTGCAAGACTTTAGTAGGTGTAGCAATTACTAACTTTCTCCCTGAATATAACTCATAGGCATACGACATTAAAAAACTTAGCGTTTTACCACTTCCATTAGGAGCTTCAACTACAATTGAGTCTTCTTTAGGAGAAACAATAAATTCATGAAGGCGATTTATCAGACTAACTTGTCCCCTCCTAAATCGAACATGTCCCTTGAATAATTTCTTCTTTTCAATATCACTTTCAGGAAAAACAGCTTCCTTAGACGTTGGATTACCTATATTTACATTTTGTTTTTTAATGATTAAATTTCTAACTTGAATTAAATCTTTAGCTAAAGGTCGTCTCTGCTGGCGAGCTGCTTTCGATATTTCAGAAAAAATATAATCAGTATTACGTAACAAACCTTTAGAAAGTGCCGTTAATGTATTTAAAGTAGCTTGTGGAAGTGATTCTAATTTATTAATAATTTCCAATAATAATTTAGCTGTTACTAACGCATCTGAATCAGCTCTATGAGGATTCAAATGTTTAATATTTAAACGACTAGTCAGGTCGCGCAATTTATAAGATGGATATGTTGGAAAAGTAATTTGAGCTAGTTCTACAGTATCTAATGCCTTTCCAGTTAATGGTTCTAAACCAGCTCGTGCAAGTTCATAATTTAGAAATGGTAAATCAAAGTTTACATTATGAGCGACAAAAATTGCATCTTTTAAGATATCACGTATTTTTTTAGCATAGTGTGCAAAAACTGGCGCTGTTGCAACGTCACTATTTTTTATTCCTGTTAAATTTTCTACTGATTGTGGAATTTCTTTTTGAGGATTAATTAAAAAAGAATAAGTTTTTACTACTTTTCTATTTTTAATAATTGCACAACCAAATTGAATAATTCTATCTTCATGCTGTCTTTGAGTTCCTGTAGTTTCAAGGTCTACTACAGCAAATACGTCATTAGAAAATGCTTTTTCCACAATTTTAGCCTCCCTTGTCTATTACTAGTCTAGTTTGACAAGTTTCTGTGCGTCAAGTAAAACTAAATATTTTGACTTAACTTTTAAATTCGTCATATTATTTATGGCTAGCTCATAAAGTCGTAATTGTCCGCTATACTTTTGTCTAATTTTTGCAATTGATTGTTCAAGATTAGTTTTGTCAACATAATCAGTCTTGTAATCAAATAAAATGATACCATCACTATCCTCGAAATAACCATCAATTGTACCATGAACCAAAATTTTATCTGCTGGATCAGAGAATTGATTAAAAATTTGGTTCACATTTACTAAACTAGAAAATTCACTCTCACGATAAAGTTTATCAGGATTTTGCCAAAATGGTTTAGCAAAATCACTCATAACGAACCAATTTATTGCCTCTTGATTTAAAGATGGAATAATATCAGGATTTAATTTTTGAATTTCAATTAATTTTTGAATTTCCTCTTGTAAGTTTTTCTCATCTTTTGAACCTCGATAATTGTAGTACTGGAGTAATAAGTGAGTTGCCGTACCAATTTCAGCTCCAGTGAAGGATTTTTCTTTTAAGAAAGTTGGAGTACCATCAATCGGTTGCAAGTAACGATTAGTTGATGGGATAAGATGCGCATTCTCTAATTCAGTATCGAGTGGATCATTAAAAGCACTTTTAATTTCAGAAACGGCTTGATATGCGGTAGTCTTGGTTGCATCTTCAAATGGATAAACAAAGTTATATAATTTTTTTACTTTGTTAGTAATATGAGCATTTGTTTCAGTATTTTGTGTTGTTTGTTCTTTGACTTCCTCATTTTTATTATCTTCATCATATCTAAGATAATAAATTTTATTTTGCTTTTCTAAATCTAAGTTCATTTCATCTATCGTTTGAGTTGTATGACCGCTAATATTTAACTGATGTTTTAAAAATGACCAAGCGGACACAGCAGATAGTTTATCTGAAATATCTAATTCAGGAGAAAAATTAATTTCTCCATCTTTTTCCGGTACTTCTCCCACCATAATTAATTTTTGACGGGCACGAGTTAAAGCAACATAAAGAATTCTTGCTTCTTCTTCAAGTAATTTGCGTTCCTTTTCAGATTTAATAGCTCCCTTTAATAAAGTATCAATTTTGTACTTATCTTCTCTAACTGTGATTCCTAAACCCAGCTTTGAAGAGATGGTGTAGTCCCCTGATAAATCACGCTTTTGATAATGATGATCTAAATCAACTACAAAAACAACTGGAAATTCTAGTCCTTTAGAACTATGTATCGTCATTAATTTTACTGCATTATCAGCTTGATCACTTAATAAGGGCTGGGCCAGATCCTTTTGGTTCTTACGCATTCTCTCAATGAAGTTAATAAACTGATATAATCCTTTAAAACCTGCACTTTCATATGAATTTGCCCGTTCATACAAGGCTTGAAGATTAATACGGCGTTGTTGTCCATTTGGAAGACCAGTAACAATTTCCAGTAAGTGAGTTGTTTCATAGATACTCCAAATCAATTCTGAAATACGGTGGTTAGTCGCAAATTGACGGAACTCTTCTAATTGATTGAGGAAATTCTTGCACTTTTCACCTAATTCAGATAATAAGCTTGAAGACTTAACTACTGCATCAAAGAAATCAGTATTTCTACTGTTAACACGAATTTGAGCTAAGTCTGGTTCAGTAAAATTAAAAATTGGTGATCTTAATACTGATACCAGAGGAATATCTTGACGTGGATTATCTATAATCCGAAGATAATTCATAATCATTACTAGCTCGAAAGTTTGAAAATAATTTTGTGCATCGGTTATAAACAATGGAATGTCAGTTTTAGCAAACTCTTGCATGATTTGAAGATTATTGCTATGTGTTCTAGTTAAGATAGCAATGTCGGAATACTCAAGCAAACGCATTTTCTTCTCTTCATCATCCCAAACTTCAAACCCTTCTTTTTTTAATTGCTTGATACGTTTAATAATTATTTGAGTTTGATTAGTATCGGTTTCAATTTCTTCAAAATAAGTATTCTTTTTATTAGGTTTCTTGTAAGAAAATAATAATTCTGTAGCAGTCCCTAGTGAATTTTCTTCATCAAATTTAGCTCCATGAATTAATTGAGCTTCCTTTTCATAATTAATTCCACCGAAATCCTTAGTGAGGAGTGTATTAAATAATTTATTAACTGAATTTACCACTGTTTTACTAGATCTAAAATTATCAGATAAAATAATTCTTTCGACTGAGCTATCAGCTTCATTAGCAAAGTTATCATATTTCTCTAAAAATAAATCAGGTTGCGCTTGTCTAAATCCATAAATTGATTGCTTTACGTCCCCTACCATAAACAGCGTATTATGACCTTTTTTCTTAATAGCTTGTACGATAGATTCTTGTAAATCATTCACGTCTTGATACTCGTCAATTAAAATTTCATCAAATTTATCTTGATAATACTTTTTGGCTAAATCGGAGTTAGAAGTATCTTGACTTAGAATTTCATTAGCAAATTGCTCCATATCACGATAATCCAATAAATTTTGATTACGTTTTAATTCACCAAACTTATTGATAAATTTTAATTCTACTTCTGAGATAGTTTGAACAATTCTTTGTGCTTTTTTCAAAACATTCAATTGTTCTTGTTCATTAACTACAAAATATTGGCCATATAGTTCGGTTAATTCTTTTTTGGTTCCTTCACGAAAAGCTTTTATCTTGTCATTTACAGCTTCTACTTCTTCATAATCTTCATCAGTTTTTTTACCAGTTTTACTTGCTTGTATAAAAGTTAATCCTTTAAAGGCTTCGCGGAGGTCATCATATGAGGTATCTTTTTCTAGCAAATTGATGAAATATTTAAGGTTATCGTTAAAAATAGAAAGTTGTTTGATAACTTTGGTAAAGTTTTTGCTGTAGACTTGTGCTTGATCGATGAGATCAAGCACTTCTTTGTTTATTTTTTGTGTTTTTTGTAAAAGTAACACTTTTATTGTTGATTTCCATAAAAAAGAACTAGTGATACTTTTACCGAAATCATAAAACTTTGGAAGCTCTTGTAAAAATTTTTGATAGTTTGGTTGAGTCATTGCTACGTCATAGAGATTTAATAATAATTCATGAACACCATCAGCTTCTCTATCTCCGGCAAAATTATCATAAAAAGCTAAAAAATTCTGATCATTTTTTTCCAAATATTCATCCTGAACAGTTTTAAGTGCTCTCTCCTCCATTAATGTCGCTTGCGTTTCATCAGTAAGAACACTAAAACTAGGATCTAAATCAATAACATAGTAAAATCTGCGAATAATATCTAAGCAGAATGAATCAATAGTTGAAATATTTGCAGCATCTATCTCTATTAACTGTGAGCGTAAAAATGTATTCTTTGGCTCTTCTTCTAAACGTTTATTTAATTGTAGTTTGATTTTTTCTTTCATTTCACTAGCAGCAGCTTTAGTGAAAGTAATAATCAAAAGCTTAGAAATTGGTGTACCATTTAAAATTTTTTGAATTACTCGCTCAACTAAGACCGCCGTCTTCCCAGAACCTGCCGAAGCAGACACCAAAATATCCTTACCACGGTCTTCGATTGCTTTTCGTTGTTGTTTAGTATAGTTGACCATTAATTTTCACCTTTCTTTAGTACTTCATCGATATATTTCATTAATTCATCAACGTCCCCAATTTTCTTGATATTGTGGTAATCATTTTCAGGCAACATTGCATCAAAGAATTGAACATCTTTGTATTGTGAATAATCTAAAGCTGTTGTTTGTCCTTTTTTATATGGATTTAAATCAATTTTTCCAGACAAAATATCACGGGCTGCTTGGTTAATTAGATAATCATTGTAGGTCAAAATTTTATCCAACTGTTCATTGGTAAAGACTTTAGTCTTCTTAGTAAAATTACCATCTTTTTTCTTTAAAGTTACTCCTGCATATAAGTCAGAACTACTTTTAAGATTTGGTTCAACCTCTTTCAACAAATCAACATCATCTATCAAAATCCCCTGATATTGCAATGCTTTCACAGCTTCCATTATTGGATCAACTGAATAATCAGATTTAATAATATCTTGAGCATTGATACGTTTGATTTTTCTAGTAATTGTTTGATAAAAAGCTCCCAAAACGTCTAATCGCTTACTATCACTTCCAGTAAAGAAGTTAGTATTTCTATCCAAAACTGCCAAATAAGACACCATTTGCAAAGATATACCATTGGCAAAGAAGGACATATCGAAGGTCTTTTTAGATGATTTATAATCTATCACTTGACCTATTACATCATTATCATTAATTTGTGCCAAATCAACGCGGTCAATTTTACCACGTAAATCAATATTGTGATTTTTACCTTCAGAATCAAGAATCTGATATGAAAGCCCATTTACCTTTTGACCTTTTCCAAAGCTAAGTTCAGAATATTGTGGTCTAAAAATAGTTTTAGTTAAATTACGATGCCAAAAATGCGCAACATTATTAGTTGTTTGATCTAACTTCTTAAAAAGATATTTATTAAACGGATCATCAAGTAATTGCCGATACTTACCCTGGTCTTGCAAACTAAGATGAATTTCATGCAAAATCTGGCTTAGTTCATCCGTAGATAGACTATCCAATTGTCTATTTTGTTTCTTTAAATATTTAACTAAACTATCAAAAGTTTCGTGATAATAGTTTCCAGCTTGAATTACATCCAGTTCATTTTCAAAGCGTGGACGCAGACGTAAACCATAATTTAAAAAGTATTCGAATGAATTTTGATAATATTGCTCTAATTGTGAAACTGAAGTCTCAATATTGGTACCGTAGAGCTTTTGAGCAAGATCACTCCCTAATTCAACTGGAATATTTTTAAAATCATTTGCCTTTAAAATTTGATCTGTTAACTTAGGAATTTCTGTTCTGGTAAGTTCTAGTAGGTCATGACTATAAGGATAATTATTTTTATCCATGTATGAAACATAACCTAAACTGGATCGTGGATTCGTAATAAATGACATCGCATCCCCAAATTCACTAGGCAAATCATGTTGAGCAAATTCCTTGGCACCAGTTAAATTTACTAACTGCCGATAATAAATTGAAGGTTGTAAACGTTCATTAGCAGTATTTAAGATTGGATAGGAAATATAAATTTTATCACTTGCTAAACTTAATACATTCCCAAACTGATACTCTTGATCTAAATTATTGATTTGTTGGCTATCTTCAAAATAACTATTGTCATTTGCATTATTATTTATATTTTCAATATTTTCGCTAGTTAAAAAACCGGGTATTGTCTGAACTTGAGGTAAGTTTGAACTAGTAGCTCCTATAATAAATACTTGTTTATATCCGGTATTTTGCACCATTCCAATTTCTGAAATATTAACAGCATCTAAAGTTGAAGGAATTTGTGAAAAACTTGCTTCACTAAAACCACTCACTAATAAATCGAAAAAGATATCTACATCAAACTCTTTTGAAATTAATAAATAATCTTTAATTAATTGTTGGAGTGTTGACCAAACTTGTTCAGGCTCTTGTGCAGACTGTAAATCCCCCTTATCTATTGCTTGAGTACGCCAATTTTCTAATTGTTTGGGAATCTTATTATTCACCAAAAAATTCCAAAAAATCATAGCGCCCGTCTGAGGATCATCAGTTTTTTTCAATTCATCAAGCACATTATCAATGCGTGAAATCAAATATTGACGTAATTTATCTAGGCGTTCAATTTCATCCGTAGCTTTATCTAACTTAATTACTTGTGCATCTACGAAATCACTTAACTCTCGGCGCCATAAATTATGATTAATTCCATGTGCTAAAACAAAATTTTCTAGTTGGTCTAAGTCATATTGATAAGATTCATCCTCTTGATACCATTCTGGAACCAATAATTTTGTTTTGGCTAAGGCCAATACATCAGTAGTTGAAAGATTATTTTTTAATAAATGTTGGAGACTTTCAATGACTACCACCAAAGGATGATATTTCATTTGTTTTTGCAAATCATTAAAAAATGGTATTGAATTTTGACGTAAAATGGGTGCTAAATAAGTTTCATATTCGCTTAAATTAGGTGCTAATACTAAAAAATCACGATAGCGATAATTATTCAAAGCAACTTGTTGATAAATTGTCCGAGCAACAAAATAAGCTTCAGCATAACGTGAATCAGCCTTTACTGGCTCTACAAAGTCACTGATATCCTGTCCTTTTAGTGGTAATTCTTTAGTCCATAACCCATTTAAAATTTCTGCATTTGTATGATTATGATGATTCTTATATTCCAAATTAGCATAATTTAAACTTTGATCTTGCCAGAAATGTTCTAATTGTTCAATTGTTCTTTGAA
Organism: Lactobacillus sp.; assembly: GCF_014803895.1. The sequence goes on along the minus strand of NZ_JAAVAU010000004.1, from coordinate 111,877 downwards.
CAACAAAGTCATAATCCCCAGCTTGATTATTAGTTGAAATTTTTCCATCTCTAGTTTTAAATGCCAAAGTTGTATTAGCTGCTTTTTTTGAAATCAACTCTACTGTTAACAGTTCTTGTAAGGAAAAATGAGAAAAATCAGTAAAGTAAAAATTCATTTCAGCTAAAGCTTCACTTTTTGCTAGATATTCATTTAATAAAAATTGCATTTCATCTTTAGTAGCAAATTTTTCAGCTAAGGCTTCAATAAAATCATTGTAAATCAACCGAAGGTCATGCATTTTACGAGTGGTTTCCTCATCTAGTTCTTTTTCATCAATTGTTTCAAGGTCAATATTCCCTTGACGAACAGATAAAATCGCTTCATAAATTTGCTTTAAAGCACCATTATTTACTTCTGTATCTTTAAACAATAAAAGTTTATCTTTCTTTTCCTGTACAATTTGCTTTAACAACATTGTACTTGCAGCATCGTCAAGAATTTGTGGTAAAACTATTGGCTCATTTCTTAAAAAATACCATGCTAAACGAGAAAATGATAAAATTTGTAAATTATGTGTAGCTATTGGTTTATTATTGGATGTAGTTAGTTTATTTAAAGTCTTAACTTCTGTGGTAAACTTGATATGATTTGGAACAATAATAATAGTAGTTTTTTCTTTGTTGTCATTGTATGTTTGGACAGCTTGATTGATAATCGCATTTTGTAAATTATCACTTTGACGTCCAGTAATTAAATTGATCATGTTGTTCTCCTTAAACTTAAATAGTTCACACAAATAACATTATAGTAGGATTTGAAATAAAAAATGAAAAATAAAAAAATAACCGTTAAAACACATGGAAAAGTCATCCTAATTGGTGAGCATTCGGTAGTATATGGTAAAGATGCGCTTGCTTTGCCGGTTAAGGCTTTAAATATTACCACAACAGTTGAAAATAGCCCAGAAATTGAAAGTACAATGATCACTAATAACTATCAAGGGCCGTACTTACAAGCACCACCAGAATATAATGGATTGAAATATGTTTTTAAAACTTTAAATAGATTAGCCAATAATTCTAAACCTTTAAAAATAACCTACACTGGCAAAATTCCTATGGAGCGTGGTTTTGGTTCTAGTGCAGTAGTTGCCTTAGGAACGACTAAAGCTTTGGATAAATATTTTGACTTACACTTATCCAAAGAAAAAGCTATGGATATTACTAATCATGCCGAAATGATTAATCATGGTAAGGCCTCAGGACTAGATGCAGCCACTGTAAGCTCGGATTACCTAGTTTTCTTTAATAAAAAAACTGGTCCCCATTCACTTTCTCAAAAGTTAGGAGCAACTCTCCTAATTATGGATACTGGTGAATTAGGAAATACAAAAAAAGCCGTAGAAATAGTTCGTAATAAGGTTCAAACCAATCAAACTGAAACTGCTAAAATTGATGCTTTAGGTAAATTAGCAACTCAAACTAAAGAACTATGGCTTAAACAAGATGCTCCAGCAATTGGTAAAATTTTTAACGAAGCAGAAAAAATTTTAGAATCATTGGACATCGCCACTGAAAGAATTAATCAAATATGTAAAATTGCTCAAAAAAATGGCGCATTAGGCGCTAAGCTCTCTGGTGGTGGCCTAGGTGGCATTGTTATTGCTTTATGTGATAATAAAAACACTGCCACAGAGATTGCCAAAAAAGCTCAAGAAAACTTTACTAATTATTGGATTGAGGAAATATAATGAAAAAAACCGCACGAGCTCATACAAATATTGCTTTGATTAAATATTGGGGCAAGGCAAATAAAGAATTAAAAACTCCCCTTATGTCTAGCTTATCAATGACTCTAGATGCTTTCTATACAGATACTACCTTTGAACATGGTAATCATTTGACAAAAGATACTTTCATTTTAAATGATACAGAACAAAATAGTGAACAAGCTAAAAGAGTAATGAATTACGTCCACCGTTTGCAAAAAGAATACGGTTTTTCTGATCATTTTAAAATTGATTCTTTTAATCACGTTCCTACTTCCGCTGGGTTAGCATCATCAGCATCAGCTTTTGCGGCCTTAGCTACAGCTTTTGCAGCCAGCTATAAACTTAATCTTTCTAAAAAAGAATTATCTCAACTTGCACGCTTAGGCTCAGGTTCTGCTACACGTTCTATTTACGGAGGATTTGCTTTATGGCATAAAGGTCACGATCACAATGACTCTTATGCTATCGCCGTTGATGAAAATCCTGACTGGGACCTTCATATGTTAGCCGTAGAAGTTAACACTCATGAAAAGAAAATTTCCTCTACTCAAGGTATGATTCGAGCCCAAACTTCCCCTTTTTATCAATCTTGGTTAGATAAAAATACTACAGAAATTAAAAAAATGGAGGAAGCAATCCAGGAGAAAGATTTCACCAAGTTAGGTCAGCTTAGCGAAAACTCTGCTAATGAAATGCATGCTATCAATCTTTCAGCGCAACCAGGTTTTACTTATTTTGAACCTGATACTTTAAAACTTATTCAACTTATTCATCAATTGCGTCAAGATGGGATTGAATGCTATTACACTATTGATGCTGGCCCCAATGTTAAAATACTTTGTACATTAAAAAATCGGAAAAAAATTATTTCTGCTGTGCATAACCTATTAGGCAATGTTAAAATAGTTGATGCAAGTTTTGGCCCAGGAGTTAAAATTCTGGCTTAACATTTTGATTAGATTAGAGGAATATTTTTGATTACTGAGAAGGCACCCGGAAAATTATATATCGCCGGTGAATATGCGGTTTTAGAGCAAAATTGTCCTGCGATTTTAGTAGCAGTAAATGAATTTGTTAGAGTTTCTATTTCTGAGAGTAAAGGTTCTACAGGTTTAATCCATTCGAAGCAATATTCTCAAGATTCTATTCACTGGATTCGTAAAGGAAATCAAATGGTAATTGATAACCGTGATAATCCTTTTGAATATATTCTTTCTGCTATTAAGTTCACAGAAATGTTTTGTTTAGAACAAAATGTACCGATGTCTTTATATGACCTACACGTCAATTCTGACTTAGATTCTGCAGATGGTAAAAAATTTGGACTAGGCTCTTCAGCAGCAGTTACAGTCGCAACTGTGAAAGCTATTTTAAAGTTCTATGGTCTTAATTGTAGTAAGGACTTAATATTTAAACTTTCTGCCATTTCCCACTATACTGTGCAAGGAAATGGATCTGCTGGTGATATTGCTGCTAGTGTATATGGAGGTTGGCTAGCCTATCAAACTTTTGATAAAGAATGGCTCAAAAAAGAATTAGCTAAACATAGTTTAAGTCATGTCCTTCATGAAGCTTGGCCAGGCTTAAAAATTCAACTCCTAACTCCTCCCAAGGATTTAGAATTAGTTATCGGTTGGAGTCAAAAACCAGCTTCTACTTCTCAACTAGTAGATAAAACTAACGCTAAAAAATCTCATATTAAGACCCAATACGCAGATTTTCTAAAGCAGTCACGCGAATGTGTCTTACAAATGATTGATGGTTTCAATAAATCTAATATCGAAGCGATCAAACATCAGATCAGAGTTAATCGGAAATTACTAAGTAAATTTGCTGAACTTAATCATATTGCTATTGAAATTCCACGACTAAGTAAGCTAATCGATATTGCTGAACAATTTGGTGGCGCAGCTAAAACTTCCGGCGCTGGTAATGGAGACTGTGGAATTGTAATTGCTGATGCAAATTCTGATATTGATGCTATGAAAGCACTTTGGCGAGAAAATAATATTTTACCACTTAATTTTTTGGTCCATTCAATTATTTAAGGGAATTTATATGTCACAAAGATCACAAAGAAAAGAAGAACATCTTGCATTAGCTAAGATGTTTTTTAGTCAAAATAATAATTCTGATTTTGATAAAGTTCATTTACTTCGCCCTGCTTTACCTGAAAGTACGGTTAATACTCAATCAATTCAAACTTCTATGTTTGGAAAGAAAATTAGCGCACCTTTTTTTGTTAACGCAATGACGGGTGGTTCAAAAAAATCGTTTGAAGTAAACAAGCGTTTAGCTAAAGCTTGCTCTAAAGAAAATATTGCCATGTCTTTAGGATCAGCTAGTATTTTAGAAAAGGAACCTGATAAGTTAGATAGCTTTTTGATTGCTCGTCAAGAAAATCCAGACGGTTTACTTTTTGCTAATGTGAATCCCGATACTGATCCTAAAGTAGCTCAAAAAATCGTAAATGAGCTCCACGCTGATGCCCTTCAAATTCATATTAATGTTTTACAAGAAATTGTAATGCCTGAAGGAGATCGTAATTTTCACTGGCTAAAAAGTATGCAAGAAATTCGCCAACAAGTTGATGTACCAATTATTGTAAAAGAAGTCGGTTCTGGAATTACCCCCGATGACTTACGTACCCTCATCGAGGCAGGATTTAATACTATTGATCTTGGAGGAAGCGGCGGAACTAATTTTTCTCAGATTGAAAATCATCGTAGAGAAGATACAGAATTTAATTTTATAGATAATTTAGGGCTATCTACTACTAAGTGTCTCCTTGCAGCCCAAAAATCAATATCCCCTAAGACGCTGATAGCTTCAGGAGGAATTACTAATGCCTTACAAATTTTTAAAGCTCTAGTTCTAGGAGCAGACTATGTTGGCATTGCTAACTTATTTTTACAATATGCAACTAAATCTGAAGATGCTCTTATTCAAGAAATAAATACCCTTAAGGAGCAATTAATAGCTTTATGTGCTATTTTTGGTATTGATAGTATTAATAAAGCTTCAAATATTAAATACTACTTAGACAGTGACTTAATTAATTTTATTAACCAAATAAACTAATGAAAAAGGTATGCGTCCCTATGATACGGGCACATACCTTTTTTAACTATTTTCTTAATCCTTTAGGATAAAAATTCTTTAACATTTTATCCCCACCAATTTTTCCAAAGCTAAAGACATGATCTTGATAAGAAACTAATACAAAACCGTGTAATTCTGAGTCGACTTTTAAAGTTTCTCCGTGTAAAAACTTACGATAGGCTTCTTCAGTGGCTAAATTAATCACTTGAGTTTGCTCTTTTTGGCCTAAAACTTCAGCAAGTTGATGACCAGGCTCAAATCTATTTTTCTTTAGAATTCCTAATTCAACCCCATTACTTAGAACATGTAAACCTTGAAGATCATTTTCAACGATAGCTGGTAAATATATATGATTATTACTATTTACTACATTTTTCGACCAATTAGTTATTTGGGTTGGAAGAACAAATCGATCTAATACTTTAGCAACTAGTTCTTGCTGCTTTTTATCCAGTTTTTGACCTGTAATTTTTGTTCTTTTATCTTTTTTCCTATTTTTCTTTACCTTAACAACTTCATCCTTATCTGGAGCTTGCAACAGTGCTGCAAATTGACCCTCACCTACACCATCTTGAAACCAAAGACGAACGGTTTCTTTTAAGGCTTTATTATTATCAGCCCATTCAGGACGACCACTTGCCATCCCCGTATAATGCTTAACTGGTAAAATTTTAAAGCCATATTCATTAACTAACCAGCTAACTATTTGTTCATCTTCTTCTGGTGAATAAGTACAAGTTGAATAAATAATTTTACCGCCTGGTCTAAGCATCTTAATCGCTTCTTGAATAATTTCTTTTTGGCGAATTTGGCATTTTAGGACATAATCTGGGGACCAATATTTCATAGCATTAGGATCTTTTCTAAACATCCCTTCTCCAGAACAAGGTGCATCAATAATAATTTTGTCAAAATAATTAATAAACTTAGTAGCTAATTTATCCGGGCTTTCATTAGTAATAACTACATTAGTTGCACCCCATCGTTCTAGATTTTCACGTAAAATTTTTGCTCGCGTATTAGAAATTTCATTAGCAACTAACAGTCCTTCTCCACCTAATTTTTCAGCTAGAGCAGTAGATTTACCTCCAGGGGCTGCACAAAGATCTAGTACTTTTTCTCCTGGTTGTACATCGGCAATCTGTGCGGGATACATTGCTGATGGATCTTGCGAATAAACATCACCGCTAACCCATTCCACATCATTGCCAGATACGGTGCCATAATAAGCATTATCTACAAATGTTATCGGGTCTTTTAAAGAATACTTAACTTTTTGAAAGTTGTTTTTTAAGCTATTTAAACGAAAACCTTTTTTAGTGTTATCATTCTCAATCGCTTCAAAAAAGACTTTGCTTTCTTCTTCACCTAATAAATTTTGATATTTGGCAACAAATTCTTTTGGTAATTGACTCATTATCTATCCTTTTTCATTTGTTTAAAAAACATTACTCCACCATAAGTAAGGCATTGTAAAATAAAAATAATTGCATAAAGATTGAATAACTGTAGCTTATTTGAAAAGAAATTAGTAAATTGTAAAACAATAAAGATAACTAAAATCATAATTAAATTCAAAAAAACATATTTAAAGGCATTACTTTTAATTAAATACTTGATAAAACCTTTTCTACTAAAAGCTAATTTAGAATTTTTACTATCTAAGATACTAATAAACGCGCTTGAAATTAAAGCTATAATTACACATAATATTGCAAATATAAATTTCTTGGTTGGATTAATGCCATGTTGGCGATTATAGGTCTTGGCAAAATCTACTACTTCTTGTTTACCACCTAAAAATTTCTTTACACTAGTTGCTTGTTTCCCAGTTAATCCATCAATAAGTACCTTATAATTTATTAATGATTCATTTGCTGTAGGTTGGTTAATTCCCGTCGTTAAATAATAAACCTTTTGACTATTTTCACTCTCACTATTACCCTTTAATTGGCCGATTACAGTAATATATCGATTATTCTCTTTCAAATAATGATGCCCTTGGAAAGTAACTATTCCTTCTTTTGTCTGAGAAGAAATTACTGCTAACTGGATCTGACCATCAAAATCTGACTTGGTAAAATATCGCGAGCTCACCCTAGCTAAAGGTTGACTTGGAATATCATAATTAGCCCAAATCAAAATCCGATTAGAATCGTACTCTGACTTTAAATGAACTTGAATATGTTTATTATTCAATTTCTTTAAGTAGATAAGTAAATCCTTTACTTTTTCATTCTTTTTAACCGTATAAACATAATACTTAGCAGATAAACCATTATTATTTAATATCTGATCTGCTTGCTGTGACTGCTGAATAGATAAAGTTATTCCTAATCCAACAAAACACAATATTGATATTACAAATATAATTAACTTTTTTAGTTTCATTTTTTTACTTTATCTCATAAATTTTTTCATCAATAAAATCAAAATTAGGAAATGTTTGATTTACTTGTCGTATTTTTGAACTACTAATAATTCTAGCATGTTCCCAGAATTTTGCAGTATTAGTTGCACCATCTTTTTCCCCGATAAATAATAAAATCCCGTGAGTATTATACTTTCTAAAAGCTGTTAAAACTTCTAAATCACTATCTCCAAAATTTGGCGCCCAACAACAAATTACTAAGTCTACCTCACGATACTTCTTAATTGCATTTTGAGCATCCAATTGTTCTGTCTTATAAAAACGATGGTTACCTGTGTTGGAAGTTTTAGCCCAAGACATTGAGTCTGTACTAACTGCTTGCACACCTATTCTATCAAAAGCTGCTGACCAGTAGCTATTTCCTCCCATAACTTCTAAACTAGTATTTACTTGATATTGATCCTTAATTATCCGAGCCGTCTTTAAATTAGCAAGCGACCATAGTCCATATGAGCGCGATAAATAACTTCTAAAATTATTTAATAAATTATCTGCTTGCTTAAGTAACACCCGTTCTTCACTACTTACTTTCCAGAATAACTCATCATATTCATCAGGTAGAAAGCCAATATGAGCAGGTGCTTTAGGTAAAATGTCCTTTTTGTCTAAACAATTTAATATATTTACTACCTCTTGAACCTGTTGATGAAGGCAAGAAATATTTAATTTCTTATCAATACTTACTAATAGTTCTTTATAATCTGTCATAATTAATTTTCCTTTACTAAATGATTTTACCATTCAAATCAACTAAAAACAGTTATAATAGAAAGTAATGAGGAAAAGGAGTTAAAATATTTATGGCTAAATCAAGGAAACAGGAGCCTGAGCAAGAATCTTGGGGGAAATCTATACTTCAAATTTTAGGAATGGTTGTCATTTTTATGGGAATATACTTTCTTTTATTCCGTTTTGTATTCTCGAATGAAACTGTTTCAGGGCCGTCAATGCAACCAACATTTCAAGATGGTGACCGCATTATCGCCGTACGTCACTTTACTCCTCGTCGAGGAGATATAGTTATTTTAAAAGCTCCAGATGAACCTGGCGCATTGTATATTAAACGAATTATCGGTCTTCCAGGCGATACTATTGAATCTAAAAACGACGTAATGTATATTAATGGTAAAGCCATTAAACAGCCTTATTTGCAAGAGTATGAGAAAAAATTGCCTAAAGGAGAACTTTATACAAATAATTTCTCATTAAAGCAGCTATATGGTGTTAATAAAGTTCCAAAGAATTGTTACTTTGTTATGGGAGACCACCGAAATGTTTCTAAAGATTCCAGAATGATCGGCTTCATTAAACGAAGTGCAATCATTGGTGAAGTGAAGCTTCGGTACTATCCATTTAATCAGATTAAAGTATTCTAAAGAAGGAGTTTTATAATGAATCAAGAAGAATTAACTAATGCAATTATTGATTTTGAAGTGAAACATGGTGTTAATGACACTGCGTTAGCCTTTTCTAGCCATTTATCAGTTGAAAAAATTCATGCTATGAAGGCCGGAGAGGAAACCTATACTCTTGAAGAAGCAGAACAAGTTTTAGATTACATTCAAAGCCAACAAGCTTAATTTATTAGCAAAAAATAAAAAGATGAAGTTTCCTATCGAACATTTTAATCGATAAGATATTTCATCTTTTTTATTTTGCCTCGTAAAAATGTTTTAACAGATAAATATTAATTACTAGCATCATTATGTCTAAGATAATAGTAATTACAATTGTTACCCACATATTGGGCTCTACATATATCTTATTACTCCCTAATACATGTTGGAACATTCCTAATTGTAAGGTTTCTTCAATTATGGAAAAGAGAAAGTTTGATACTCTTACTAATAAAACAATAGCAATTACTAGTAAAGTAACTTCAATAACAAACTTGATGATTTTATTATATTTTCGACTAACGAAATCACTTAATACTATACTAGAAATATTAATTAGTGAAATTAAAGCATAGAAAAAAATTACACTGGCTAGTAACAAGATGCTTATCTTGATAACATCCTCTAATTTAATATATTGCCAAAGATTTCTTTCAGCAATTGACCCAAATTGCTTTTGCATACTTGACCAAAAACCACTTATTGTTGTAACTGGAATCATTAGTACAAAACTCATCACTATTTGAAGCAGGATTAAATAAATTCCTTCTCCAATTGTAGATAGTAAATTAGCAAAATATAATTTACCAGTTGATATTGGAATTAAATTCCATGTTTTGGTATGTAGAAGTTTTTCATTTCGATAGGAAGATACAAACAGAAAGAATATATCTACAAATGGCATTAATGTTAAAAACATTAATAATCCGCTAATTTGCCAATCTGCCGTTGGATTTCCTTCACCAATCATCCACCAAATTGCAATTAAAATAGCGCCAATAAACTGTACTAATGCTAATCTTTGAACAAATTGCCTTTTATTAAAAAAAGTTATCTTAAATACCGTAGCAAAATTGGTCATTTTATCTCCCTTTATTTTCCTTCATGAAAGGCACCTAGAAGCCAAATATTAATTCCGGATAAGATTACATCTAAAGTTAAAAAAGTCGCGTTAGAAGTCCAAATACCATGTACAGAAATAGCTTCATTAAAGTCAAACAAACTATCGTAGAAACTAGTAAATTCAGTTGATAAGTTACTAATTAAAATGAAACTTAAAATTACTAAAACTACAGTTATACAGAAGCGAGCAAATTTATTAAATTTTTCTGGTAAAAAGTCTGCAATTGCTTTTGAACTTAAATCAATAGTTGATACTGTACTATAAACCAAAATTGCAAATAAAAAGAAAGCCAGAAAAACGCTTAAAATATCTCCCCAATTAAAAATTGACCAGAATTTATCCCATAAAATACTAAATTTTACTTGTTGAAAATGATTAATTCCCTCGCCTATACTTTTTCTAACTGTTTGAGATGTAAATATGGGTAAAGTTGAAATAATCAATAATCCAATTTGAACAATAACTAAATACAACCCAGCAACAAATCCAGATAAAATATTTCCAAGATAAGTTTTTGTCGCAGAAATTGGTATCAACCTCCAAGTTTGATACTTATAGACTCGTTCATTTTGCCAAGTAGACATAACTACGTATGCTACATCAGCACACACTGAAGTTACTCCCATCATTTCTAAAAAATAAGAAGCCGGTTCCCCTCCCTCAAATTTCACAATAAATGCCCAAATAGTTAAAATAACTGTGGCAACTATTTGTAAAAGTATCAATAGATGTACACTACGCCGCTTAGTCTTAAATAGTTCATTAAATAAAGCACTGAACTTTGTCATTATTCACTCACCTCATCTTGATAAAAATCTTCGTAATACTGTTCGATACTCTTCCCTTCTTCACGAATTTTATCAGCTGATATATGGCTAGCAATTGTTCTATCTTTAATAACTATTACTTGATCTAAAATACTACTAATTTCATTTACAAAATGATCCGAAATAATTAAAGTACTATCTTCATCTTTCCAAAGTAAAATGGAATTAATAATCTTTTTTCTTGTCATTGGATCAATTCCTGAGAATGGTTCATCAAGCAAGTAAAGTTTAGCTTTACGACTTAAAGTTAAGGCAATAATTAACTTTTCACGCATCCCTCTCGAAAGCTGTCCCAGCTTCATCTCATCACTAAGTTTCATAAAGCTTAACAATTCATCAAATTGCTTTTTATCAAAATCTATATAAATCTTGCTATAAAAAGCACGAATCCAACTGATCGTTACTGAGTCACTGAATCCCTTTAAAGAATCAGTCATTGAAAGTACAGACTTACGTTCCGCCTCTTTTTCTTTACCGTCTACTGTTATCGTTCCCTTATAGTGTTTAGCAATCCCAGCAATAATCTTCATTAAAGTAGTTTTACCAGCACCATTTTCTCCTAATAAAGCAATAATTTTTCCAGATTCAACGGTTAAATTTACATTATCCAAAATTTTTCTCAAATTTTTTCGATAAGTCAAATTTTTTATATTTAATACTTCGCTCATTTTCAATCTCCTCCTGTCTCCTCGATATACTTCTTTAAAGCTGTCAGGGTTTGCTCAGGACTCAAACCTAACTGAGCAGTACTTTTAAGAAATTCGCTTAATTCATCTTCAACTAATTCTTGTCTTTTTTGTAAAATCAAATTAGTATCTTCAGTCACAAATGAACCTAAACCACGTTTAACATATAAGATGCCTTCATTATTCATTTGATTTAAAGCACGCTGAACAGTATTTACATTTACTGTTAAATCTACTGCTAGTTGTCTTACTGAAGGCACCTTTTCACCCGGCTTTAATTGCCCAAGTGCAATTTGACGATATAAGTACTTTTCTATTTGAATATAAATCGGGATATTATCTTGAAATTGCAATTTATTATCCTCCCATTTTTAGCGTATTAGATATCTATTACACTATAAGTATAACAGCTATTTTGAAAATTACAATCATTGAAAGCTGTGGATTATTTGTTTCACAAAATAAAATTAAACCAATTTAATAATAATAAAACCCCACATATTACCTGTATATAAATAATATGTGGGGTTGTTTTTTTGATTAATAGTATCAGTGCAAAACTTTATTTAATGCTATTTTAATTTTAAATAGTTGATGTTAAGCACATCAATAAGAATTATAAATATTCCCCTATCAATAAAATACGCAAAAAAACTGTAATTTTTGTTTCACATTTTAAAATTAATCTATCTTTTAATAAATTATCTCTAAATTTGGCTACTTTATTTTATATCAAGTCCAAAGGCTAACTAAACTTTCCTAGTGGTTTTCCATATTTGTCCTTCCCTACAATATAACCGTACTCACCATTTGAACGGGGTTGTCTAAGCCACAATCTAAGTGGTCCCTGCAAAACAGCATCATATTTAACAACATCTCCCTTATTTAGCTTAGCAATTGAAGGAGAATCTATCTTAGGTTGGGTATGAATATTTAAATCTCTGCTTAAAGTAAAAATCCCATCTTCTTTAACCCAGGTAGAAGTAATATTTTCTTTGAGTTCTACTACATTGATATTTCCATCAACATACCATCCACGCCAATTATCAGTAAATTGCCAGATTGCTACGCCATCCATTGATGGAAAATAGTTAAAATCAGCCATGTCTACTTGTACACCATTACCACTAGGATATGCTGCAACCCATAAGCAAGTACCATACTTTTCTACAACAGCCTGAGTATCAATATTATTTTTCAGTAAAAAAGCTCCTGAGTAAAGCAAGGGTTTAAAACCTGCATTTTTAACCACTTCCATAAAAATTAGGACAGCATTTCTGCTAGCCTCTTTACCACCATTAACATTATTACCATCACCGACTTCCCAGTCACAAGCTAGATAGGCTCCTACAGGTAAGCCAGCGCTTTTTGCTGACTTTATGGCATACCTTAGCTGCACTTTCACTAGCACCAAAAGTAGCAAAATGATAGCCCATTTGCATCATGCCGTTTGCTTTAGCACTATCAAGTTGCTTTTTAGCACTAGGATTTTGGTAACTTGTACCCTCACTTACTTTTACAATTGCGAAACTCGCATAACCCTTATATTTAGTGCAGTCTGTAGGGTTGTGGCTAGATAAATCCACCCCATAGTTTTTAGCTTTTACTGCTGTCATCTTTTTTATACTCTTTCTTAAAAAGATAAAAAGGAGATAATCTTACAAATGGATAATCTCCTTTTTAAAGTATTAATATTACTTATTTCTTTCCACATTCAAGCGGTTGATTTCACGTAAAACATCAACGGCCAACCACATAGACTGTAAGACGGTATACTCGTATCTACCGTAACTTCTGGCTAATATTAAAGCAGAAATGCTTAGTTTTAAACGTTATCTAGGGACTGTTTTGGCGAAAGTAAAACTTTTTTTGTCTCCAAAATGTCTCCACAAAATAAGGCATGTATCCTTAGGGATGCACGCCTTTTTATTTGTCATCGCATAGCAATGAAACAACTCTACCTAGGTACCTAGCAGGCTAACGTATAGTACTTCAACTAGGATTTACTTATATTATATCAAAAAAAGCAGCCGTTAAGCTGCTAATTCTTCTAGGTAAGCCTTGAATTTATCTACATTCTGTTTATCTAGCTTTTCTGCACCGATCCAAGTAGGAACCCATGTGTGGGCGCGGTGCTGTAAGATTAAGTTTGCCATGTTTACAGGTGAACTCATGATATAGTACTTGTAATTTTCTAAGTCTTGACCTGTCAAGCCTGCAACTGTTTCTTCAACCATGCCATTTACGTCTTCAAATACACCCCAGATTTTGCCTTTTCTTTGGTCTGCAAGTTCGTAGATGTCGCTCATGGCTTGTTCTTTGTTTTTCTTAGTGTATTGCGGCATAATGTCACTCTCATAACTTTCTTCAATTGGAAATGCTTGGTTAATGATCACTTCCACTTTTTCATTAAGTAAGTCTTTGGCATTTTTTGAGTTTAAAATGCTTAGTAATCTAGCTACCACGTGTTTTCTGTCAAATGCGTTAACTTTTCTCATTTTAGACATCTCCTTTAAGCATTTTCTACTAGCATATCAATGATTTCTGATTGAGTCTTACCTTGAGCTTGTGCCATTCTTTCGATTTTTGCGATAGTGCTTTCTTTTAAACTGAAAAGTTTATTCTTTTTAGCACTATTGTTTTCTATTTTTCCAAATTCTTTATCATAAAGCTTTTTTACATCTTCGGGGTCTAACATTCCACCATCTTTATCAACGTAATCTTGCACATCATACTTATCAAAGTAAGCCTTAGCTTTATCAAGGGTATAAGGTTCAATTTCATCACCAGGTGTCCAGCTACCATAAGCTGCGTTGTAACCCGCATATGGACTAGCCCCACCGCCTTTACCATATAAGAAGTATTCGCCTGTGCGCTTCTTATAAAGTCCTTCTGTAAAGTGGCGGTTGTCAGCTGGACCAAATTCTGACTCATAACCAATAATGAATTTCGCTTTGTCTGGGTCATAACTTAAACCATGTAATCTCATTTTTTTATTATTCCCTTCTTTTATCTTTCAATTATATTATATAGCTGTTTATATATATTGTCAACAATTTATATATAAGAATACATAAAAAAAAGACCATCTAGGATTCCAACCCTCAGACGGTCTCTTTAATCCAAGTAAAAATACATACTTAGATATTAACTTATTACAAGTTAAGTATACCATACTTAACTAAAAGTGCCTAATGCTTTTCCATACTTATCTTTACCTACTATATAGCCATAAGTTCCGTTACTTCTAGGCTGTCTTAACCATAATCTTAGTGGACCTTGCAAGGTAGAATCATACTTTACCACACTTCCCTTAGGAAGCTTAGCAATTGAAGGGGCATCGATATTAGCCTTAGTGTGGATATTTAAAGCAGTATTTAGCGTAAAGATCCCGCTATTCTTCACCCATGTGGAAGTAATACTATCTTTTAGCTCCACCACATTTATATTACCGTCCACACTCCATCCACGCCAATTATCAGTAAACTGCCAAATTGCTACACCGTCCATTGATGGAAAATAGTTAAAGTTAGCTGTATCCACACGTGTACCATTACCACTAGGATAGCTAGCGACCCACAAACAGGTGCCATACTTAGCAGTAATTGTGGAAGTCTCTACATTGTTTTTTAATAAGTATGCCCCACTGTAAAGAAGTGGCGTATAGCCGGCATATTTTACCACTTTCATGAATGCTAAGATAGCTGTAGCACTAGCCTTTTTACCGCCATTTACATTATTACCGCTGCCAGTTTCCCAGTCACAAGCAAAATAAGTACCTGCAGGTAAGCCAGCACTTTTTGCTGACTTTACCGCATAGTTAGCTTCACTTTTAGCTGCACTTTCACTAGCACCGAAAGTTGCAAAATGATAGCCTGCTTGCATCATGCCGTTTGCTTTAGCACTATCAAGTTGCTTTTTAGCACTAGGATTTTGGTAACTTGTACCCTCACTTACTTTTACAATTGCGAAACTCGCATAACCCTTATATTTAGTGCAGTCTGTAGGGTTGTGGCTAGATAAATCCACCCCATAGTTTTTAGCTTTTACTGCTGTCATCTTTTTTATTCTCCTTATTTAAAATGTTTTCTAATTCGGTCTCACTCGCATTAGTCTTCACAAACTTTACTAGCGGAGCTGGAAGCCACCAGCCAATTTCTTCCCAAGTAGTGATAATCCACACTAAATACTGATAAATGAAAGCTATCAAAAAAGTGATAGCCATTTTCTCCGCTCCAATCAAACTTAAATAAGGGTATCCAGTAGCAATTACAATAAAAGTAATAGCGTTTCTGCTTATGGACTTGCTTCCTGTGCCTTTGAGTGAAGCACCCTTTACATATAGTGGACGTATCAAGTCTAAGACTAGATCTATTAGTACCACCAAAGTAAAACCCCACATTAGGGGGTCGTCTACTAAGTGAGTAAATCGACTAAGATAATTTGTTAAAAATGTTAGTGAACTCAATTAATCACCTTCTTTAATTAACCGCTTATATAATTGTGATTTATATAATTGGCATTAAACTCTGCAATGAATCTGCTCCAACTGTCATTAGGGTGTGTGCCATCAGAACTTGTCGTTCCATTTAAAGCAACCATACGACTAAATCCCGACTTTGAAAATTGATCAATCACTTGCACTGAACAATATTGGCATACTTTTTTGATGATATCGGTTTTTACCAGATTTTGCTCATAACTTCTAAAGTCAGAGTCGTGTTTAGCTGCTTGTAAAGGTGTTGAAACAAAAACTTGAGATTGGGGATATGCACATCGCAAAGTTTCGATAGCCCATCTTAGTGCTGAGGCTAAGCTAGTACGAGTCAAATTTTTATAATCTTGACTTAATACAAAATCTGTATCATCTACAACTTTTGTTTCCTCATGCTTACCATCATTTGTCGAGATAGCAATGGAAATTACATCTGGTTTGTCATCGGAGTGTCCTGTACCTTCGGCATCTAGGCTAAATTCTCCATCATAAGGGTGTGTCCATTTTATTTTTTCGCCTTTAGGTGTGGTGTACTGCAAAATTCTTCTAATTTGATTTGATAAAGTGTTATCTGATGTATCAGTATTAGCAGGCTCAGTGAAAGAAACCTTTGTAAGATTATTACCATTAGTATCATGCCAGTCACTTGCGCACGCGTTTCCCACAGCGAAGTTACCTATCATATCAGCTTTTAAGTCTTTAGCTACCAAAGTACCGATTCCGGTTACTTGATCTGACCAGATTGAGTCGCCGAAGCATGCGTACTTTTTGCCCATAACAGGATATAAAATTTTTTCTTCATTAATGACTTCATTATTAGCATCTATTTCAAGCCAAAAATTTACTTTGATTTTTCTATCGGGTTGAACAAAAAAGTTGTTTTTTCCGTGAATCGGCTCACTTACATCTTCGAAATTTTTGTATCCTACTGTGGCAAAGCTAAATCCACTATCATCATCAGAAAAACAAAGTGGTCCACTAAAAATCAGAACATCTCCTGCAAAGAAGGGTAGCTTTACTTGTTCTGTGCCACTACCTGCTTTAGCGACATTAAAACTGATACTATCATGAACTCGTACACTAACTCGGCTACTTCCATTTGCCAATGGAGACACCTCAGTTATATCCCCAACCGATAAGCTGATTTTCCCAGCTTTTATCGCATTATAGTGTATTGTAGCGACTTCACCAGCGTCTTTAAAGTGATAGTCAAGCATAACTTTATCGGTTTCTGATACTGGTCTAACATTTTTTTCTCTATAAAAATCTTTGATTTCTAAATCAGATCTTTTGCCATGATACTTTGATGGAAAATTGGTTGTATTAGGTAGTTGTTCATCGACTATGAAGGCTAAATTGATTTTAAATTTTCTGTTTTCTATTTTATTGACTGTTTGATAGCCTAAGAAACTAGAGGTCGCTGCTTCTTCTTCCGTATCATAGCGGCGCTCATATACCTCAAAGCCGTCATCTGGTCTTTCGGAGCGTAAAACTGGACCTGAAAAGTAAAAAATATCGCCAGCTTCGTAATGCAGATTCACATCAAAGCTTTGGTAGCCCTCATGAGTTACTTCTGCCGTTACTTGGTCTTTAATGTATACAGTATTAGCATCTAGTTGCGTACCAATTGCAAAATACACTTTGCCTTTTTTATAAGGTTCTAATTTTACCTTTTTTAAAACGCCGGGAGCTTTAAAGTTACCTTCAATACCATACTTAGAGTACAAAAGCATTTCGCCACTGGCATTAAAATCAGTAAAATCAGTTTTTAAAAAAGTTTCAGACCGACCATCAAAAAGACTATTAGTGTTAGAAAATGCACGATTACGAGCTTGTATATCCTTTAAAGATAAAGATGTTGAATCTATATACTTACCACCATCTACATATTCTTCTTTTTCGGTATCCCAGTAGTGCCAGTGAAGGTTATTTTGCGTGACTAAAATTCCCTCATGACCGTCAGGGTACATGCTTTTCATGATTGTTTCATTTTCAAAGAAAAATGGACCTGATTTGCTCATTCCGGTTAGCTTTTCATTAATTGCTTGATTGGTTGTCTTCCAATTTTCTTCATACTGCTTCACTGTGATGATGTCGTTTAGCAAAATTTGATGTTGAATGCCTGATAGTTGAGTAGTTAAATTACCTTGTTCCGCACGATTTGCCTTGATTTCTCGATCTAAAGCATTCATAGAGTCTTCAGAAGCTTCAACCCGTTGGTTATAAGTATCTCTAGTTTCTTGAATCAACTGTTCAGTTTCTCTTTTAAAAGTTTGCTCTTGTTGAAAAATTTTTTCTTGAAAATCCTTATTATGTTCATCTAGCTTAACATCAAACTTGATTAAGGCTTGTTCTAACTCGCTTACATAGTACTCACGCGCTCCTAACATATTCATATGAGAACCAAGCACTTTAAAGATAATATCTACACCAGTTTCACGAACGCTGCCTTTATCATCAGTACCACGCAACCCAATGTAGCCGTAAAAAATTCCATCTTGTGGGAATGCTTGATCTACCATGCGATAGATAGCGATACCACCTTCACGGCAATCACTAGTTTCTCCAACAATTTCGATTTGTGTAGCATCATTAGCCATCACAACCCTTTTATTGCCATGTTCATCTTCTTCAATACTATACTTCCCCACTTGCCCACGCATGAAAGGACGCAAGCCTTGTACATTTTTCAAGCGTCCATGTTCATACCAACGTACTTCAAAAGGTGTCCCATTATCGTTTACACGTCCTTTGTAGTAGTTAGAAATGTCATAAGCCCAGCTACCCTCTTTATAAATATCTAATGGAATAATATAAGGACGCGCGTCATTATTGATACTAGGAATTGAATTTAAAGATTTTTGCGTGTTTTTTTCTACCATTTATATTAGTCCTTTCTATCAGTATTAATTTCAATCATTGGCAAGTCTGAATTATTAGGCTTAGTAGGGCTAGTAATTTCGACTGTATCAAACCCAAAAACAGCCTTCTCCAGCTCCATAATACGCTTGTTTTGGTCATCAATTTTAATACGATTATCAGCAATTTCTCGGGTGTTATCTTCAATTCGTCCACTAAGCATTCTAGTGTCTTCTTGGTGCTGATTTCTTAAATTAATTAAATCACTTTCAAGCGAATTTACCCGCCCTTGTAAGGTCTTTACTTGATTTGAAAGGGTATTAACTAAGTCCCACCAGCTTTTCATATACTCAAAACCTTGAGCCATAGCTTCTCTTACGTCCACACCATACTTTTTATGACGTATTGCTTCGGCTATTTCATCCATACTGCGAAGCTCACCAGTAATGTGAGTTGCATCATTATANTCNGGCATTATTTATCACCNTCNTCNNTATCCTTACTATTGACTTGNTGTTTAAGANTTTCATAGTCNNTTNNGAACNCTNANTANTGNTCTATNAAANTCNTNATAGTTNTNTTTNAANTTATCNTAGTCNTCTTTNAGCNTGTCGTANTTNTCCTCTTTCCACTTATTAAAGTTACCNGTNGCNTANTNCGANGCCATA
>NZ_JAAVAU010000004.1:0-92530 GCF_014803895.1 Lactobacillus sp. | reverse complement strand
TGAATNGTATTNTCNTTNACNTGNGAGTTTGTGCTATCAAGNGNNNNAGAGAGGTTATTTGATANNTTNGTTACCTCNCCTAGTTGNTGANCTTGAGTAGCNANNTTTCTTTGNAAGTGGTCNATNGTCGANTTTAATTCACGNTTNCGNTGNATCTGATATGAGGTNAANTTTTGCTGTTTATCNCCAAAGGTAAGNTTTACATCATACGGCTTAAGTAANTCNATTTCNTTACTTGTCACTTTCCAAAGTTGGTCAGTTANCACATAAGGNTTAATNATNTGNTAGCTGTCNTTTACTTTGTAAGTATCCTTTGGAAGTTCNATNGNATCAACACTAATTTGAGTTANTATCGTATTNTTGTTATTTTTTANCCANTTNTCAGCNGTTTCTTTTAGCTTTTTAGGGTCAGTGATACTATCCCAAANTTTAGTTTTTTCAATGATACCAAATTCTTTTTGAAGTTCGGGAATGTCGATGTAATCTTTACCACCGTTTACACTTGATATATCATAGCGTGGCATTTTACTGTCACCTGAAACGCTGTAAGAGGTTTCAGTCTTCTTGGAGTTCTTATCATCAGCACTACCACCCTCTTTTATTAGTTTTTGAGGGTCTAGCCACGTTCCGTCATTTATAAAGGACTTAGATAGTGCTTGGTCAAAGCCTGCTTTAGTCACACCCACATGGAGGTGGTCAGTTGTTCTAGTACCAATTACAGCCCCTGTTTTAACCGTTTGCCCAACTTTAACTGTAATATTACTTTTACTAGAAAAAGCTTCTTGATAGACGATATTGTAGCCATCTGACGAGTGAAAAAGTACATACCATTTAAGCCCATTAGCCCATGCTATCCGTGTAACGGTTCCTCCGTGAATTGCGTGAATACTACTCCCCGGGTGGTCAACATTTCCAAAGTCTAGCCCATTATGAAAGCCGTTAGTTCTAAACTCTCCACCTGCATGAACTCCAAAGAGTTGCCCTCCGGTAAACTTTCCTTCTCCCACACTAGGAAAAGGCCACCCCCAAGGGTTAGAGGTCTTGTTAATTGCTTGAGTTTTAGTAGAAGTATTAGGAACGCTACTATAACGTCTGGCTCCATTAGGGGACCACGCACGGTATATTTGCCAGCTTTGTACTTCACTACGCCATGTGGAAATATTAAAAAGTGCTATGAGTTGGTCAAAGCCTCGCTTCCATGTGGTATAAGGTGAGCACTGATAGGTCCTGAAAGTTGGTTCAATAAATTGTAATAGTCCTGCACTAGGAATCCCTTTTTTTGCGTTGTCGTCCCAGTTATTAACTACTGTCTCACTACCACCAGATTCACCCTGAATCATATTTTTTATGTTCTGCAAGTCGTTACCTTGCAGAGTTACATTCATTAGTTGTGCTGCATGCTTGATAGCGGGTCCCCAATCTCCATTAATTGCCTTAGTAGCACCTGTTGTTTCGATTTTTTCAATTTCCGTAGTGCTAGTTTGGTCATCCCCTAAGGCTATTTTCTCCGATTTTTGAGATTGACCTAGTGGTATCAGTCGAGTAACCAAATTCGTGGGGTCAACAGTATATTTAACGCTTCTTAAATTCGAAGTTAACTGGATTGGTGAGTTATCGTGTTCTTTACCAATTTTTTTAGTGTAATTTAAAGTGATTCCTTTATCACTATAATTAATCGCTATATGACCACCACTTACTTCAAGAAGTTGTGAATTAATCGCTTCTCTTGTGGTTGGATAGTCAATTTGACGGTACTCATCACCGGTTTTATCGTCAACATCACATGTTTTTAAAGTAATTTTTTTGTAGCTGTCAACCTGTTTATTATGCACATCAAGTAAATACTGCAAGTAGTCTTTAACTTTAATTCCGACCGCGATATTAAAGCGTTGAATACTATCAATTAAATAACTGTCAATACTTTCAAAAATGTATTCTCGTGTAAAAAGCCCTTTGGTATCCATTGACCGGACGGGCTTAAGCGCTCGCCCTCTAAAAATTAAAGTATCATCTTCATATACTTCCACATGTGTTCTGAAAGGCTGAACCGAATTAAAAAGGGGGTTGCCCTCTCCTACGGTTAGTTCTAAGTCGTCAACATCATCAGCTTTAAGTTTTAGCTTTGCACTATTTACATAGCAATCAACCGAATTATCAAAGACTATAAAATTTTCTTTTTTTGCAGGATCTTCATAACCTAAAATTCTATACATTAAAGCATTACCTCACACTTGAACTTAAGCTTTATGGTTCCACTTCCGCTAGCTTGTACTAAGCTTAAACCCACAGGGAGTAGAAGTTTTTCTTTACCGCCCGGTGTTGCTTTAACTTTTTGGTCGTCAATAGTAATATCAAAATCACTACTGCAATCAAAGCTAACCCACACAGGCCGACTACCCCAATTGTTGATCTCGTTAATACCGGTTGAAAGTTTTACTTCTTGCCATTCCCAAGTATCAAAATTAATGTCGTCCCAAATGTCACTGCCTTCATAATTACGCTGAATTGCGAAAGGATAAGCTGTAAATTTTACATTTAAAGTAATTGTTTCATCTTTTTCATCATCATCAGCTTCAACTTCACTACATTTAGCACGCCAGACAAAACCGGGGTTGTGGGTGTCATAAAGTGTCTTAAAACCTGCATACATCAAAGCACGCTTAGCCTCATTTTCTTTAGCCTTGCGGTAATTGTAGTCCCCATCTGAAAGAACAAGCTTATATTTTAATTCTCGATTACTAAAAAAGCGTTGTTCATTAAGTATTGAAAAGTCTTGCAAGCCTTGACTATACGGAATATCGACCGTAATTTCCTTTTCTTGGGGAGTAGGTGCTTCACGACTTTCAAGCCACCAACCACTCGCTATGCTGTCGAATTGGTCAAATTTAATGCCCTCTGTGCTATTTAATAGTGAGTGAGTGTAATTACCCTTAGTAAGATTTTTAAAGCTGTAATCGGGCGAAAATTGCCTTTTAAAGAGTGAAAAAACATTTCTAGTCATTAGCCCCACCTCTCTTCAAGTTCTACCTGACTTCCAAACGTATTATTATATTGCGGTGCAGTCTTACCTACTAAAGTTCCATCATCAAGAATCATAGTTGTGGATTTACCCGCTATTTCTCTTAGTAGTGCATTAGTTTGCAGTGCTAGTTGGCTATCTTGTAAGTCGATTGAAGTAGCAAGGGATGTCCCTATGTCTACATTAGTTAATTTGTTGAACTCGTCCTGTAAATCAGTACCAGATACACTAAGCATTGCCGCTCTTTCAAGCTGTTTAGTAGCATCTTCGACAGCTCCTAATTGACTTAACATACCAAGCGCCAAACCTTCAGGAATGTACTTACCGATGTCATTACGCATTACTCGTGAAGGAGAGTGAATTTGGAAGAAACTTCCAATTCCATCTTTAATCTTGCTACCAATCTGACCTACTACATTACCAATAGCGCCAAACATCGACTGGATCCCGTTGATAAGTCCTTGAATGATGTTTTTACCAATATCAAACAAGTTAACCTTGCTCAAGATGCTCTTAATTGCATCAGCTCCGCCTTGGAAGATACTTTTAGCAGTTTCCCAACCAGTTTTAAAGATATTCTTTAAAGCGTCCATAATTGTGGTAATAATGTTTTTAATCGCATTAAATACTGTTGAAATAATGCTCTTAATTCCATTCCACACAGTGGAAACGATACCTTTAATTGCATTCCAAGCACCTGACCAGTCGCCTTTAATTACAGCTGTAACGGTCTTAATAATTCCTGCAATTACGTTTAAAACCGTACTAATTACAGTTTTAATTGCATTCCAAACGGTGCTTACAATCGTTTTTAACGCATTCCAACCTGCACTAAAAATAGTGCCTAGGATTTGCATCCCCGTTTGTATGTAAGTCTGAATCATCTGCCAATACGTGCTGATAACAGTACTAATAACTGTCCAAACGGTTTGAACCACTGTAACTATAGCGTTCCAAATACCACTGAAGAAGCCGACAAAGCCCTGCCATAGAGTGGTTGTGACTTCTATAATTGTTGTCCATAGCACGGTAAAGAATTCAACTAATCCTTGCCATACAGTTTGTATACCTTCAATTATTGGTGAGAAGAATGCGACCAGTCCTTGCCATACGGTTTGGGCAATTTGAACGATGGCATTCCATAGCACGGTAAAGAATTCAACAAGTTCATTCCAAACGTTCTGCACCCCTTCAATGATAGGTGCCATTTGTGCTAGAAAACTATTCCAAATACCGCTAGCAGTTTCAACAATGCCACTCCATAAGTTAACGAAGAACTCAACAATACCATTCCATGCACTTTTTACCGCATCTACACAGGTAGTAACTACTTGAACAATGCCATTCCAGACAGCCCCTGCCGTTTCTTTAATACTGTTCCAAGCACTGATTAAGAAGCTGACAAAGTCGCTCCACATCTTGCGTCCTGTTTCAGTTTGAGTAAAGAAATAAACAAGTCCAGCAACTACTGCTGCAATCGCTACTGCTAATAAAAGCCAAGGGTTCATACTAAGGACCGCATTAATCGCACTGAAAGCCTTAGCTACAGCATTACCCACAACAGGTATCTTTTGCAGACCGCTAAAAATAGTATTAATGTTTCCGCCTGCCGTTTTTAAAGTACTGATTGCGCTTGTTACATCAGTGATTGCACCTGATACCACACTTAGGCCTTTGAATGCTGCAATGAAAGCTAAAACTCCAATTGCAAAGCTTTGGAAACCTTTATTAGCTGCTAACTTCATAGCAAAATCAAGTATTTTTTGTAGTGTCGGCATAGCACTATTTACAGCACCAGTTATACCTTCAAAGGCTGTTCTTACAGTGGGTGTAATTGCTTGTAAAACACCACCTAAACCTTTTAATGCTTGCTCTGCTTTCGACCCCATAGCCGAAATCATTTCAGCTATCGACAAGCCAGTTACATCTTGAACAAATTTGTTCAGCGCTTCAATCATGGAAGCAACCCCACGAACAACAGCGGTTTTTGCATTCTGCATGCTCGTTCCAAAACCAGCTGTGGAATCTTGAGCTATTTTTTGCAAGCTTTTAAGACCTCCACCGCCATTTTTATCAAGATTAATTAAAGCATCTTGAAAGTCCTCAACGCTAATTTCTCCAGAGGATAACCCGTCTTGAAGTTCCCCTGTGGTCATCTTCATTTGTTTAGCAATCGCATTAAGTGCTGGCCCCATTCCGGAGTTCATCATGGAAATCCAAGTTTGACCGTCGACTTTACCATTAGCAAAGGCTTGCGAAAGCTGAATCGTAGCATTATTCACATCAGCAGTCGACCCACCAAAGCCTAAGATAGCGTCATTCAAAGCACTCCATACTTTTTGGCTTTTTCCTAAATCTTGAGTAGAAGCCGCCATAATCTGCACGCCACTTACTGCATCATCTAAGGCTGTTGGAAGTCCTTGGATAGATTTTTGTAGCCCGTTCATTGCAGACTTAGTTTGATTGGTTGCAAAGCCCATATTAGAAAACGCCCGAGTAGAATTATTAAGCGTATCAATACGTTTAACCGCATCTCCTACACTGCTTTTTATAACATCAAAGGCTTTACCTGCCACTTGCACTAGTCCAAAGGCACTAGCCATGCTTTTAACGCTGCCAACAATGCCAGAAGACGATTGACCTACCTTAGAAGACGCTGAATTTGCGCTGTTAGTCATATCAGCCATTGACTGCATGGCGCTATTCATCGTCTTAGAGAAACTTTGGTCAACAGCACTAAGGATAGCTTCCACACTGTATTGTTCTGCCATGATTTACCTCCTCTCTCTCATTTTTCTAAATTCTGCTTCACGCTGTGCATATAGCCATGCTTTGCTTTGCTTAGTCTTAGTTTTGGAGGTAAATTCTTGCTCAAAGTTAGATCGCACACTGTCGATAGCTTCTTGTGTATCAAAGAAATCCTTAAAAGTCGTATATTTAGGCTTAGGGTTCTTACTGCTACCAGTAGTTGCCTGCACGCCTTGATTAAACCACGCCCCCAGAGCTAGCATTTCTTGATCCTTGACTTGCTTTAATTGATATGCTTCAAGCCTTAAGTAGTATTCTTTAAGCGTCATGCGCTCAATATCTTTTATGTCATGAAAGCCCAAATAAGCTAAAGCGTTAAGTAAAATAGTTCGATATGCTACTTTACTTGGTTCTGGCTTATCTAGGCCGTGGCGTTTTTTACTGAAAGTTGCACCACTGTGGATTTTTCAAGTTCTTCTTCCACAGCTGAGAAAAGTTTTTCTAGCGTATTAATATCTAAGCTTTCTAAGTAAGAATCGCAATTTTCTAAGCTAGGGCGCTTTTTTGCTTCATAACTTGCAGCATAAAGCACCATACTTAAAGCTGACGCATCATAAGCTTTAAGTGCAGGAATTGTTTTAATTAAACCAAAACCTAAGCTAATGGTTTGGCCACCAGCTTGCGCTCTAATCCCTGCGATTTTATCTAGCTCTCTGACAAAACGAACACCAAAATGTAAATCCACTTTGGTATTATCGACAGTAATTTGCATAGTTACCTCCTAAAATATAGAAAAATATCACATATGATGTATATTTTGTGTAAGGTCATGTAACCTTTATGTAACGTTTTTAAATGGTAAAAAACCTTGTGGCTCTAAGGTTATGTAACGTATGTAGCGTATGTAGGATACCCAAGAACCTATTCTTTATATATATATTTATTTATTTATTTAAAAAAGAATACATAGTATACATAAGAGAAAGCTTAAGCCTTACTGCTCCAACGGGTTTAGGTGGTTCGCTAAACCTTGCATAAACTTTACATGCAGTATACATACCTTACATATTAAAAACTCAACTCTCTATCGGTGTTTTCATTAAAAGCTGTTCCCTCGCCTGTTTGGTCGTCTTCGGTAAGTTTTTTAACTCCACGGAATACATAATCGATTTCGGCTTCTTTATCATCACTCAAAGCAAGCCATCCCTTTTGTGGGGTTCCTTTACCAGTGATAGTAATTGATCGAGTAGCCACATCGTCAGTATCAGCGCTCAAATTATTTTCACTAACCACGCCTTGAGTGTAGTAGCCTAAATATTCTCCGCTTTCGTTTTTGATTTGGTGGTTAATTCTCCAAACTTCCACAGGGAGGTTTTTATTAATTGCACGGTCTAAATCTGCTGTTAAAGGACTGACAGTGTCAGCACATTCAAAATTAAGCTCTGTTTCCATTCCACCCCCTGTGGTAATGGAACCAGATTTTGTTGTTTTGGTATCGCTATCACGACTTCTGTTAAATTCGCCACTATCTTCCCAAGGAATTAAGTGAGCGTCTTCTGTGCTGTCGTTTTCTAAAATTCGAAAGTAAGTAATCCAATTAATTCCTTGGACTGCTTCTGGTAATTTTGCCATAACTATTTTTTCCTTTCTAAAAAATAATTAATTTATTGCAAAGAAAATGACAGAGTAAGAATACCATGCTCTAAAATGGTATCTTCTACGCTGTCATCTTCTAAAATTCTGTTATCTACTAAATTACTTCTGCCAGCAAACTTATAGTTCGCTGTTTTAATTCCTTTAAAAGTAAGTCGTGTTAAATCATGCATGATTTCATCAACTTGCTTTATTTGTTTATCAGACCCCCACACATGAATAGTCTGATAAAGTGTAGCCCCCATCATTACCTTGTAAGGTCTGTTTGAAGTTTGCTGTTCTCCAACAACCACAAATGGATAAGGGGCGTTCTCATTTTTTAAAGGCAAGTGAGTACAAACACTGTACCCTTGTACCATGCAATGCTTAAAAATAGCATCGCGTAACTCTAAACTCGGTGAAATCATTTCATCACTTTCTTTAAGTCACTAAGAAAAGTAGCCGTTTGTTTGATGAAAGCTGGTCTTAAGGTCGGGCGTGGATGCATATAGCGTGTGCCATACTCCAGATAACCAAAGTATTTCACATTAGGACTAAAAGACCCCACATGTGCTGTCAAACCGTCAACGGTATACTTATCAGCAATTGACCCTTCCAAGTGTCCCTGTGGATCTTTCCAAATTTTTCCTACGCCTTTCTCCCATGCCCAATGTCCGGTGTATTGGTCTTTCATGTTCTTTTTGACTTCACGAGCCAATGCAGAACCATTTTTCTTGACGACTAACTTAATTGCTTTCATATTTTGGGCATCTTTTAGATCAACTCTAAGTTCTTTCAGCCCCCGCATTTTGATTGTTCGCAATATCTTCACCTACAATCAGTGTATATCCCTTAAGTGGCGTGCGTTGTGTTTGCATTCTATAGTGTGTATCACTGTTATCAATCGTTAGATAATCAAAAACGGTGTGTAAGGGATGCAATAAACGCACTACCTTAGCTTGTTTTACATAGTTCCCTAGCAGTTCTTGACTGCGATTAGTCCCCATATCAGTAACATTAGCCATGTCCTCATGAACTACTTTTACATCATCCGCAAACTCATGTGCATCTGGATCATAGAAGCTATCACTACGATAAAATTTAACTTTGTGCGTCATTCTCATTGTTATCATGTTCTTTCATTCGATAAGGGTTATAAAAATGAACTAACACGCCGGTATCGTTATTATCTTGCTTCCATTCGTCCAAGTCGTCTAAAAATTCGTCAAAATCATTAGCACTAAAAGTGATACTTTCGCCTTCTTGCGTGTATTGACTCATACCCTCGTTTTTAAGCTTGTTATAGCGCTTTACACAAACTTGTAAGGGAATATAAGACATTTCACTAGGGAAATCTTCATCACTCTTTAAACCCAACTTAAAGCGAGTTTGAAGCACTGTATTGTGGATGATAAGCTTTAAAACATCGTCCATGTCACTCTCTTTAAGCTGCAACATGGTTTTTAATTCATCTAAGCTTACCGGCTCATCCATGGTTATTCACCTTGGTTACTACCAGATGGGGTGTTTGAATTATTGCCTTCACTGATAGTAGTTTCAATAATGCCATCAGTACGTTCTGGGAACATCACCATACCATTAACAATTACAGTTTGATAAGTTAAGTTTTCATTTACGGCATTATGAGTTACACCAATCAAGCCAGTTTCATCGGTAGTAAAGTTAAATGCACGATTTAAAGCACCACCATTGACGTTAGCGTAAGCTAAGTTGATGTTTTCACTTGGAGTTGCGTAAATCTTACCTTGTGGGATTGCAGTGTTCATGACCACTTTACTAAAGCCCATGAAATCTTTAATGTAATTCAAGCCGAATGCCGTTTGTGTAGTCAATTCTGCCTTAGCTAAGTAATCATAAAAATCGATTGGATTGATGAAAAGAACAGGTTCTACATCATAGTCTTCCCATTGAACTGCCATTTGTCCCAAGGTCTTAGCAATACCAGCCTTGAAAGTGTCTGCAGTTGCTGTAGTAGTACCGGTTAAGCCAGTCATAAAGCCAAAGAAATCTGTTTTCAAGCCCTTTTGAATTTCTCTTAAAAGCTTATTATCAGTTTCAGTAACTGCTTCTTCAAAGCCATTAGCTTGAATTGATTCTGCGGTGGTTAATTTACGATACTTTCCATAGTCAAGGGTAACAGTCTTAGCTAACTTCTTAGTTACCTTGCTTAATGGAATAGTTTCGCCTTCACCCACAGATTTGTTAGCCTTGGTAACTTCAGATTTGTAAATCTTGATTTGGTTACCTTGACTCATTGAGGTTAAGCGGGCAATACCCAAAGCTTCTTGAAGTTTCTTGATATTGTCATTAAAGCGTTCCCTGAAATCAATGGAAATGTTGACTAAATCTGCTGCCATGTTTGTATTTGAATCTACTGCCATTTTATTTTTCTCCTATCTAGTTAAATAAATCTCGGTGTTCTCCAATCGCTTTTAACCGTGCATTAGTGTCTTTAATGCCCATGATTTCTTTTTTAGTCATGGTGTTATTTTTTACAACTGGAGTTTTACCTTTTCTAAAATCTTCACGAACTTCATTTTTGATGCGCTTTACTAAGTCAGATACCAATTTCACATTGTCCTGTGTAGTTTTCGCATCATCGGTTACAACCAAGCTAAGCTCATCACTAGTTAAAGAAACGTCTTCATCTTTAAGCATTTGGCACGCTTGATCTCGCATTTCATACTTAGCAAGCTTGGATTGTGCATCACTTGCTACTTGCTTTGCTTGTTTTAATTCGTATTCGTTCTTTTGGTCACGGTTCATCTTAGCAAGCTTAGTAGCCTCATCTTTAGCTGCAGTAATCTTTTCTGCTTGGTCTTTACGTTCACGCTCTATGCGTTTCTTAATCATTTCATTTACTTGATCTTGAGTGAAAGTCTTTTCAGTTTCTCCCACACTTGATTGTTCTTGTTTTTCTTCTGCCATTTTACATACCTCACTTTTAAAGTTAGCGGTTCAACTCTCTACTCATGATTTCTTTTAAGCCTGTATCAAGGAAAAAGGCAATAAAAAACAGCTAACCACGTTGTGATTAACTGCTTAGAGTTAATTATTTAAATACTGGAAGCCAGTCTCTAACTTCTTTAAAAACTTTATAGGCTTTTTTCATCATTGAATTTTCAGCTAAGTATTGGAGTCCATCACTTGTTACTTCAATATTTTCTAAGCCTATTAAAATATTTCCCATCTTTGTAGGATGGAATTTAATACCTTTAATATAACCGTCATTTGATAACATTTTTAAAGTTTGAATAAATTGCACCTTAGATATCTTGAATGTAGAAGGCTGCAAAATATCCACGTTCATAACAGTATTTAAGATAACTTAAGATTTTATATGCTATTGAAAAATAATCATTATTAGCCATATTATGCCTCAAATATATCTAATATCCTTGTTAGGATTATTTTTACCTTCAACACCTGGATATACTATTTTGTGAACTTGATTATTAAAGTAATCCAATTCTGCCAAATATCCCATAGCTACA
The DNA here is from genome assembly GCF_014803895.1 of Lactobacillus sp. Next base: position 81,616 of record NZ_JAAVAU010000004.1, on the reverse strand, counting down.
GCTTTTTTTACTTCTTCATCATTAAAGTGATAAAAATCTTTCATCGCCTCAAGTCGCTCGGGAATAAGTTTTTCCGTTTCTTTAATGATTTTCTCGGTCTGTTCTTCAGTAAAAGGTGATTTTAAAAAGCCATATTTATAATCTTTGTAATGGTTCAATGTTCTAGCTATTCCATAGTCCAAGCCATCGACATCTTTAAAGAACCAATTATATAACCAAAACATATTTTTATATCCAAAGAGAACATTGTGATATGTCTCGGAAATAGCTAATACTTGTAATTTTGCCATAATAATCACCATCCTTTTACTTAAGTATATTAAGAACTAAGCTTTCTTATCTTGTATGGGATATCCATTTTTTCTAATTCTGAAATTAAACTTTTTGCCTTAATATTTTCAGGGATTTCTACAAATGCAATATCTTTTGCAGTAACTTTACCATGTATTTGTGCCTCAACATAAGGAGGTTTTCTAAAATCATCAGTCATATCATCAATGGTTTTGTATTTATCCATAAAGTGAATATTATCTTCTTCAAAAATGTCATACATAGACCACAATTTGCGTCCACTGCCTCCAACAGGTGCTATATAGGTTGGACTTTCTTCACCAATTTTTGCAGCCTTCCAAGTATCCACACTTTCAATTGATGAAAAACCTTTCGCCAAACTATCTCCTATTGTATAAGTGGTTCTATCTTTAATATTTTTATTAAAGTGAACTGCGATTTCTCCATAATTTCTAGCAGTTCTAGGATAATATGAGCTTTGCTTACCAATTCTGCCATATAAGGCAAAATCTTCAGGTGGTCTCTTCATATATTCTTCATACATTTCTTCACTTTCATCAGTAAAAATTTTCCATTCAACGTTTCTGCGTGTTTGAGTATCTAAGAAACCACCTGAACTATTTGTTTCTAATTGATTTTTAAAACCATCCTTTAAAACTTTTTTCAGGTTGACCGGTTCAATGTACATTTGAATATCGTTTTCTTTACTACTAATCATCTCATTAAGCTTAGCAAATTGAGATTTCATTTCTTTAGTAGCTTTATTCAAACGTTCTTTACTTAACGGTCTATATGACATATCTTCAGCTGCTAAATAATGATCCCATTCTTCAGTTAGATAATCCTTAATGCCTTTATCTAAAAGACCCGGTAAATCTACTTTCTTTAAGTCATCTAATTCCTTAGGTGCCTCACTATTTTCAGGCTCTTTAATAAACTCATCAAGCACATCATCGCTCATGTAAGAACTGATTGAACAACGGCAATTAGGGTGTGTATCTAAAGGGATGCGAGGCACATCTTTTAAATCATATACACCAAGTTCATCTTCACCAGGATATTTATGATCTGCGTATTTTTGACAAATCTTACAAGCGTTACGTTCGGCAAAATACCAAGCTTGTGTAAAACCGTTGTCTTTAATTGCATTATACTGCACATCATACTGCACCCGAGAACTCTCAGTTCTGGCAATTCTTTCAGTAACATAAGTGGCATTTTTAACCGTACTTGCTACTTGGTCTTTAAGCTTGCGGGCTAAAACACGTGGATGTTCTCCTGTGACAAAACCAGTAGTTAAAACTCTGTCTAGATTTGCCTTTAAAGTATCCTGTGACCTCCACAATCTGCTTGACCATGTTGCCCCTGCCATACTCTGCATCACTATGCTTTGTGTGGTGTAACTAGCCTTAAAATCATAATCAGGCAAAAATTTACCAAGTAAACCAGCTTGTCTTTTTTGCTCTGCAATGACTTCGTTAGTAAGCCGTTCTCGCAAATCGTCGCTGATATCCATCGTTACATGAGTTAAATATGCACCAGTCATACTTTTAAGATATTCAAGCCGATTAATGCGCATAGTAGCATTGTAAATCTTCATTCTAAGATTTTCTTCATCGGTGAAATCCTTTAAAGTTACCTTTTTGCCACTCTTACGGATTTCTTCAGCACGTTTGACTAGTTTTTCTGCTTCAGCTTCAAACCGTTCGATATCGCCAGTAGTAACATCTTTCATCATCTGACTATAGTTTGTGCCAGTCTTAGCATTTAAGCGGCTAACTTCACGATCTATCAAGTCATCAATATCATTGATTACATTGCGATATCGTTTTTCTATTAAAGTGTCAAAATTTACATCTGCTTCATCTTGCTGTTCTTGCCACTTTTTTTCTTGGGCTAAACGCTGCTTCCAGTAACTACTTGCCATTTAAGTCACTGTCCGTTGCATTTAGTGCTATCTTAAGCTGGTCTTGCTTTTCTTGATTGACTCTATCCAGTTCACTTTGTGGATCATCTACAATTGACAGCACACTAAGAAGGGTTTCATCACTAACAATGCCTTTAAGACTTGCGGCAATTGATGCTTCATTTGACAAGTTAGCCGGAATGTTACGGGTAAATTTAAATTTTAGCTGACTCCAATCGTCTTCAGGTACTTCTACATTGGTGATAGGACTGAAAATAATTTTATAAAGCTTTTTAAGGGCTGATTTAAACTTACGTTCCTTATTCATGGCACGGTTTTCCATGTTCATAAGCTTGTATCTAATCGCTACCCCCGAAACATTGCCACCAAAAGCTTCATCACGTAAATCTGGAATACCGGTGTTTTGATGGATAGCATCAGTTAAGTGTTTAATCATGTGTTCTTCTAGGTTGTCACCATCTGGACGCTGTAGAAAGCCAATTTTGAGGTCTTTAGCGTCTGGACCTGCTGCATTAATAAAGCGATTTTGGCGCATTTTTGCTAGGTCCTTTTCATCGACCTTAGCCCCTAAAAGATACATATAACACTCTGCAATGTAGTTGATGTTATCCAGTTTTTGACTCAGTGTATCATCAAGCGCATCGATGAGGCTTAAAGTGCCTGCTCCATATAAGCTTTGGCGTTCTGTAGTCTCATAAAATTCTATTGCCGGCACTTGGTTATACACGTTGATACCATCTTTAAGATTGTTATTATCAAATTGATGATCATAAATTTCGCCGTTGATAACATCCACAACATGGTTAGCATAGTAGACTGTAGCAAGTAGCATCCCTTCACTATTTTTGCCATACGTCACAAAGCAGATAGGCTTTTGACTCACTGTATTGTCATAAACCATAAAGCTATGCGTAGGCTTAGCCACTGCTAAGCATGTGTTACCATCATCATCTTGATAAGCAAACAAATAGGAACGGCCATATACATCAACCTGCTTAGACAATTCGCTAAGCTTATCATAAATTGATGCTTCACCGTTCCATTTTTGTAGTGCATTGTTTGCACTATCATCATCAAGTGCAATTTTAGGCTCAATACCTGTAAAAAAACCGTTGTAAGTATCTACTAAGTATTTTGGTACATTATCAACAATTTTTACTGGCTCACCATTTACGCCGTTAGGCTTGTTTAAAATGGCGTGTTTACCAACATAGTAATTCATATACTTGTGGTATTTTCTAGATAAAACTCTGTTTTTGTTAATGAAATCCATTACATCATAAGCTGTGAGTTCTTCACCTTTAGGGTAAGTAAATACCCCGTTTTTCAAAACTTGGGTTTTCATTACCCCTACTCCTATCTAAAATAAATCGTTACTCATAAATTCAATATTATCGTGTGAACGTTGATTGTAAACTGCATATCTAGTAGCGTCCATCACATCATCATTGCGTTTAAAAGGTTCACCAGTAATTGGATTCCATGTATACTGGTAAATTTCATCTAGAAACAATCTAACACCCTGTTTAACGACTCTAAACTTATCACTAGTTATTTTCTTACCAACTGCTTCCACACCTGGCATTACAGCTTTTTTAGCATTTCTAGCATTCAGTCCTGCTTCTTGAAAAGTACCCACATACTCAGGTCGGGCACTATCACACCAGAAATTTATATCACCATACTGTTCTTGAAGTTCTAAAGCTCGGTTTTTCCACCAATCGATATACTTATGAATTTCGGTAATTTCTTTAATTAGGTAAGTAATCCCCGTGTGAGGGTCGTCACCTAAAAGCACTATCGACCCATTGTGTCCTTCAGCGAATCCCCAGTCAACACCAGCATAATACATTAAATTTTCTGGAAGTTCGCTTTCATCTACCATCATAACAACCTTATCAAAGTCGCTATATACCAAGCCTTCACCCATAGCCCATAAACCTAAGATATCACGATCATAAAAAACACCTTTCGGGGTTTGGGCTTTGAAAGACTGCACATAATCCTGTGAAAGGACAGTATTATCGTCAATCGTAAAACTAAAAGTTTTGATACGGGCTTTAGGATCGTGATTATCAATGTAATCAACTTTTAGCCAGTGTTGAGGATTATCTGGGTTAGTATCACAAATAACTCTGCTTCCCTCTACACTACAGCGGGAAAGGATTTCTTGAAAAACTTCCTTCACTGCTAGGGATGCTTCGTTTACATAAGCAAAATAAGCAGTCATACCACGAATAGAACTCATACCTTTCAAATTACCAGTATAGCTAGGTACAATATCCACACCCCATAGGCTGTAGTGACCGTGCCGGTCTGCTTTTAAACTAATGCCAAATTGATTTTCGATAGCTGCGATAACGTTGTTATAAATCGTGTTACTACTAAATCCAGCCAGAATTACTTGCGGGTGCGGGTCTTTATTCTTTTTGGCAAGTTTTGCCACCCGTCGCAGCTCAAGGAGGAAAATAAAGTTGTTAAGGTAAGTTTTACCGGACCGCTTAGCACCAGCTAAAATCAACATCTTCCAATCATCGTGCAAATAACTATATAGTACGTCACTTTGCTTAGTCGTTAGAATACTCATCGTTCACACTCTGTGTCACTTTATCAAGCAATTCATTAAGCTTAGCGTTATCATCACTGGTCAAAGCTTCCATAGCCTTCACTTTAGCACGCGTTAAAGCTGTTTCTGCTCTAATCTTATCTAGCTTAGCGGCAGCAATTGGATCAGTTGGGTATCTCTTAAGCAGTTCCTTAGCTGCACTTAATCTATCACTAGCTTTAACCGGAACATTCGGTATTATTACTCCCCTCGGAGTAGTAACCGTTTCTGTTTCTTGCCCAGAAAAAACACGAGTTAAGTAAGCAAGTACTTCTTGGGCACTAGCTATCTTATGTTCGCTTTCTTCGTTCATTCTGTCGTTGATATAAGCTTGAATTGAGGGCTTTTTTAGGGTTTTGTGTGCTTCCACACTTATGGATTGCTTACCCATGTTTTTTGTGGAGTAAGCCAAAGTATAAGCCTGTGTAGCATTGCCACTCTTTAAATATTCATCACAAAATTTTTGTTGTTTTGGTGTTAGTTTCACACATCACTCACCTCTTTTACATACATGTAGGAATCAAAAAAAGCCGACATATTAATGCCGACTTAGAAAAATGACTGTTTGAGGAATCGAACCCCAAACAGCCTAAGAAAGAGATTTTTTGTTATCCAAAAACTTCACATTACTATAATACAACGTTTTTTACTCTCATTTCGGACATCTTAGGGACATCTTTTTTAATAAAAGCCCATTGCATCTGCAATTTTACCGAAAAATGCTGTTCTTTTGCGTCTGCATTGCCTTTCACTAAGGTTCACCGCTTTTGCCACTCCGTCCATTGTCAAATCGCCTTTTATATAAAGTCGTTCAATGATTTCATGAGTTTCATCATCACAGCGATTGAGAAAAAAACTAACTGTTTGTCTACTTTCTTTTAAGAAATTAAGGCTTGCATCATCAGCTAAGGTAACCGCCATATTTTCAACGCCTCGGTCTACTTTACTCCCTTTACCTCCGCCAACATTTTCATCAACACTAGAAATAGGTGGACGCATAATTGCACGCTCACGAGCATCAATATAGCCTGGAACTCGGTTATACTCTTGCAAGATATGTCTTACATAATTAAAAACTTCTTTTTTCATTCATGCTCACCCTTATAATCTGGAAAACCAAAACCAACTAACTTATTTTTAACAATCTTTAATGCGTCATCTGTGCTTCTAGCAATGCCGTGGATAATGTGGTGCCTCGTCAACATTTTGTGAAAGCTTATCTGATCTGGTCGTATCCGTCCTCCTGGTCGCTTTACTTCAATAAAAAAAGCTTTACCATCTGACCAACGAAAACCACTTAAGTCAAAGTACCCATTTGGCACACCTGTTGTGACCCAGCGCTTATCAATTGTGTACCATTTGCCCACATTTATGCGAAAGACTGTGCAACTGCTAGTAGATAAAGCAATTTGGATTTTTGATTGAATATCATGTTCGCTTTCAGTCATCATTAACATCTCCAAATGCATGGTTAAAACTTCACATCGTCATAAGTTGCGCTGCACCATGGGCAAAAACTTGGAATTTCTTTTTCAAGCAATGAAAAATCTTTATTACAGCAGGCGCAATGGTAAAATCCTTGCAAATAAGCAACGGATACATTAAAGAAGTCTGCTAATGCTTGCCACGTTTCTGACTTAGGAATTCGTTTTTCATTTTCGTATCGACTTAGTGTGTTATCACGCATTTTTAAGGCTTCACCAAGCGCTTTTAAGGTAAGATTTTCTTTTTTTCGTAATTCTTTTATTCGATTCATCCCTAAGCTCCCTCGTAATACTCAATTAAAGCTTGCTCAATGACTTTGCCCACGCTACTTAAGTGCTGCTTAGATACATCAGCCAAAATGTAGTTCATTACTCGTTTAGGGATATGAATAGTTGGCTTTATCTTATACACGCTCGTTTCGTCACTATGACCAGCAAAACGCAACTTCCCTTTTACTTCGCCATCACCTGCGATTAATAAATCCAAATCCATTGCTTCCACACTTAGAGATTGAAGTGGTGTGGAATTTAAAATCGTTTTCTTAAGTTCATATTTAAGTTTTTCATTGTCTTTAACGTCCATAATTGGTATACCTCCTATGTGACACTTCATAAGTCTTACAATCTGTTGGCATGTGACGGAATGTGTGACACTATTGTGACATTTTGTGATGCTATTTGTGACACTTTCCTTTCTTACTCTCCCAACGGTTTAATCTAACTTTTATACCATTTGTGATACTTTTCTTTTAATAAATATATAAATAAAAAGAAAAAAAGAGTATATAGAGAGGTAGATTTAAAAAAAGAAGTGTCATTACGTATGTTATTAATGGCTCAAATACTGTTATATCAGTATTTTTAAGTATTACACTAACCATCACATTCTTGTCACTAACCATCACATTCTTGTCACTATTTAATCCATGGAGCTTTTGGATAGTCTACATGAATACGTAATCCTACAAATTGTGTACCTAATCTAGTGTGCTTGCTTTCAAATTTATCTTTCATCTTTTGCGAAAATTTTCTGTGTGACAAAGTGTAATTGCCATTTTCACCGCACCAATTCTTATACTTGCGATATAAATCGCTGGAGTTGACATAGTAATTTTCATCCACATCACAGCATTCATCGATAAATTGCTGAGTTTCGTCCATTTCTCCTTTGTAGCCTTCAGTTGCATCGATAACAGCTCGTGGAGGCTCTAACCCTTCACGTTGCCAAGCTAAACACCCTTCAATCATCCAATTTAGAATCGCTGCTTTTTCACTCAAAAGTTTATCTAGTAAGTGCTTATCTACCTGATCTAGAGAAATCTGTACTAAAAATGGGATGATTTTTAATCTGCGCCAAATACCCAAGTCGATTCCTCGGATATATGGCAAGTGATTAGTAGCCATTAAAATCTTAAATTGCGGGGTAAATTCAAAATCTTTACCATACAAGAAACGTGCTACAATGCGATCCCCACCGGTCAGCTGTTTGATTAACCCTTCATTTAAACTATTGCCCTCATTGCCTTCACTGGTGATTGCTACCCTAGCACTTTCTAATCGGGCAATTTCAGGGTTAGGCTTACCAATATCGCTACTTTTCATCATTAAATTTTCAATATTAATAGTTCTGGCATAGCTGCCCATAATGGCTTGAACGACACTTAAAAAGACACTTTTACCATTTCGACCATTACCGTAAAGCATCCACATACTCTGCTCAGCGATAGACCCAGTAAGTGTGTAGCCCAGCACTTTTTGCATATAATGAATCAATTCCTCATCGCCATTAAATATTTGATTTAAGAAATTAATCCACATCGGACATTGTGCAGAAGTGGTATACTCACTATTTGCCATCAAGCTCATCAGCTTTTTAGCATTGTGATTCTTCAGTTCGCCCGTAGTTAAATCTACATAGCCGGATTCTGTATTTAATAGCATCTTGTCACGGTCAAACTCACCATGTTTTATAGCCACATGGTGTTTTACTTCGTCAAGCATTGCCTTTTTACCCTTATTAGAACGCGTTTTAGAGATAAATTTTTCCCATTTTTCTCTAGCTTTTTGTTCTTGCTTTTCGTCTAAACTAGGGTCAATTGGTAAAGGCTCTTTAAGCATGTACTGGGGTACCATGTCTGCAGCTTTTTCAATTAGGCCACTTTCATCAGACTCCCAGTAGTTGCCGTTATAGCAAAACCAATTTTTATCAGTATAAGAATACTTGAACTTTTTACCGAACAAATTAATAAATCGTTCGGCATTTCCCATATCATCTTGGCTGAAATGAGTCGGCTTTTTATCACTCTTTAACTTGCTAAAATCATAGGGCTTTTCTTTTCCTTCACTATAAATTTCTTGAGTTTCAGCAATAGCCTTATTAAGTAAGCTTTTTCCGTAAGTAGTCTCGCCCCGGCGGGTATCATACTTTTCACGCATAAGACTGGAATTTCTAAAAATGGTATCCATTTTAGTGAAATCTTTGCCAGTCCAAAATGCCAGGTCATTAGCAAATGCCATATCTGCCTCGCTTTGACTATTGTAAAAGCTTTCCCACCCACCCTTCATAAAAAGCTCAAAGCGCTTGCCAGTACGGCTTGCTTCAGCTTTTTTAATAATTTCAGGAACACTTAAATCAATTGGTTTTAAATCCACACTAGGATTTATTGGAATGACTTTGTCTTTACCAAAGCAAAATTCATAAAGTTCTTTATTTTCAGTTTCATTAAGTGATATTATTTCAGGCTTTTCTTGAATTGTGTTACCAGTTAGGGCGAAAAATCGCCCCTTTTCATACATTTCAAAATTGCCTTTTCTTCTATGCTTACCGGGAATTTTTCCTTTAAAAATTGCATGGATACCTTTACCAGATAAAGAAATTTCCAAGTAAGTATTTTTAGTTAATGTTCGGATTTTGTTAACTAAGTTGCTTGGGTCACTATCACCATTACGCCATCTATCTAAGTCTTCATCTATGTGATCAATGTCTAACCCAACATAGCCATTAGCAAAATAAAAAGCTAAACCGTCTGCATTGTCCCATTTATTTAACCCAGCTAGTGCTTCATCAAAGCTGCACCAAGTGGAAGAGTCATTACTTTTACCTGGCGAACCATCATAGGAATTGATGGGGATTTTTGTGTATTTTTGGCGTTCTTCAACCCATATTTTGTGGAAGTTCCCCCACTGCTTTAAATTTTTAAGTTCCGTAGGTATTTTTTCGTAAGCCATAGTTAACCTCCTACTTCATAATTAAAGGCACCATTACAGTGCCTTCTAGCCATTTACTAGAATGGCAAGTCATTATCATTCACTTCAACATCTGCAATGTTGCTATCCTTGAAAGGATCTTCTTGCAGTGGATAATCAGTTTTATAAAAGTTGTTAGGCCACACACGGTTTCGCTGTGTAGTTTTACCTTGATAAGTATTATCTTCAACTTTTACAAATGCACGAACTGGTTTATTTTGAAGCAACTCACTAAATTGGTCCCAACTAGCGATTTCTGTACCTACAGGTATACCAGCTGCAGTCATGACATTTGATAAGTCTTCATCACTGTATTCGCCAGTATCTCTGCGCTTATAGATACTTACATAAACGTTTCGATTATGATATTTACCATTAGTTTCCTTAAGCTTATCCACATTATCTAAGTCCTTACGAACTTTCAAAGTGATGTTGATGTACTCAGTACCACCTTTAGTTGCATCCAAGCCTGCCTTAGTAATAACACATTCGTAGTTACCTTCAGGTAATGGCTTGTAATCTTGCTTTTCTGTTTCCTTAACTGTAAATAAACCCATTTTTTACTCCTTTTTATTTAATCCAGCCTCTAGCCTTAGCTTGATAAAAAATCCACCCAGTTTTATAGTGATTTTCTTTAGCATAGTTTTTTAAATCATCAATGTTTTCAAAGTGTGGTTTTGGACGTTTTACCTTAAAAATCTTACTAAGCTTGGCTTTTTTATTAATTTCTATTTCTTGTTTTCGTTCTTTAAGTTCAAACCCGCAAATAGGGCAAATCTTTACACCACTTTTTACAACTGCAAAGCAGTGTGGGCATGTTTGCACATGTACAGTATTTGGTGATTGCTTGCGTTTTGCTTGCTTAGTGATATCTCGTAAGGTCCACTTGTGGGCATCATCTGGTAACCCATGTCGGAAACAATTCCCAACTTGATCGATAATGATGGCATTTTTATTTTTTTGATATCTCATACACCGCATAGCTTGCTGTAAATACACCACCAAACTCATGGTAGGCCTTAGTAAAACAACACAACTACAATCAGGAACATCAAAACCCTCAGAAATTAAATTCACATTACATAAAATTTGAATCTTACTGGTTTTAAAGTCTTGCATAATTTGCTCCCGTTTTTCAGCAGGCGTTTTACTATCCACATGAATTGCGTTAATTCCAGCATCTTGAAAGGCTTTAGCTACTTTTTTAGAAAACCACACTGCATGGCAATAGATGATAGTTTTCTGATGCTTAGCCTTATCCTTCCAATTTTCTACAATGTCACCATAGATAACTTGCTTTGCCATGTTATCCATACTTTTTTGTGTATAGTCACCTGTAGAAGACCTTTTAAGTTGGTTAGTGTCTAAGCCTTTATAGCTATATAAGGTATAAGGGGCTAGGTGGTCATTTTCAATCAACCACTTAACACTCTTACCCACAATCATGTCATCATAAACATCATGTAACCCCTTGCCACTTAACCTAACTGGTGTGGCAGTGAAGCCTAAGCGTGGTACATCCTTGTAGTAGTCGTAAATCTTGCGGTAAGTCTTAGCTAAGCTATGGTGCGTTTCATCTGTAATGATTAGTGTAGGTTTGGCTATCTTACCTAGCCTATTTGCAATTTTGCCTACAGTCATAATGGCTGTATGGCTTAAATCCACACCTTGCTTTATAAAGGTATTTTTAATCTGTTCTACCAATTCTTTGCGGTGAACCATAAATAATACTTGGTTGCCTTTTAAAGCGGCTAGACGTGCAATTTCAGCAATCACTACTGATTTACCGCTTCCCGGTGCGCTCACGATAAGCACCGAGCGATTACCACTTGCTAAGCTATTTCTTGCCCTATCTACTAAGTTTTGTTGATAGTCAAATAGCTTATACATCTTTTGAATTGTTTTCATGAGCTTTTTGGATATCCAAAACTAACTTGGAAGTAAGACCTAAATTTTGAATATACTTGCCATTAACTCGTTCGTAAAATTTATCATTTTCATCTAGGAAAGCACCAACAAATGAAACAATTTCACCCTTTTTAGCTGCTTTTAAAGCTGTCTTCAAAAATTCAATCACATCTTGTTTATTCATCATCTTCACCATCGCTATCAAAAAGTGAATCTAGAAACAATTTCTTGAAAGTTTCCTTACTTTTTAACTCACGGCGTTGGTCTTGAATGTTGTTAATAATGTATTGAGGCAAAGCAAATAAATCAACTTCATTGCCTAATGACAGAGTATTAACCTTATCATCACAGATATAAGCCATAACAATAGATTTAACTTCTTTTTCTTTAATGTCTTGTAAAGCTTCTTCTAAAGCCTCAATGATTTTTTGCTTCTTTTCCATCTGTATTTTCTCCCTTAAATAGTTCTTCTACCTTGCATGCCTTGCGGTTATCCAACTGATTTTTAGCAAAAATCGAGTTAGTAGGTGCTAACCATACACCACGTTGACCGCTTTTTGGGTTGATTGATAAGCGCCCAACTTGTAAAGCTAAGCCCATTACGTTCATAAGAATCGGTTTTCTAATCTGTGGATATGACCTAGTAAAAGATTGTCCACTACTTTCTTCTACATATTGATCGGTAGTTTCCCAAGCCGTGATTAAGACTTGCTTATTCCAGGCTTTCATATATCGGATTAAGTCCAATTCAAAAAACTGCAATTGTTGATAATTCTGAATGCCAGGAACTCCATGGTTATTACCTTTTTTACCGTATTCAGTTAAAACCGCATTTTCCAATTCTGAAATGTTGTCTAGTGCAAAACTATCGTAATCGTCTAAGTAATTTTCCTGTACTTCCTGTAAGAGTTTAGGCAACTCTTCCCTAATAGAATTAGGATTTACTTGGACAATATCAATATTTGGAAGTCCTTTTAAAACGCTACTAGTACCATCAATATCAAATACCAACTTTTTACCTGGCATATATTGAATTGTAGAAGTTTTACCAAGTCCAGGATTGCCGTACAAAATCCGCAATGCACTAGGTTTTTTAATATCCTCGGCATGTATTACTTGCATTATTCGTACCCCCATCTATATCCATAAGCAGTTGGTCGTCTTTCACCTCTCTTTGAAGCGCTAAATCACGGATATCTGCTTTAACTTCTTTCACCGCTTGCCGAACTACAAGCCCCCACAACTCCTGTGAGTTATCTGGACTCCGACCAGCTAAGGGCTTTTCAAACTTGTTTAAGTAATTGATTGCTTTTTGATAGGTGCCTTTATTAAGTGCTTGAGTCTTAAGCTTTGACTTCATGACTTCCACACTTTTTAGTGCCCCATCATACCAAGAAGTAAATTCTGCTTGAAATTCGTCTTTTTTCATGATCCCATGTACTCCACATCGTAATTTTCTAATACATAGTCTTTGCAAGAGTCTTCAACCGAAAATTCCGGTTGATCGAATAGATAGGTTAAAATTTCGGTTAACTTATCTAATTGCTTAGTCTCTATGTACTTATCACATAATTTAGTAACAAAATTCACAAAATCGTTCTTGCCTTCTAGTACACGAAAATGTGCTTGGTTATCGTAAGTCAAAATGTAAACATCTTGGCCACGATATTCTTCAATTAATTTGCGGTTTCTTTTGAATAGTGCCGCCTTGTATTGCTTATCTGTAAGCATTTGTGGTATCCTTTCTACATAAGAGTTTTAGTTTGCAAGTTCTTGTGAAAGCTTGCCTCGTATTCATCCACAATAATTGTGTGGATGTCATAAGCGTTGCTAGCCCTCACAAGGGCTTTTTTTGTTTCCTCATGCAATTTAATCACCTCCTTCAATCGCTACTATTTCACTAATCTTGATAGATATAGGCGGCTTATTATCAAACGTGATAAATTTACCGTCATTACTATCTAGTAATTTCACCAAGCCACCTAAATCATCGTATGTAAATTTTTGATTGTTGGTAGTTTTTACAAAAATTGTTGCGCCGTTTTTCATGTAAAATTTAAGCATTGTAAATCACCATTACCGTAAATACTTTTCTATAGTTATCAGTTGTGAATTTAATATCGATAACATCCTTATCTTCAATAAATTCATTAACCTTATCTTCAATTCGCTTATCAGTAGAGCAATAGAAGAAAAACATTTTAACTTTTGTTTTTCCTAAGTTTGGTACCGTCTTCTTTTCGTAATTGAAATTCATAAAATTATCTTCTTACATCACTAAACGTCATATTCTTCTTGTCTTGCTCTGCGAATTTCTCTAAGAGGACTTGGATATTTTTGAAACTGATTCGCTTCGTCTATTCTTTTAACTTCTTCTAGAACTTTCTTTTTTTCTATTCCCATTTTCTTCAAATACCAGCAAATATCGCTTGCATTACTTAATCCTTCAGTCCAATCGTCCCAAACAATTGCAGTCACTGAAGCAGGCTTAATTCTTATATCAAAATCAATTAAATTTTTTTCAAGAATAAAATTTACTTCGTCTTCATTGTCTAAATCCATTTCCACAAAATCTGCAACAACTTTTGGAACACCACAACCTCACGCTCAATTAGTGGCAAAATATCATTGTTCTTAAGCAGTTCGTATAACCGTAATCTTCCTTTTTGAGTCCACTTAGTATTTAGAACTGCTTTTTCAGTACCGTCCTTCTTCTTAACCATTACTGTTTCTGAATGAGTCCAGCCGGTCTTTTGGTATTTTGCATATAACAGCCAAGTTTGACCTTGCTTGTAAATGACTCCCAAATCATGCAGTTTCTTATTCATTGCACGACCACTCATTCCGTAATCTTTAGCGATAATCGAAATCGTTACTAAGGATTTATCCGCTAAAACCTTGTCGTAATAAGTAGCTTTAGGAGTTAATTCATTAACTTTCTGTTCTGCAATCAATCTTCCTTCACGCTCACTCTTTAGCTGTTTTGCTTAATTAATGATTGTATCTGGATTTAGTAAAGCTTCTTCAATCTTTTCCGGTGTCATGTAAGCCCCGTGCTTTCTGATTGATGGTAGGACTTCCGATGTTACCCAACACTTGAATTTTTTGGCGTTTGGCATTTTGCTTGAAAGAATTAAGCTGTACAAGCCCGATTCATTGATGACTGTTACTTCTCTGTTTTGACCTGCGTACTTGATTTGAGTACGCAGCTTGTCTTCCTCATCAACATGATTTGAAATTGCATTTCTATAGTTCGAATAACCAAGAATTTTTGAAACATCATTTCCAATGAAATAAGGTGCTTCGTCAATTAAAACCGTTCTAACTTGATTTCCTTCGAAGTTAAATAATTGAATATTTTTCATGTTTTACTTCCTTTCTGCTAAGTCCATTAAGTACTGTGGGGTAACTCCTAAGTAGTTAGCTACAGCCTGAAGCTTATCGGCACGTGGAATAGCTTTATTCCACTTACCAATGAGTCCATTTGAAAAGTTTAGATCTTTTTCTATTTGTGAAATAGATTTTCCTTGTTTTTTAGCAATGGTTTTAATTTCAGAATAAATTGACATTTTTTCACCTGTTTCTATATCTCTGAAAATTTTCGACCCTCAAAGCTCATTTAAATTGACTAAAATTAGAAAATATTCTATTATTAGAGTATAAAAAATAAGCCTGACAAGGGTTTTGGTGTTTTCAGAAATCGATTTTTTTCTGTACCTCTCAAGTACATTTATATAGTAACACCGAAAATCTTCTAAGGCAAGTACAAATTATATAAAATTTTCGGAGGTTTTGGAAAATGGCGATTTTATACAGTCGTATCAAGGACTTAGCAAACGAGAAAAAAATTAGTTTGGCACAGCTTGAAAGAGAATTAAACTTTTCTAACGGCATCATATCCACATGGAAAAGTAGCAATCCTTCTATAGATAAGGTGGAAAAAGTAGCTAATTATTTTAATGTAAGTACTGATTACTTATTAGGTAGAGAAAAGGAGAACTCTACACCTACGACTTATGAAGATTTAGGTTTACCCTATAAAGGCATAATTTCTGATGATGTTAACGCAATGTATCGATCAATTGCAGAAACCTATGCTAAACAACACAATATACCTAAAAGAAGTAACTCAAATGAATGAAAATAATAAACAAAATTACAATGAACTAATTAAGTTTTTAATGAATTATGCGTTTGATCACGGCATAGGAGTAGAAGCAGTACGAGATGTTCCTTCAGATGCTCCATCTGCTTCATATCCTGAATACGGGTTAACTATACTTAATGCCAATTGGCTACCACGTACTGAAATTCCTTTTATGTTTGCACATGAGCTTGGTCATATGATGCTTAATCACGAGCGATTTCTATTCGATACTAGCCCTGCAAATGCATTACGCATGGAACATGATGCTAATATTTTTGCTTTACATTTACTCATTGAGTACTGCAATAAAAAAGATATTTACTTTTATAATTATTACGATTTTGCACATGTTTTTGGTATTCCTCACGATGTTTATTATTTATTTGAAGAAATAGCATAATTCACAGAAAATACTGCTTTCTTTCTTATATTATTAGTAAACTCTTAATTATAAAGAACGAATATAAAAGGAGTTTACTATGAAAAAGAAAAGCCTAATTTTTGCAGCAAGCACTTTAATCTTACTTGGTCTTGGTACTACAGCTTGTGGAAGTGAATCGAATAAAGATACAGCGAGCAGCAAAACATCCTCAAAGGTGGTTAAAAAGAAAACAACTGAATTCCATAAAATTGGCAATACTGTAAAGGTTGGTAAAGCTACCTATACGCTCACTTCAGTTAAAACCACAACTTACAGAAATGAATTTGAGGATTCTAACCCTAAATATGTAGTTGAAGTTCACTATCATGTTAAAAATAATAGTACTGATAAGGATTTAACAATTGGTACTGATTTAGACGCATATGGTCCTAACAACAGCAAACTGGAAAGCTACCCTGTGCAAAATACCACGCTCGATACTATCGCACCTGGTAAAGAAGCAGACGTAGTTACAGGGTTCGGTACCGATGAACTAGGAACTTTTGAACTTCAATTTGAACCGTTTTTATCTGTAGGTACTAAACCAGCTAAATTTAAAGTATCCGTTAAAGAATAAATTAAAAAGCCCCGCATTAATTTGCGAGGCTATTTTTGTGATAGAATGTGATGGTTTTTGTGACGGTTCTGTGGCAGTTAAGAATGCTGATACATCAAGGGTTTAGTGCTATTTTTTAGGGTGTGAAGCTTCATTTTTACATCCTTTCCCTATATTTATTTTCTTTTTATTTATATATATATTTATAAAGGGTAAAGTATCACAGAGATATAAAAAGTACTCTTGACTCTTACAGCCACATAGCTTTGTCTAGTGTCACAAATAGTGTCAAAAAGCGTCAAAAAGCATCACACAAGTGTCACGTTAATGAAAGGAGGTGATTTGGTTACTGCACTCACCCACAAATCTAACTTGTGGGCTTTTAGGAAGGTTTTGATTAGAGTGGTTAAATTCCGCACACCGCAAGTTTTTAAGCGAGAAAATGGTACTAAACGCATTTCCGTGCGTTATACTGACCCCAGTTTCTTAGGCGTAAGAAGTAAGTCCAAGAAATTGCCTAAGGACACCGCTAAGGCTCGCAATGAAATTGTGGAAGCATTGAAAGCTGAAATTTTAGCCGAAATCAAAACAGCCCCTATTAAAAAGATAACGTTTGAAAAATTAACTGAGCAATTTATTGCGTACATGAAGAAAACGCAGGTAAGAAACTCCACTTTTAAAAGTCGTTCCGCCCTTTATGGGGTTATGAACAGAACTTTTGGTAAGCAAGTTGTTAGTACGATTACTTCAGTACAGTTAAATCGGTACTTAGATGATTTACTTTATAAGAAAAACTTAGCAAATTCATCTGTTACTGGATATAGGACAGCCTTAAGTGCCCTATTTAAGTATGGTTTAAAATTTGGCTATCTAAGCGATAATCCGTTAACCAAGGTATCACTTAACTTAAAAGATGAAAAAGCCGCTAAAAGGGCTAGATTTGAGAATTACTACTTAAGTGATAATGAGCTTAAAACTGTTTTGGACATATGCCAGCTTAAACATAGACTGGATTATTATGATCTATTTTACTGGTTATACCTAACTGGCATGCGAATTGGTGAAGCCGTTTCTTTGACCCCTGAGGACATTTTTCAAGAAAATGGTATATACTATGCTAAAGTTCATGGAACGATGATAGAAACTGAAGAAAAAGGCTGGATTAAACAAGAAATTACTAAAACTATTGCCGGGATGAGAAATGTTTCCCTTCCACGTAAAGCTGTGGAAATCTATCAACGTGCTATTAGTGATGAAAATAACCCCACAGAATTTTTGTTTTATTCTCACTACAAAAAAGGTCCATTTAATCCACATAATGCTTACTACTTTTTAATAAGGATGCAAAAAAAGTTTGGTTTGCGTAAATTCGGAACACACATTTTCAGACACACCCATATTTCAAAATTAGCTGAAGAAGGTTATTCACTAAATCTAATTTCAAAAAGAGTTGGGCATTATGATTCCGAAATTACTAGAAAAATTTATTTGCATATCACTAAGAAAACTCAAAATAAATTTGATGAATCTATTCAAAATTTTGGCTAGTCTGTCTCCAAAGTGTCTCCAAATGTGAAATCTAATGAAAGATTAAAATTAAATAAATAAAAAAAGAGGCTATCTCTAATATAGAGACAACCTCATGAAAGCCTAATATTACTTATTTCTTTCCACATTCAAGCGGTTGATTTCACGTAAAACATCAACGGCCAACCAC
Source organism: Lactobacillus sp. (assembly GCF_014803895.1). Next base: position 63,314 of record NZ_JAAVAU010000004.1, on the reverse strand, counting down.
ATAGACTGTAAGACGGTATACTCGTATCTACCATGCATGTTTTCTTCACCGGCAAATAAATTAGGACAAGGTAAACCCATATAAGTTAATTGTGAGCCATCAGTACCACCACGAACCGGCTCTTCATTTACAGTTAAGCCTACAGACTTATAAGCATCCCTAGCCAAGTCGACTATTTCCATATGCTTTTTAAGTTCATCCGCCATATTATAGTATTGATCCCACATTTTTAACTTAATTCGTTCAACACCAAACTTATCATTCATTTCTTTAACAATAGATTTTACAAGATTCTTTCTTGCTTCTAGTCCATCACGTTCAAAGTCACGAATAATATAATCCAGATGGGCATTATCAACAGTACCATTAAAATTCATTAAGTGGAAAAATCCATCTCTACCATCTGTTTTCTCTGGAACTTCACTTTTTGGTAACTTATTTTGAAAATCAATCCCTACTTGAATAGCATTAATCATTTGTCCTTTAGCCACTGCAGGGTGAACATTAACCCCTTGAATGTCTAAACTAAATTGTGCAGCTGAAAAAGTACCCCAATCAAGTTTACCTGGTGCTTCACCATCAACAGTATACGCAAAGTCTGCTCCAAATTCTTCTACATCAAAGTGACTTGCTCCAGTACCAATTTCTTCATCAGGAGTAAAAGCTAAACGAATTTTTCCATGCTTTTCTTCTGGATGGTTCATTAAGTATTCTGCAAAAGTTATTAATTCAGAAATACCACACTTATCATCTCCACCTAATAAAGTGTCACCAGATGCAGAAATGATAGTTTGACCTTTATAGTTTTTTAAATGTGGAAATACCTCAGGATCAAGATAAAATTCAGTATCACCTAATTGAATTTTAGACTTTCCGTCATAATTTTCAGTAATTTGAGGCTTAACATTCTCAGAATTAAAATCTGCAGTATCACAATGTGCAAGTAAGCCAAATACTGGCACATCATAATCAAGATTAGACGGAATAGTAGCAATTACACATCCACTTTTTGAATTATAGTGAACATCTTCCAAACCTAATTCCTCTAACTCCTTCATGATTACTTCTTTTTGAAACTTTTCTTCTCTCTCCGTAGAAGGAATACGAGCACTACTTTCATCAGATCTTGAATTAACCTTTACGTACTTTAAAAAACGAGGTAAAAGTGTTGGATATTCAGTCATTATTTTCTCCTTTAATTAAAATAAATCTTGAAATGGATTAGTTGATACTTCAGAAATTTCTACCGGAATATTCCAATTATTTTCTTTACTCCACTTCTTTAATCTATCAGCTACCTTATACTTAAATAACTTTTCTGTATAATGTCCTGGATCAACCACAGTTAACCCAGAGGAAACTATATCATGTCCTACATGATAGTATACATCACCGGTAATAAACGCATCGAGCTTATCAGTAAGTGCGTGACGCCAAAATTTACCACCATCTCCACAAATGAAACCTACTGTCGCGATTTCCTTATCATTGCTTGCAGTGATTAAACGTGCCATCTTAATCTTCATCTTATCTTTAACATAATAAGCAAAATCATATGCGCTCATTGGCTTAGGTAACCGACCCTTGCGACCAATAGCAATTCCATCTTCATCTAATGCAAAAGGCCTAATATCTTGGAGACCCAATTCTTCTGCTTCCCAATCAGATGAACCATCTTGGGCTTTATCTGAATTAGTATGGATAGAATATACCGTAATTCCATTTTTGATAATATTAGCGTACATTGCATTTTGTGGATCAGAAAAATCTAAGTTCTTAGCTGGACGAAACATAACCGGATGATGACTAACAATAAAGTCGACGCTCTTTTCTACTGCTTCTTCTACCACTTCAGGACGAACATCCAAAGTAGTCATCACTCTAGTAGTTTCTTGGTCAAGTGACCCAATCTGTATTCCTACAGGATCTCCCTTACTAGCAATTTCTTCTGGAAAATCTTGATTTAAACGTTCAACTATTTCTCTAACTTGTGTCATTTATGCAAGCACCTCCTTAATCATTTCAATTAAGTTTTCTGTTTGTTTAATTTTGCTAATATCCTTATTCTTAGCCCTATTTAAATTATCGATCAAGTTTGTTTGATATGATAATTGATTATGCCATTTTTTACAGAAAACTCTTGATTTTTCTTGCAATAAGAGAGGTCCAAAATTGATTTCTTTCAAAGTTAGTTTATATTTTTTATTGCCATGAGTTGCCTTAATCAATTCATATATATGACCAGCAACTTCAATAATTTTTTCTTGAACTATTTGATAATTATTCTCTTCAAGCCATTTTCTTACATTAGGTTCACCAATATTAGGTTCTAAAATCAAAGTAGGATATAAATTTCCCCTTTGTTTAGCTTCTTGCAAAAGATCCACCATTAATTTACCGCCCATTCCAGCAATAACTACAGTATCAATTTTGTCTTCTGTTTTTATTGTTACTAAACCAGAGCCTAATCTAGCAGAAATTTTATCTTGTAAGCCCGCTTGCTCAATATCTTTTTTAGCATTTTGAAGTGGACCTTTAGCCACATCACTTGCAATTGCGAAATTAATCTTTCCCGTATTCACTAATTCAATTGGCAAGTAAGCATGGTCAGTTCCAATATCTGCAACTCGTGCATCTTTATCAACCATTAATGCTAATTGAGTTAATCTTTCTTCCAAAATAATCACTCCTTATAAAAATTTTAGCATAATAAAAACGAGTTCTCTCTGCTTTTACAAAAAGAACTCGTTTAAATTTACAACTAATCTAAAAAGTCTTTCAATTGGTTAGAACGACTAGGATGACGAAGTTTACGTAAAGCTTTAGCTTCAATCTGTCTAATACGTTCACGAGTAACACCAAATACACGACCAACTTCTTCAAGAGTACGAGTACGACCGTCATCTAGACCAAATCTTAAACGTAACACATTTTCTTCACGGTCAGTCAAAGTATCTAGTACTTCTTCCAATTGCTCTTTTAGCAACTCATAAGATGCATGTTGTTCTGGACTAGTTGCATCTTTATCTTCAATAAAGTCACCTAAGTGTGAATCATCTTCTTCACCAATAGGAGTTTCCATTGAGACAGGTTCCTGAGCAATCTTTAAGATTTCACGAACCTTATCAGTTGGCATATCCATTTCAGCACCGATTTCTTCTGGAGTTGGTTCACGACCTAAGTCTTGAAGTAATTGACGTTGAATTCTAATCAACTTATTGATAGTTTCAACCATGTGAACAGGAATTCTGATAGTTCTAGCTTGGTCAGCAATAGCACGAGTAATCGCCTGTCTAATCCACCAAGTAGCATAAGTTGAAAATTTAAAACCTAAGCGATAATCAAATTTATCTACAGCTTTCATCAACCCCATGTTACCTTCTTGAATTAAATCAAGGAAGGACATTCCACGTCCTACATATCTCTTAGCAATAGAAACAACCAAACGTAAGTTAGCTTCAGCCAATTCTTGTTTAGCTTCCTCATCGCCTGCTTCGATTCTCTTAGCTAAGGCAATTTCTTCATCAGCACTTAATAAAGAAACTCGTCCAATTTCCTTTAAATACATACGTACGGGATCATTCATACGAACACTTGAAGGGGCAGACATATCCTTTAATTCAGCCTTTTCAACGTCTTTTTGTTTCTTTAAGGCTAATTTAGAAGGCTCACCTTTTTCATCAACGATAGAAATACCGTTATCTTCAAATTCCTGAACAAGTTGGTCAACTGCTTTACCTTCTAAATGGTAAGGCGTAATTAAACGCGCAGTAAATTCTGTATCAGTAATCTGTTTATCTTTTTTTACTTCCTTAACAATTTGCTTGACCACTTTATCAAGCGTTAAGGTAGCTCCTTTTTGGGAAGCTGTAACTTGATCTGTGGTTTCGGTAGTCTTTTTTTCTGCCATACAAAAAGCCTCCTCTAATTAACTTGCCTTTTTAGTGTAATTAATTCTGTTGTCAACTTCAAGACAGTTGCATTATCCCTCTTAATCTGTGCATCTTTGATTTCAGATTGTAAATATTCCAACCGTTGGCGAATTTTTTTACGCTTTAAAGCTTCCAATTGGTCATCTACTTCTTTTTTATCATAATTAGGTGGCATATCCGCCATTTCTACACTTGCAATTATACCTTGAAGATTATCAGGAACAAAATCTGCAAATCCTGTAATATCTGCACTGTTATAGTCCTGTTCATATTTTAGCCATAGTTCAGCTAATTCAGCATAACGCTCATCAGGGAAAAGAAAATTTTTATGTAAAAGATATTCACGTGTTTCTTTACTATGAAGAAAAAGATAGAACAAGCGAATAATAGTTGGATCTTCATTTTTGCTATTGGGTGTTACTTCAACTGCTGATGCTTCGGCCTCAGGGGGCATTACCAGAATTGGTTGCTGTGAAGCACCTTTATGTTTTTGAACTTGTCTAAGTCTTCTTTGCTCTCTTAAGAGACTAACTTTAAGAGATTCTCTTGTTGTACCAGTCTGTTTCGCTAGCTTTTCAATGTATAAATCACTTGCAACAGGATCATTTGTTTCCGCTATCAACTTCACTCCAGCGCTGATATAGGCTAATTTTTCGCGATCATTTTGCAAATTATACTTAGAAGCTAATCGTTGTAGCAAAAAATCAAGTGGAGCAAGAGAACCCGCAATTTCTCCTTGATAGCGTTCTACACCATATTTTTTAATATACTCATCTGGATCAAGGTTATCTGGTAAAACCACTATTCCCAAGTTAAACCCTGGAATTTTATCAAATAACCTAGTAGCACGTTCAGCTGCATGTATTCCTGGATTATCTCCATCATAATTGATAATGATATTAGGAATTATTCTTCTAAGCATGTAAATTTGTTCTTCAGTAAGACTCGTTCCCATTGAAGCAACACCAGACTTGACTCCAGCCCTATAGGCAGCAATCACATCCATATATCCTTCATAGAGAATTAATCTATTTTCCGAACGAGCAGCCTTTTTTGCTTCCGCAAAATGAAAAAGTAACTTAGATTTATTAAAAATCTTAGTTTCAGGACTGTTCATATACTTAGCAATTTCGGGGTCATCTGAAATGCGTCTCCCGGAAAAGCCAACAGTATGTCCCGATTCATCATCTAAAGGAAACATTAATCGATCTCTAAAACGATCAAACAATTTACCTTGCTGTGATTCAACAAAAAGACCGCTTTCTCTTAAAAGCTTTTCATCATAACCTTGCTGACGTAAATAAGTCAACAAAATATTTTCATTATCTGGAGCATATCCTACATTAAAGTGCTGCAGCAAGTCATTATCCAATTGCCTTTTATCAGCATATTCACGCGCCCTTTGTCCTATTTTCGTATTCATTAGAATATGATGATAGAACTCCGTAGCATCTTTATAAATTTGTTTTAAAGGACTGAACTTAGTCTCACCAAAACCTATGCCTGCGGGCATAGAAATATTAGCAAGTTGAGCTACGGCTTTTACACTTTCAGGGAAATTCAAGTTCTCTTTGTACATCATAAACTTGAAGACATTTCCACCTTTACCACAACCAAAACACTTAAAGAATTGTTTTCCTTCACTTACAGTAAACGATGGTGTTTTTTCTTGGTGAAATGGACATAGTCCAATATAGTCTTTTCCCTTTTTTTCTAGCGAAACATATTGACTAACAACGTCAACAATATTGACAGAATTTCGTACTTCATTAATAAAATTTTCCGGAATACGTCCTGCCATTAAATCGCCCTTTTTCTATTACTTAATAACTAACTTACTTAAATCACCCATACGAGTTGCTAATTGATTAATTTGAGCAAGCTGAGCTAAACGATTGTTCTTAACGTCTTCATCTTTATCCATGATCATATTATTTTCAAAGTAATTATCAATTACTGGTTGTAAATCAACAAATGTCTTGTATAAATCAGCAATTGTTAATTCTTCTTGCTCTTGCAATTGTTTTACAGCTGCATAAAGTTCCTTTTCACTAACTGAATCAAGAATACTTTCAGTTACTTCAGGGACTTTCTCAAACTTAGCCTTCTTCAAAATATTAGCAATACGCGTTAAACTTTCAACAACTGATTTAAACTCACTATCATCATGATGAGCTTGCAAAGTCTTAGCAGCTGCCAAGACTTCAATTGGATCTTGTTGACTTGAACCAAGAACACCATCAATAACGTCATACTTGTAGTCATTAACTTGAAGATATTGCTTAATACGGTCACGGATAAAGTCAGAAATTTGATTTTCTGCTTCTGTATCCTTAGGAAGTTTAGCGGGAGTTTTACCAGAAAGTAATTCAATCAATTGTGGCAAAGCATCCTTGATAGATAGTGACCATCCTTCATTTAAAAGAATTCGTACAATACCGTAAGCATTTCTTCTCAAAGCATATGGGTCATTTGAAGAAGTAGGACTCATACCTGCACCAAAGAATGAAATAATAGTATCCAATTTATCAGCAATTGATAAAAGAGAACCTACTTGAGTTTGTGGTAATTCACCTTCAGCACTTACCGGCATATAACTTTCTTTAATAGCGGTAGCTACATCTTTATTTTCGCCAGCTAAACGAGCATAATGGGTACCCATGACTCCTTGAAGTTCAGCAAATTCACCTACCATTGAAGTTACTAAATCAAATTTATAGATATCAGCAGCACGATTAAAGTCTCTCATTATTTCATCTGAAAGATTGAATTGCTTACCTAAATAAGTACCAATTTCTTTAACGCGTGCCATATGTTCAGAAACTGAACCAATCTTATCATGGAATGATACATTTTGAAGTTTATCAACAAAATGTGATAATGGGTACTTCTTATCTTCATCATAGAAGAATTGAGCATCATCCAAACGGGCCACTAACACTTTTTCGTTACCAGAAATAACATTATCAAGGTATTCGCTATTACCGTTTCTTACAGAAATAAAGTGGTTAATTAACTTACCATTTTCATCATAAACTTCAAAGTATCTTTGGTTATCTTTCATTGAAGTAATTAAAACTTCATCTGGAATATTAAGATACTTTTCATCAAAGCTACCGGCAAAAACAGTAGGATATTCAACTAAGTTAGTAACTTCTTCAAGCAATCCCTTGTCAATCTTAACTTTCCAGTTATTTTGTGCAACTAACTCTTCAATTTGATTTCTAATTATATCTTTACGTTCTGCCGCATTAGCAATAACATATTGGCTCTTTAAAGCTTCTTCATAATCATCAGCATTAGCCAAGACTACACTATCACCTAAGAAACGATGACCTTGAGTTTTACGACCAGCAATTACATCTAGAATTTTAACTGGTACAACTTCACTATCCAATAATGAAACCATCCAATGGATAGGACGAACAAATTCAAAATCATAACTGCCCCAACGCATCTTAGTTGGAAAAGTCATTGCTTTAATAATATCACTCATACCCATTAAAATATCAGAAGCTTTTTTACCTTCTTTTTGGACATGAACATAAGCATATTCTGTTCCCTTTAAATCTTCAAAATAGATGTCGTCTACAGTCATGCCTTGACCACGAGCAAATCCCTGAGCAGCTTTAGTCCAATTACCATCTGCATCTTGGGCAATCTTTTTAGCTGGACCCTTTTTTACTTCATCGATATCATCTTGCTTTTCTGCCAAATCTTCAACCAAGATAGTTAAGCGACGTGGTGTAGAAAAAGTTTTTATATTTTTAAATGAAAGTCCGTTTTCTTTTAAAAATTTTCTAGTTCTGTCAGCTAATTGTCTTACACTTTTAGAAACAACATGAGCTGGCATTTCCTCTGTACCGATTTCAAATAAGTAATCTTTAGTCATTTTCTTGGCCTGCTTTCTGTTTTTCTTCTTGATGCTTCAATAATGGGAATCCACGTTTTTCACGTTCCTCAACAAATCCTTGAGCAGCAAGATGTGCTAAGTTTCTAATTCTTGAAAGATATCCCGCACGTTCAGTAACTGAAACTGCACCACGAGCATCAAGCAAGTTGAAAGTATGACTACATTTCAAAATATAATCATAAGCCGGGTGAATCAAGTTCTTACTCAATAAATCTTTAGCAGTAGCTTCATAAATATCGAAGAATTTAAGTAATTCTTCTTGGTTACTTTCTTCAAAAGCGTATTTAGAGTGTTCATATTCGGGTTGTTGGAAAATATCACGATATAGTACACCATCGCCCCATTCAAGATCAAATACAGAGTTAACATCTTGAATGTAAGAAGCAAGTCTTTCAACCCCATAAGTAATTTCACTCATAGTTGGCTTAACATCAAGCTCACCTACTACTTGGAAATAAGTAAATTGAGAAACTTCCATTCCATCAAGCCATACTTCCCAACCAACACCAGCACAACCCATTGAAGGGTTAGCCCAGTTGTCTTCCACAAAACGAATATCGTGTTCTAAAGGTTCAATACCTAAAACACGCAAACTATCTAAATAGTATTGTTGAATATCTTCAGGAGCAGGTTTAATAACTACCTGAAATTGGTGGTGTTGATACAAACGATTAGGATTATCACCATATCTACCATCTGCGGGTCTTCTGGAAGGTTCAACATAACATGCAGCCCATGGTTCAGGACCAACCGCACGTAAAAATGTATACGGACTCATAGTTCCGGCACCCTTTTGTTCATCATATGAAGGCATAATCATACAACCTTTAGAGGCCCAGAACTGTTCTAATTTGAAAATCATATTCTGAATATTCAGCTTTTCTGACATATTTTTCTCTCCTCACACCATAGGCCATAAAAAAAGCCTATGCAAAAATTGCATAGGGACGATTTATTCGCGGTTCCACCCTAATTCAGGAAGTATCCTCCCTGCTCTTAATTAGCATTGACTAAAAGGTGCCTTTTCCTAGATGTGCTTACACCATACCACATTCGCTGAACTAGTACTTTTCTAATCCTTTATACTTGTCAAAATATAAGAATATTCTATCATCTTTTATTAAAAAAAACTAGTTACATGTTCTTAAAATAGTCCTAATTCATCCAAAAACTTTTTAGTTTTCAAATTTAATTCTAAATAATTAGCATAAATTTTATCAATTGCTGTTTTTGAATTCTTTTTTAACTGCGGACTAATATTAATTCCTGAAATTTTAGTAATATCCACTAACATTAAAGTTCTTAATAAGCGAACAGTTTTAGGTTGTAAATACATCCGAGTGATATTACTTTCAAAGTGATCACTGCAAATAATACCGCCTAATTCAATTGAATAATCAAATATACCTTTTTCCTTACCACAAATTACACATTTTTTCATTTGTGGCTCTACACCAAATGCTTTTAACATCTTTAATTGAACTAACTGAGTAATAATTTCTGCGTCTACTCCTTGATTTATTTTCTTCAAGGCAAAGGTAATCAAAGAATAATATTCCCCAATTGGCTGATATTCTATAAATGCGTGATCAATCAAATCAAGAAGATAACTAGCATGGGCATTTTTCACTAAGTCTAAATATATATCTTCAAACTGTTTTACTTGCTTAAAAGTTCTCAAAGTACTAATTCCCTTAAAACTAGTATTAATTGTGTAATTCCCATACGAAAAATTTAAAGTTGCCGCTCCTAATTTAGACTTAGGTTTCAAAGCTCCCTTAATATCCAAAGTAATAATTCCATAATCACGCGTAAGAATTTTAACTAAAGTATCAGCTTCTTTATAATTTTTTCTTTTAAAAATTATGCCGTCAGTTTCAATTAATTGACGTGACATTAACGTAATTCCTTAGAATTATATCCAATTCTTTGTAAGAAAATTGGATCTGAACGCCAATTTTTTTGTACTTTTACCCATAATCGAAGATTTACTTTTTCTCCTAAAAGGTTTTCAATTTCTTGACGAGCAGCAATACCTATTTGCTTAAGCATTTTACCACCCTTACCAATGATTATTCCCTTTTGTCCATCTCGTTCTACATAAATGGTAGCTTCAATTTGAAGCTTACCCCCTTCATGATCTTTCATACGATCAACTACAACTGCAGTAGCATGAGGTACTTCTTCATGAGTTAAACGTAATACTTGTTCACGGATTAATTCTGCAACAATAAAATATTCTGGACGATCAGTAACTTGATCAGCGTCATAAAATTGTGGTCCTTCTGGAAGATATTTGGAAATAGTCTTTATCAATTCAGGGACATTATTACCTTGACTTGCAGAAATAGGCACAATATCAGCAAAGTTACCTAGATCTTTGTATGAATCAATAATAGGTAATAATTTATCTGGATGAACTTTATCTATTTTATTAATAACCAAAATAATTGGTTTTGTAACCTTTTTTAAAAGTTCCGCAATATATTGATCACCTTTACCAGCTGGCTCTGGCTCAACCATAAATAAGACTGCATCAACTTCATCTAAAGTTGAGTAGCTGGACTTATCCATAAAATCATCAAGCTTATTTTTAGGCTTATGGATACCTGGTGTATCAATAAATACAATTTGTTCATTATCATCAGTGTAAATACCAGAAATCTTGTTTCTAGTAGTTTGAGGTTGAGGTGACATTATTGCTACTTTTTGACCAACTAAATAATTCAATAAAGTAGATTTACCAACATTTGGACGACCAATTAAAGCTACAAAACCTGATTTAAAATTCTTTTTTTCTTCCATTATAAATTCCTTCTTACGCTATAAAATGCTGCATCCCTACGATAAAGACACATTATTAAGATCTTAGTGGATTTGCTTACCATGAGTTTGCTGATTTGGATGAAGTGGCAACCCGTATTCGAGTAGAACTCGTCCTTGAATAGCAAACATTTCTTCTGCCTCAGCATCTTCAATATGATCATACCCATTTAAATGTAAATACCCATGTACTAGAGTATAGCCAAATTCACGATCAAATCCCGTTTCATAATCAATACTTTGTCGTTTTACTACATCGATACAGATAAATAGATCACCAATATCTTCAATAAACTCAGGATCATCAGCAGCAAATTGAGCCATAAGATCACTTTCTTCACCATCTTCGATTGCAAAAGAAATCACATCAGTTGGTCGATCTTTACCACGATATTTTTTATTGATTTCATGAATCCTTTCACTAGAAACAAAGTTAATACTTACTTCTTGAGGATTATCTTTATTGATAGCTTTTTTAGCAGATAAAAGTAAATTAGTAATCCATGGAATCCAAGAACGAGTATCGTCTTTTAAAAAGTCTATTTCATCATTAAAAGAAATATCTAAATTATTCACTAATTTTCCTCTTCATCATACGCTTTAACAATTTTTGCAACAACAGGGTGTCTGACAACATCATTGAAAGTAAAATCAATAAATTTCACTTGTTCAATATTTTTTAAAATATGCTTAGCTTGAAGCAACCCACTCTTAGCTTTTCCTGGTAAATCAATTTGACTCTGATCACCATTGACTACCATTTTAGAGTTAAAACCTAAACGCGTTAAAAACATCTTCATTTGAGCCTGCGTTGTATTTTGCGCCTCATCCAAAATAACAAAAGCATCATCTAAAGTACGACCACGCATGTAAGCTAAAGGTGCTACTTCAATCAAACCACGATCCATTAAACGATTAGTGGTTTCTACACCTAAAATCGCAAATAGTGAGTCATAAATTGGACGTAAATATGGATCTACCTTTTCTTTTAAATCACCGGGTAAAAAGCCTAGTGATTCACCAGCTTCTACGGCTGGTCGAGTTAAGATAATCCTAGAAACTTCTCCCTTTTTAAAAGCAGAAATTGCCATAACAACTGCCAAAAAAGTCTTTCCTGTACCAGCTGGGCCCATGCCAAATACTACATCGTACTTCTTAATAGCTTCAACATAGCGCTTTTGTCCCATATTTTTAACTCTTACTGGGCGACCCTTAGCATCTTTAATTAAAACCTTATTATATAATTCACCAAAGAATTCTAAGGTACCTTTATCTGCCATTTTGACAGCACTCACTACATCTGTAGCTGTAATAGTAACACCTTTAGTAACCACCTTATCTAACGCGGTCAATACGTGCATTACCTTTTTTACTAAAACTTCAGGACCCTTAACTTCAATTTCACTACCAGTATCGGTAGTAATAACATCATATGATTCTTCAATTAACTTTAAATTTGAATCATTAATTCCCACTAAGTTAACAATATTATCAGGTTGTGTCGGTGTAAATGTTCCGGTTAACAAAGATTGTTCCACTAATTAGCCTCCCTGTATTTTTTAGTTAAGCTTTTTACCCACAATATTAGAAGCTTCCTTACCGTCAGCTTTTCCTTTAATTTTTGGTATCAAAGCTTGCATTACTTTACCAAAATCTTTCTTAGAAGTTGCACCTGTTTCTTGAATAGTTTTATCTACAGTTGCTTCTAATTCTTCTAAAGACATTTGCTTTGGCATATACTTTTCAAGAATTTTCATTTCATTTTTAGTTTGATTAATTAAGTCCTCACGTTTTGCTTTAGTGAACTCTTCCAAAGATTCCTTACGTTGCTTCATAGCAGTGGAGAGCACATCTAATTCATCTTTATCGGTAAGATCACGATTCACCTTAATCTTGTAATTCATCAAAGCAGCTTTAATCGAACGAATTGTTGTCAAAGCTTCCTTATCGTGTTCCTTCATAGCAGTTTTCATATCTTGCATTAATGTATCATTTAATGACATTAGTTTAAAATCCTTTCTTTTTTATTTACTCTTTACCCCTCTATTGTAAACTTTTTGTAGAAAAAAAGCTCTGATAGAAACGAATCTAACAGAGCTTTTTTCTTATTAATAATGTCTACGCTTACGAGCTGCTTCAGACTTTAACTTTCTGCGAACACTTGGTTTCTCGTAGAATTCACGTTTGCGGTATTCTTGCAAGGTACCACTTCTAGAAACGGAACGTTTGAAACGACGAAGAGCATCATCAATAGACTCGTTTTCGTGAACGATTGTCTTAGCCATGTGTGATCCCTCCTTCCATTTCTTGACACATATGTGTCACAACAATATATCTAAATTATAGCTAACCAACAAAAATCGGTCAATAGTTTAATGCTTTTATTGTAAAAAAAGTTTATAAAAATGATAAAATTTAATAGTAATGAGGTGATTTTATGAACGAAAACACAAAAAAACAAGAAACTGTAAATTTAATTATCATTTCTGATTCTGTCGGTGATACTGCATTTAATATGGTACAAGCTGGAGCAGTTCAATATCCAGATGTGAACTTTATTTATCGACGTTATCCATTTATTACTAATAAAGAAAAACTTGAAAAAGTATTTTCTGAAATAGAAAAAATGGAAAATGTAATGATTGCTTTTACTTTAGTTCAAGAAGAAGAACAATTAGCAATTATCAAGTTTGCTCGCGAACACAATATGAAATACGTTGATTTACTTTCTGGCGTAATTGAAAATATCCACACCCTGACCAAGATTGATCCTAACCATAATATTGGTGCTGTTCACGAAATGGGAAAAAATTACTTTGATAGAATTTCTGCGATGGAATTTGCCGTTATGTATGATGACGGTAAAGATCCTAAAGGTTTCCTTGAAGCTGACGTAGTTTTATTAGGAGTTTCTAGAACTTCTAAAACCCCACTTTCCTTATTTTTAGCCAATAAAAATTTAAAAGTTGCAAACCTACCATTAGTTCCACAGACTCATATTCCAAAAGAAATTTATGAAGTGGATCCCAAAAAAATTATTGGTTTGACTAATGATCCGTCTGTTTTAAATGAAATTAGACGTCAAAGAATGATTTCCTATGGTTTAGACCCAGATACAACATATTCTAATATGGATTCAATTAATAAAGAATTAGCATCCGCTCAAGCTCTTTACGATAAGCTAGGTTGCTATGTGATAAATGTAGCTCATCGTTCAATTGAAGAAACTGCAGCTCTTATTCTTGAACATTTAGGGATTGATGACTATGCAAAATAGTTATTTCTAACAAAAAAGCTGGCTTAAGCCAGCTTTTTTTATACAGGTTTTTGTTCAATAAATCGACCATATACTTTAGAAACTTCACTACTACTCATAAAAGCATAGGGATCATATTGTAAAACTATATTATAAATATCATACATATCATATCTATCAATCACAGTTAACAAAACTGTTTTTTCAGTATGACTAAATCCACCTTCTGCATCATGCAAAATTGTAATCCCACGATGCATCTTTTTTTGAATGCCTTCAACAATATGCTTAGGATGTTCGGTTACTATAATAACCTGCATTTTTTGGTGTTGAGTATAAACAGCATCAATTACTCTACCATTAATAAAGATATTTAAGGCAGTATATAATGCCCGACTCCAACCAAAAACGAATCCTGCACAAATCACAATAATCAAATTAAAAAAGATATTAATTTGTCCAAAACTTTTTCCTGTTTTTTTCCGGAGAATAATTCCTAAAATATCTAATCCTCCAGTAGAAATTCCAGATTTTAAAGCTAAGCCAGTACCAACACCATTTACTACTCCACCAAAAATCGCACAAATTATTGGATCATAAGTTATCTTAATTGGTGCAATAACTTTCATCATAATTGATCCTAATAAAACAGCAATAACTGTAAATATTGTAAATTTATGACCTATTTTAAACCATCCCAAGATAAACAATGGAATATTTAAAACAAAATACATTACTGATGTCGTCAATGTAAATGGAAAAAATCTTTCTGAAATAGACTGCAAAACTTGTGCAAAACCAGTAATACCTGAAGCATAAATTTTTCCTGGTGTCCAAAAGAAATTCAATGCTACAGCTACAGCTAATGCATAAAAAAATGCTGCAGAGACTTTTGAAAGATAATTATGACGGCGCGCAAGTTTTTCTAATTGATCCATGCACTTATCCTTTTTTATAAACAATCACTTTCTGTACCTTAATATTCTAACAATTAAGCACTAAAATGCAATCAAAATCAATACTTTTATTTATTAGTAATATTTATTTTTTTATATTGATACCAGATTTGGCTTGTCTTAAAATTGTAGTAACAATATTTTAAAAAGAAAGCGTGAGTTTTGCACATGCCACAATTAGCTAAAGATTTATCATCTACAATCAATCATCGACTTGATTCACTTACTCCCTCTCGTATTCGTGCATTTGATCAACAGATTTCTTCTATTCCAAACATTATTAAACTAACTATTGGTGAACCAGACTTAGATACCCCGGAACATATTAAACAGGCTGCTATTAAAGATATTGAGGCTAATGATTCCCACTATGCACCCCAAGCTGGAAAGCCAGAATTGAGAGCAGCAATTTCTAATTATCTCAATAGTAGTCTTGGAGTAAAATATGACCCTAATACTGAAATTTGTATTACTGTAGGTGCAACTGGCGCTTTAAACGATGTTTTCATGTCCATTTTAAACCCAGGTGATAAAATTTTAGTACCTACTCCAGTTTGGGCCTTATATTTTCAATTAATTAAGGTAATTGGTGCTATTCCAATTCAAATTGATACTTCTAAAGATGGATTTATTCTTACCCCCGAGCATTTACAAGAAGTTTTAGAAGGTGAAGGTAAAGGTGCTAAAGCAATTATCCTTACTGACCCTTCGAATCCTACCGGTCGGGTATATCCCCAACAAACATTAAAAGAATTATCTAAAATTATTACTGCTTACCATATGTACTCCATTAGTGATGAAATTTATGGAGAATTAGTATATGGAAGTAATAAACATCATTCACTTTCTCAATATATCCCTGAACGCAATATTTTAATCTCTGGATTTTCTAAAGCTTATGCAATGACTGGCTGGCGTCTAGGTTATATTGCCGCTCCTGCTGAAATTATGAAAAGCATTACTAAAATAAATTCTTATCTTGTGACCTCAGTTACAGATAACGTTCAAATGGCAGCTGTTGAAGCTTTAACTAATGGTCAAAACGACCCTATTGAAGCACGTAAAATTTACGAGTCTCGTCTTCAATTTATGAAAGCTGGATTGGAAAAATTAGGCTTTGAATTATCCACTCCTCAAGGTGCCTTCTATATCTTTGCCAAAATTCCAGAAAAGTTTGGTAAAGATGATGTAAAATTTGCCACTGAATTAGCTCAAAAGGCCCACGTTGGTGCAACTCCTGGTAGCTATTTCGGAAAAGGTGGTGAAGGATACGTAAGAATGTCTTATGCATCCTCAACATCAAATTTAAAAGAAGCTCTTACACGAATCACTAAATTTGTAAATTCACTTTAATTACATACAAAAAATGCTACCAACTTAATTGGTAGCATTTTTCTTTACTTAATTAACTTTTAGTCTTCATCCCAAGTCGAATTCTTAGCAGCATCTTCAGCAGCTTCCTTTTCAAGACGATCTTCAGTTTCTTTTACACTATCAAGATATTGATCTTCAATTTCAATACCAAGATCAGTTAATTGTTGTTCAGCAACTGGAGCCGGAGCATGCATCATTGGTTCAGAAGCACTTGCATTCTTAGGGAAAGCAATTACATCACGGATATTATCTTTATCTGCAAGCATCATTACTAAGCGATCAAGCCCAATAGCAAGACCTGCATGTGGTGGGAATCCCATATCTAAAGCATCGAGTAAGTAACCAAACTGTTCATAAGCACGTTTCTTTGTAAAGCCAAGAGCTTTAAGCATTTTTTCTTGAATTGAGCGTTTATGGATACGGATTGATCCACCACCCATTTCATCCCCATTCATAACAATATCGTATGAACGTGCATGAGCTTTATGAGGATCACTATCGAGCAACTTAATACCTTCATCATCTGGCATAGTAAATGGATGGTGAGCAGCGATCCAACGACCTAAGCCTTCATCATATTCAAATAATGGCCAATCAACAACCCAGGCAAAATCATAAACACCTTCTGGAATAATGCCAGTTTCCTTAGCGAATTCACGACGTAGGTGATCAAGTGAATCAGTCACAACCTTCCATTTGTCAGCTACAATAACTACTAATTCGCCGCCTTCAAGGTTGAATTCTTTCTTCAAAGCTTCTTTATTTTCATCAGTTAAGAATTTAGCAACTGGGCCTGAAAATTCGCCATCTTCATACTTAACCCAAGCTAAACCTTTTGCATGATAACGCTTGATGTAGTCTTGTTTTTGTTCAATATGTTTACGTGAGTACTGCTTAGCACCATTCTTAACAGCAATCCCCTTAACAACACCGCCATCAGCAATTGCACCAGAGAATACCTTAAAGTCGCTATCTTTGAAGATTGGGCTCAAATCATGTAAGTACATTTCATAACGAGTATCAGGCTTATCAGAACCATACTTGTTCATTGCTTCATCCCAAGTAATACGTTTGATAGGGGTCTTTAAATCAATGCCCTTAACATCTTTCATAATCTTCTTTAAAAGACCTTCGGTATAATCTTGCACGCCCTTTTCATCCAAGAAAGAAGTTTCCATATCAATTTGAGTGAATTCTGGCTGGCGGTCACCACGTAAGTCTTCGTCACGGAAGCAACGTGAGATTTGGTAGTATTTATCAAAACCAGCACCCATCAATAATTGTTTAAACAATTGTGGGGATTGTGGCAATGCATAAAAGCTACCTGGGTAAATTCTTGAAGGTACTAAATAATCCCGTGCTCCTTCTGGAGATGATTTACCTAAAATTGGAGTTTCAATATCGATAAAGCCATTTTCATCAAAGTATTCATGAATTGCCTTCATAATCTTAGAACGTAAGATAAGATTTTGTTGAAGTGCTGGACGACGTAAATCTAAGTAGCGGTACTTTAAACGAGTTTGTTCAGCAGCTTTAATGTCATCTTTAATTTCAAATGGTGGAACTTGTGATTTGTTTAAAATGTCAATTTCCTTGGCATCTACTTCAATTTCACCAGTCTTCATCTTAGGGTTTACGCTTGAACGTTTAACAACTTGACCCTTTACTTCGATAACATATTCGTTACCAAGAGAATCGGCAATGTCCATTAATTCCTTACCAGAATCTTTGTTAACAACAACTTGAACAACACCTTCACGATCACGTAAATCAATAAATACTAAATTACCCAAGTTACGTACACGTTGTACCCAACCATATAATGTTACTTCTTGATCAAGATATTTAGCAGTAATATTACCACAGTAATCAGTTCTTTTATCCATATGTTCCATTTTTATTCCTCGATTTTTTTCATTACAGAATTCATATCATTTAAGTCTTCTAAACTTAAATCTATTGTTTCACCGTCAGATAAACGTTTAATATTTAAAATACCGTTTTCTAATTCTTTACTGCCTAAAGTAATTACATACTTAGCATTAACTCGGTTAGCTTTCTTAAATTGAGCCTTTAATTTCTTTTGATCAACATCATATTGTGCCTTAAACCCTTGATTACGAAGGGAACGAACAATTTCTACTGCCTTTATATCAGTTCCAGCACCAATATTAGCAACAAAGAAATCAATTCCTGGATTAATGAAGAAATCTGGATTTTGTTTTTGTAATACAAGCATCAATCTTTCTTCACCAATACCAAAACCAACAGCTGGAGTTTCAGGACCATCAAATTCTTCAACTAAATGATCATATCTCCCACCACCAAGAATAGTAGTTGGAGATTCCCATAAACTTTTATCATCAACCATAAATTCAAAAATGATGCCAGTGTAGTAATCTAATCCACGTACTAAGTCGTCATCTAAGACATAATCAATACCTAGCTGAGTAAGAGTATTAATAATGGTATCAAAGTTCGCTTTAGACTCTTCATCTAAATAATTAACAATCTTAGGTGCATCCGGTAAAAATTCTTGATCTTCCGGTGCTTTAGAATCCAAAATTCTTAAAGGATTTTTTTCTAATCTTCGTTGAGAATCTTCTGAAAGTTGATCTTTAAGCGGAGTAAAATAATTTACTAAAGCATCGTGATAGTCCTGTCTTACTTGAGCATTACCTAAGGAATTAATATGTAATTCATAGTTTTTAACACCCAATTCAGCTAATAAATCATGACCCATCATGATAGTTTCTACATCAGCTAAAGGACTACTTGAGCCGAAGCTTTCAATCCCAATTTGGTGAAATTCACGCTGACGACCTGCTTGAGGACGTTCATATCGAAAAGTGGGATCAATATAGAAAACATTAACTGGCTTCACTACATCAGGACCATAAAGTTTATTTTCAACATAGGCCCGTACTACACCAGCTGTTCCTTCTGGACGCAATGCAATATGACGATTTCCTTTATCATAAAAATCATACATTTCTTTTTCAACAATATCAGAAGTTTCACCACTTGAACGTGAAAAAACTTCATAATTTTCAAACATTGGTGTTCTCATTTCACGATAATTAGCACGTGAAAAGAAATCTCTAGCAGTTTGTTCCACCTTTTCCCATTGATATGAAACTTCTGGGAGAATGTCAACTGTTCCTTTTGGTCTTTGAACTCTCATTAAATCATCCTTTAATCATATTAATCAAAATAAAAAGCGTCCTTGAAAAAATCAAGGGCGCTTGAAAATAGCACGGTACCACCTTTTACCTGCTGCGATTAACGCTCGCGACACGAACTATTATCTGTTAAAGGTGTCATAGATAGCAGTTCATCTGCTCTTTCACCAAACAAGCAGTCTCTGAAATGAACCGTGCAATCTTCAATCTTTGTCATCGATAATTCTTTTTTTAGCTTATATTTTTAAGTAACTAAAGTCAACCTTTGAATAAAATTTTTAGTAATTTTTTTAAAGATCTAAAACAATTGTGAATGGACCATTATTTTCAAGACTTACTTGCATATCTGCTCCAAACTCACCAGTTTCAACGTTAAATCCCTTAGATTCTAATTCATGATTGAATTCTTGCCATAAATCTTTAGACTTAGGTGGACGCATTGCTTCAACAAAACTTGGACGATTACCTTTTTTTGTATTAGCCAGTAATGTAAATTGGCTGACACTTAAAATCTCTCCACCAACATCTTTTAATGAAAGATTAGTTTTTCCACTTTCATCTTCAAAAATACGCATTTTTGCAATCTTATCAGCTGCTTTTTTAACAATATCAGGTGTATCACCATCTTTTAATCCAACTAACAGTAAAAAACCTTTATTAATTTTTCCAACAACTGTATTATTAATTGCTACTTGAGCATAATTAACTCTTTGAATTACTACAAGCATTAATTTATCGACCTCTTTGCTTCATATACATTTGGAATATCTCTCATGCGACTTAAAATTTCATCTAAGTGAGCTGCATCCCGCACAGAAACTGTAGCATAAATATGCCCCATGTTATTACTATCTACTTTTCCAGAAATATTTACGATATTCTTAGTCTTTGAGTTAAGGGCATTGATTACATCACTTAAAAGACGTGAGCGGTTAAAACCGTAAATTTCAATATCAGCATTGTAACTTTCAGTTTTATTATTTTTAGCAATATTTTCCCAGGCAACGTCAATTAACCTTCCCTGTTCCTCTGCTTCTTTAGTGATATTTGGACAATCAGCTCGGTGAACAGTTACACCTCGTCCCATAGTTACATATCCAATAATGGGATCGCCTGGCACTGGATTACAACATTTGGCTAAATGAAGCATTAAATCAGATACACCTTGAACCATCACACCATTATTATGCTTAACCCTCATTACATCAGCAGGAGCATCTGATGTATTATTTTCAGATACACTTTGTTGACCAGTACTCATAATTTTTTCTTCAAGCTGACGCTGTTTTTTATTTTCAGCCGCTCTTCGAATATCTTCAGTTAAACGATTAACAACTGTAGGCGTAGATACTTCACCAAATCCTACTGCTGCAAATAGCTCTTCTTCAGTATGATAATTGAAATGAGAAATTACTTTATTAATATGTTCCTTATCTAAAAAGTTTTTTGGAACAAAATCCCGATCAAGCAACTCTTGTTCGATAAGATTTTTACCCTTTTCAATATTTTCCTCTCGGTCTTCCGTCTTAAAGAAACGTTTAATTTTATTACGTGCTCGAGATGTTTTAACTATCTGAACCCAGTCCCGTGATGGACGCGCACTAGTCTGGGTTAGCATTTCGACTACGTCACCATTCTTTAGTTTGTAGTCCAAAGATACAATCTTACCATTAATTCTTGCACCAACAGAATGAGCACCCACTTCTGAATGAACCATATAAGCAAAATCCAAAGGAACTGAACCTTTAGGAAGTTCATAAACATCTCCTTTAGGAGTAAAAACGTAAACTCTATCGGAAAATATATCCGTTTTTACGCTTTTCATAAATTCATGAGAATCTTTGGTTTCATCTTGAAGTTCAAGAATTTCTTGAAACATATTAAGCTTTTTATTAGCGTCTGTTTGTTCTACCTCACCTTTAACGCCCTCTTTATAAGCCCAGTGAGCAGCAACACCATATTCAGCAACTTGGTGCATTTGTTCAGTTCTAATTTGAATTTCAAGAGGTTTTCCACCAGGACCAATAATTGTTGTATGCAGTGATTGGTAACCATTAACTTTCGGAACTGCTATATAATCTTTAAAACGTCCCGGCATAGGTTTCCACTTCGTATGAACTGCTCCCAGAACTGCATAACAATCTCGTACTGATTTTACAATTACTCTAACAGCTAATAAGTCATAAATCTCACTAAAATCTTTATGCTTATTAACCATCTTTTTGTAAATTGAGTAAATATGCTTAGGTCGACCATATACTTCATATTCAATTCCTAAGTTATCAAGATTTTCTCTTAGAATCTTGATTGCGTCCGCAATATATTTTTCTCTCTCGCTACGCTTAGACTGCATTAAATTAACGATACGGTAGTATTGCTGAGGATTAAGATAATGCAAACTCATATCTTCTAATTCCCACTTAACTGTACCAATACCCAAACGATCAGCTAAAGGAGCATAGATATCTAAAGTTTCATCGGCAATTCGTCGTTGTTTATCAGGACGTAGATGATCAAGTGTATGCATATTATGCAAACGATCAGCCAATTTAACCATAATTACCCGCAAATCTTTTGCCATTGCAATTAACATCTTACGGTGATTATCTGCCAAATATTCCTCATGTGTTTTTGACTTATATTGAATTTTTTTTAATTTAGTAACGCCATCTACAATAAAGGCCACATCTTTACCAAATTTTTCTTTTATATCATCGTTAGTAACAGGAGTATCTTCTACTGTATCATGCAAATAGCCAGCGGCTACTGTATCAGGATCTAATCTTAAAGTCGCTAATGTACCAGCTACTTGAGTCGGATGAATAATATAGGGCTGTCCAGAAACTCGATACTGACCTTCATGAGCATTTTTGGCAAATTGATATGCAGATTCAACAAATTGTAAATGCTCCTTATTCATATACTTTTTACATTCTTCGTAAACTTCTTCATGTGTCATTTCATGATATTTTGACATCAAAATCACCTCACCTGATTTAATTAATTCTTCTCACGATAGAAACTATCATGCCACAATCCAAACAATTCCATGCATAAATATATTACACAAAATAAATAATTATATTGAGCATAATAGATTGTTACAATAATTGCAAATGTTACAGGAAAAAGTAACAACCACCAGCGACTTAACTTTCTTTTTTCTAAAATACGACCGATTATATAAGCCACCAAGCTGTTAAATACGGCAAAAATTGCTCCTACTCGTCCAACCGTCGGTACATGGAGTAATAGACAGATTACCCATATAGCAATTCCTAATAAAGTTAAACCTATAACTGGAATATAACTTAACTGATTTATATTTTTTAAAAAATTAGCCAAATTATGTGGTTCTTTCATACTCTCCCCTCCTTTTTCTTATTTACAATTCTAGCACTTTACTTTTCTTTTCTAGAAATTAAAAGTCCAACCCAACGCTTCTCTCTCATCTTCATTTTTATTTCAAAACCATAATCATCTAACTTCTTTTCAATTTTAGGTAATTGCAAATAATCAATTCCTGAAAAAATAGCTTGTCCATTTTTATTTAAATGACTATCTAAATCAGGAATTAATTCCAATAAAATTTCTGCCAAAATGTTAGCTAAAATCAAATCAAATTTTTGATCTGTATCTTTTAATAAATTAGCCTTAACTACTTTAATATTATCAATATTATTTAACTTAATATTTTCTTGCGCAGCACTTACTGATTCATCAGAAATATCTGTCGCTAAAACTTTCTTAGCCCCTAATTTTGAAGCAGCAATAGCCAAAATTCCCGAACCAGTTCCCACATCCATTACATCCATTGGACGAACCAGGGCACGTTCTAATGCAAGTAACACCAATTGTGTAGTAGTATGACCTCCTGTTCCAAAAGCTAAGCCTGGATCAAGAATAATCAATTGTTGATCCTTAAAAGTTGGATGATAATTTTCCCATTCAGGTACAATGGCTAAATGACGTGAAAAATCAATCACATGGTAATACTTTTGCCAGGCAGTATTCCAATCTTCATCGGCAATATATTTAGTACTAATGGATACCTTTCCAGTATCTAAGCCATAGTTTTTCATTTCTACTATCTTAGCTTCAATTTTTTTAATTAGACTATCTTTGTCAATATCTTCACTAAAATACGCTGTTAACTCCATATCTTCAGGGAGATTTTGAATATCATCCAATTCTACCAATGTAGAATCATGCAATTGACCTTGAGCAATAAAATCATCCTTTTTTCTTACTTCAATTCCTTGTGCCTTCAACTCATCTTGTAAAAAATAAGTTAATCCATCTTCAATTTCGTGTCCACAATTAATCTTTATTGCTAATAATTTCATATAATATAACGCTCCTTTGACACACTGTTTATCACCAGTTATGATAGGTAACGGTGATAAATATGTCGAAAAAAAATAAAAAGAAAAAACTCAAAAAAACTTTAGTTGAAAAAATGTTAGATCAAAAAAAGATTCCCTATGAGCAGATGTCCTTTCCCACTGTCCAACAAGGTGATGTTAAACAAATGGATACTTCCATTTTAGACGAAGATAAACAATTGGTCTACAAGACTCTAGTATGTGAAGGAAATAAAATTAGTCCGATCGTAGGAGTAGTTCCAGTTACAGAGCATTTAAGTATGAAAAAATTAGCTAAAGCCTCTGGTAATAAAAAGTGTGAGCTCCTACCATTAAAAAAATTAGTAGCTACTACTGGATATGTACATGGAGCAAATACGCCAATTGGGATTTATGAACAACATCATTTTCCTATTTATTTAGATAAAGGGATGCTTGATCATGACCAAATTATCGTTTCTAGTGGTGAAGTAGGTCGTAGCGTCAAAATAAATCCTCAACAACTTCAAGAAATTACTAAGGCAACTTTTGTAGATCTTAAAGAATAATACGAACCAAAAAAGAGTTGAATCATCTGATTCAACTCTTTTTTATCCAGCATGACGCCATTTTTTATCAGTTAAAATTCTAGCTGTAATCAAACCTAATGGTAAACATAAAACAATCATTAATGCCTTCACTGTCCATAATGCACCAGCATTTAATGAAACTAGGCCAAAATTAAACATTGCCCGATACATATACAATCCAGGCACCATAATTACAATTGATGGGACTGTAATAGCAATTCTTGGATACCCAATTTTTTGTCGAACAATTGAAGCTAACATGCCCGCAATAAATGCGCCAAGAAAAGCTGCTGCTGCTGGAGGAACATTAGTCCAATCAGTTAAGCTTAATCGAATAGTATTTGCCAGTGCACCAATTATTCCTGCAATTGCCGCCATCTTAGGAATACTATTAAACATAATTGAGAATCCAAATACACCACAAAAACTTGCTATCAAGCGTAAAATCGTCAAGGTTAGTGGATCTAACATTAGAGATTGGAAATCCTGTGGATGTAATCCTAAACATAAAGCGACAACCCAGCCAACCGCCGTTGCTACAAAAATAATCATAATTGCATAAGCCATTCGCTCAAGTCCTGATCTCATATCAAGCTTAGACATATCTAAACCAGAAGTAATAAATGGAAAACCTGGAATTACAAATAGCATGGCACCTATATAACCATCAAGTCTTCGAGGACTAATATGCATAAATATATGTAATAAATAAAATGATACAAAATAAATACAACACGCAACTGCAACACTAACTGCAGTATTTGCAAGAATTGTTAAATGGTGGTCACCCATTTTTCTCCTAGTATAATTTCCCACAGTTGCACCAAAAAAGGCACAAATAACCTCAATAAGACCTCCACCTAATAAAAATATAAATCCACCACATGCTAATCCTGCAGCTAGACCAACTTGCCATGGTTTAAATTGTGATTTCATCTTAGAGATCTCATCCAACCGGCTATGAATTTGACCAATTGTCCAATTCCCTTTATTTTTATCAAATTCTTGGACAAAAGCTTCCATTTTATTTAACTTAGCAGTATTAACTCCAGTTGATGGTAAACTTAGAGCTTGCGTATAACTATTCCCATCCAAATCTACACAAGTATATTCTAAAGACACCAGACCAATATCAGCACTACAAGTTAGGTTTAAACTTCTTGCAATTGTATTCATAGCTGCGCGTACACGCCATGCTCCTGTTCCACAAGAGAGCAACATCATTCCCACATGTCCCACAATAATTGATTTTTCAACTAAAGTAGCATCTTTAGCTGGTGTAATATTATCGCTGGTGTAAAATTCTTTCCATCTAATTCGCATGTGATGATGGTGAGATAACTTATTTTTTTTACGAAAACTCGACGTTCGATTAATTTCTTCTTTTTTATTATTCATTTTATACTTTCCAATTAAAATATTATTTCATCTATGATTCTATCATAGAAAAAAAGATCTGAACCCTTTTATTAGGTCAGATCTAAAATCATGTTAACTATAATTCTATTTTATCTAAAACTTCTTGCATTTTCTTTGCTGAATATTGCATTTTTTCTTGTTCTTTTTGAGAAAGATTCAATTCAATTATATTTGCAATTCCAGTTGCATTAATTACACATGGATTTCCTAAATATAAATCTTTAATACCATATTCACCATTCATCGGAGCAGATAATGGTAGCACTCTAGCTTGATTTTCGAAAATCGCTTTTACAATTTGAGTTAAGCACATCGCTACACCATAAAAAGTAGCACCTTTATTAGCAATAATTTTGGCACCCTTTTTGCGAACAGAACTTTCTATTTCATTTAAAGTTTCTTGGTTTAAATTCTTGTAAAATCTAAGTAATTTGTTTGCAATTAAGGCCTCATCAAAATTTTCAAACGAAGTATCACCGTGTTCTCCTAAAACGTAAGCATCAATTTGATCAACATTAATACCCGTTTTATGTGATAAAGCTACTCTTAAACGTGCAGTATCTAGTGATGTTCCTGTACCAATAACTTTATGTTTAGGGAAACCAGAAAGTCGTTGAGTTAAGGTTGTTAAAATATCTACCGGATTTGCCGAAACTACGAAAATCCCTTTAAAACCAGCTTTCACAATAGGCGGAACAATTGACTTTAAAATTCTAACATTTTTATCAACTAAATCTAAACGAGTTTCGCCTGGTTTTCTAGCAGCACCGGCTGTAATTACTACAACATCTGCATCCCTTGCATCAATATACTCACCTGACCGAATATTACATTGACCAACAAAAGGAGCTAAATCTTCAAGATCAAGTACATCCCCATCAGAAATTTCCTTAACCACATCGCTAATAACTAATTCATCAATTCTCACATTCTGCAATAAGTCATTAGCAAATGTCGAGCCAACTCGACCATCACCAACTAAAAATACTTTTCTATGACTCATAGGTGCTCCTCTTATTTAAATTCTCTGCGATTCTTTTTCCAGCTTCACGACCAAAAATAATTGTTTCTGCAATTGAATTTCCACCAATTCTATTATTACCGTGTAATCCCCCTGACACTTCACCGGCAGCATATAAACCAGGAATCAAATTACCATTAGTATCATACACTTCAGTATGGGGATTTATATGAATGCCTCCCATTGTATAGTGAATAGCAGGTGCTATATGAATAGCATAATATGGCGCTTGATTCAAAGTACGTTCCATACCAGTAGTCCGGCCAAATTTTTCATCATCATGATCTTCAACTGTCTGATTCCAGTCTGAGATAGTTTCTGTTAAATTTTTAGAATCAACATTAATCTTTTCAGCTAAATCTATAATATCTTTTCCATGAACAACCAAACCTACTGAATCATAAAATTCAATTGCTTTTACTCGATTACGTACTTCTTGATCAAAAATTAAATAAGCCGAATGTTCCGAAGTAGCTGTAATTGCATTTGAAACAATCTTTCTAGTATTTAATTCATTTACAAAGCGTTTGCCTTGTTGATTTACTAAAATTGCCCCTTCACCCCGCACAGCTTCACCAATTAAAAAAGCATGATCAGTATCTTGTTGAACTGTTGGATGGACCTGAACTAATTCAAGTTGCTCTAATTGTGCTCCAACTTTCTCAGCTAGCTTTAATCCATCGCCAGTTGCCCCTGGTTGATTAGTAGTTCGATATTCTTTCAAATCTGGGCGATACTTAGCAATTAAATCTTTAGATGCTCCAAAACCACCAGTTGCAATTAAAACTGCTTTCGCATTCAGCTTGTGATTATTATTGACCTCGACACCAATAATTTCTCCATCTGTATTTTTTAATAGCTTAGTAACCTTACTATTATTAAAAATAGGAATACTTTTTTCATATGCCAATTTTAATAAGCTAGTTACTAAAAATGCCCCAATAGGTGCCATTGAAGCAGGACGATGAGTTCTCTTTTTCGACATTCCCCCAGTTACTGTTAAGTCATCAACTCTTATTCCTAAATCTTCTAACCAAGAAATAGCTAAAGGTGCATGTTCCACAAAAAAATGTAACATCCCACGATCATTCATATATCCGCCACCCTTAAGGGTCTCTTGATAAAAATCATCCATTGAATCAACAATTCCTAGTCGAGACTGAACCACGGTTTCTGCTGCATTCATACCAGAGCTTGCGCGAGTAGTATTCCCGCCCAACTTTTCATTTTTTTCTAAAATTGCTACATTTAAGCCATATTGTTGAGCCTGAATTGCCGCAGCTAAGCCAGTGCCACCAGACCCAATAATAATTACATCATAATTATCATCTAGCTGATCTACACTTTGTGTAGGAAAAACAAATTTACTCATTTAAATTTCCTTCCTCCCTTGTATATTTCACCTTAAATAATAGCAAGACTTAAACTTAATTACCAAAATTTCTTTACTTTAATAAATTTTTTTGTAATTATTTTATTTTTTATAAAATATATCTTCTCTTATTCCAAAAAGCTTATAATAACAGTTTATGTTGATATCGATTAAAAAATATAGCTTGCAGTTATATTATAGCTATATTGTTTTTATGCGTTATTTTATATTTTTAGGGCTGTTTTTCTTATTTCAAAACTGTTAACATAGTTAAGTCGATGCGGTAAAACCGTATAAAATAAAGGAATAAGAAAGCTAGATATATAATGAAGAAAAGTATGAAATTAATAAAAAAATTATCAATAGCATCATTAATTACACTTGGTTGTATCACTTTTTCCAATAATAACACTAACAGTGTTATTAATGAAAATAACCAACCAACAATAGTAAAAGCTGCTACAAATTCCTCTATTACACTTCCAAAAGGATATACCGCTAAAAGAATTTTACAAGTTAACAACAACAAGATAAGTAAAAAGAATAAAGCAGCTTTAATTGCCGCTTCTAAAACTGGTATAAAAACTAATACTTTCTACGGTGATGAAAGTGATAAAAACAAGATTGTTGATGTTACTAATTTAACGCAAAGTCAAAAATTAGAAATTAACCGCTATGCCCTAAAATTAATCAACTCTGCAAGATCTAAAATGGGTAAAAAACCTTGGATTTTAAATAAATCAGCAATGCAATTTGCCGATAGAGTTGCCAAAGAATATCATGACAATAACAAGAGTGTCTGGGATCCAGATCACTATGTAGCCGGCATTACTCGTGCAGCTGTTGCATCTGGTCTCAAAAACGCAGGTCAAGTATATGAAGATGAAAGTGGACTACCTATTACTTCTGAATTCCACGGTACTACTCGTTCAATGTATGCTTTAAAAGAACAGATATACTTCAACGTCAAGCAAATGCTGTTCGGTGGTTTCTATGGTCGTGAAGCTGACTATAATAATAGTAGCTATTACACAGAATGGGAACATGCAGGTGACTTATTAGGTTTGCGTTCATTAAAGAATTATGATGCAGCCTATAAATATTTTGGTTTAAGTTTTTCAGATTTACCTTCTGATCATTCTAAGATTAGCGTGCATTTCATTGGTGTAGCTAAACAATATATCAGTAATTCTAAAAAATTTAGTACTAAAAGTAATCTTTAAATAAATACAAAAAGCTTTGGGAAAGCACACAATATTATGTACTTTCTCAAAGCTTTTTCTTTTATCTTTCTTGATGATTTAATTTTTTAGCTAACCAATCACCAACTATTTGCACAATGAGTACTAAGAGTAAAACTAGTAAAGTAGCAACCAAGGTAACATCATTATTGAATCTGTTATACCCATATGAAATAGCAGTATTACCCAAGCCACCAGCTCCTACAGCACCAGCCATTGCAGTTAAACCAATCAAGCTAATCAGAGTTACTGTTGAAACTCTAATTAATTCAGATCTACTTTCTTTTAAGTAAACATCAAAGACTATATCACTAGTTGATGCACCTAAAGCTTGGGCAGCTTCTACTTTTCCTGAATCTACACTTTCTAAAGCCACTTGAACTTGACGAGCAAAAAAAGGAAATACTCCCAAAGTTAAAGGTACTAAAGCAGCTTTCATACCTATTTGTGTACCTACAATTTTTTGAGTTAAGGGGGCAACAAATGCTAATAAGATAATGAATGGTACAGCTCTAAAAATTGAAACAATTTTATCGACAACATTATAAATTAATCTATTAGCTAAAATTCCTTTAGGCTTAGTAAGAACCAGGAGTAATCCAAAAATAATTCCTAAAATCCCACCAAAAATTGCTGACCAAAATGTCATAAATAGGGTTTGAAAGATAGCTGTTCCCCATCCAGCATCCCCACTCCAACCTAAAGAGATTACATTTGGAAAATATTTAGTAAAAAAATTAGTCATTTGTTAGCACTCCTTTATCTAATTTAGTAACCACTACATTTTTACTTTCTAAAAACTTAATCGCTTCTTTTTGCTTTTTAGAGTCTAATTTAAGTAAAATTGCTAACGTTCCGATTGGCTCACCGCTCAAAACTTCTACATTTCCGTATAGAATGCTTGCTTTAGTATTAAGCGCAATATCTAAATCAGCCACTACTGATTTAGTCACATTATTAATACTATAAACAAGTTGGAATAACTGTTCATCTGGATCTATTTCCGCAAAATTATAATTGTTTAAAATATGACGAACTTGTAAAGCCCCTCCGACAAATTGACGTGTAAGTTCTTTTTGTGGATGTAAGAATACCTCCCGCAAACTGCCCTTCTCAATAATTTTTCCATTTTCCATTACAGCAATTTTATTTGCTACTCGCTTTACTGCTTCCATTTCGTGAGTAATTAAAACTACTGTTAACTTAAGCTTTTTATTTAAATCATAAAGTAAATCTAAAATCTGATTAGTTGTTTTAGGGTCAAGTGCACTAGTTGCTTCATCAGAAATCAAAATATCTGGTTCATTAGCTAACGCTCTAGCAATAGCCACTCTTTGTTGTTGACCACCTGATAATTGAGCCGGATAAAAATCAGCTTTATCCTTTAAACCTACCAACTCAAGTAAATACAATGATTTACTTTCAAGTTCATCATCGGATAAATTTGCGTGTTTTAAAGCAAACGCTACATTTTCTAATACTGTTTCTTCATTTAATAAATTAAAATGCTGGAAAATCATTCCAATTTTACGACGTTTTTGTTGGAGCTGTTTTTTAGAAACTTGTAACTTTCCATCCGCATATAAAATATCACCATTAACTTCTACAGAGCCTGAGCTTGGTTTTTGAAGTAAATTAATAGTTCTTACCAAAGTAGACTTACCAGCACCTGAAAAGCCGATTATGCCATAAATATCACCTTTACTAATTTTAAGACTCACATCGTTAACAGCTTTATTATCACCAAATTGTACACTAATATCTTTTAAATTAATTTGTGTAGTCATTCTTATACCCTCCTACTTTAACTTTAAACCCCAAGCTGTTACTTCGGTACTACCATAAAGTTTCTTTACTAACTTCTTAGTTTTTTCAGTTTGAAATGCTTTTACAACTTCTTTATAAATTTTTTTATTCTTGTTCTTTTTATCAACAGCAATTATGTTTATCCACTGTTTAGAATCTTTATTTAATGGTTCTACATAGATTGTTTCCTTATTACCTAATTTAGCTGGAGCTGCATAAGTATTATTTACAATACTTGCATCTACATCATCAATTACTCTAGCAGTTTGCTCTGCAGAAACTTCTTTAATCTTTAAATGCTTAGGATTAGAACTAATATCTGCAATTGTAGCTAATTTAACACCCTTCTTAAGCTTAATTAAACCTGCATTTTTTAAAACATATAGAGCACGTGATTCATTAGAAGCATCATTTGGAATTGCAATTGTTGCCCCATCCGGTAAATCTTTAATACTCTTATATTTTTTAGAATAGATTCTAATAGGTGCAATATAAGTATTACCAATCGAAACTATTGAACCATTATTTGCCTTATTCCACGAGCTTAAGAACGCATAATGCTGAAATGAATTCAAATCTATATCCCCATTAGCAAGAGCTTTATTGGGTTGATTATAATCAGTAAAATTTTTCAATTTAATGGTAATACCATACTTTTCTTTTGCTGTTTTAGCTACACTTTTCCAAATTGTTTCATCTTGTTTGGTTAAACCAACTACCCCAACAGTAACAACCTTTTGACTAGCAGTATTTGAACCTTCTGTTGGCCCAAAACTAAACCAACCTGCAATCAAAATTACAATTACCACTATGCTCCAAATTATCCTATTCCTTACTCTTTTTTTATGCAATGTACTTTCCTCCTAATAAAAAAGCATCCATCCTAATAAAGGACGAATGCTTCGTGTTACCACCTTAATTTACCAATAACTTACGTTAAAATTGGTCTCAGTAAGTAGCTCTTATAAAGATATAAGAATTACCTTGCATTGTTAACGAGTGCAACCCCGTCAGTAGTTAAATAACTTCACTACTGCCATTTAAAATACTAGTCCATATTCAATGCTTATCTCTATCTATTTTCACCACACATAGACTCTCTAAAAGTAGAATCAGCATTTACTCAACTAAAAAATGTTTGATTTGAATTGTTAAAAATATATTATAATGTGAGATAAAAATAGTCAAGCCCTTATTTACTTTTATTTTAAAATTTATTTATTATATTAATAAAAAAAGATACAGAATACTTTCTGTATCTTCATTTAATAATTAATTTTGGAAATTGATATTTTGCTTTTCAATAACTTCATAGCTAACTAAGTCTTTACCATCTAAATCAACTTTATGCATATCGATTGCATTAATTTGATTGTTATCATAGTTAGTGTAGTAGAAAATACCCTTTTCTAAGTTGATACCATCTGAATAAATAGTAAACTCAAAAGTATTTGGTGCTACTTCATCTAAACCTTTTTGTTGTTCAACTGAATGAAGAGTGTGGAAGTAGTTAGTTACATCTTCAATTTCATCTTTGCCCTTTGGTGCATGTTGTAAAGTAAATGCTACTTTAACAAAACGACTTTCAGAATCTACACCACCTGGTAAGAAATGAGTTCCCATACCACGGCTGTACATATCTAAATCAACATTTGGAGCAAAAGTATTCTTAGGTTGTGCTGAAGAAATAGAAGCATAATTTGCTAAATTCATCATTTGCTTAGGGAATTGTGGATTATTAGTCAAGACACCTACAGGATTGTCGTAGTAGTGAAGACCGTCAGCATCTGGTTCAACAGTAATTGAAGCACCAGTTTTATCGGCGATTAACCAATGAAGTGATGAAGCAACCATCTTTTCGGAGAAGTTGATGTCTACCATATTCATTTTTTCAATTAACTTTTTAGCTTCTTCAACAGTACTACATTGACCCAAAATGTAAGGAATGAATTCAAATGAAGCCACATTATCCTTATCTGGATTTTCTGGTAAGTAAGTTGCAATACCGGCATAGTTTAAACCAGCCATACCTAAACCTTGTTCATTAGCACCATCAAAATATAATGGATAATTATCAGCAATCATGGCCATACCAATAATTGCGTAGTGATTAGTCATCTTTGGCATCTTACGGAAATCAAATTCATAATTTCTAGGGGTAATAGTTACCTTTTGACCAAAAGAAATTTCCAAGTCAAGGTTACGACCAAAATAATGATTATTTGAACTATAAATAATTGATGTACACATCTTTTTTCTCCTTATTATACTAATCTATAAGTAGTGTACCACAACCATCTGCGTAATAAAATTATATTACAATTTTAACTTTAATAAATTTTCTTAACTTGTTCTTGAATATTTTCTCTACTCAAAAATTCATCGTAATCAGTATCAGCGCGGCTAACAATACCCTTCGGACCAACTTCGATAATATGGTTAGCAATAGTTTCAATAAATTCATGATCGTGAGAAGTAAATAAAATAGATCCTGGATAATCTTTTAAAGCATCATTTAAGGATGTGATTGATTCTAAATCCAAGTGATTAGTTGGATCATCCATAACTAAAACATTAGCTGGTTGTAACATCATTCTAGATAACTGACAACGGACTTTTTCTCCACCAGATAACACTTTAATTTTCTTCTCAATTTCATCGCCACTAAAAAGCATTCTTCCTAAAAATCCACGTAAAAATGTATTATCATCTTGCTCTTTAGACGCATATTGTCTTAACCAATCTAAAATAGTTAATTCATCATTGTTAAAGTTAGCATTTAAGTCACGTGCCATATAATTAAATGCAGTAGTTTGTCCCCAAGTTACAGTACCTGTATCAGGCTTAAGTTTACCAGCGATAATATCCATTAAAGCAGTAGTAGCTAAAGTATTTTTTGATAAAAAGGCTACCTTATCACCAGGACGAATAATAAATGAAACATTATCTAAAATCTTTTCACCATCAATACTATAAGAAACATTATCCACCTTCAGAAGATCATTTCCTAAATCACGATGTGGCTCAAATTTTACATAAGGATACTTACGTAAAGATGGACGAATATCGTCTAAGGTAATCTTTTCTAATTGCTTCTTACGTGAAGTAGCTTGCTTAGATTTGGATGCATTTGCAGAAAAACGCGCAATAAATTCTTGTAACTCTTTAATTTTCTCTTCTTTTTTAGCATTTTGGTTAGCAGCCAATTCTGAGGCTAACTTACTTGATTCATACCAAAAATCATAATTACCTACATAAAGTTGAATCTTACCATAATCTACATCACACATTTGTGTACATACTTGATTTAAAAAGTGTCTATCATGAGAAACAACAATAACAATATTAGGATAATCAGCTAAAAAATTTTCTAACCAATTAATTGTATGAACATCTAAACCGTTAGTAGGTTCATCTAGTAAAAGAATATCTGGTTCACCAAATAAAGCTTGGGCAAGTAAAACTTTAACCTTTTCTGATTCAGGTAACTCACTCATCATACTTTGATGGATACTTTCAGGGATACCTAAGGATTGAAGTAGACGGGATGCATCAGCTTCAGCATTCCAACCATCAAGTTCTGCAAACTTAGTTTCTAATTCCGCTGCTTTAACACCATCTTCATCACCAAAATCAGGTTTTGCATATAAAGCATCTTTTTCCTTCATTACTTTATAAAGTTCTTTGTGACCCTGAATTACTGTATCCATTACAGTAAAGTTTTCAAAAGCAAAGTGATCCTGATTAAGACTAGACATTCTTTCATTAGAATCAATAGCAATATTTCCACTTGTTGGTTCAATTTTTCCTTCCAGTAATTTGAGGAAAGTCGACTTACCAGCACCATTTGCCCCAATAATTCCATAACAATTACCTGGAGTAAATTTTAAGTTTACGTCTTCGTATAGTGTACGGCCTGATAAATTTAAGCTTAAGTCAGATACTGTAATCAAATCTGTTAATTCCTTTCAATTAAGTCAATATATTTATTAAATGTACTATGTCAGTATATCATGATGCCCACTCAAAAAGTAATAAACGTTTATTTTTTAAATAAAAAAAAGAATCGACTTAAGTCGATTCTTTATTACTTAGCACTAATAAAATTAGTCTAAGTCAACGCTGTCTGGGAAGAATGCTAAACGTTCACCCTTACCAAGTTCTTCTTCAATTTCAAGTAAACGGTTGTACTTTTCAACACGTTCTGAACGAGCTGGAGCACCAGTCTTCAATTGACCACCGTTAACAGCAACTGCAAAGTCAGCGATGAAAGTATCACCAGTTTCACCAGAACGGTGAGAAATCATAGTGTTGTAGCCGTTCTTACGTGAAAGACGAATAGTTTCAAGAGTTTCAGTAACAGTACCAATTTGGTTTAACTTAATCAATGAAGCATTACCGGCACCTTCGTGAATAGCTTTGTTCAAAAGCTTAGGGTTAGTACAAATGAAGTCATCAAGAACGATTTGAACACGATCTTTATGGCTTTCAGTAAACTTAACCATACCTTCTACGTCATTTTCGTCGTATGGATCTTCCATAGAAATTAATTCTGGGAATTCTTCAAGCAACTTGTCGTAGTAGTCTGATAATTCTTCATCAGTAAGAACTTTACCTTCCAAGTGGTACTTGCCATCTTCTTTATTGTAGAAGTAAGAAGCAGCACAGTCACATGCAATAGCAATATCTTCACCTGGCTTGTAACCAGCCTTGATGATTGATTCGTGTAAAGCCTTTAAAGCTTCTTCTGAGTTCTTCATGTTAGGAGCGAAACCACCTTCGTCACCTAAACCAGTTTCGTAACCCATATCTTCAAGAACCTTCTTCAAAGTGTGGTATACGTTAACAATCTTTTCAAAACCATCACGGAATGAAGTCTTAGCAACTGGAGTAATCATGAATTCTTGAATGTCAATACCGTTGTCAGCATGTTCACCACCGTTAATAACGTTGTGGAAAGTTTGTGGCATTTCAAGATCAGTACCACCAAGGTATCTGTATAATGGTTGGTGGTTGTCTTTAGCAGCTGCAGCAGCAGTAGCCATAGATACACCCAAGATAGCGTTAGCACCAAGACGGCCCTTATTTGGAGTACCATCTAAAGCAATCATAGTTGCGTCGATGTTTGGTTGATCATGTGGGTCTAAGCCCTTCAAAGCATCATTAATTTCAGTGTTAACGTTGTTAACAGCGTTCATAACACCTTTACCACCAAGACGTTCGCCGCCATCACGTAATTCAACAGCTTCGTTTTCACCAGTTGAAGCACCTGAAGGAACTTCAGCCTTACCTACGACACCGTTTGAAAGAGTAACGAAAACTTCAACAGTTGGGTTACCACGTGAGTCAAAGATTTCAAGTGCATGTACGTTTTCAATAACTGATTTGAGCATTAGTAAAAAAATCCTCCTTAGAATTTGTGATAAAAATACTTACTAATCAAAAAGATTAGATAGTCTCTCTTATCACTTCTGGGCAAGTCGCCCTTTTGACTACAAATTTATTTTAATTCAACTTTGTGAGGATGTAAACTTTTAAATCATAAATTTTCTAGTAAAATAATAAGCCTAGCACTTAAGCTAGACTTAAAATTTGTTGTGCAATTGTAAAACATAGTATTCCTAGCGTGGTGGCACCCAGAACATCAGATGGATAATGGGCGCGCATATTTAATCTAGAAATTACTACTAAGGACCAACTAATCAAAAGTATAATGAATAAACCAATACCACACTGCTTACCAAAAATTTTCCAAATTATTAAGCTCATCACAGTTATACTTAATACATGGCCACTTGGAAAACTATAGCCTTCTCTTTTTTTGTTAGGATTAACTGGACGACGACGCTTAATGGATTTTTTCAAAATAATGCCCATTAAATCAGAAAAAGCCAAAGTTGCAACTACCCAAACTGCTAAATAATAATGATGAGTAGCTACTAAAATAAAGGCTAAGAGCAAATCCCAAATAACAATCAGCTTTGGTTCATTTAAAAAAGTTATTACTTGCCATAATCGCGAATCATCTTTTCTTATCAATTTATGGTGTAACCAATGATCATAAAAATTAAATAAACGCGAATTTCTAATATTAAAAATTAATGCTACTAAAATTATGGCAGCAATCATAATATCAACAGGACATTTCCAGTTCACAATACTACCTCAATAACCCAAATTAATTCCATGTAATAGTTTAACAGGATTTTTATAAAATTGGGGTAATTTTTAGCAAATTTAACTAAATACTTTGAATCCTCTTACTCCTTTATCTCTTTTGCAGCGGCTTCTTTAAGCGTTCAATCAGTATCAACTCTAACTGCTTTAGTCGTAATTTTCGGCATTCTTTGTCTCCTTTTGCTTTAAACGCTCTTTCAAGCTTCTCCCTTCTTTTCTAGCCTGGACTAATCTAATTCGATAGTAGCACCATGCTACTACTAAAATAGCTGCAATAATTAAAGCAATAATTTTAATTACAATCATAATAGTATTCTCCTATGATTAAAGTACATACTAATCAGCTAGTGTAAAACTCGCAAACCAAGAGCTATTATTGTGTTCACAATTAGCTTTCAAAATTTTATTAGTTTTTCACTCGACTACTCATATATATCAACAAGCTAAAAATTGTAGAATCCCCCCACATTCGTGGGAACACATAGATATGCCAAGGATCACGCTCAACAAAGTGGGATCACCCCCACGTTCGTGGGGAATACATAGTTTAAATATGCTTATTGAGACTATCAGTAGGATCACCCCCACTTGCGTGGGGAACACACTAAAAAGATCCTCCAACCAAGCCATTTTTAAATAATCAGAATAAAAAACTTAATTACTTTACTCCACAGAGTATATCAAAATCATTTCAATATTTAAACGATTTCTATAATACTTTCACATATACTCCTTAAAAGCTACACAAATTCTTCACACTTTTACTTTAATCTATGAATTATCAAAATAATCATACAAGTGAGGGCATAAACTAATGGCTAAAATTATCGTTTTTCATCCATCAAAAACTAAAAGAATTAAACGGGCACTTAAAAATTATCTAGCTAACCCTATTACTATTACACGTACTAAAAACTGAGAATTTACTCAGTTTTTTTATTTGCAAACATGTTAATAACTTTCTTCATGATAGGAGTAATCGTTTTATCTGTCCGCCACACTAATTCTAAGTGCGTTGTCCAACTAGAGTGGTCTATCACAATAAACTTATTTTTAGCATATGCTCTCGCAATTGATTCTGGAACTAATGCTATTCCCATTCCTTGGTCAGCCCATAAAATTGCTGTCCGTGCATCATCACACTTAACTGCATAAAATGGAGTTACTCCTTGATGACTAAAACTTTCGTTAAAAATCGATTCAAATCTACGGTACAAAATCAGTGGTTTATCTTTTAAAGCATTAATTTGTAAATTTTCTTTATCTAGAAAATAATATTTTTCATTAAAAACTGCCACCATTTTATCTGTATTTAATTCAATATTTTTTAAACCCTTCATATTAAATGGAGTCCGCACAATCCCCATATCAATGAGATCTTTTTTCATATCTTCTACTACACCAAAAGTATTATTTTCTCTAATTTCAAAATTTAAATTAGGATAGAATTTTGTTAACTGAGAAAACTTATCAGTGGGTACGATATCTCCGCTAGAAGAAATCAATCCTAGCCTAATCGTTCCTACTTCACCAGACTCTTCTTTACCTACTTCTTCTTTAGCTATCTGACTCAAATTAACAATTTGTTCAGCATACTTTTGAAATCTGTTCCCTGCTTCAGTTAACTCAATTCCGTAAGCTGTTCGGGTAAACAAAGTAGCACCTATTTCCTTTTCAAGCTGTTTAAGTTGATATGATAATGGTGGTTGAGCAATATAAAGTCGATGAGCAGCAGCCGTTATCTGTCGTTCCTGAGCTACTACAAGGAAATACTTAAGTTGTTTGATATTCATATAAATCACCCATTAGTTATTAATTATTTATATATCCTTTATTTTAAATTGATATTTTCTAAAATACAATATCTGCGATAAACTAGCTAAGGAAAGAATTTATTGGAGGATTTTTATATGGAAGATAAAGAATTACAAGGTTTGACTCAAGCTCAAGCTGAAGAACGTTTAAAAAAAGACGGTCTTAATGAAGTTCCAGAACCCAAATATAATTTCTGGAAAGAATTTGCAGGTAAGCTTTGGAATTTATCTGCATGGATTCTTGAAGCTGCACTACTTCTAGAATTCTTTTTAGGAAAATGGATTCAAAGTTTATTTGTATTAGGAATGCTTCTTTTTGCAGCATGGAATGGTGCTTCTAAGAAAAAGCAATCGCGTAAGGTATTAGACAGTATTTCTCACCAATTGACACCAACTGTCGCAGTTAAACGTAGTGGCAAATGGATAAAAATTGATTCTAAACAACTCGTTGTCGGCGATTTAATTAGTTTAAATCGTGGTGACGTCCTTGCTGCTGATGTGAAAATTATCGCTGGTAATCTTTCCTTTGATGAAAGCTCAATCACAGGTGAATCAAACCCTATAAAAAAAGGCATTAATTCTGAAGCATATGCTGGTACCACAGTTGTTGAAGGACACGGCTTAGCAATCGTTACTGCTACTGGAAAGAATTCACGCACTGGCAAAACCATCAACTTAATCAACAATTCTGCTGCACCTGGACATTTACAACAATTACTAACAAAGATTATCTACTATCTTTGTCTCCTAGATGGCGTTTTAACCTTAGTGATCATCATAGCTTCTTTTATCAAAGGTGGAAATTTTGAAACTTTTATTAACATGTTGCCATTCTTAGCTATGATGTTCATTGCCTCTATTCCAGTAGCTATGCCTTCAACTTTTGCCCTTTCCAATTCATTTGAAGCAACTCGCTTAAGTAAAGAAGGTGTCTTAACTGCTGATTTAACAGGTATTCAGGATGCTGCTAACCTCAATCTTTTGCTTTTAGATAAGACTGGAACAATTACAGAAAACAAAACAGCTGTAGCAAGTTGGACCAACTTTTCTAAGATGTCCAATCAAGAAATTTGGAAATTAGCGTCTGCTGCTGTTGATCAACGTAATCAAAGTATTATTGATCAAGCTTTAGATGAATATTTTGCCAAAAATAATATTCCAATACAAACACCAACTAGCTTTATGCCTTTTACTTCTAACAAAGGTTATTCCATGGCTGAAATTGATGGACATAACATTAAACTAGGTTCATATAAACAATTATCTTTAATCGACAAAAATGCCGATAATTTAACGGATAATATTGACTTTGCTGCAGGCCGTTCAGTTGCAGTTTTAGTTGATAATAAATTAGCCGGTATTTTTATCTTAAGAGATAAAGTTAGAAAAGACTCTAAAAAAGCTCTAGCGGAGCTTAAAAAGCGCGGTATTCGTACGATTATGTTAACTGGTGATAATCGAAAAACTGCGGAAGCAGTAGCTAAAGAAGTTGGGTTAACTGGT
The DNA here is from genome assembly GCF_014803895.1 of Lactobacillus sp. Next base: position 22,592 of record NZ_JAAVAU010000004.1, on the reverse strand, counting down.
AAAGTTATTTCAATTCATGATTTCACCAAAAAAACAGATGTTAATGATTTAGCAGGAATTGCAGATGTTTTACCCGAAGACAAGCTGCGAATGGTTAAAACATTCCAAGAAGAAGGTTATATTGTAGGAATGACTGGAGATGGTGTAAATGACGCCCCTGCTCTTAAACAAGCAGAAGTCGGCATCGCTGTTTCTAATGCAGCCGACGTTGCTAAACGCTCAAGTAAAATGGTACTTTTAGATGATGGATTATCATCAATTGTCAAAATTTTGGATGCTGGACATCGCGTTTACCAAAGAATGACTACTTGGTCACTTACTAAGCTTGCCAGAACTGCTGAATTAACGATGCTTTTAACATTTGGTTACCTATTCTTCAATTACATTCCCATGGCCCTCAATGCAATGGTTATCTACACCGTAATGAATAATATGGTTACAATGATGATCGGTACTGACAGAACTCATATTACCTATAAACCAGAAAATTGGAATATGGCTCGCTTAGCTAAAATTGCTTTCTCACTTGCTGCCGGTTGGACCTTAATTGGCTTTATCTTTGTTTGGTATTTAAATACACATGGTTACAGCCATGGTACAGTTTCTACGATGGTCTATGTTTACCTCGTACTTAGTGCAATGTTAATCGTTTTAATTACTCGTACTAGAAAGTACTTCTGGCAATCTCACCCATCTAAGATGGTTGGAACTGTTCAAATTATCGATGTTCTATTAACCTTTATTTTAGCTATTTTTGGTTTAGCAATGACTAAAATCACCCTACCTAATTTAGGATTAACTATTGTTGTAGCTCTTCTTGCTGCAATTGTCATTGACTTAGTCTACCAACCAATTATGAAAAATAGATAGTTATTTCATCCCTTATTTCTATTCCTAGATATAAGGGATTTTTGGAAGATAAAAATGTTAAAAAATTATAAATTAACTTTTGATCCTTGGTCCTTAATGCTATTTTTAATCATTATGATTCCCAATCTTATTTGGTTTGTCATTCCAGCACCAAATGATATTCTAAGAATCAATTCCACTACAGAAGTCCTGGATACTTTTTCTTCTATCTTTCAGATACTAATGATGATTACATTATGTTTTTTCAAAAATACCAAAGCTGAACCAATTAGATGTTCTCCACTTATTATTGCAACCTTATTGTGCTGCCTATTATATTTTGTCAGTTGGATTTTGTACTATAGTAGCGTTGCCAATGATTTAATTATTGTCAGTTTAGCCACCGCGCCTTGCTTAATATTTTTACTTTTTGATATTGATAGAAAAAATTGGTTTGCTCTTGGTCCTATTTTACTTTTTTCGATTTGTCATATAATCTCTGGACTAATTAATCTTGTATTTCTTTAATCAAAAAGACTGAGGTTAATCCCCAGTCTTTCTTCTATATGTTAAAAATGTATAATCAAACTTATTTTTATCATCTGCATAATGCTTCTCTTCATTAACTAATTCAAACTTTTTATAGTCTACTGGCACCATTTGTACATCACCTTTAAATTGGTGGTGTATTTTTGTTTGCTCTAGAACATCTACTTTATTAAGCATTTCTTTGAACAAACTTACACCGCCAATAATTGAGATATCTTTAGTTTGGCTATTTAACCAATTTTTCAAGTCAGCTAAATTTATAAAAACTTCTACTTGATTATTAGTTTGATATTTTTGCTTAAAATCCTGACTATGCGTCAAAACAATATGCTTTCTTTTAGGTAAAACTCCAGGAAAACTATCAAAAGTTTTTCTCCCCATTACCATTGGATGACCAATTGTTTTTTCTTTGAAATGCTGTAAATCAGCTGGTAGATGCCAGGGCAGATGACCTTGATAACCAATATTACCTACTTCATCCTCAGCCCACACAAAACTAATCATAATTTTCTCCCCTCTTGGTCCATATCTAGTGGTTTATATCGTCAAGTCTACTACATTTTGTACTATACAAGAAATCAAAAAACAGCTTTAATCAAAACTCCTATATTATGATAAAATGAAACAGTCATTTAAATAATTTTTAAAGGAGAAATTCTTATGATATGGACTTGGGATGTTATCCGTCGCGTTATTGAAATTCTCTGGCTCATAAATGTCGCATTCGCTATTTGGACAGTTTTTAGAAGTCATCGGGATATTGCCTCAACTTGGGCATGGCTCTTGGTACTTACACTGTTTCCCTATGTTGGCTTTATTCTATATTTATTTGTCGGACGACAATTATCCCACGACGATATTTTTATAATTCAACAAGAACAAAAAAAATTACGTGATAGTTTTTTAAAAGAACAGCATAAATTACTTAATCAAAATGATTTATTACCAAAAAAAGACCGATATCATCGAACCAGACGACTAGTTGACCTTAATTTAAATAATGACGATGCTATTTTAACCTTTGATAACAATGTCGAAATTTTTATCGATGGGCCTAAACTTTTTGATAACATCATTGAAAATATTAACCAAGCTAAAAAATCTATTAATATTGAATTTTATACTTTTTACGATGATTCATTGGGCAATCGCGTCTTAGATGCTTTGGTAGCAGCTGCTAAACGTGGCGTCGATGTGCGGGTTTTATATGATGCGAGTGGTTCTCGTGGTACAAAGCCTAAATTTTTTGATCCACTTAGAAAATTAGGTGGACAAGCACAAGCATTTATTTCAAGTTCTGGTAACCACCACTTTACTACTCCTCGTCTTAACTATCATCTTCACCGCAAATTAGTAATCATTGATCATAAAATTGGTTATATTGGTGGTTTTAATATAGGTGATCAGTATGTGGATAAAAGTGAAAAATTCCATCATTGGCGAGATACTCACTTGCGTGTTGTAGGCCAGGCATCCATTATGATGGAAGTACGTTTTGCAATGGATTGGAACACTACTTGCCGTAAAACTCACGTACCAAAGTACAATATTGAACAGGAAATTAAGAACTTTAAACTAAAAATGCCTGATAATGATCCTCAACACGTCCCAATGCAAATTGTTTCTTCTGGTCCAGACAGTGCTAACTTTGGTATTCGTAGAGGTTACGAAGAAATAATTGCTCAAGCAAATGAATATGTCTATATTCAAACACCCTACCTTATTCCAGGCGATCCTATGTTAGAAAGTTTAGTTATTGCTGCCAAAAGTGGTGTTGATGTGCGGGTAATGGTACCTTGTATGCCCGATCATGCTTTTGTATATCGTGCTACTGAATACTACTCGAAATACCTTACTAGTCAAGGAATTAAGGTTTACAAGTACAATAATGGTTTCATTCATGCTAAAACGATGGTCAGTGGCTCTAATATTGCCTCTGTTGGGTCTGCTAATCAAGATTTTCGAAGCTACAAATTAAACTTTGAAGTCAATGCATTTACTTACAATAAGGACCTTGCTCAAAAATTAAAGAAAATTTTTGAAGATGATATCAAGAAGAGTACTTTAATGACCAATGAATATTTCGCCAAACAATCTAATTGGCGTAAATTTAAACAATACTTCTCTAGGTTGCTTTCACCAATTTTATAAAAAAGAAAATCATTTACTAGCTGCACTAAGGCAAATAGTAAATGATTTTTTTCTCTATTCTTCTCTTGAAATATGTAGAGTATACAATGCCATCAATATCATAAAAGCGGCCATGACAATATGTGTCATATCAATACTCCATAAATATTGGGTAGCTAATTTATGATAAAGCATATCATTTAAAATTGCATTGAATCCTGATAAACGATTAAGTAATAATAAACTTCCCCACATTAAAAGTAAAGTTATCATCGCTGAAGCTGAAGTTAAATAATAACTGACAATATAAGATGATTGATAATTATTACTCTCAACTTCATAAACATCCAAGGCATTAGACTTTTGATAACTAGCGAAAGCCCTAATTAAAAATATTCCAATAAAGTATCCTGGGAACCAAAAAGTTAATAAGATACCCAAAATTATACCACTGATACTAATTGTGACCTCTCTCATCTTGAAAATACGTAAAAATAACTTAACAACTGGTTTGCCCAAAATAATACCGGCAATATATGAAGCAAAAACCCAATAAAATGCTGTAACTCCATGAACAATAGTGATAAAGACAGCACTATAAGTAATCCAAAACTGAGCACAAATACCATAAAGTATAATTTGTAAGTAAGTATTATATGAAGCAGTAGTCTGCCTTTGTCTATTAACAAATAATAAAATTAATAGCGCAATTATAAATAATGCCAATAACACTACTGACCATTGAACAATATTAACTACTCCAGTATTTCTACCATATTCCATTAAAAACATTGCTACCCAAAGCATTAAAACTATAACCAAATTTGTAAAATGTAATTTTATTGGTTTTCTTAAAACTTGCGGACGAGCAATCATACTATAGTTAATTATTCCTACCACACTGTAAAATAACAGCAAAGCAAAAGAAATTACTGGCCATCGTTTAATCGTTAAGGCAATCAGCGATAAAGTTACTATAAATATTCCTAATAAAATTCCCAACTGAGATTTTTGTTCAGTTAAATTTTTGTATTTCTTAATTCTTTCCATTTGATTGGATGCCGCTGGAAAAATTGCTGCACCAATCCCTGCAAAAATACCAGATAAATCCCAGAAAACACCGTTCAACTGCCCAAACAATCCTAAGAAGTATCCTAACGCTGCACTAACTATCCCAATCCATCCTAAGATACTATAGTGACTTCTAAGATCAATAAAGATGAATAACGCAGTTCTTCTAAAAGCATAAAAGAAAGCTAACGGCAAAAGATTTCTAACAAAGTTACCATCACGACTAATTAATAAAATATAAATTAAATAAGGACAATAATTAATAATAAATGCATTTGTTTTAGTAATAGTAGTTGAATATTTTTTAATTATTGACATAAAAGCTTCTCCCATAAGTAATTACTTTTTAACATATAATTTATTATTAGCTTTTAAATATGTCTAATCAATTATTTAAACTTATTCATTTATAATACTCATAGCCGTAAAACTTATTTATCGAATATATACTATCAAATCAACTACTATTGAAAAATTAATCAAATACGCCAGCTCTTACTAAACATAAAATACCTTCAATGTACAGTGGAATAGATTTATTTATTTCTGATTTAGGCGGTATTTCCTCTATTACTTTTGAAAATTGCGTAGCGATATTTAAGACATTATATTCTTTATCAACAAACATATTTAATTTCATATTATTAATAAATAATGCAAAATCATCGTGAAACTGTGATAACCACTTTTGAGTCAATAAATTATTATAAGCTGGCATCATAAGAGTTTTGTTACCAGCAAAATAATTTTTTAAATCAAACAAAGTATAATCAATTCTATCCTTATATATCGTATAACGCAGCGTATTTATGGTTGGTAAATTATGCCTTGGCCATAAATAGTGCAAATTGATTTTACTTCTTATCAAAGAATAAGCCTTAATCCACTTATCAAAATCAGGATAATATTTTATTAAACTCTTGTATCCACAAATTATATCCGCTCCTAATACTATTTCATCTCCATTAACTATTTGACTAAGCCCATAAATGCTTCGTTTTTTTATTATTGGCAACCCATATTTATAACTTAAAGCTTCATATAAACTTTTATCTAATAAATCTCCATCTTCATAAAGCGTATCTGTGATTTTATGAAGATAATTTGGATATTCGTGCATTAATTCTTGGTAAAAGTCACTTTTATAAAATAAAGTTAATCTTTTAACATTTTCTTGATAACCTTTAATTCTAATATTTTTTGACCCCATAATTATTCCTTTATTCTTAATACTTTGAATCAATTATTTAAACTTATTCGTTTTGAAGCCACCTGCTCAATAAAATACTGATCATGTTCAACTAGCAACATCGCTGGTTGAACATTTTTTAGTAATTTAATCAGTTGATTCTGATTAAAAACATCCAAGTAATTTGCTGGTTCATCCCACAAATATAAATCAGTTGGTTCAACTAGTGACTTTGCAATTGCGACCCGTTTTTGTTGTCCCACACTCATCTCTTCGATAGGAGTTGAAAAAGTAGTACGTGGCATCCCCATTTTATTTAAAGTATTAAGTAGCAATGTATAGTCTAATTTTTCTTTTTTAGAAAATTCCATTAAAGTTCCATAGTATTGAGAAAACGTTTGTGATAAATAAGAGATTTTTAAACCGTTTGTCAAAACGATTCTTCCTGATTTTTCAATTTCTTCTGCATCTCCTAAAAGCAAACGTAATAACGTTGACTTGCCCGAACCATTTTGACCTTCTAAAGCTACTATTCCATGATTTTTCACCACTAAGTTTAAATCGGCAAATAATCTTCTCTTACCAATTGATAACGTTAAATCCCTTATATCTAATAAATTCGAATGATAATTAGGAATAAAATTCATCTTTAACTCTGGAGAACTTTCAATATTTATGAGTAATCCTTCTTTTTTATCAATTTTCTGACTAAGATGTCTCTCCATATTCTTAGACTTTTTCATAATTTTTGCAGCTTTATGACCCAGATAGCCCCGATCAAACATTCCCATTGGCTCATTAGTATGAGTGCGATAATCTTTTTGTTTTTCTGATTTTTCAGAATATTGACGTATTCGCTGAGCACTTTTCTTTAAAGAAATAATTTCACTACGTAATTTTTCATTTTTAGCTTTATTAAAACCATCACGTTTAGCTTTAGTATCTTCATAAGCTGCGTAATTACCTTGATATAAGTGAATTTCCGTATTTTCAATTGCTAAAATATGATTTGTTACCTTATTCAAAAATTCTCGATCATGACTTATAAGAATATAACCACTCTTTTGTTGGTTCAAATATTTCACAATTTCTTGTCTACTCTTTTTATCTAAATGATTAGTTGGCTCATCTATTAGTGAGAAAGAATCTTGATCCGCAAAAGTAAGCGCCAGTAAAACTTTTGTCTGTTCACCACCACTTAAAGTATTAAATGGTTGCCAAATAAGATCAGCATTAACCCCCATTAAGTTTAATTCTCGCCTTAACTGCCATTCTTCAAAATCAATCTGCTTTTGTAATTCATAAAGAGTGATATTATCTGGATTCTCAATCTTAATTGGAAAATAACTAAAATTCAACTTAGGCTCAATTGTTCCCGTTCCATGGATTTTTCTTCTAAGTAAATTAAGAAAAGTTGTCTTTCCTCGACCATTTCTGCCTACTAAACCCAATTTCCAAGAACTATCTAAATTCAAGTTCAAGTCATTAAAGATATTTTTACTACTATCCTCATATCTGAAAGAAAGATTTTTAATCGCTATATTACTCATTCAATCACCTCAAAAAAGAGAGTCCACTCCTTCAGTAATTACAGGATAGACTCTCTTTTTGAAAATTTGAGCATACAAAAAGAAGGATATCCGTCTATCCATTAATCATCTAAAAAAGTGTATAGTCTCTACGTCTACAAATAAACAGTTATTTGACTACTACTTTTTAGAAAATTAATGAACGCAACGGACAATCCTTCTTTCTTAAGACAAATTTCAATTGATGTTAGTATACTACCATGAAAAAATTATCTTTTCAAGAAAAATAAAAAGCCCTGAATTTCAGGACTAAAAATTAACTATTCATCATCATATTTAACTAATGAGAAAATATCAGTATCTGGGAACATATCTCTTCCCTTAAGATTAGTTAATTCAATATAAAATGCAGCACCAACTACTTCACCACCTAAGCGTTCAATTAATTCCTTAGTTGCGTGCAAAGTACCAGCAGTTGCCATTAAGTCATCACAAATAACGACTTTTTGCCCAGGCTTAATAGCATCTTTATGCATTTCTAATTCATTTGAACCATATTCCAAATCATATGAAGCTCTTTCAACTTCACGAGGCAACTTATGAGGTTTACGTGCAGGAATAAATCCTACTCCCAATTCAGTTGCAACAGGACAGCCTACAATAAAGCCACGTGCTTCTGGACCTACAATTACTTCAGCTCCACGACTTTTAGCATATTCAGCTAGTTCATGAGTAGCTGCTCGATATAATTCACCATCTTGTAAAATTGGGGTGATATCACGAAATGTAATGCCTTTATTAGGAAAATCCTTAACGCTTGCAATATGCTTTCTAAAATCAATTGCCATAAAAAAGAGTACCTCCATTTGGCTCTCAAATAACAGAACCACCGTTAACTGTTATATTTTATCAAATTTTATGATAAAAAACACTTAAAACTCGAACATTGTTAGAAAATTAATAATTTATTATTTAGTAAAGCTATTAATATAGTTTAATAATTGTTTTGAAGGCATTGTTCTTAATTGGTGAGTAAATTTTAATTGAGAAGAAATAGCTTGATAATATTTAGAGCTAGATAGCGGATGTTTCTCAGGATTTGAAATTGGGATAATTTTATTATTTTCATATTTTACAAATTTTAATTCAAAAAATACTCGTAAAATAAATAGAATGTTATCATAATTTAAACCTAAAAATGGTGCTACTTGTTCATAATCTTCTGGAGCCAATTGGGGATGAGAATAGATGTATTTCAAAGTTCTAGCAAAAGTTTCCTTTGAAGGAATTTGATCAACTGGTAGCTGATTTATTAAAAAACGTAAGTATAATTGTTGATAATCCTTTGCTAATGCCTTATTTAACTGAATTTGACTCGTGGGCGTATCTAATAAGACTATCATCTCATCAGATTTATTATAGTCATCAACGAGAGCTAAGTGTTTATCATCAATTCCTAACTTATTTTTTGCCCAAGAATAATTTTTCTTATTAAATAATAAATATCGATCAGCAAACCCCATAATATAATCTTCTTGTCGCAAATCAATAACTGAAGTTGGAATAGCTAATTTCGGTGCTTCAAAATCAATATCCTTAATCATTGCCTGCAGATTTACCTTATTTTTCCAATGATTAAGTGAGAGGGTGACAAACAATTGGTGAATAAACGGTAAAAGTTTTTCAGTTAAATATGGTCTATTAAAACCAATAGTTTGAAGACGCCCTTCTTTATTTTTAGTTGTAAATCGAACATGATTTTTATCTTGACCCATTTTCATAAAATTAGAAATTGATGGATCTGTGATAGAAAAAATTGGTTCTGGATTACCTGTTCCAAATGGTCCAACTAAATTTATTTCTTCAACTAAGTCAGGATTAGTATTACTTAAAGAGAGTTCACAGTCATATTCCTTAACTGCTAAAGAAGATTCATGGTGGTACTTTGATTCAAATGTTTGCCTTAATTCATTTAATTTATCTTTTTCTAAAGATAAGCCGCAAGCAAAATCATGTCCACCAAATTGGGTCAAGATACTATTTTTCAATGGTTCTAGGGCATCAAATAGATTATATCCTTCAGGTGAACGCCCTGAACCTTTTAATTGTCCATTTTTTCCTTGTGTAAGGATAATAGTTGGTTTATGGACAGCCTCAACAATTTTATTAGCAACTAATCCTAATACCCCTTCATGAAATTCAGCATCATAAAATACCAAAGTATTACGATTTTGCCAACCATTTTGCTTAATAAGTTGCAGACATTTTTTATAAACTACTTGAGTTAAATCTTTTCGCTGATTATTAAGTTCTTCAATTTTATCAGCAATTGCTTGAGCTTGACCTTCATCATCACTTAGTAAAAGTTCTACAGCTAATCTAGCATTATCTAATCGACCAACAGCATTCAAACGTGGAGCAATAGCGAACCCAATATCCACTGCTGTAATTTGTCCAAGAGTTAATCCAGCATTTTTAATTAAAGCTCTTAACCCAGGTCTTTGAGTATTATTTAAAATTTCTAGACCACGTTTAACAATAATATGTCCTTCATCGTTAACCTTTACCATATCTCCAATGGTTCCAATCATAGCTAGATCAAGCATATCACTCATAGAATCATCCATTAAAGCACGAGCAATTGTATAAGCCACCCCTGCCCCACAATAATCATCAAATGGATAATCCTGCCCCGGATAATTACAATGAACTATAGCATACGCATCATCTGGTTTTTTAGTTTGAAAAGTATGATGATCTGTTACAATTGTATCAACGCCCCGATTTTTCGCATATTTAATTTCTTCAACACCAGTCACACCATTATCAACAGTAATAATTAAGTTAGTACCATCGGCAACAATTTCTTGATACCGTTGCATATTAGGACCATAACCATCTTCAAAACGATCTGGGATAAAGAAGTTAACATCTGCGCCTAAAATTTCCAATGTTTCCATCATAATCGCAGTCGCAGTAATACCATCGGCATCATAATCTCCATAAATAGTTATTCTTTCGCCACGATCAATTGCTTGATTAATACGCTCAATTGCTTTGTCCATATCATGCATTAAATAAGGATCAGCCAAATTATATTCCGTTGCATTTAACCAAAAGTCTAATTTATCAGCTGTATTAATTTCACGCAATGCAAATAACTTTGTTTGCAGAGGAGTTAATTGAAATTTATCAACTAATTCAGCTGATAAAGTTTTCTTCTGTCGTTGCTTCCATTTCATGTACAAATTTCCATCCCCAATTTCTATTCAATTACATAGAAGATAATTATAGTTAATTAACCTTATTTTATGCAAGCAAATAAAAACTGTGATACAGCTTCAAAGCTTTATCACAGTTCAGTTTTATTTTAATTTAAAAATTTTTAGATTACTATTTGTAGCTTTTTCAGTCTTAATCAAATTACCACGAACTGCCCAACGATTTACTCCACCATCAGCACAAGTAATCAAGGTTACAATATCTTGTTTAGTATTATTGACTAACCAAACAGCTGAAGGATTAACCTTCTTTTTCATATAAATCTTGTAAACGTAGATTTTCTTTAAATCGGTTAAATAGACTTTTTGACCAATTTTAGCTTGTTCTAATGGGGAAAATAATACCCCTTTAGCAGTCATATAGTGACCAGCCAGTGGATAATTTCCTTTACCCATTACTTGGTCAGCCCGCATTGTACCACCACCAGTGGACATCGCATCATCGCTCAATCCTTTCATAATAGGTAAGTACATTTTTACACTTGGAATTGCTAAAGCTCCAATAGCATTTGCAGTATTATTGACTCTTGCTCTAGCCGCCTGACTTGCATCAATTTCTTTAACTTTAGAAAAATCGAACATCCCTTTTTTCTTTTCGTTTTTCTCAACAGTTTTTCGATCAAGCTTTTTTAGAGCAGTAGTTTGGTTTTGCTTAACCATTATATCTCTAATTTGGCTATTAAAAATCAAAACTAAACCAACGAGCACTAAAATAACAGCTACCACACGGAGCCAAATTTTCTTTTTATTATTTTTTTTAGATTTTCTTTGACTTACACGTGTAGGCTTTTCTTCATTCTTCATTTAATAATCTAACCCTTTATAGTAAATTTATAAGTAGATATATTATAACACGAATCACACAAATATATTTGAGGATTAATATTTACGTAAAATATACGTAATTTAATAAAAAAATAGCACCGGAAGCCCGGTGCTATTAGGATTCAAAGATAATTACTTACCTTTGATATCTTCATCATTCATTTTAAGTACTGCCATAAATGCATCTTGAGGTACTTCTACTTTCCCCACAGCCTTCATACGCTTTTTACCACGTCTTTGTTTTTCAAGTAATTTTGCACGACGATCTGGATCCCCAGTGTGAATTTTCCAAGTAACATCTTTACGGTATGGTTTAATGGTTGCACGTGAAATAATTTTAGCACCAATTGCACCTTGAATATCAACTTCAAAATTTTGACGTGGAATCAATTTTTTAAGCATTGAAGTCATTTGGCGAGCTCTGTCCTGAGCTTCAGATCTATGCGCAATAAAGCTCAATGCATCAATAGGTTCCTTGTTTAAAAGCATATCAATCTTAACTAAATCAGTAGATCGATATCCAGTAATTTCATAATCAAGAGAAGCATATCCTTTAGTTGAAGATTTTAAATCATCAAAAAAGTCAAAGATAATCTCAGCGAGTGGCATATTATACTTTACATTTACACGATATTTATCTAGATAATCCATCGTAATAAATTCACCACGCTTACGTTGACATAGTTCCATTACTGGACCTACATAATCATTTGGAACCATAATTTCTGCCTTAACGTAAGGTTCTTGAACTTCCTGATATTCGCCAGCATCTGGTAAATCAGCAGGATTATCAATAAGCTTTGTTGAACCATCATTCATAATTGCATGATAGTCAACACTAGGTGCTGTCATTATTAACTCCATACCAAATTCTTGCTCTAATCTTTCTTGAACAACATCCATATGAAGTAAACCTAAAAAACCACAACGAAATCCAAATCCTAAAGCTTGTGAAGTTTCAGGTTCAAATTCTAAAGCAGCATCATTTAACTGTAACTTTTGTAAAGCTTCCTTTAAATCATCATATTTTTGATTATCTACTGGATACATTCCAGAGTACACCATTGGTGGAATTTGACGATACCCTGGAAGTGGTTTTTCAGTAGGAGTTTCAGCATTTGTGATTGTATCACCAACTCGAGTTTCACGTACTGACTTAATATTCGCAGTTAAATAGCCTACGTCACCTGCGACCAACATATCCTTTTTGACTGGAGTAGGACTAGAAACACCTACCTCAGTCACTTCAAATTCCTTGCCTGTATTCATAATTTTAATTTTATCTCCAGGCTTCACCGTCCCTTCTTCAATACGAACGGCTAAAACTACACCACGGTAATCATCATATTTAGAATCAAAAATTAAAGCCTTTAACGGGGCAGTTAAATCACCAGATGGTGCAGGAACATCGTGGACAATTCTTTCTAATAATTCAGGTATACCTTGACCTGTTTTACCAGAAACTTCAACCGCATCTGTCGCATCTAAGCCTATCATTTCTTCGATTTCATCCTTGCACATCTCTGGATCAGCAGAAGGTAAATCAATCTTATTAATAACCGGTAAAATCTCTAAATCATCATCAAGTGCCAAGTAAGTATTTGCTAATGTTTGTGCTTGAACCCCTTGTGTAGCATCAACTACCAATAAAGCTCCCTCACAGGCTGCTAGAGAACGTGATACCTCATATGAAAAATCCACGTGCCCTGGAGTATCAATTAAGTGAAAAATATAGTCTTCTCCATCTTTCGCATGATATTTAACTTGTACAGAATTTAGCTTAATAGTAATTCCACGTTGACGCTCCAGTGGCATATCATCTAATAATTGATTCTTCATTTGTCTTCCTGAAACTGTATCGGTCAATTCCAAGATACGATCTGCAATCGTAGATTTACCATGGTCAATATGGGCTACAATTGAAAAATTTCTAATATGCTTTTGATAATCTTGTAACTTTTTTATGTCCATCAGCTTAGTCCACCTTTATCTTTTAGAAGTTAAAAATTATAAAAAATAAAATTATTTATCATTAAATTGCATTATTAATTATATCATATCTATAAATCTTTTCTCGGTATAGCAAAATACCTAGTTTCTTTCTGAAACTAGGTAAATTTTACTAACTTAATTTATCTTTCAAACGTTCAAAGAAGTTCTTTTCTTGTGGACTAATATTACCACCACCTGCTTTAACAAAATCTACAAGAGCTTCTTTTTGTTTATCATTAATCTTTTTAGGAATTTTAATATTCACAGTAACTTCTTGATCTCCGTTACCTTCACCATTAAGTTTTGGTACTCCCTGACCACGAAGTTTAAAATGAGTATTTGGTTGAGTACCTGCAGGGATTTTTAACGATACCTTACCATGAACAGTATCTACTTGAATTTGATCTCCGAGGGTTGCTTGGGCAAATGAAATTGGAACTTCAGAATAAATTGTAGTTCCCCTTCTAGTGAATTCCTTACTTGGACGAATCTTAAATACAATATATAAATCACCATAAGGTCCACCATTTTTACCAGCTTCACCTTGGCCACTTAAGCGAATCTGTTGACCATTATCAATACCAGCTGGAACCTTAACTTGTAAAGTTTGTTTTTGTTCGATAGTTCCTTGACCATGGCAAGTTTGACATGGATGCTCAATAATTACCCCACGTCCATGACATTTATCACAGGTGATTTGTTGTTGCATTACACCAAATGGGGTTTGACGAGTAACCATCATTACCCCACTACCATGACACTTATCACATGTAATTGGATGAGTGCCTTTTTCTGCACCAGAACCATCACAAGTTGGACAAACTTCATTTCTAGTATAAGTAATATCAGCTTCTTTACCCTTGATAGCATCCATAAAATCAATCGTCATAGTATAATCCAAATCTTGTCCTCTTTGTGGAGCAGTTGGATCTACCCTTTGACGACCACCGCCTTGGCCAAATATATCATTAAAAATATCGCCAAAGCCGCCAAAACCACTAAAATCACCATATTGACTACCACCGCCAAAGCCGCCACCAAAGCCACCTTGACCGTTTACACCGGCTTGACCAAATTGATCATATTGAGCACGTTTTTGCTTATCATGAAGCACTTCATAAGCTTCATTGACTTCCTTATACTTTTCTTCAGCACCAGGTTCATGGTTCAAATCAGGGTGATATTTCTTAGCAAGCTTACGATATGCTTTACTAATATCAGCATCACTTGCACTTTTTTCAACACCCAAGATTTCATAGTAATCACGTTGTGCCATTTTGTAAACTCCTTTAATTTATAAAAGAAAAGAACTACATTAACGCAGTTCTTTTCTTTTTAATCTATTATAACGGCTTTACTTATCTGGGTCTACCTTGTGAAAATCACCGTCGACAGTTGCACCATCTGAGCCATTATTTGAAGAACCATCGTCAGGTTGACCACCATTTGGTTGAGGACCTGCTTGACCTGCTGCACCTTGTGCTCCACCATTTTGTTGGTAAAGTTTAACAGCTAAATCTTGAGCAGCTTTTGATAAAGCTTCCTTCTTTTCCTTCATTTCATCAAGATTATTATCTTTTTGAGCTTGTTTTAAAGCATCGAGAGCTTCTTGAACATTCTTAGTTTCAGCTTCTGGAACTTTACCTTCAGTTTCCTTCAAAGTCTTTTCAGTAGTAAAGATTAATTGATCAACTTCATTACGAAGATCAACTTCTTCTTTTCTCTTCTTATCTTCTTCAGCATGTTCTTCAGCATCTTTTTGCATCTTCTTAATCTCTTCATCTGAAAGACCAGAAGAACTCTTGATAGTAATCTTTTGTTCCTTACCAGTACCCATATCCTTAGCAGATACGTTTACAATACCATTTTTATCTATATCAAAAGTAACTTGAATTTGAGGAACACCGCGTGGTGCTGGTGGAATATCAGTTAATTCAAAACGACCAAGAGTCTTATCATCAGCAGCCATTGGACGTTCACCTTGAAGCACATGAACATCTACAGCAGGTTGATTATCAGCTGCAGTTGAAAAGATTTGACTCTTTGAAGTTGGGATAGTAGTGTTTCTGTCAATTAACTTAGTAAATACTCCACCCATAGTTTCAATACCAAGTGATAATGGGGTAACATCAAGTAAAACGATATCCTTTACATCACCAGAAATAACACCACCTTGAATAGCAGCCCCTAAAGCAACAGCTTCATCTGGATTAATTGAGTGATCAGGTTCTTTACCAGCCCACTTTTTAACTGCTTCTTGAACAGCTGGAATACGAGTTGAACCACCGTTTAAGATAACCTTATCAATATCATTTACAGTTAAACCTGCATCCTTTAAAGCATTATCAAATGGAATCTTAGTCTTTTCAACTAAGTCACTAGTCAATGCATCAAATTGAGCACGAGTTAAATCAGCTTCAAGGTGAAGAGGACCAGCTTCACCAGCAGAAATAAATGGAAGAGAGATGTGAGTTGAACTTACACCTGATAAATCTTTCTTAGCCTTTTCTGCAGCATCCTTTAAACGTTGCATAGCCATCTTATCCTTAGATAAGTCTACGCCGTTTTCTTCTTGGAAGTTCTTAACAAGCCAATCGATAATTGCATTATCAAAGTCGTCACCACCAAGATGAGTATCCCCATTAGTTGATAGAACTTGGAAGACACCATCACCTAATTGAAGAACAGAAACATCGAAAGTACCACCACCAAGGTCGTATACTAAAACTTTTTCATCGTCTTCATCTTTATCCAAACCATATGCTAAAGCTGAAGCAGTTGGTTCATTGATAATTCTTTGAACATTTAAGCCAGCAATTTTACCAGCATCTTTAGTTGCTTGACGTTGCGCATCATTAAAGTAAGCAGGAACAGTAATAACTGCATCATTAACTGGTTCACCTAAATAATCTTCAGAAAACTTCTTAATGTATTGCAAAATCATTGCAGAAATTTCTTGAGGAGTATATTCTTTGCCATCTACCTTAACTTTGTATCCTGCTTCACCCATGTGACGCTTAATTGACACAATAGTATTTGGGTTAGTAATAGCTTGACGTTTTGCAACTTCACCAACTTGGATTTCACCATTCTTAAATGCTACTACTGAAGGGGTAGTACGACCACCTTCTGGATTAGTGATAATCTTTGGTTCCTTACCTTCAAGTACAGCAACAGCAGAGTTAGTTGTACCTAAGTCAATACCAATAACTTTTGACATATTTATAAGCTTCCTTTCTTTATTGAGCTACTATAACCATTGCTGGTCTTAATGTTCTATCTTTATATTTATAACCTTTTTGTAAAACTTGAACTACTTGGTCCTTTTCATGATCTTCGTTGGCATCCACAGTTTGAACGGCTTGATGCACAGTAGGATCAAATTGTTGACCCTCTGCTTCCACTTCAGTAATACCGTGATCACTCATTGCCTTAACTAAAGCATCCAAAGTCATCTGAACACCTTTTTGCAATTGCTTTGAAGCTTCATCATCTGCCTTCACAGCTAAGGCTCTCTCTAAGTTATCCATTGCAGGTAAAACATCTTTAGCTAAACTTTGTGATTCATATTTAATTAATTGTGCACGTTCTTTAGAATAACGAGCTTGCATATTTTGAATCTCAGCTTCACTTCGAAGATATTTATCCTCTAATTCCTTATTTTTAGCAGATAAAGCAGCAACTTTTTGTTCTAATTCAATGCTTTTATCAACTTTTTCTGCTTTAGAAGCCTTAGCTTCAACTGTTTCTTGATCAGCAGTCTTTTTCTTTTCTGCTTTATCTGGAGTAACCTCATCTTTCAAATCTTTTTCATGAGGGAATTCTTCTTTACTCACAGCTAGCCTCCTTTATTTAAACCTACCGTAATAATCAAGTAATTTTCGAGCTAATTCTGTTCGAAAGTATTCAAGTAACCCAATCATTTGCGAGTATGGCATATTTGTTGGACCTAAAAGTGCGATTGTCCCTTTTCCATATTTACCAACATTATAATGAGCAGTTAGTAAGCTATAATTTTTTAAAAGTTCAGATGGAAGATCTGGTCCTAAGGTTACTTGTACTTTTCCCTTTTTCTTTCCATCTGATGATTCCTTTTGGTCAGGGTCTGAACCAATTAATCGATACATTTCATCATTTTGATCAAACATTTCATATAGTGATTTAATTTTATCAACATCATGATGATGATAATTATTTAATAAATTAATTTGACCGTCTACATACATTTGCTCACTAGCCGCATCCTTCACTACATCTTGAAGCAATTCAAGTATTTCAGGAGCAGAACCACGTGAAATCAAATGATCTGCAATTTGACGCAAAAGATTACTATTAACACTACTTAAAGGTTTACCTGTTAACTGATCATTTATTAAATGAACAGCCTTTTCAATTTCTTCACCATTTGAATGATGAGATAAAGTATAAACCTGATTTTTTACATTTCCATCATCAGTAACAAGAATTGCCATCACCTGATGTTTAGAAAGCGGCACAATCCGAAAACCTGTAATTAATGCATCATGAGTTTCTGGACCAGCTGCGAATGCAGTGTAATTAGTTAAATCAGATAGTATCTTAGCAGCCTCTTGTACAATTTCATTTACCTGATTAAATGGTTGATCTAGCTGATAAACAATTCGATCATACACCGATGTTGGTATTTGAACTGGATCAACTAAATTATCAAGATAGTAACGATAACCAGCACTTGATGGAATTCTACCACTTGAAGAGTGAGTTTTTTCTAAAAGTCCTTGCTCTTCCAAGGCTGCCATTTCGTTTCTAATAGTTGCACTTGAAACTTTAATTGGCAGTTGATTCATCACGGTCTTCGAGCCAACAGGCTCATGACTTGTCGTGAAATCCTGAATTATCGTTTTAAGTATCAGCTCTTGCCGTTTAGTCAACATTCTTTATCGCCCCTTTATTAGCACTCAAGTTTCTCATGTGCTAACAATTAATATAATACTAAAGATTAGCACTCTAATCAAGTAGAGTGCTAAAATTTCTGAATTAATTTAGTTATTTTGTAATAACATTAAATCTGGACGATATTCTCTATCTTTTTTCTTATAAATAGCCTTAATTTTTCCTTTATAGCTCAAAGCTACAGTATTAGGTACATTGGTTAATCTAATACCTGCACCATTTTTTACACGAGAAAACTGACTTTCAGTAAGGTCAATATTAGTTAAATCTACAAAAAAACTATCAATAGATTGTAACCATTTATCGGGCTCATTGATATTAGCCTCAATTTCTTCTAAGCTAACTGCTTGACTCATATCATATCCAGAACTAGCAGTTCTAGTTAATTTAGTCATTACTGCTGGTACACCTAACAATGATCCAAGGTCATTAACTAATGATCTAACGTATGTTCCCTTCGAACATTGGATAGAAAAATTAAATTTTTCACTTTTATTTTCTCCATCATAAATTGGATCAGAGGTAAGCCTATAACTGTAAATCTCCACTTCTCTTTTAGGACGTTCAACTGAAATGCCTTCTCTAGCATACTCGTAAAGTCTTTTTCCATTAACTTTTACCGCAGAATAAATCGGCGGAACCTGTTCAATTTTTCCTGTTAATTTGTTCATTCCTTCTACAATTTCTTTACTAGAAATTGGATCTAAAATTTCTTTTTTTTCTAAAACTTTACCCTCTAAATCATAGCTATCGGTTGCTTGGCCAAACATTCCTTGACCAACATATGATTTAGGCTTAGTGTGCATTAATTCAATTAACTTAGTAGCTTGTCCAATTGCAATTGGTAAAACCCCATTTACCTCAGGATCTAAAGTTCCAGCATGACCTATTTTTTTAATATGTAGAATTTTCCGTAACTTATAAACACAATCGCTACTAGTCATTCCTCGGGGTTTATTTAAAACTACAATTCCATTTAACATATTTTCTATCCTTATCTTGATGAAAAAAGCGCCTTAAGGCGCTTTTCTTAATTATTTTTATTTTCTCGAGCTTCATCAGCTTTCTTTACTTCTCTGATCAAGCTATCAATCTTATTACCATAAGCAACAGAACTATCTCGCTTAAAGATTAATTCTGGTACTTTATAAACCGTAAGAGTTTGACCTAATAAGTGTCTCATGGCACCTTTAGCCTTCTCTAAACCTTCGGCAGCTTCTTTTTCTGCCTTAGGGTCATCTGATAACAAGCTGTAATAAACAGTTGCATAAGAAAGATCATTAGTACATTCAACTGCAGTGATTGTTACATCACTGACACGTGGATCACGAATATCTTTACGTAAAATTTTAGTTAATTCTCGAAGTATTTCACCTTCGACACGTCCAATTCTATGTTTCATAAATAGTACTCCTTTTTAACTAAAGAGTTGGCCTATTCTATTCAACAGGTACTTCTTGCATTTCGTATGCTTCTAATTGATCATCAATTTTAATATCGTTAAAGTTTTCAATAGTTAAACCACAATCAAATCCTTGCTTAACTTCCTTAACGTCATCTTTAAATCTCTTAAGTGAAGCGACCTTACCATCGTATTTCACAATACCATCTCTAATAACACGAATACCAGAGTCGCGAGTTACATAACCACTATCAACAAATGCACCAGCAATAGTACCCACCTTAGAAACCTTCCAAGTCTCACGAACAGTTAAATTACCAGTAACTTTTTCTTCATAAGTAGGTTCAAGCATACCCTTCATCGCAGCTTCAACATCATCCATTGCCTTATAAATAATGTTATAAAGACGAATATCTACGCCATCACTTTCAGCTTGGCTCTTAGCAGTAGCAGTTGGACGAACATTGAATCCAATAATAAAGGCATTTGAAGCACCAGCTAAGGTAACATCAGATTCATTAATCGCACCAACACCAGCGTGAATAATATTTACACGAACTCCTTCAACATCAATCTTTTCAAGTGACTGTTGCAATGCTTCTGCAGAACCTTGAACATCAGCCTTAAGAACGATGTCTACTTCTTTCATGTTTTCTTTCTTCATTGTATCAAACAAGTTGTCCAAAGTTACATGTTGTACGTTTTCACGTTGCTTCTCAAGAGAGTTTTTAGCACGTTGTTCACCAACACTTCTTGCAGTCTTTTCATCATCAAAGACAACCAACTTATCAGCAGATGAAGGAACATCATTCAATCCTGTAATTTCAACTGGTGTAGATGGGGTAGCTTTCTTAACACGACGACCTTTATCGTTAGTCATAACACGAACACGACCATAAGTATCACCAACAACAATTGGATCACCGATTTTCAAAGTACCTTGTTGAATAAGTAAGTCAGCAACAGGACCACGACCCTTATCCAATCTTGCTTCAACAACAGTACCAATAGCCTTTTGATCTGGATCAGCTTGGAGTTCCATAACATCAGCTTGAAGTAAAATCATTTGAAGTAAGTCGTCGACATTTTGACCAGTCTTAGCAGAAATCTTAACAAAGATTGTCTCACCACCCCAGTCTTCTGGGACAAGACCATATTTCATGAGTTGTTCCATTACATGATCAGGATTTGCGCCTGGTTTATCAATCTTGTTAACTGCAACAATAATTGGAACATTAGCACTTTTGGCATGGTCAATAGCTTCAATAGTCTGTGGCATTACACCATCATCTGCTGCTACAACCAAAACAACGATATCGGTAACTTCAGCACCACGAGCACGCATGTTAGAGAAAGCGGCGTGTCCCGGAGTATCTAAGAATGTAATTAAACGATCATCTAATCTTACTTGGTAAGCACCAATACTCTGAGTAATACCACCTGCTTCATGTTCAGAAACGTTAGTATGACGCAAACGATCAAGCAACGTAGTCTTACCATGGTCAACGTGTCCCATAATAGTAACTACTGGTGGACGCTTAACCTGATTTTTAGATTCTTTAGAAGTTTCCATCTCTTTAGCATAAAGATTGTCAATATCAGAAATATCTTCATGAATCTTTTCTTCAGCATTAATACCATATTCAGCAGCTAAAAGTTCAATAGTATCTTTATCTAAAGATTGGTTTTGATTAGTCATTACACCCAACATGAAAAGTTTCTTAACAATTTCTGCTGGTTCTCTATGTAAAATTTTACCTAAATCTTGAGCGTTCATCCCCTCTTCATACATTAAAGTTTCGGGTAATGGACGTTCTTTTCTTTGAGTAGGCTGTTTCTTTACTTCAGTATGTTGTGTACGTTGCTTCTTTTTATTACGACGGCGACGTGCTTTGTCAGAACGTTCACTTCTTTGACGTTCATAATCTGCTGAATTATGACGCTTCTTATTAGGCTTGCTAAATTCCTTACCTCTGTTTGGTTTAGAATCCGGTTTTTCAACTGGAGGGGTAGGAATTGAGGCCACACTTTCAACCTTCTTTACCTTAGGTCTATTTCTTGCAGGAGATGGCTTAATAATTTTAGGACCGATTGTTTTTTTACTTGCTTCTACGTGAGCTTTGACAGCTTCGGCACCTTCTTTTATGATTGGTCTTCTCTGATTACGCGTAGGATTTTCCTCTTTCTTTACGCTCTTATTAGGAGCTGATTTAGGTTTATTTTGTTTTTCATGCCATTTTTGGCGTGAAGCTTTAGCTTGTGCATCAAGCTCCCCAGCTTCCGCACGTTGTTTTTTCTTAAACTGCTTCAATAAATCTTGAGCAGCCGAACGATTAGGTTTATTGTGTGACTCTTCATGGTTATTATTAGAACGGCGGCGTTTATTAGAATTTTCAGAACGACGCTTATTTTTACCATGAAAGTCATTATTCTTCTCTTTATGGTCGCGTTTTCTAATTGCACCAACTGAGACTTTTATCTTACTCTTTCCTTTAGATTTACTATTGTCAGCTTTTGATGATTTAGCAGTCTTAAAACTACTCATTAATTTAGAAACTTGCGCATCATCCAATGAGGACATGTGACTTTTAACATCAAACCCTAGTTCCTTTGCCTTATCAACAACGGTCTTATTATCGATGTCTAATTCTTTTGCTACTTCGTATACTCTTTTTTTAGCCATCAAATCACACTCCTTTATTTAATTTTTTTATTATAGCTTGACTAAACCCTGGATCTGCAATTGCGACCACTTTACGCTTCTTCCCCAATGCATCTGTAAGCTGATCTGCTGTAAATAATTCACAAACAGGAATGTGTTGCTTACGATTTAAAAATTCTAA
>NZ_JAAVAU010000003.1 GCF_014803895.1 Lactobacillus sp. | reverse complement strand
GAGATATTAATGCGGCAGTTAATATCTTAAATAAAGCAATAATGAAGCCAACTGGTCAGGAACTGGCCATGGTAAGATAGACAGGTTCTGTGAGTTAGGTATGAGACCCGAGAGACGTTTTCGGCCAATTCTCTGTAAGATCCTAAACACTACCTGTTGTTCCCAGAAACTCGGGAATTTATTCCCGATGTAGTTCATTTGCTCATTATTTAGACAATCACTCTGATAAAACTGTACTTTTACTTCATGGGTTCATGAGTGATGGTGATAGTATGGCTGGATTTGCTAAAATGTTTTTTGATTTAGACTATAATATTTTGATACCCGATGCTCGTAGTCATGGTAGAAGTTCTGGTAAATATATTGGTTACGGTTGGGTTGAAAAACAAGATATTTTACTATGGATTAAGAAAATACTTTTCAAAAATGGTAGAAGCCAAAAAATTGTGATTATGGATCAAAGTATGGGTGGCGCCACTGTAATGATGACAAGTGGCATGCATCTACCTAAACAAGTGAAGTGTTTTATTGAAGATTGTGGTTATTCTAATGCCAAAGATGAAATTATTTTTCAAGCCCATAATGCTCTCCAACTGCCAGAAGCAGTTTCCAAGCCAGTTGTGGAAGCTATTAGTGGTCTAAATAAAATAAGAAATGGTTTCTTCTTAAAAGAAGCTTCTAGTATTGACCAGTTAGAGAAAAATACCCGACCAATTTTATTTATCCATGGGGCTAAAGATCAAGTTGTGCCTAGTCAGATGGTATACAAAAATTACGCAGCTACCTCTGCACCTAAAGAATTGTGGATTACGCCTTTGGCAACGCATGCGGAATCTTTTCCACTGTATAAAGATAAATATCATGAAAAAGTTGCAACATTTTTGAAAAAATATATAGATGAGGAGCGTAAGTAAAATGGATCAAGCAAAAAAATATTACGCCATTTATACTGGGGAAGGCGATGGGATTATTATTCATAGTACGTGGAATAATATTGAATCAGCTGTTAAAGAATTGCTAAAAAATAATCCTAAGGCTAAGCAATATAGTTTTGATAAAGAAGAAGATGCTAAAAAGTTTGCTAAACATGGTTTTGATGAAAAGGCAACGGCACTTTTATTAGAAAATATGCGTTTGAATAGAAAAATAGATCAAGATCTTGCTGCCTTACTAGAAAATGAAGTAATTGCTTTTATTGCTGGCAGTTATACTAAGCGTGAAAATCAAGTTGGATATGGCGCACTAATTTTTACTAATCAAGGAGCTAAAATGCCTAAGGAATTATGTGGCTTAGTAGATGATACTCAAGGAAAACATGAATTGGCAGGGCAATTAGAAGCGACTAAGCAAGTTATTAATTGGGCTACTAATCATGATAAAACCAACATTACTATTTATTACTCTGACTCAGAGACTGATAATTTTGAAGAAAAAATTACTAAAGAAATAAAACATATTAAAGTTAACTTTTATAAAATAACCGGTAATCACGTTACTCACCAAAATGAAGTAAAACATGTAGCAAGAGCTGGTGCACAAGGAATTGAAAAAAATTAAATTTCCATAATCCATACGTATAACTTCTTATTAAAAATAGATATTTCACAAATTAAGCTTCAGAAACTATACTAAAAATAAGTTAAAGGAGTGGTAAAAGTGAAAAAAACTATTGGGTTGGTTGCAATCGTAATATCCATGATTGCTTTAATGACTAGTGCTTGCGGCAATTCGCAACCAACGTCTAATATTAAAGTTAAATCTTCTGGCTCTACGGCGACATTATTTTTTCATGGATGGGGAAGTAGTTCAAAAGCCGAAGACTTTATGGCACAGGGAATTAAATCTTCTGGTGCTACTAAGACAATTATTAATGCTAATGTAAGCCCAAGTAAGAAAGTAACGTTTAATCGAGAATTTTCTTCTAAAACTAAAAATCCAGTAATTGAGGTTAATATTGAGGATAATAAATTAAAGCATTTACGTAATAGCACTGGGGATTATGCTAGTATATATCCAGCTAGTGGTATGTATGTAAAAGCTGCAATTCAAGCAGTAGAAAAAAAGACTAAATCTAAAAACATTAACTTAGTAGGTCACTCGATGGGTAATCTAGAAATTATGAATTATATTAATTCTAATGCGACGGAGAAGGATTTCCCTAATATTAAGCATATAATTTCAATTGCAGGACATTATGATGGAATCATTGGTGCAAATGATCGAGCTAACCAAATTAAGCTTGCTAAAAATGGTAAGCCAAATATAATACGTCCAGAATATCGTGAATTACTTGGTTTACGTAAAAAATTCCCCAAGAATACACGTGTATTGAATATTTATGGTGACTTAGAGGACGGAACACATTCAGATGGTCGCGTGGCTAATAATTCTTCACGTTCGCTTAAGTATTTATTAAATAATCGTGCTAAAAGTTACCAAGAACTTAAAATCAATGGTAAAGATGCACAACATAGCAAGCTTCATCACAATATAAAAGTTAATGATGCAATTATTAAGTTTTTATTCAAATAATTAGATAGCAATCAAACATCCCTTTTATTATAAAGAGGGATGTTTTTGTTATATATTGAAGAAACTACAATACTAGGAGATAATTAAAAAATATATCTATTATCATTTATGAGGAGAACAAAATTATGACAGTTCCAATATTTTATACAATTAGTGATAATTACACACCATACGCTGCTGTTTCCATCCAATCCTTAATTAATCACGCTAATCCGCAACGGGATTATACAATTACATTATTAGTCCAAGACATTTCACCTGAAAATAAAAAGGCACTAGAAAATCTTTCTACTAAAAATATTCATATTAATATTTTTCATATTGAAGATGAGATGTTGCAGCGCATTCACAAGGGTAAAGAAAATTACTTACGCGGACAATTCTTTACAATGTCAATTTTTTATCGTTTATTTATTCCGGATCTTTTTCTAAAGTATGATAAAGCCATTTATTTGGATGCTGATACGATTATTAATGCCGATATTGGAGAATTATACGATATTGACTTAAAAAATAATATGTTTGCTAGTTGCCCGGATTTATCCATTCGATATATGCCACTGTTGCAGGAGTATATCGTAAAGTGTCAAGGTATTCTGCCAGCAGAAAAGTATATCAATAATGGTGTGATTGTCTTTGATATGAAGCAATTCCGCGATAAAAAGTTTATTGATAAGTTTTTCTATTTAATGGATAAATATCATTTTGACAATATTGATCCTGATCAAGCTTACATGAATGAACTCTGTGAAGATAAGATTTATCACTTGCCTAAAGAATGGGATGCAATGCCCAATGAAAATATTCCTGAATTTAAAAATCCTAAAATTATTCACTACAATCTTTTCTTTAAACCTTGGCATTTTCCCAACGTTCAATATGGAGAGTACTTTTGGAAGGTTGCTAGAACGACTAACTTTTATGATCAACTGAAGAAAGAACTTGCTAGTTTCACAGATGAAGATCGGCAATCTGCTCGTGATGAGCTTAAAGCAATGTCTAAAAAGGTTAAAGACATTGAAAAAAATAAAAACACTTGGGCAAAAGTTAAGCAGTTCGAAAACGTAAGAATTTAGTAAGAAAATACAGAAGAGTAGTAAAAAAGGCATCCCCTAAAAGGGATACCTTTTTTATCTATTTATAGCGTCTTTTTCTCTTTGTCTTTCTAAGATATCACCAATAATATCTGCTAATGAAATTTGTTTCATTCTGAGATAGGCGATATCTTGAATATCCGCATAATAACGATTAAGAGTATCTTGAATATTACTACCAACGATACAGTCAGGATTAGTTTTAGGATCGATATGTAATAAATCATGATCCATATTGATGGCTTGATAAACATCGTAAATACTAATATCTTGCGGATCTTTTGCTAGGCTAGGATTAGCTTTTCCTTTTTGAGTCTCAATTATACCAGCTTTACGTAAATTAGACATTAATTGTCTAATTAAGCTTGGATTAGATTCAATACTCTTAGCAATTGCTTTACTAGAAAGATCGCCATCTTTATAAATATCTAAATAACTGAGTAAGTGGATGGCGTCACTTAATTTATATGAATACTTCATGAACCTTATTTTAGACCGTCAAGTATTAATCTGCAAGGATAAGCTTAATTGCTTCTTCAATTGGAGTTACTGGACGATTTAATGCTTCAGCTAAGTCATCAGTATCTTCTTCAAGAGAACCATCATTAATTGGAGCTTGGAAAGATGCAAACATAGCTGCAGTACCATGATCTAAACCAGTTTCTTCAAGTGCTTTAATGTAATCTTCTTCAGAAACTTGTTTAATTTCAAAATCATTACCAGTAGCCTTTTGTAAAGCTTCACCTAAATCTTGGTAGCTACGACTTGCACCAGCAAATTCGTAAACTTCCTTAGGATTTTCACTTGCAATAACTTTAGCAGCTGCTTCAGAGTAGTCATTTTCAAGAGCCCAGCCAGCCTTATTGTTAGCCCAGTAAAGTGCAGGTTGATCAGCAGCACCACTCTTTAAGAAGCCAATTTCATTTTCAAGATACCAATTATTACGTAAAAATGAGTGAGCAATGCCAGCATCTTTAATTGCGTCTTCAGTAATCTTGTGATCTTCAGCAAGAGCACTCTTTGAAGTTTGAGCATGAGGGAAACTAGTGTAAGCTACAAACTTAACATCGTTTTTCTTCAATGCGTCCACAACATTTTTATGTGCTTGACTACGTGGCACTTCACCACCAGGTTGTGAAGAAATAAAGATAACTTTATCAATTCCCTTAAGAGCTGAAGTAATAGAAGCAGGATCATCATAGTTACCTTCACGAACTTCATAATTAGGATATAACTTTTGAGCTTTTTCTAAGTTACGATCAATAATTACCACATTCTCTGAACCAACAATCTTGCTCAATTCTTGAACAGCATTGCGACCAAAACGACCTGCAGCAGCAGTAACAGCGTATTTCATAATAAAAACTCCTTCTTTCAAATCATGTTGTTTTATTAATTACATGTATTATAATAGCACATGAATTTTTATTGTCAACAGGTTTAGTAAAAAAATCTAAATTTATTTCAAATAATACTCAATTTATCGAATATATTAAGTTTATAAGCTGTTTAAATTGAAAAAAGCTATTAAAAATACTACTATAATTGTAAGTAATAAAATTACATGTTTAATGAAGGAGAATTATGAATCAAACAGAACGCAGAGAATATCTAATTAAACATTTATTGGCAGAATATAAGAAAAATGATGTGACTATTCCAAAAGATGCCTATCAACAAGAATTACTTTTACGGGCATTGTTCAATGTTAGAGAACCAAAGCCAATAGATGCAGAATTCAAAAAAATTCAGGATGAATACTTAAAAGAAGAGAACTATAAGAAGGGAATAGTCCCTGCTTCCGACTTTGAAGACGGGATGTCAGTCTGGAAGGGAGATATAACTCGATTAGAAGTTGATGCAATTGTCAATGCAGCTAATAGTGGAATGACAGGTTGTTATTTGCCTAATCATAATTGTATTGATAACGCAATTCATACTTACGCAGGGATTGAACTAAGAAATGAATGTAATCTAATGATGGTAGAGCAGGGACATCCAGAGGAAACAGGAAAAGCAAAAATTACCAAGGCTTATAATTTACCAAGTAAGTTTGTAATTCATACTGTAGGACCAATAGTTGAAAATGAAGTTACTCAAAAGGAAAAAGATTTACTCGAAAAAAGTTATTGGAATTGCTTAAGTCTAGCTGCAAGTTACAATTTATCTAGTATCGCATTTCCATGCATTTCAACTGGTGTTTTTAATTTTCCAAACAAATTAGCGGCTGAAATTGCGGTTAGCACAGTCAAAAAATTTTTAGCACAAAATACAACTATTAAAAAGGTAATTTTTGATGTCTTTAAGGAGCAAGATGAACAATTTTATGAAAAGTTACTCAACTAGTATCGAAAAAGCAAAACGTGAACTACATACAACTAACAATATCGTAATAGGGGCCGGATCTGGATTATCAACGGCAGCTGGGATGACATATTCTGGGCCAAGATTTGAAAAGTATTTTAGTGATTTTGAAAATAGCTTTGGCATAACAGATATGTATACAGGTGGTTTTTATAATTTTACAGATCCAACTGTGCGCTGGGCTTATTGGAGCCGAATGATTTGGATTAATCGTTATATGCCGGCTCCCCATAAAACGTATGAGGAACTCTATTCTTTAATAAAAGATAAAAATTATTTTGTAATTACCACTAATGTAGATCATCAATTTCAAAAAGCTGGCTTTAATAAAAATCGACTCTTTTATACTCAAGGAGATTACGGCTTATTTCAAAAACTTTACGGCGAGCAAAAAACGTATGATAATTACGAACTTATTCGCAAAATGATTCTGTCACAAGGATTTGAAATTGGTAAGGATAATCAATTAATTATCCCTAAAGAAGGCGTTTCAATGCATATAAGTGCAGAGTTAGCAGATAAAGTGAAGATATATACTAAAAATCTTAGAGAAGATGATACATTTGTGGAAGACGAAGGCTGGCATCAAGCTTCTCAAAGATATACAGATTTTATAAATAAACATCTTAATGACAAAATTATTTATTTAGAATTAGGTGTTGGTATGAATACACCTGGAATTATTAAGTATCCATTTTGGAATCTAACAGCAGCTAATCCTAAAGCAAAATTTATAACTATTGATGCTCAGAATATTATTTACCCAGAGCAAATTTCTGACCAAGCAATTGGTATTAAAGGTAATATTAATGACGTATTAAAAAAGTTAGCTAAATAAAAAAATGCATCCCTTTAACTTAGTAGGGATGCATTTTTTTATTTAATAATTAAGAATATTCATAACTTCATCAACAATTTGATTGGGAAGCAAATTGTTTCTTGCGTAGATACTTTCTAGACTTTCATTATCAGTGTATTCTTTCTTTTCACCAAAGTTTTTAACCATCATCTTCGTTGGACCATAGTAGCTCGCAATCTTTTGACCAAAACCACCAGAAACTTCATTATCTTCTAAAGTAATAACTAATTCATGATTTTTCTTTAAATTATTCAAAGTTTCAATATCAAGGGTCGAAACTGATTTAGGGTTAATTAAACTAGCATTGATTCCTTTCTTTTTAAGTAAATCGCGAACTTTTTCACCTAATTGGAAAAAATCACCCAACCCAATAATAGCTACTTTACTACCTTTTTCTACATCATAGTGAATTGTAGAATAGTCTTCGCTGACTTCTTTTCCCATAGGAACTTTAAGTACAGGCATCTTAATAGCAACAGGATGTGAATCTTGTTGGTTAGCCCATTCAAGCATTGACCGAAATTCGTTTAATGTAGTAGGAGCAAGGTATTCCCAATTAGGCCAGTTAGCAATCATCATATTATCAAAGATACCAAGATGAGTCTTAGATTGTGAGGAAATACCACCACCAGCAACAAGCATCGTAATTGGAAGGTCATTGGCTGCAACATCATGAGAAAGTTGATCATATGCTCTTTGCAAGAAAGTGGAATTTTCAAATAGAATTGGCTTAGCGCCTTCTTTTACAGCACCAGCTGCAAAGGCTACAGATTCTTGCTCAGCAATTCCCACATCTTTATAATGAGCCGGATAATTATTCTTAATGTCAATTAAGCCAAATACTCCGGGAATAGCAGCATTAATAGCTAAAATATTTTCACCAGCTTCAATCTTATCTTTGACAAAATTAATTGCAATAGAATTTGGAGTCGGTTCATCAGATGGCTTTATTTTAGGCTCATCATTTTTTAAATTAAATGGCATTACCCAGTGATGGTCACGTTCATGCTCAATTGCTGGTTGATAACCTTTACCCTTAAGAGTATTAATATGTAAAACAATTGGATGATCCACATCTTTTACATTTTCAAAAGCATCAATCATACTCTTTAAATCATTTCCGTCAGCAACGTAGCGATAATCAAATCCCATTGCAGTAAAGGGATTATCTTCACTTTTACCATTACTGTCACGTAGTTTCTTTAAAGCAGTTACAACGCCACCGACATTTTCATCGATAGACATTTGATTGTCATTAATAATGATTAAAAGATTATGTTTTTCAATAGCTGCATTATTCAAACCTTCAAATGCTAATCCACCAGTCAAACTACCATCACCAATTAGGGCCGCAATATTTTCATTGCCACCCATCAAATCGCGTGCTCTGGCCATCCCAGTTGCTAACGCAATAGAAGTAGAAGTATGACCAACAGCATAATAGTCATAAGGACTTTCATCAGGATTTGAATATGGTGTCACGTCTTCATAGCGATTAGGATCAAGCCAACCAAAAGCGCGACCAGTAACCATCTTATGTGGGTAAGTTTGGTGAGAAACATCCCACACAATTTTATCTTTTGGTGCATTAAACACATAATGATAGGCAAGAGTAGCTTCAACAATTCCTAAATCAGGACCAAGATGCCCACCTTCAACACTATCTTTTTCAATAATTAAAGTTCTGATTTCATCAGCAAGTTTTTTCATCTCATCAAGTGAGAATTTTTTCAAATCTTGGGGACTTGCAATTTTATTTAATAAAAATTCTGGATGTTTATTCATAATTTCCTCCTAATAGCTCTTACATTAGTTATTATAGATTAGACAATTAAAATTGAGAAATATTTATCTTCCATCAAAAACAATAGTTAAAATGTATAATAGAACTGAAATTATTATAGAAAGGTAATCTTATGCTTATAAAACTTAAAGTTCAATTTCAAAATAAAGCTAATCCGCAACAGGCTAAAATGCTAGNAAAATATATGCGCGATCAATTTAAATTTTATGGGTTACATACTCCAGAAAGACGTAGTTGCTATAAAGATTTTCTCAAAGAAGAAAAAAGAAAGAAGAAAATTGACTGGAATCTGTTAAATAATGCTTGGGAAGAAGAATATCGCGATTTTCAGTATTTTGTTTGTGACTATTTGATTGCCATGCAAAAGTTCGTTACCTTTGATGATTTACCTAAAATCGAAAAATTTGTTCGTTCAAAACAGTGGTGGGACACAATTGATAGCTTAATCAAACCGATTGGTTATCTAGGATTAGATGACAAAAGAGTAGACAATTTGATGCTCAATTGGTCACAAGATTCTGATTTTTGGGTTCGTCGAGTTGCTATTGAACATCAATTATTACGAAAAAACAAAATGAATACCCAGCTACTTGACCAAATTTTAGTTAATAATTTAAATAGTAGGGAGTTTTTTATCAACAAGGCTATCGGTTGGGCTCTACGTGATTATTCTAAAACTAACCCTGAATGGGTGCGCACTTTTATCAATAGAAATTCTGATAATATGGCTAAACTCTCTATTAAAGAAGGAAGCAAATGTCTAGATAAATAGTACTACAATAAAGTGAGTATTAAGGAAGCGTAGTGTAAATGAAGACATCACTTATTTTAGAAGGTGGCGCCTTACGTGATATGTTCACGGTCGGGGTGTTAGATGTGTTTTATGTAAATCAAATCCGTTTTGACCAAGCTGTGGGAGTATCAGCAGGGGCATTTTGGAGTTAATTTTAAATCTCATCAACCAGGGCGAGCGCTCCGGTATAACCAAAATTATGGGATGCGAGATGATTACGCGGGCTGGAAAAGTTGGCGTAAAACTGGAAATTTATTTAATGTCGATATGTGTTATCGTCGTATTCCAGATATTCTAGATCCATTTGATTACGATACTTTTGAAAAGGATCCAATGGATTTTTGGGTTTGTGCAACGGATATTATAAGTGGGAAACCAACATTTCATAAATTAAAAAACGGTAGGGGAATTGATATGGAATGGATTCGTGCATCGGCATCAATTCCCATTTTTGCCCAACCGCTTGAAATCAACGGTCATTATTACTGGGATGGTGGAGTAAGTGATTCCATACCAATTGACTTTTTTCCAAGATTTTCTCCTACTAAACAAGTAGTAATTACTACCCAACCACGTAACTATCGAAAAAATCCCAAGAAAAATCGTCTCCTATATCGTCAATTATTCAAGAAAAATTTTCCTGCAGTATATAATAAATTAAAAACTAGAGCTGTAGATTATAATGCAGTTATTGAAGAAATGATACAGGAGGAAGAAAAAGGGGAAATATTGATAATTGCTCCTCCGAAGCCTATTAACGTAAAAACTATAAAAAATTCGCCGATAGTTTTACAAAAAGCCTATGATATGGGTGTCCATGAAGGAATCCGTTACTTGAATAAAGTTAAAGATTTTTTACAATAGGAGGTTGATGAAGATGAAGAAAAAACAAAAAAGCGTAGGCGTAATTGGGGCTACTGCAATAGGAATCGGCGGTATGATGGGAGCCGGATTATATACCCTAATTGGATTGGCTACTGCTTCAACAGGAGAATGGTTACCAATTGCGTTTATCATTGGCGGATTTGTAGCAGCATTTTCAGTTTATTCATATTCTAAATTAGGGGCTAAGTTTCCTAGCCGAGGTGGTGCAGCGCAATTTTTACTATCTTGCTTTGGAGATGGTTTGATTGCAGGTGGACTAAATGTCTTTCAATATTTTGGCTGGATTATTGCAATGGCACTATATGCGTCCGGCTTTGCGGAATATGTATGTGATTTGACAGGATTATCACAAAATAGCTGGATTAGTAAGGGAATTAGCGTTGGGATTATCAATCTATTAGGCTCTAAAAAAGTTGCACGTGCTCAAACAATAATTGTTTCTCTAGAATTGATTATTCTTTTGATCTTTATTGTGGTTGGTTTCACAAAGGCTAAAATTCCTACACCTTCTTTTAGCAGCAATCGAGGTTTAGGAATAATTTCAGCAGCAGGATTATTATATGTAACTTATGAAGGGTTTGGTGTAATAACAAATGCGGCAGGAAATATGTCTGATCCAAAACGTCAGCTTCCTAGAGCCATGTTTCTTTCTTTAGCTATAGTAACTGTAATTTATGTGATAACTAGTATTGTGGTAGTTACTACGCTAGGGACAAAAGGGGCAATAGCTAATCAAGGACACGCCCTAGCAGAAGCTGGAAAAGCTGTTCTTGGCCCAGTCGGACACTATGGCATAGGACTAGCAGCACTGGTCGCAACAGCATCGGCTGTTAACTCAACAATGTTTGGGGATGAAAATTTAGGCTTGAGAATTGCTAAAGTTGGGGAAATTCCATCCCAATTTGGTGCTATGACAAAACTAAAGGGGCCAAAAGGATTGTTTATTACAGCTGGTTTAACCGCAATTTTCGTTGTAGTGTTTCCACTTTCAGCAGTTGGTGAGATGGCAAGTTTAGCATTTTTACTTGTATATGCTAGTGTCAATATAGGTCATCTTCGAGTTTATAAGAAAACAGGCGCTAAAAGATCACTTCTTTGGATTGCTATAATTCTTAACTTAGTTTTATTTGTATTTCTTTTTGGACAAACAATTATAAAGGGCGAAGTAATGACTTGGTTATCAGTTATTATAATGTTAGCCTTAAGTTTTTTCCTAGAATGGATTTGGGAAAAGCGTCATACAATTATATAAAAATTTTAGATAGCATCCCTTTGTGGGTGCTATTTTTTACGGATTAATTGTAAGCCCTCACATTAATTTTTAGCTATAATAGGATTGATGACAGAAAGGGGAAAAGATGGCTTATATTGAAGTAAAAAATAATAATAAAATTTATCATTCTGGAGATAGTACCATTTATGCTAATCGTGATATTTCTTTTAATGTAAATAAAGGCGAGCTAGTAATTATTCTCGGCTCTTCTGGTGCTGGTAAATCGACCCTACTTAATATCCTTGGCGGGATGGATACTAATACTAGTGGGAATATAATTATTGATGGGAAAGATATTTCGCACTATGATGCTAAACAACTAACCACCTATCGTCGCTATGATATAGGTTTTGTCTTTCAGTTTTATAACTTAGTGCCCAACTTAACTGCAAAGGAGAATGTCGAACTAGCCTCAGAAATAGTTAACCATGCAATGAGTGCTGATGAAGCCTTAGAAAAAGTTGGCCTGAACGGAAGAAAGATGAATTTTCCTGCTCAACTATCTGGTGGTGAACAGCAACGCGTCGCTATTGCACGCGCAATTGCTAAAAATCCTAAGTTACTTTTGTGTGACGAGCCGACTGGAGCACTTGATTACAGAACTGGAAAGAAAATCCTCAAGATTTTACAAGATATGAGTAGAAAATATGGTTCAACTGTTTTAATCGTTACTCATAACAGTGCGTTGGCTCCAATTGCTGATAAGGTGATTCGTATCCATGATGGTGGTGTTTCTGAAATTAAAGAAAATACCAATCCAGCAGATATTTCAACGATTGAATGGTAGGTGGAGGCTGTATGAAAGAAAAGAAACTTCTTAAAGATGCTTTTCAAGCGATTTCTAATTCAATCGGACGTTACTTAGCAATTATTTTATTGATAGCCCTAGGAACGTTTGCTTTTGTGGGATTAAGAATGACCGGACCTGATATGCAAATGTCTGGGAGTGATTTTTTTAACCAACACAATCTGGCTGATGTGACAGTAACTTCTAATTATGGACTAAATTCTACTGATAAAAAAATCATCAATAAACAAAAAGAAGTCAAAAAAGCAACCTTTGGTTATTATCAAGATGCAGAAATCAAAGGGAAAGCTGATACGATTCGCATCTTTTCTAATTCTAGTAAACTCTCTAGTTACGAATTAGTTAGCGGTAAGATGCCCAGTAATGATCATGAGATAGCTTTATCTTATTTAATGGAAAAAAAGTACCAAATTGGTCAGAAAGTCACTATTAAAAAGAAGGGGATTCTAAAAAATCGTACCTATAAGGTAGTAGGTTTTGTAAAATCTAGTGAATATTTAGATAAAAATCAAATTGGTCAGACTAACTTAGGAACAGGGCAATTAACCAATCTTGCTGTTACTACCAGAAATGCCTTCAACAGTAAGACTTATCAAATTGCCCGAATTACATTTAAAAATACGACTGGCTTGAGTGCCTTTTCTACTGAATATCGTAATCGTGTTTATCGTGATCAAGAAAAGTTGCTCACAAGTCTAAATAAAAATCGCAAAGCTAAATATCAAGCGGCTAAAGAAGAAGCTTATGCTCAGGCAAGGCAAAAATTCTTAGCTAAGTTACGTAAATCGTCAGTTTCAGTAAATTCTAGCCAAGTAAAAATGCCAACTGTCAAAGTCAATTTACCCTATCCGACCTATACAGTAAGCAGTCGTGAAGATAGTACTGGATATTCTTCATATCGTGCGGATGCTGAACGTGTGGAAGTATTGGCAGCAGTCTTTCCGACTTTTCTCTTTGCCGTAGCTGCACTAGTTTCATTAACAACAATGATGCGTTTTGTAGAAGAAGAAAGAACCAACATTGGTTTGCTCAAAGCCTTGGGTTACAGTAATTTTGCTGTGCCGCTGAAGTTCTTGATCTACAGCACTTCAGCGGCAATTTTAGGAGTGATTTTAGGAGCAATTGGTGGGTATACTTTCTTGCCAAATATGATTATTAAGGCTTACACTGCCAATTCGACCTTGAGTACTAATTATCATCTTTACTTCCTCTGGTCACCCGTTTTGATTGCTTTATTAGTTGCTTTGTTTTCTACAACTGGAATTTCGCTACTTACACTTCATTCGACTTTACGGGAAAAACCGGTTAGTTTACTTTTACCTAAGGCACCGAAGAATGGTTCGCGTATTTTATTAGAAAGGATTCCATTTATTTGGAATCATATGAGCTTTTCTGCTAAGGTGACAGCAAGAAATATCTTTCGTTATAAGAGCAGAATGTTAATGACGATTTTTGGCGTAGCCGGCTGTACAGGACTGTTAGTAATGGGCTTTGGTATTCGTGATTCGCTTCAAGGAATTGGAGATATTCAATATACCCAACTTCAAAAGAATGATGTGATTGCCCTAACTAATACCCAAGCAACTAAGAAGCAAGAGGCTGCTTTAAAGAAAGAATTAAATAGTCCTAAAATCAAACATTATCAGGCAATTAATTATACGCAATTGACTAAGCATCTCTATAAAGATGGTGCGACTGAGAATGTAATGATGATTACACCAGAAGATAGTTCTATTTTTAGAAAATCAATCAACTTGCGTCAACGTCAAGATAAAAAGCCACTTACTTTATCCAATGATAGTGTAGTAATTTCTGAAAAATTAGCCAAGTTGCTCAATGCTAAAATTGGCTCAACAATCAAGTTGAATGATGCGACGAAGACTTATCGTTTTAAGGTAGGTGGAATTACTGAAATGTATATTGGTCACTATCTTTTCATGAATAAACATGAATACGCCAAGACCATGGGAAAGAAGTATACTACTAATGCTTACTTAGTAACGATGAGTAAGAAAAACGATATCAACCAAGTGAGTCGTCAGTTAATGAAGCAAGAAGCTATTCAAACAATTGTTTCTAATTCAAGTAACCGTCGTTTACTTAGCAGCTTTACTGGAAGTTTGAATCAAGTTATCTTGATTTTGATTTTAATTTCTTCAATTTTGGCCCTAGTGGTGATCTATAACCTGACTAATATTAATATTGCAGAAAGAACTCGGGAGCTATCGACAATTAGAGTATTAGGTTTTTACAATTTAGAAACTACGATGTATATCTATCGTGAAACAATTATCCTTTCATTGATTGGTATTCTAGTAGGTTTTGGCTTTGGTTGGTGGCTGCACCACTTCATTATTACCAGTCTGCCACCAGATCTAGCTATGTTCAATCCATCAATGTATCCGATGAATTTCATTATGTCAGCATTGATTCCAGCAGTAATTACATTGTTATTGGCCTTTGTGGTTTACCATCAGATTAAGAAAATTAATATGCTAGATGCATTACAATCAGTAGAGTAATTTGATAATAACATCATTTCCTCATAAAATGAGGGATGCTTTTTTATTACATAGTGTACTGTGTATTACAATAGTTAATAGATTAATGCCACATTATAAGAGAGTAGGGATGCAAATGACTAAAAAATTACCAATGCAGGTAGAAGTAATAGGCGCTAGAGTCCATAATTTAAAAAATATTGACTTAAATATTCCACCAAGAATACTTAAATAGATTTAAATAATATGTTTAAGCAATTAATTAAATTTATTAAAAAAACTAAAAATTGGAACTAATCATTACCTTACACTTAGTTCATTTGAGCTAAAATAGAATAGATAGGTAATGAGGTGAAAAAATGGAAGTTTTTGGAATTATTTTGGCAGCAATTTATGGTGGTTTGATGCTAATTGCAACTTTTCAAGAAAAGCCACTTAATATAATTTCTGGCATTATTATGACTGGTAGTTTGCTAACTTTGGCTTATTCATTTCTACGCTATGTTGACCATAATAATCAGATTCTACTTTTAATTGGTGGTATGGTAATTATTTCTCTTGGCACTGTTATAAATGGTATCAAGCAAAAAGATTTCCATCTTTCTCACCATGCAATTAGATTAGTAGTGGAGATTATGATTGTTATAATCTGTATGCAAAAATAAAAAAGCACGTATATCAATATGTGCTTTTTTATTTACGTCTCTTTCTACAGAATAATTATTAGTTTTGCGTACTAAAGTATGGTAGTCAATTTTAAATAAAGGAATATCTTTTTATGGAAGAAAAACAACGTCGCTTACAATTATATCAGCCACTAAAAGAGGCCTATTGTGAGCATGTATTACAAAAGCTTTCTGATTGTAAAGAAATTAAGTTGATGGCTAAGATATACCAACCATACTCAATTGATAATTATGAATTGGCAGATCTTAATGATAATCAGACCTTGCTTAAATATCTTAATGATAACTGTAATGGACAAGTCCTACGTTATGAGGAAATAGATAGTATAAGGGGACCTGAATTAGTCTTGAGCTGTCCACTAGGGACTATTGATGTAGAATTTTCAGAAGGATTGGAACGAGACTGGTATAATTTTGCTATTAGTTTTTTAAAAAATGAAGCAAGTCAAGAAATGATTGACGACTTAGCTTATGAATATGCAATTCAATACGAACCTGATGGTTTTACAGATTATGCACAATCTAAATTTATGACCATGTGGCCTGACTTTTTGAGTAATGTAGGGGATAAAGACGAATATTGGAATATACAGGATATTTTAATAGAATTGGAGAATGATCATCAACTGTCTGGAATTAGGGATGCGATAAAGTTGATTAAGCAGAAAATAGCTTTTATTTGGAACAGCCAATATGTTAGAAGAAGTGAAAAACTTTTAGCAGAGCAAAATGCATACTATGACAAAGTTTTTCAGGAACAACTTAATCATTTACCGCTTGCTGTCAAAAAAATTGAACAACAGTTGGAGGGGAAAGGTCAATTAAATGCCACATTATTTGATTTTTCAATTCTTAATTCTCTTACTAAAAATTTAAGTGAACACAAAATAGATAGAAATGATAAACTATTGCAGGCTTTAAAAGAAAAATATAATTTAAATGAAATTTATGATCTCAAACATGATTTTTTACAATATCTCTTAGAAACATACAATAACTACATCAAGTTTGCTGCAGTTATTCCACCAGAACCACATAAATATCGTGTGTATTTATGTAATTCACATAATAAAAATAGACGATCACCATTATATCAATCAGCAATTGAGTATTATTTTTATCATCAAGAAGAAATTGATCACTGTAAAAATTGCGAAGTTGAAAGTCAATTACATTATTATTCATCTTATTGTGTATCAATTGAAATCTATCAGCAAAGTTACACTTTTTACATATCTTATCCTGTAGGAAAAACATGGTTACCTGACTTAAACAAACTCCCTAAAGTTAATCATAATAAAATATTTGGAAAAGAAGCTACAGAAGATGAGCTTCTCTGGGCATATGATAAAAATTTATTGGATAACATTGCTGAGTTTATGAATAAGTAAAAATGATAAGTGTATATTTTTATATACATTTATTTTTTATATCCACTTTACATAATATAGATTATAGGAAGAAATACAAAAATTAATTTCTAATCTCCTATCGATATATACGGTTACCTCAACAAGTACTACTACTGGTCGTCCTAATATAAAAATCGCTGATAGTTTTGCTTTTAAAATGAGATAACTCTAAAATAAAGCATTTCTATCAACGATTTATCATTTACTAAAAATTGGAAGTGTCATTAATTTTATATTTTTTTGTACCAGTCTGCATGCCGAGCAGAAATAATAAAGAATGTTCTACTATTGTGATAGTATTTTTTGCTTGTAACTATCCAACCACCAGTACTCATAATCCAATAAGAAATGTGTAATTTTGTTCCTTTTTTAACATATCCAGCTTTATAAAAATGATTTTGAGCTTCATATTTTCCAGTTCGAACACGATAAATAGGAATTTTTCTTGTAACTTTCACATATCTTGTGGCTGCTCTAGCATAATCATTTCCATTTAAATAGCTACTTGCTTGGGCTGTCCTTGATTGTTTTGCGCCGATCATAAGTAATAATATTATTGAAAAAATAAATAATACTTTTTTCTTCATTCTTTTCCCCTTATCTCCTCTTAAAATTATACTTACTAGTATATAATATTACTTTTCTTTTAAATATACGGTGTGCAACTATCTAATATCGAAAAATATGCTTTTATCTATAATACTATCTTTATTCATTACCCAGATAGTGTTACAATTCAACTGTAAACGGTTTCAAATAAGGAGAAAAAAGATGGAGTTTTTTGAAGATAATTTTGGAAAAGTAAATAATCGTGATGTAATTCGTTATACTGTTGTTAATGATAACAATGTAAAGATGAGTGTACTGAATTATGGTGGTATTTGGCAGCAATATAGTATTCCAAGTAATAATAAACACGGGAATTTTAACATGTTACTAGCCGCCGATTATTCTATTGAAGACTACTTGGATGCAGGTTATAGCATTGGACAATTAATTGGTCCTGTTGCTAATAGAATTGCTAAAGCTCAATTTTCAATTGACAGTCAATCTTATTCTCTTGAAAAAAATGAAGGAGAAAACAATATTCACAGCGGATCTCATGGCTGGCAAAATCAGTTTTGGGATGTTAAAGCTAATATTGGTAAAGATTCAGCTCATTTAATTTTGCATAATATTTATTCTCCTACTGCTGACGGAATGCCTGCTAATACGGAAATTTATGTGGTTTATACTTTGAAAAATGATGATAGTGTTACAATTGATCTCTATGGTCAAACTGATACACCTACCCTTTTTAACCCTACAAGTCATACTTATTGGAATTTAAGTGAAACCGACTTAACAATTGAAAAGCAAATTTTAACAATCAACTCAGACTACCACTTAGCAGTTAATAATGAAAAAATTCCTACTGGAGAATTAATTAAAAATAACAATGCCTATGACTTTAAAAATGGGAAAACATTAGAAAATGCCTTAAACGAGATGAACAAAACTCCTGAAAAAGGCTTTGATGACTTTTTTGTAGTTACTCCAAGTTCTACTTATGCTGGCAAAGAAATAGCTAGTTTAGTTAATCCAGTTACGAATTTAAAGATGAGAATGTACTCTGACCGCAATGCCTTAGTCATGTTTAGTGCAAATGGTCTACCAAACACAGTAAGGCTTAATCGTCCAGGTTGTTCTTGGGCGGCCCTTGCATTAGAGGCACAAACTCTTCCTGATGCACCCCATCATCCTGAATTTGGTGACATTATAATGAGACCTTTAGCACCTGTACATCACCAGATAAAATACGAAATTGAATACCCTGGCCAAAAACTTAGCAAAAACTAATTTTGACTTAAGATACATTAGACAAGATAATGGGCATTGGACATACTGAGAGTTATTTGTGAAGATTAATCCAATCTAAATAATATTTGTAAAAAACCTCCTAAAAATTAGTCGCACTAACTATTTTTTAGGAGGTTTTAGATTTGCGATTATTTTAGTATTTTTACTTTATTAACTACCAGATTCCTACTTCCACCATAACTCAATTAAGGCTTGTGTGCCGTCATTACCAAGACCTTTTTCATCTACTAAAACTTCATAAAGCCGCTTTGCATCCCTAGTAGCAGGCAAATTCAACTCCATCTTCTCTGCTTCTTCCAAGGCAATCCGCAAATCTTTCAAAAAATGTTTAGCAAAAAATCCAGGAGTATAATCATTTCTTAAAATGCGCGGTCCGTAATTACTCAAACTCCAATTTTCCCCCGCTCCTCCGGAAACAGTCTTAATTACTTCTTGGAGGTCTAAATCAGCTGCTTTGGCATAAGCAAGCATCTCGCTCATCCCTGTCATAGTGCCCGCAATCATGATCTGATTTGCCATTTTTGTATGTTGTCCACTACCAGCAGAGCCAAAGTAATTGATTTGACTACTGAATTGCTTTAGAAGCGGTGTGATTTTTTCTAAATCTGCTTTATTGCCACCAACCATCATAGTCAATGTGCCTTTTTTAGCCCCAATATCTCCTCCTGAAACTGGTGCATCAATAATATGTAAGTCTTTTTTCTTAGCATCCCTATCTAGCTTTTGCGCTAAAGAAGGTTTACTAGTAGTCATTTCTACCAAAACTTGTTTAGAGGTTGCTGCACCTAAAATTCCATCTTTACCATAGTAAATTTGCTCAACATCTTGCGGAAACCCCACCATTGACATGACGACATCATTATTTTTAGTAGCTGCCGCAGGACTATCTGCCCACTTTGCGCCATTATCAAGCACTTCTTGTGCATGAGCCTTGGTGCGATTATAAACGATTACTTCGTTACCTGCTTTAAGTAAATTATTAATAATTCCAGTACCCATTACTCCGGTACCAATAAAACCAACTTTCATAAAATTCCTCCTCCGTTTTCTTTAGTTAATTTTAGCATATTAATTAACCAGCTAAATCACAGCTGATGGTAGAATATAGCAATACTATTGTATAAAAGAAAAAGAGGTTAGTAGATAATTTTTTATCTTACTAACCTCTTTAATTATGCAAAAAATTATTAATTTCTTTAACGGAACTATTGGGATATTGAAAAATTGACCCATGACCTGCGTGTGGATAGATAATTAACTTACTATCTTTAAGCTTATAATGCATTTCATAACTATTAGCAGTTGGAACCATTGTATCATTGTCCCCATTAATAATTAATGTAGGAACATTAATATATTTAAGAGAATCACTCTTAGATTCACCCCATTTATGGATTGCTTTTAACTGTCGCAAAAATGAAGAAATTGATATCTTCTTATCCATGAATTTTGGAGTACGTTGTCCCATCCGTCCTAAAATTTCTAAAGCATCTTTCTTACCATTCTTAGTATGAGGATAAAAAATATAACGTTTGGGATCAATATGATGGAATTGACCTTTAACCATATCACGAAACGTAACTTTTGTTACATCAATGATACCCGTTCCACCGGCAGGACCAGTACCAACTAAAATCAAATTTCTGATTAACTTCGGAGCCTGACGTACTATATCTTGAGCGATAAATCCTCCCATTGAAAGACCTAAGAGATTAATCTTGTCATATCCTAAAGAAGAAATAAAGTTAATAGCTTCCTCAGCCATTGAAGCAATAGAAGTTGGGACCTTCCCTTCACTGGCACCAACACCAGGAAGATCGACCACAATTATGTAATTCTCACGACTAAGTTCATCAATAAAGACTGGATCCCAATTATCCATAGTTGCAGATAGATGATTTAGTAATAATAAAGGATATTTTGTAGATTTATTTCCAAGTTCACGATAAGCAATTTTTTTGTTACCAACTAATATATATTTATTTTTAGTATGCAAATAATCCGACATTTTTATTTTCCTTTTCTAATATGAGTCATTTGATTATATAAAAAGAAAAAATCTAAATCAATTTCTAGGCTTAGAACTACAAATCCTTCTGATGTAATTCGATACTTTTAGAAGTTTCGTCAACTAATTGTTGAAGTTTTATCTGCTGCATTTTATCATTAGCAATTTTTTGCACTTCTTGATAGTGTTTCTCTAAGACTTCAGGAAAAGCTATTCCAACACTACATTCCTGAGACGTATTATTATCTACTTGTAATAAGCCTTTATCAGGATTAATTACCTTGTAGACATCAAAGACACTTACCTCATTAAGATCCTTGGCAAGATGTGGTTTTCCTTTAATAGATTCAAGCAATCCAGCACTTCGTAATTGAACTAACATGTTTCTTACTAAGCTAGGATTGGTATTTAAGCTGCTAGCCAAACGCTGACTAGTTATTTTTTCTCCATCATGAAC
The DNA here is from genome assembly GCF_014803895.1 of Lactobacillus sp. The sequence continues at coordinate 153,146 of NZ_JAAVAU010000003.1, read as the reverse complement.
TTTTAAATAAACCAATATTTGCAATAAATCACTTAAACGAGTATTTGCCATTTTCTTAACCTCTACTAAATAATTAAGTATTTCTACTTAATAAGTTTAGCATTTTTTACGGCTTCTACATCTTTTGTGCCTGCTAATTGCATAACTGTTTTGAATTCATTGTTCAAATGTTCCATTACATTTTTAACACCTTGTGCACCACCAAGTGCTAAGCCATAAATTACAGGGCGTGCTAAAGCAACAACATTTGCACAGCTAGCTAAAGCTTTGAAAACATGAGAACCACGACGAATACCACTATCGAAGAATACTGGTACACGCTTATTTACACGTTTAGCGACACTCTCTAAAACAGCAAATGAAGCTGGACCACCATCTAATTGACGACCACCATGGGTTAGATACCCATACACCTTGTGCACCTGCTTCAATGGCAGCATCAGCATCATCAGGGTCTTGAATACCTTTAACAATTACTGGAATTTGGACATAATCAACAATCTTCTTAATATCTTCAGGACCGATCTTTTGTGCACCTGATGCGTAAATTTCTCCGATACCTTTACCAGTTCCAGAATCTTTAGCATATTTTTCTAAGTTAGCCATTGGAAGCGGGAATTGGAAACCTGTTCTAATATCAGCTTCGCGATAACCACCTACTGTTGCATCAACTGTTACAATAATTGCCTTAACGCCAGCCTTTAATGCTTCATCAAGTAATGACTTATTAACGTCCCAATCTTTACTCATATATAATTGGAAAAATTGTGGTGCTCCCTTACCTGCTGCTGCAGTATCGGCAATCGTTGTATTTCCATATGTACTTTGTGCCATAATAGTTCCAGCATTAGCCATTCCTTCTGCAGTGGCCATTTCTCCTCTCGCATGAGCTAAACCCTGAGCAGCTGCAGGAGCCATCATAATTGGCATAGACATTTTAATACCGTAAACTTCAGTTGCAGTAGATGGATTTTCAATATTAGAAAGTACACGAGGTACAATATGAACATCGTCAAATGCACGGGTATTTTCATTTAAAGTCCATTCATTTTCAGCACCACTAGTAATATAACCAAAGCCACCTTCAGGAATAATATCCTTAGCTTTCTTTTCTAATGATGGAAGATTAAGAATATTAATTTGACGTTCGTTATCTGATTGGAAATATCCATTTGTAATTGACATAATAAATTCCTCCTTAAACTTTGCAACATTTTTTGTTGCAATTAACTTACATGGATTATTCTAGCACCAGAAAATAAAAATGCAACATTTTTTGTTGCATTTTACGAAATTATTTTAGTGGTCGATGATTTCTTAGCTTTCACGTAAGATACGAGTCAATGAGTTGTACTTAAGTGACTTGTCTTTGTCGTAGTTGTAGTAGTCGATAAAGACACGTGCGTTGGTGTAAGTCTTGTCACCGGCTGTGATACGTTGTTTCTTCCAAGCTTCCCACTTAAGGTCGGTGGTGCGCTTGTCAGTCAAACTTTCACTAGGGATGTTGTTAGTCAAGACTACAGAGTGTCCTTTAACTTCAGCTAAAGCAGGGTTCTTAGACGCTAGAGCAGGCTTTTCAGTCGCATAAGTTTGGTTGGTGCGGTAAGTATTAGAAATTGACCAGTAGCCGGTGGTGATGTCTTTGTTAGTTAATGGGTCACTTGATAAATCTTTCCAAGTTTCCACAACGTCGCCGACATCGCCTGTTCCTAGACCATCTTTCAAAGTCAAAGTATGGTAAGAACCGTCATAGCTATTGTCTTTAGTTCTGATCCAAGCCTTGATTGGTTGACCTTCTTTAGAGAAATTAGTCTTATTAGAAGAATCCACTGCTAAACCTTTGACTTGACCATACAAAGTGTAGTCAAGTTTTTGACCATCGTCGTGTTGGTAGCCTCGGTCACTTAAAGTCATGTAACTGTAGATGTTAGGCAAGTGGACCATGGTCTCGTTAGTAGTAAGCTTTTTATCAGTTATCTTTTCAGGACCGTAATCGTTAGGCGCTTGGTCATCAGTGTCACGGTCACCTTTAGAGTGAGCTGATAAGATAGCTTGTCCATCAAAGTGAGCTTGCATATGGTCTAACTTAGCAAAGTCTTGGTAGTACTTTGTCTTAGGTGACCACTTAGTGATGTAGTAGTAAGTCTTACCACTAGTGCCTTGCAAGTTTGATGGAAGCTCAGATGTAGAGTTAGTCAAATCAGGGTTGGCTAAGTTTTCAGGTTTTAATACTACATCATCACTAGCTTTGACCCAGCTATGTTTGCCCTCGTCAAAACCAGCTTCTTTAATGTTTTGCATTGCTCCAGCAGTTAACTTGTCAATCTTCAAGTAGTTAGGCATTTGCACTTTAACGGCAGTAGTTACTGCAGTCTTGTCGTTACGAGTAGTGTCAACATAGTGGCTTGGGTCAAGCTTAGTGGCACCGTTAAAGGTGTCATCATCTTGCACGATATATTGCTTAACAGCAAACATTTGAAGTCCCATGTTGAAAGTTGCGATAGATTCAGTTTTATCGGCTTTATCATCACTACTCAATGCATCTAAGCCGCGACTAGACATAACCGCCGTGTTAGGAATGACTAAGTAAGAGTTAGCGTCAACTTGACCATTTTGGTTACTGATCATCATTTCACTCTTACCACTACGAGTTTCAGAGTTGTAGTAATCTGACCAGTCGCTGTTTGGGTTCACCTTGACTTTGAAAGTAATCTTTTCAACTGTTGGGTTATCAATGGTACCTTTATCAGCTAAATAGTTAGGGTTACCGTCGTAAGCGACGTGGATGTCAGTTGAGGTAGTCCCGTCTGTATTAAAGCCACTTGGCACCTTGAGTGAACCGTCAACTAAAGTTGTGTTTTCTGGCAAAGCTCAGTAATGTTTAAGTTACGGTTATCAACGTCAGTACCTAATTGAGCGTTGATTTGGTAAGACACTTCATAAGTATGTTGTGGGTTCAAGAAGACCCCATCACCGGTCGCATTAGTTGCGTCTTTACCAGTAGTCAAGTCTTTGATATTGGTAATGCTCTTGTTAATCGAGGTTTGAATATGGTTTTTATCGTGGTCAGGTTCATGCTCCCAATCAGCGTCCATATGGCCAACATCTTTGTCAGGGTCATCGTTTTTACTATAGTCGATCGTTGCCTTATCGCTAGCACCAGTTACAGCATCGAAAGTACCAGATGCGCTCAGGTGACTTGAGATAGTGATGGTACCCGGTACAGCTAAAGTAAAGTGGTTTTTCGAATCTGGGTCGTTCTTAGCTAACTCTTCCAAGTAATCATCTTTGGCTTTAGCGATAACGGTCGTTGAAGATGAAGTGATGGTGAAATGAGAAGTTACATTCTCACCATTTCTAAAGACTTGCGGACCGGTGTAAGTGCCATTTTTAAGTCGTCGTCATCGTTACTATTAGCAGTCCATTCTAATTTTGGATCAAGCTTTTCATTAGTTTGAACTTTATCCGTTAAGTTAAGTTTAGTTAGCTTTTTACCTTCTTCACGAATCGATGGTAGATCACTTTGCACTTTCCAAACTTTGGTTTCACCATTAATTACATCACCGGTATTCGCCCATGAGATTGGAATCTTAGTAGTAGGACCAATATCGACGACCTTGATCCAGTTGATCGTTTTATTGGTAGTGGCGTTTGCAAGTAAAGATGATTCTTCACTAAGGGTCTTAGTTTTTTGGTCCCAATCGGTAACTACACTGACACTATGGTGATAATCACTCTCTTGTGATTCTGATCCAGAACTTGAACTTACAGTTGTTGACTTATGACCCAATTCATCGCCTTTTGTCTCTTCTTGCCACTTTGAGTAGGCTCTATTATAGTCATCTTCAAAAAATTTATCAGTTGTTTTAACTGTACGAGTGGAATCAATGAAGTGACCGTCGATAGAAGCTTGATTTTCAACCTTGTAAGGGTCGGTGTATTGATTCTCGCTAGTTGATGGTTCTAGCTTCAAATCTTGTTCAAACGAGTGGTTCTTAACATCATTTGGACGAATACGGACCCGATATTGAACATAAAGATAATGGGCCTTAGTAGATTCAGATAAGGTCTTTAAAAGCTTAGCATCACTATCTTTATCAAGTTTTACTTGCAGCTTACCGTTTTTAATCGTGAAGTCATGATTTTTAGCGGTATCGGTCAAGTCTGATTTATCATCTAAAACAACTTTGACGCGGTCAACATCACGTGTATCATCGGTAGTCGATTTATTTCTAAAACGATCGCTTAAATTATTGGTGATCGTCAGGTCAGTGAATTCATCTTTGATCAAAGGATCACCTTTTTTAGCTGCTTTATAACCAGACTCAGGTACATCTTCAGTATCCTCATCTAATTTAGTTTTACCATTAGTTTTCTTGTCTTCGTATGTACCCATTGATTGAATCGTGAAGCGTAAACGGTAATACAAGTATTGGTCTGGGTAAACTGAGGCACCCGTTAGTTTAGCATTCGTATCATTAGACCCAGCGCTTAATTCTTTGCCAAGCTTAGTTGGGTCAGCTAAATCAGCACTGTAAACTTCTTTAAGAGATTTAAGATCTGGATTATGATCATCTTTGTCAGTTGTCGTCTTCTCTTCTTCCTTGTGGTTGTAAGTGACTTTTACATAACCACCACTAGATTCACTCTGATAATTCAAATAAGCCTTATTGTAAAATAGGCTCCAACCACTAGCTCTGGTTCCGTAATCTGGTTGGAGACCGTCTTTGAGCTTAACTTTGATGATTAAGTGATAATCCTTCATCCAAGCGTCGGAATCAAATTTCATTGCCTTGGTCGTCATCACAGCGTCAACAGCGGTATAGCCTTTATAGTTACCATCATTAGTAACTTTTTTATTGGAATAGACAGTAAAGAACTTAGAAGCATCTTTTGTTGTACTATTCTTTTGATTTAAATAAGTATCGCCCCACTTAGAGTAGTAAATCTTAGCACTTACTATCTCAAAACGAGGGTCGATATAGTCTCTTAAAACTAAGATCTGTTTACTCTTTTTACTCTTTTTAAGTTCAGATACTTTACCAATGTAAGGGTCATTTGGGTCGTTTACCGCAGATGTAAGTGGTAAACCGTAGTAGGTCTTGGCATCGTCCTTATTCTTAACGTTGGTGAAAGCACTAGTTGGTTCCTTAAGTTGAGTGTGGATATCAAAGAATATCGGTTGACTATCTTTAACAGTCAAAGGCTTCTTGGAGCTTGTATATTCTTTGAAGTTCTTATCGTGAGTGCTGATCATCTTATTGATTGAAACAGGATAAGGGATGTTGGAACCTGAATCAAAAGCAAAACCGAAGTAATCGGCACGACCACTATTACCATACCGGGTGTTTCCATTTTTGTCTTTTACATTCTCATCATAGTGGTCTCCTATCGAGTGAAGGCTCTTTACCGCATATTTGGTAAGTTTATTCGGTGAACTAGTTGGGCTAGCAAAGCGATGAGATTGATAACCACTTGGTACTGTTTTATAACCATGCACAAAAGTTACATTGAATGAATTAGTTGCTGTGGCCGGAACATAGGAGATCTGCCCTTTCTTTTGCTCAGGAAGTACTGTACCTTGTGATCCATTTTTATGACCACTATCACCAAAAACCTTGGTTTTGCCCGGAGTAGAAATCGACCAACCATAATTACCACCCGCATTCAATGCAGTGGAACTATCATAGATCAAATACTAGGGCGTATTGAAAATCAGACCTTGTTTATAGTCAATATCAGTTTGCATAATCTGAGGTTTGATTTTCTTAAATTTCCTACCAGTTTTACTATCATAAAGTATCAAGGTAAAGTTAGCGGCTCCTTGATACGGTTCTTTAACAGAAATGTTTTTAGTACTAAATTGGAGGTTATTATTGCTCCCGTTTTCACCCGGTCGATAAGAACCATTCCAAATCAAGTAGGCATCTAAGGTAATAGGTGAAGAACTTTTACCCTTATTGGTCTTATTATCCATGTTAGGGTAATACGTTAAAGCCTTCTTATAGTACATGCCGACTTTGCCCGCATCAGAATCTGATGGTTGGGTGTAAACGACCCAAGTAACGTTGCCATCACCTTCCTTACTGGTTCTGAATTTCTTCCCATTCGAACCGATTGGTTGACCACTGATGTTTTTATTCAACTGGAGATAGCCAGTTAAAACATCTTTATGGATATTTTCGGCATTTGTTTTTCCATCAACTGAGCCATAGCCTTTTTTCTTAGCGGTTCCGCCTAAGTCAACACCAAGTTTACTACCAGAACCACCTTTTCCGGTTGCTTCGTTAGGCGCAATACCGTAAGTGGGTATCAGACCCGGCTCCCACGGTTTGTCCCATTCCGCAGCATGAACAGTCTGGGATCGACTCGCTAGCGGAACTAACAACAAAAGAGCTGCTGCTGTTAAGATCCGCTTTGAGAAACGTTTCTTATATTTCATCACATAGATTACAACCTTTCTATAATAAGATTGTAATTAGTATACTGAAATGAGCAGAAACTGATTTATAAAACAAAAAAAAAGACTCCACTAAGTAAAGTCTTTTAGAATCATGCTATAATTACTTTGATGAAAAGATAATTAATTAATCTTAACGGCTGGTAATTAAACTCTTAGGTGCCGGATCCGGTGTACGCCCATACACTCCAGCCAAGCACCTAAAGACTTCAAATTATCATCTCCTGTTAAGTTTTAGCTTGGTGAGTGCTTTATGCAACCACCTTTTTAACAACAAAAACAAAAAACGGACCTATTAAATAGATCCGTTTTTGTTTAAGTATCAAACTTTGAAAAATATTAACTATGAAAGTACAGTTCGATTATCCCAGAAGACGTTACTACCGCTCCATGGATGAGCATAGACCCAATCGACACAGTTTAGATCATTTTGAGTAACTTTATAATGAGTAAACATTCCGCTACGGGATCCACCGTTACCATTGCTATCATCCTCAGTATTTACTTCTCCGGCAATAATTTCACCTAATATTTCTTCTGCATTACCGAGTTGTTGAGCTTGAGTCAAGCCTCTGGTACCAGCAGTTACTGTAATATAGTGGTTCCATGAATTCTTTCCAGTATCTGAATCGGATGGGATCCACATTCCAGCTTCAGGCGCATATAAATAGGCAGTAGAACTAATTAATCTATTGTACATCTTCACAGCCTCAGATCCGCCAGCTAGTTCTTTTTTATGATAAGCTTTCCACTTCTTGTAATTAGTGATCTTACCATCAGCATAAACATTATACCAACCCCCCCTTTAATCTATAATATGTAGGAAAGTCTTTCTTTATTTGCTTAAGAGTTTTCATCGAACCAGAGAATAATTGAGCTTTATTAACTGTAGCCCAATTCGTTTGCGCACCGCCGTCTTTTTTAACCACGACATTGGCATATTTAGCAGAATTGAAGTCAGCATGTTTAGCGGAACTGACAAACTTGAACTTAAAGACTGGTGCCCAAGCTTTAGCCGCTTTTTGAAAGACCTTCTTAACAGTTTTATCATTAATGTAAATGTTAGCACTTCTATTTTTAAAGTTGCGGAAGTAACTATTGTAATTGTCTCTGTACATGTCTTCAGTCGGAATCACACTTGCATCTGTGCCAGCCGGAAAGTAGTCGGCGGCGTTGTAAGTAGCGGCGCTAGCACTTTTAGCGGTGAGCGGACTGGCAAGGGCGATTGACAAAATGGCGGCCGTCGTCATTTTCTTTAATACTTTGGTTAATTTTTTATTCTTCATTTCTTTAGTTATACGTAACCTCGGCTACGCATTAACCTTCCTTTCTATTATCGTTTGTGGCTTATAAATTTATCTTCTTACTCCTCAAACACCACTTACCTATATCAATGGTAAAGGCTTAATTATATCTTGTCGTTGAAATAATACTTATATGCACAAATATTTTTACATATTTTCTTACATTCTAATGTAAGATTAAAAAAGCTAAAAGAAAAAATCCTACAGAGATAATTTAGCGCATTCTCTATAAGATTTTTTAATCAGTAAAATCTAATTATATTATCAAATAGTATACTCGTATTACTAATACCTCTTTCTATAACTTACTATCCCAAGCGGCAATCTGTTTATTACCATAGTACTTTTTATAAAGTTGTTTAGTAGTCTTGGATTGATATGCTTTAACTACTTCTTGGTAAACTTTATTATTCTTATCTTTTGTTCGAGCACAGATAATATTAACCCATTGTTTAGAGTCCTTATTTAGCGGTTCAACAAAAATAGTTTCTTTATTTCCTAAGCCAGCAGGTCCTGAAAAATCATTGTTTACAACTGCTGCATCAACACTAGATATGACTCGACTGGTTTGTTCGGAAGCTACTTCCTTTATATGATAATGATGTGGATTAGAAGTAATATCAGCAATTGATACTAAGGTTTTTCCTTTTCGTAGCTTAATTAAACCCGCATTTTTTAATACAAAAAGGGCACGCGATTCATTTGTCGCATCACTTGGAATAGCAATTGTCGCTCCATCTGGTAGATCTGTAATACTCTTGTACTTCTTACTATATAATCGAATCGGTGCAATATATGTATCACCAATCGCTACAATTCCACCGTGATTAGCCTTATTCCATTCTTTTAAATAAGCATAATGTTGAAAAGAATTTAAATCGACATCTCCTGATTTAAGAGCTTTATCAGGTAAGTCATAACCATCAAAACTTTTAATTTTTAAAGTAACTCCATACTTTTCTTTCATTGTCTTGGCTACACTATTCCAGATAGCTTTTTCACCTTTAGCAGCACCCACTATTCCTACAGTAACAACCTTAGTCTTATCCACTTTAGGTTGAGGACCAAAGCTAAACCAGCCGGTAATTAAGATAAACACTGTAATTACTGACCAAATTATACGATTTCTGATTCTCTTCTTTCTCATTGAAAAACCTCCTAAACAAAAAAGCACCCATCCTAGAAAGGACGAGTGCTTCGCGTTACCACCTTTGTTTATCTTCTACTTACATAGAAAATCTTACTAACTATCTATCAATAGCTTGTTATGGTAACGGCAACAACCCCGAAATCGGCTAAATAAAAGTATTTCACCAAAATAGATTAAATCCAAGTCCATATTCATTAGTCAACCTTTTATTACCTTTCACCAAAACAGTAACTCTCTTTAAAAAAGTTTGAACTAATTACTCAACTTTTCAAAATCTTTTTAATATTATCTATAATTTATCATTTTTATTTAACTTGGTCAACGATTAATCATGACTAGCTACAGAAAATTTATTTCTTTTTCGTAGAGAAATTAAGTATACAATGTCAGTTACGCCTAATAAAGCTACCGCAAACCAAATTGTTTTTAAGTTAAAAATTGTTTGTAATAGTGCGGAAATAATTGCCCCTAAGGCAAAGGCGATTACTACCAACATGTAGTTTACAGCCGCAGTATATTGGGTTTTATCTTCACCAAAAAAGTACGCTGACCAGGCAACCACAGATTTTTTTAAATTACCAGTTGTAAATACGTTATTGTAACCCATGCCCTCTATTTTACTGAATGAGGCATTTTGAATTGCCATCCCAAAAGCTGTTGCCGGCACAATTAAGTAATTAGGTGCGGAAGCCGGTAAAAAACCTACAATAGCGCAAATAAATAAAATTGGAAATAGACAGAAAACGCGCCAATAATTACTTTTTACATATTTATGAAATAACCCTACCATTATCAAACCAATCGTAAAGGCTAAAAACGTCGAACCACGATTAATCATCCCGCTAACATTGTGACTAGCCAAGGATGAAGCAAAGAAGATTACATTACCCGTCTGTCCCGCTGATAAAGTATGTCCCCGCTGGATATAAGTATACGCATCTACAAAACCTCCCGAAAAAGTTAATGCTGTAGCCAAAAGCCGCGATTCAGAAGGTTTATTTTTATCTAACATTGATTTCCAATTCACAATTTATTCCTACTTTCTTATAACTATCACTATTTATTATAAGATAAGAAAAAAGATATGTTCCGTAAAGTTGAACATATCTTTAAAAAATTAGCCCTCAATGTCAATTGTAGTGATAATAACGTCTTCTTTTGGCTTATCATTAGCAGCTTTTTCAACCTTGGCGATTTCATCAACAACATCCATGCCATCGATTACTTGAGCAAAAACAGTGTGACGACCATCAAGCCATGGGGTACCACCTTGCTTATAAGCCTTGATAATTTCCTTAGGATAACCTGCATCTTCTAATTGCTTGATGAAGCGTTTAGGCATATTCTTATTTTCAACGATGAAGAATTGACTACCATTAGTATTCGGACCTGAGTTAGCCATCGAAACGGCACCACGAATATTAAATAATTCAGGAGAAAATTCATCTTCAAATGGATGTCCCCAGATACTTTGACCACCAGTACCGTCACCTTTAGGATCTCCACCTTGAATCATAAAGTCATTAATTACACGGTGGAAAGTAGTGCCATTATAGTAGTCTTTCTTAGCTAAACGAATAAAGTTTTCAACTGTCATTGGTGCTTGTTTTTCAAAAAGTTGAATCTTAATGTCACCATGATTAGTCTTAATAGTTGCCTTAGGACCAGTTACATTTGCTAAATCTAATTGTGGGTATGTCATAATAACTCCTCCTTCTTTCTTAACTGTTTTATTTTATCACTGAAGGGCAATAAATTGAAAGATTTTGGTTGCATCCCTTTATAATCTATGTTCTTTAACATCAAAAATGATGGTTCCTAAACTAATCTCAAAATTTTTAATATACTTAAAATTACGGTAAAAAGTCGATAAAATTTTTATTAATCATGAATTATTAAAAAATAAAGTAAATATCTCTTAATTTCTTTCTATTTAAACTAGTCTGTATTTAATAATTAGAAAAATAAAATAACAACTACGCAGTAACTAGTTTTTAAATTTTTTATGTTTATTTATAATTTTTAGAAAAATTAATGGTGTCGTAAATATTAAGTCACTAACATCATGAGGTCATGTTAGAAACAGATATTTGATTGATGGTCATAATGATGAACTTAAGTAAATACTGGAACAGAAGAATCCTAAACGGGACTGCTTTAACAAAAAGAAAGCACAAAAAAAGAGTAAGATTTCAAAAATAGAATTCTTACTCTTAATTTTTAGTCTAGGGAGTTATTTTTCCTAAACTCTTTCAATCTATTATTTATTTATCTTCAATTTACTTGCGACAATCCAATCATTCTTACCAGAAATCTTGTAGTAAGTCTTACCTTTAATTGTATGTTTTTCATTTAGCTTATAAGTACGTCCACCTAATACATAGTGACCATTCTTCTTGCCTAAACGATCTACAGTCGCAATCTTATGATTCAACTTATCTTTAATTCTCGCAGTAGTCTGTGTCGTATGGGTCTTTAATTTAGTGTTGGCGACCTTAACAAACTTATTATTGCTGATTTGGTAGTATCTCTTACCTTTAATAACGACAATCTTTGAAGTCTTAATTGACTTACCACGTCTTATCCAAGTAAGCTTAATCCGTTTACCATTCTTGTCGTATACAAAGGCATTGTGCGTTAACTTAATCTTCTTAGTAGCAAACGAAATACTCTTCTTGACATTTGCTACCTTGATAAATTCATTCTCACTAATTTGATAGAACTGCTTACCATTAATAGTAACAATTTTAGCATTTTCTAGAGCCGTAATAGAATTACCGGTGTAGAACTCTTTATTCTTTCCGTTCACTGTAACTACATTACCATTCTTATCATAAACAAGAGCATTATGTGTTAATGTAAACGATTTAGTTTCTGAGGTCTTTTTAGGTTCAGTATTCTTGGTAGTTTCAGCTTGGAGTTGAGCTTCTTGGTTTGCTAAGTCTTGTACTACTTGTTCTTGGCCTTCAATTTCAGTCAAAGTATCTTGAGCCTTAGTTAATTTATCTTGGGCAGTAGTTAAATCTTGCTTAGCTTGATTATAATCAGTCTGAGATTGAGTTAACTTAGCTTCTGCACTCTCTTTACCTTTCTTCAACTCAGATAACTTAGCCTGGTCTGCTTTTAAAGCAGCTTCTGCAATCTTAACATCAGCTTGTGCTTGTTCAAGCTCTTTCTTAGCAGCATCTAACTTCTGCGGAGCATTAAGTAAATTATCACGCTTAGTGGTTAAGTCTTTCAACTCTTCTTGAGCTTTCTTAACTGCAGCTTGTTTATTAGCAATATCTTTTTCTAGATTTGTCTTACCTTCTTGAGCAGCCTTAAGAGCATTATTAGCCTTAGTCAACTGGGCTTGTGCATCAGCAACATCAGAGACAGCTTGTTTTTGAGCCGACAAAGCTTTGTTTAAGTTAGCAGACTTTTGACTGTCAGAGGCAATTAAGCTAGCAAGACGGTTCTTAGCTGCAGATAAGTTTTGCTTTTGAATAGTTAATTCTTGGTTTTGATCATTAAGAGCTTTTTGACTCGCTTCTAATGCTTTTTGAGTATTAGCGGTTGCCGTTTGTAAGCTAGTTAAACTATTTTGTAAATCAGTTACATTCTTTTGTGCAAGAGATTGGTTATTCTTGGTCACTTGTAAAGCTTGCTTAGCATCTGCTACATATTGCTTAATAGCAGTAATATCTACAGCATTCTTAGCATTAGCCAAATCTTGCTTAGCTTGTGCTAAATCGGAGTTAGCTTTATTTAAAGCAGCGATTTGAGCAGATAAGTTATTAGTAGCACTGGTTAAATCACTTTGCTTATTCTCTACTGTAGTTTTAGCATTATTTGTAGTTTGTTGAGCAGAAGCAACCTTACTTTGAGCGTTATCTACTACAGCTTTAGCTGATGATTGATTATTTTGTAAAGTAGCCAATTGAGCAGTGTAATCCTTAAGTGCTAATTTAGCTTTGGCTAAAGCTGTTTTAGCGCTAGCAATTGCGGATGCGGCACTGGTTTGCTTATTCTTAGTCGAATCCAGTTTACTTTGGGCGCTAGTGACATCATTAGTTGCGTTATCTTTAGCTACTTTAGCACTATCAACTTTACTTTGTGCGGCCGTAACATCATCTTGTGCACTTTGAACAGCAGATTGTAATGAACTAATATTATTTTGAGCATTGTTTACTGCTGTTTGATAATTCATGACATCATTATTAAGCTGCATGAAGTTATTCATGATAGCTATCATATTGAGCTTGTAAAGTGTCAACCTTGTTTTGAGCAGCAGTTGCAGCATTAGTTGCTTCATCATGGCGAACTTGAGCAAGTTTGACGGCATTTTGAGCTACGTCGGCAGCATTTTGAGCACTAGCTAAACGCGCAGTCGCACTCTTAAGTGCATCTTGAGCATTGCTGATCTTAGTATTAGCATCATCAACGGCACTCTTAGCGCTAGTAAGGGTCGACTCAGCGGCCGTATATGCATCTTGCAGTGTTGATAGATCACCAGATGCGAGATCATTTAAGTCTGCTTGATACTGCATTAACGTTTTATGATCAACATTTGCTGAAGTATCGAATTTAGTTGGGTCTTGAATATCATCACTTTTAATAATTTCGAAGTGGTCACTAACACCATTACGGGTATTACCTACAGGTGGATTATTAAGCATGGAAAGTGAGAAACCATAGTAGTATACCGTATCTTTAGAATCAACAAGTTTTGGATCATTCTTAATTGTACCCGTAAGGTCTTGCATATGATCCCATTCGTCATCAGCAAAGATCATCCCGATCAATGACTTATAGATCTCATACTTAAGGTGGTCCATATTCATTGTGGTATCGATTGGAGACATTGTCATAGCTGTATTCGTAAGAGTAGTTACCGTATCATCGGCTTGATTTACGGAATCTTCCTTAGAATATCCTGTCGTCCAAAAACTAGACATATCTTCATAATAATTATCAGAATAGTCATCGTCATACATTAAGCCATAATTATTAGCAACTGTATTGATCACCTTAGTATCATGGTGTTTACCATCAAGACAACTACGATTATCAGCAGTATAACCGTCACTGATGTCATGAGCCAAATTCATTGCACTCTTATTGAGTGTAAGGAGTGGTGAACCAAGTTGGCTGCGAACAGAGTTAAGTAAGTTAACGGTAAAGATGTTAAGTTCTAAACGCTCAGCATCAGTCAAGTTCATCACATCAACTGTGCGACTCTTGTCATAATTATTATGAACATAACGGTTTTCGACCCAGTTCTCATCAGATACCTTACGCGCATCGTTCATGAATTGAGGATCGTTTTCTGGATTTGACACAGTGTTAGTTGTATCATTCCAATATGCTGTATATGCGTCAGTATACTTCTTGACCATATCGAGATAATCTTGATCAAGTTTAATATCATTAGCACCCATTGATGCTGCTTGTTCATATGGCTCTTTAGCTTTATCAAACGCCGTTTTGGCATTATCATATTTAGTTTGCAAATCACTTAAGCTATTTTGAGCGTTAGTTAAATCAGTTTGAGCTTGCTCGATTGCATGTTGCGTGTTAGTCTTAGCTTCATTTGCATCAGCTAATTGTGCATTAGCATTATCTAGATCAGTTTGACTACTACTTACAGCTAAGGTCTTATCATTGACAGTTTGCTTAGCATCACTCAATTCTTGCGTTAGATCAGCATTTTCATTATTGAGGTTAGCTAAGTCAGTTTGTGCTTTAGTAAGCTTAGCTTGATTATCGGCGACAGTATCTTGACCAGCTTTTAGGGCTACTTGAGCCTGAGCAAGGTTAGCTTGAGCATTATTATAATCACTTACGGCCTTGTTATAATTATCAATAGCATCAGTTTGATTTTTCTGCTTATCTTCTAAATCTTTATTAGCTTGACTTACATTATTATCAGCCTCGGTTTTAGTAGTTTGTGCTTTATCTAATGTATCTTGAGCTTTAGCTACGTTAGTGCTGTAACTATCTGTAGTATAACTATCAACAGCAGATTTAGTGCTGCTATATTTATCTTGGGCTTGCTTTAATTCAGCATGTGCACTATCTAATGCTGATTTAGCAGAATTGTAATTATCTTGAGCTTGTCGCAACGCAGATTGTGCACTAGTTACATTTGATTTAGCAGAAGTAAGATTTTTGTAGCTTCATTTTGCGCATTTTGGGCACTCTTAATTTCGTTTTGGGCATTTTTAACTTGTGCAGCTATTTCTTCTTTGGAAAGACTACTTTGACCACTGTTTTGTAATTTAGTTAATTGGTCATTAGCTTTATCCAATTCAGCTTGTTTAATAGCTACATCTTTTTCAGCTTTGTTTAAATTTTCTTTAGCTTGAGCAAGATTAGTATTAGTATCACTTAGCTTAGCTTGGTTATTCTTTAATGTTTCTTGATTATGCTCTAACACTGATTGATTCGTTTTGATATTATTGGAGAGATCATTAATATTCTTTTGATAGTTATTAATATCATTTTGAATCTTATCAATATCAGTTCCTTTTAATGCATCTTGAGCATTTTGAACTTCATTATCAGCTATCTTTTTAGCATTTTCTTTAGTAGCTAGATTAGCTTGAGCAGATTTAACATCCCCACTAGCCTTATTTATTGCCTCTTGTTTGCTAGCTTCTTGCTTTTGTGCCTCAGATACTGCATTTTGCTTAGCAGCAATATCAGCTTTTTTATCTTCTACTGCTTGTTTAGCATTTTCGATACTTTGTAGATTTTGAGCCTTAGCAGTTTCATTTTGGGCAGTAGTTACATCATTAGTTGCCTTTTGAACTGTATTTTGTTTATCAGCTAAATCATTTTGAGATTTTTCAACTTGCTTAGCTTGAGCATTATAATCTTCAGTTGTCTTATTTGCACTAGCTTGTGCATTATCAAGCGTAGTTTGAGCCTTATTAACATTATTTTGGGCTTGTTCAATATTCTTTTGAGCACTAGCTACATTGTTTTTAGCAATTTCCTTTGGTGATTGTGACTTCTGAGTAGACACATCACCAACCGTATCAGCCTTAACAACATGATTAACACTAGTCAACGAAACCGTAGCAAGCGCAGCTGCAGTTAAACTAGTAATAACTATTTTATGCTTCATTATCTTTCTCCTCTAATTAAATCAAATTTTCCAATTATTTTATTCTAGTACTAACTTGTTAAAAAATAGTTGAATATTCGTATTTGCACCAAGTTTATTTGAAATATTTTATACAGAATAATCCCTAATAAAAAAGCATCCCTCAAATGGGGATGCTTTATCATTCATGTACTCTTTGAACTACTCACGACTAAAGTCGCAAGTTTGCGCATGTTTTTTTAATCAAAAATAAAGGAGTCTTACTGGCTACACAAATTAAAGTATCAATATTTTCAAATGATCTAACTAGGCAATGTCAATTCACGTACTTCAATTATTTCTCTACTACAACGACTTTGCCAAAACTATGAGAACTTTCCAAATAACGATGGGCATCTGCCACATGAGCTAAGTCATATACCTTTTCAGGCTTAGCATCAACGTGATACTTCTCAATGTATTCAAGTAACTGATTAATTTTGGCTTGATTTACATTATTTGAATAAAAACTAGTCAAGTAGCTATTAGGCGCAATATCCATGATTGGATCAAAATTATTAAGATACCATTCATTACCTAATTCGCCAGTTGAACAAACTATGCCAAATTCATTGGTATGTTTAAAGCTATCTTTAACAGTCTTAGGCCCAATTAATTCTAAAATCTTGTCAAACTTTTCATTTGTTTGCAGTTCTCCATCTTGATCAATTACTACTCTATCGTAGCCGATATTTGTCATCTCTTTTTCTTTTTTTAGAGATCGACTAGTTCCAGCAACAAAGATTTTCGGATATTTACCTTTAATTAATTTCAAAAAGGCAATACCAACACCACTGGTTCCACCACGAATTAAGACTTTGTCAGATTTTTTGATTTGCAAATTAATTAATGATCCATATGCAGTGTAATAAGTTTCTGGAATAGATGCCAAGATTGGCCAACTTAAATTTGTCGTAATAGGGTAAAGTTGATTATTTGGTAGCACTGCGTATTCCGCATATGAGCCGTCAAAAGCTCGTCCCATCTCACCCATAATTGATATTACTTTTTGACCAACAGGTAACTTGTCAGTATCAGTAGATTCTGCAATAATTCCTACACATTCGATTCCTAAAATTCGTGGAAATTTAACAGAAGGTGATAAGCCCTTGCTAGTGAAAATTTCCGAATGATTAATACCAAAGCCCATAATTTTAACAAGTGACCAGCCCGGTTTGATTTTAGGGAGTGGCACATCTTTATAAATTAATTTTTCCGGGCCTCCTGCTTCTTCAATAACTACCGCTTTCAAAGTTTATCTCCAATCTTTTTATAGTGCCTTGACTTCTAAGACTTGCTTAACAGAAATCATACTATCTTGACCAAGTTCATTTTTTACAAATAAAAATTGATTTAGTTTATTAGATTCAGTAAGTTGTTGAATATATTGAGCTGCAGCCATATAACTAGTAAATTGGGTACTGGTATACACACCAGTCTCACAAACAAACTTTACTTTAAAGTCACTATCCGATTCTGAGATAGTAACTTTTTCTTCTGGATGTGGTGAAGAGACTGGAATAATTGATTGAGATTCTTTTTTTGGTACTGGATCTTTTTTAACACTAGAATGATTACTTACTGAAGTAGTTTCAGTAGCTACAGGAGCCTTTTTGATTATCTTTACCTTTGGTTTAGAAGGTGTGTGCTCTGGTTCAGTATTCTTCTCAACTTTTTCCTTCTCACTAACTGCATCAAGAAACTTACGTTCAAGTTCACGACTACTTACTGGTTGATTTTCTTTTGCCTTTGGGATAGAGGCAACCTTATCCTTAATTTGATGAGAATACTCATGCTTAGCTGCTTGCGCACGTTCAAGTGCACTTTGAGCCTTTTGACTGGTGTGTTTAAAATGGTTCTCCACTTCTGCTAGTACCTCCGGGTGATAGTAACGATGTTCAATATCATTGCTGTCAATATATGAGTACAAGATATCACTATTATTTGGAAATACATTTTGAAGATAATTTTGAACAACTTCTTTATCTAATTCCAATTTTTGTGCAATTTCGGGTGCAGTTAAGCCATAATATTTGTCAAAATTATCATCAGTAACCTCTACATCTTCGCGTGAAATAACTTGTTGCCAATGTAAATATTTACCAATCAAGTCGTAATCTTTAGTTGGAGTGTAAAAGAAGCAATGCATAATCCAACCACAAAGTAATCGCTTATCTTTTGGAAGTTCATAAGTTTGATGACTAGTTACTAACTTAAATTTAGTCAATTCATTAGTCTTCAACTCATCAAAGCTCCCCTTAAATTTGAACGATACTTCATCTCCTTTACGCAAAGTCCCTAATGCAAGTAGAGAATCATTAAAATCTAGAATTTTACGAGCGCACACTACCCGCCCATTAGGATTAGTGATAGATTCTAAAACAATCTTAGGTACACGTTCATTATCTTGATCATATACTCTAAAGTCACTAACTACAGCAGTATAAGTCATTGGTTCTTGGGATACCTTAATAGGAGTATTAGAACTACTTTCTTGTAAACGCTCGAAATAATGAACATAACGACTTGGCTGATAAGTTGCTAGTACATGACCATGTTCTTTATTAGCAAAAATTCTAATATCTTTATTTTCATTATAATTTTGCAAAGTTAATTCAGGAATACCACTATTATCTAACTTTAATACCCAATCATCACCATGATCATAGTTACTAGTAATTGTTTGAGATTTAGGAGAATTAATATTTTTAGTATAAGAAACTAAAATCCCACCAGCACGAATAACTGTTGAACCAAGACCAAATTTTTCAACGGATCCACCTTTACCAGAATATTGCATTACTCGACTAGTTGCTTGGATAACATCCCCAATACCTAAAGTTAATTTGGGACCATTCATTAAATAGCGAATGTTATTAACATTTAACCAAATATGATGATCAAGCATCTCTTTTTGACCAGTTACTTTATTTTCAAAGCAGAATTTATCAATTAATACTTTACCATCTAACTTAGTTGAATCATTTCCAGTTGGCATAGAGATGTCAGCTACAATACCGGTCCAATTAAACCATTTTCTTAAATAATAATAAGGTTTAATTAAGCTATGATCAGTTGCACTATAACGATATTTATTTAAAAAATTTTTTGCAGTAAATCTTCTTACACGATTCAGCTCATGACGCATACCTTTAGTCTTAATATCTTCAGCGGTCGCAAACGGAAATGCAATATCATCATCTGTAAACTCTACTTTCTCTAATATAGGAATTTTAGATCTTTTTATATTTTGTTTATTACGCTGGTGTAACAGCTTTTTTAATTTTTTATTATTAACCATACAAACTTCTCTTTTCTAAATATAAAATACACTAGGTTAATTATAGCTTAAAAAATTAAAAGCCGTGGTCTTTTGTTACAACAAATCAGCAGTTTATGGGAATTTTTAAACATTGGTAAATAATCTTTATCTTAATTGATTTCTATCTATATAAAGGCTAAAATTTTGTCGTTGACTACAATTAAGTAAGGGTGATTTCATGACAAATATTGTTTTATTGGGTGGCAATGGCTACATTGGATCTAACGTCGTTAAATACTGGCGTCAAAAAGATACAACCGCTCAATTTTATATTGTTTCTCGCTCAGGAAAAAGTGAAATTTCTGGCGAAAATATTCATAATATTCGCGCAGATGCGACTAATTTTGAGCAAACTGATGAAAAATTACCTAAAGATATCACCTATATTGCTGACTTAATTGGTGGATCAGAAAAACACCCTGATCAGTTTAAAAAATTAAATGAATTACCTGCAGAAACCATGCTTAAAATTGCAAAAAAACACCATGTTAAAGCGATGGGATTTCTTGGTGCTAGTTTGGGCGATAAAAAGTTGATTAATAGTAAGCAAAATATTATTAAAAGATTAACTAGTAGCGACATTCCTTTAGCAGTTGTATCTCCTACCTTAGTCTTTAGTAATGGACATAAGGATAAAATTGCTGCAGCATTAGATGTTGTTGGTATTTTTTTAAAAAAATATAAGCCGGTAACAGTAACTGAAGTAGCTGGTGATTTTGTAAATAAAATTGTAAAAGCTGGACACAAAAGAACATCCCTCCTCTAGAATTTTTCCTAGAAAAGGGATGTTTTTTACTATATTTTTTGAGTATTAATTAGAATTTTTCCTCTATTTTTTCCTCTCGCAACAGCATTCAAGGCGTCATTAGCCTTAGATAAGGGGTATATCTCGCCTAAAGCTGGATGGATGTTACTTTTATCCAAAATTTTACTTGCTTGAGCTAACTGAGAACCATTAGCTTCTACAAAAATGAAATTATAAGTTTGTTTTTTCTTTTTTGCTACTTTCTCAATTTTATGCGCAGCTACAGCAAACAGCATCTGCTTGAAAATACCCATTCCCATTGATTTAGCAAAGGCAGCATTTGGCATTGCACGTAAGGAAACAATTTTTCCGCCTTCTTTTAAAATACTTAATTCTTTAAATATTTCACTCTCACCAACTGTATCAATCACTAAATCTACGTTTGAGATAACCTTGGTATAATCTTCCTTTTTATAGTCAATGAATTTAGTTACACCTAATTTTTCTACATACTCACGTTTACTACTGCTCCCACTAGTAATAACTTTTAAACCACGGGCTACAGCAAGTGGGATGGCCATCGCACCAAAACTTCCTGTTCCTCCAGAAATAAATAAAGTTTGACCGGATTGAGCACCTAACTTATCGAGAGCTTGCATTGCCGTTAGGGCCGTTAAAGGGATAGCTGCCGCTTCTTGATTAGATAAGTAATTAGGAACTTTCGCAATCGCACTTTGATTAACAACCACCTGTTGAGCAAATGAACCAATATTATCAATAGGATTACGACCAAACACACGATCTCCTATTTTAAAGTGAGAAACATTAGTACCTACTTGCTCTATAATCCCTACAAATTCATATCCCATAATCTGAGGTAACTTATAAGGAACTACTAACCTCAAGTCTCCATGAGAAATAAGATTATCTAGAGGATTAACTCCTGCAAAGGTAACTTTTACTAAAACGTCGTTTGCTAAAAGACTCTTTGGTTGTACATCCCTTAATTTAATAATTGGATTTTTCGAATTGTATTTTTCAAGTTGAACTGCTTTCATTTATATAACTCCAAACTTTTAAGTCTTATAATTACGTCTGCTAGGGTATCGCTAGCCAAAGATGCCTGTAACTGTTTTTCCGCATCATCTAAAAAAGGAAAAACAGCTTGTTTGATATTTCGACCAACTGGACATTCAGGATTACTATTTTCATGTACCTGAAAAATATTAACTTCCTTACCTTCTACTATTTGATAGAGCTGCCATAAAGATAACTGCTCTGGCTGAATACAAAGTTGAATCCCCGATTTCCCCCGTTGACTATAAATTAAATTACCTTTTTTTAATAAAGTCATTATTTTTCTAATATAGCTAGGATTAGTCCCTACACTCTGAGCTAAACTATCTGAATTGAGTACTTTATCTGAAGTAGCTAACATTACTAAAATATGAATTGCAACAGTAAATTTAGTATCTTTCAATCCATATCCTCCTATTTGTTAAATGTATCTTTAACTGATACATTATCACAGAATATTTTTCATGGCAATGAAAATGCCTCTTTTTTCAACTAAAGAGGCATTTTAGATTAATTTTTATTTCACTATTCATACAAAAAATAGCTTCACTAATTATAAGTGAAGCTATTTTTTGTGGCTTACAGTCAACCTTACGCATTACTCATCAATGCGCATTTCTGCTGGCCAGCCATCAATAGGTTGACGACGGTCAAGGGCACGAATTTCATCCATTTCCTCAGGAGTTAAGTTAAAGTCAAAAATATCAATATTATCTTTAATGTGCTTTGGATTAGTTGAACGTGGGATGGTCATAATATTATTCTGTGTAAGGAAACGTAAAATGACTTGTATTCCATTTTTACCATATTTTTCACCGATTTTTTTCAAAGTTGGATTAGTTAAGTTAGTGTGTGCATCTTCCATTAATGGTGACCATGATTCATGAATAATATCATTTTCAGTTAAAAATTTATGCATCTTACCTTGTTGAAGATAAATATGTGTTTCAATTTGATCTACCACAGGTTTAACATCGGTTGATGCCATAATTTCCTTAGTCTGATTAATGTTAAAATTCGAAATACCGATATTTTTGAGTTTACCTTCTTTATATGCATCCCTCAAAGCTCGATAAGAATCGATAGAATGCTCCATTGGCCAGTGTAAAATCATCATATCAAAATACTCTAATCCAGCCTTTTTGAGAGATTCTTCTATTCCCTGCTTAGTAGCCTCATAGCCATCGGTAGCAGCCTTCGTTGTTACAAAAATCTCTTCACGAGGAATACCACTCTCACGAATAGCTTCACCTACTTGCTGTTCATTTTGATAATATTGTGCTGTATCAATACTGCGATATCCACTTTTTAATGCAGTTAAGACTGCTTGCTTAGTTTCAGATGGATCAATCAGGTAGACGCCAAATCCAAGTACCGGTACTTTTATGCCTGTATTTAAGGTTAAGTATTCCATAATTATTCTCTTTCTATTTTAGCTAACGCTACTAAATTTATTTAACTACAATACTAATTATAGAGAAAATCAGCAATATAAGCTAATTCTTAATCCAGATGGGCTAGACGCACCACATCACGTTCAATCATCAATTCTTCATCAGTTGGAATCACTAAAACACGAATCTTAGATTCAGGTTTAGTAATTGTGTTTTCACCGCCTATTTCATTAGCTTTAAGGTCCGGTAAAACTCCAAATATTTTAAGTCCTTCCATCAGAGACTTACGAACTCCTTTATCATGTTCACCTACACCAGCCGTAAAGATGATGGCATCTGCACCACCCATTTCAGTAAGATAGGCCCCCACATAACGAAGAAGACGATTTTTAAAAATATCACGAGCTAATTTTGCTTGAGGATTATCTAGCGAATGTCTAATATCTCTCATATCTGGAGAAAGTTCTGAAATACCTAATAAACCTGATTTATTATCTAAGATATTAATCATTTCTTTCATAGAAAGATGTTCTTTATCCATAATAAATTCAATCAAGGATGGATCTACATCCCCAGAACGTGAACTCATAGTAATTCCAGCAAGTGGGCTAAAGCCCATCGATGTATCATATGACTTACCATTTTTAACAGCAGTTACGGATGCACCGGATCCTAAATGACACACAATAAGTTTTAAATCTTCTATCTTTTTCCCTATTAGCTTTGCAGCACGTTGAGAGACATATCGTACAGAAGTTCCGTGGGCACCATATTTGCGGGCACCATATTTTTCATACCATTTATAGGGAACAGAATATAAATAATGCACAGGATCTAAAGTTTGATGAAACGAGCTATCAAACACTCCTACTTCTGGAACTCCAGGTAAAAGTTTCATGAATGCTTCGATTACTTTACCTTCTACAGGATTATGTAAAGGAGCATATTCCTTTAATTCAAAAATTTTCTGTAAATTATTTTTATCAATAATCGCCGAATCTTTAAAATACTCTCCCCCAGCAACAATTCTGTGACCTACTCCTACTATTTCATTAATATCTTTAACAACATTATATTCTTGTAATGCTTCTAGAAGTAGACCTACAGCTTTTTCTTGATCGGGAATAGAAACTTTTTTAGTATATTTTTTATCTTTAGCTAATTTCATTGTAAAAGAAGACTCGGCCATCCCAACACGATCTGCCATTCCTTCTGCTAGAATTTCCTCATTTGGTAAAGAAAATAATTTATATTTAAAAGACGAACTACCTGAGTTAATTGCTAAAACCTTATTCATTAAAACCTTTCTCCCTAAAATAAAAAATACAAAAAGCTAGACACCACCAAAGCATAGTCTCTAACTTTCACTTATCAAGTCCTTCTCTATATATTGACAGCGCTTACTTATTATATGATTAATGTACCATTAAATTAAAAAAAGTAAAGAGAATCCACTTAAATTATTAATGAAATAAATCATTAGTAAAAAAACTAGCTCAACTGAGCTAGCTTGTCATTTATGATTTGTTTTTCTTAAAATATGACTTAATAGTAGTTTCGTCTTTCTCTAATTGTCTCTTTAATTCATCTAAATTTTTAAATTTAATCTCCCCGCGCATATATTTATACCACTTAATTTCAATAGGTTGATCATAAATATCTTCATCGAAATCAAAAATATGAGATTCAATATATATCTGTTTTCCTTCCCCAATAGTGACATTATATCCCACGCTTGTCATTGAATTATACCATTTATCATTAACCTTAGTTTTAGTTGCATAAACACCAATTTTAGGAATAATTTTCTTTTCTTCCCATTTTAAATTTGCAGTAGGAAAGCCTAGTTTATGCCCATTACGTAAACCATGAATCACAACTCCACTCATTATATGATGATGTCCTAATAGATCAGAGACTTGGTCCATCTTACCTTCAGAAATTAGTTTACGAACTTTAGTTGAGCTAATTTTTTTACCATTAACTACTTGTTCTGGAACTGAAACAATTTTAAATCTTCCTCTTGCAAATCCTGGCAAATGACTCATATTAGCAATTTCTTTCGGGCCATAGGTATAATCAAAACCGGCTACAACTGTTTGTGCATTTAATTTAACAATGACATTATCAACAAATTCTTGGCCAGAAATTTTGCTGAAATCTTTAGTAAATTTCATCACTACTAAATAGTCAACACCAAGTTTAGTCATTTTAGCAGCTTTTTCTTCAACTGTATCAAGATATTCAAATTTATTATTACCTGCATAAACTTCACTAGGATGACGATCAAAAGTCATGACCATTAGTGGCAAATTTGTTTTAACCGCCTCTTTTTTAGCAACCTTTATCAAATGTTGGTGACCGTGATGAACACCATCAAAAAAACCTAGCGCTAATACACAAGGTTTTGTAAATTTTATCTTTATTGGGTAACTTAAATGAATAATTTCCACAATTATTTCCCCTATCTTGCTTTTTTATTAATTTTTACAAAAATATATTTTCTAAAATAGCTTAGCCCCCTCATTGTAACCTAAAGCTTTCTAACTTACATCTGTTTTAACTTTTTATTTCTTGACTACTCATGACTAAATTTAGGAGTTCGCGCACGTATTTTTAATCAAAAATCAATCTTGATACGATTGCTGGGTTAGATTCGATTTTTTGAGCTATATCTCTAACCCGACTATCCGATGATTTTTTCAATAAATCTCGAATTTCAGTTGCAATCTTAATAGTTTCTTGATTTGATAACTTATCTACATAGTAAAATTGTTCAAGTTTATTAATAACTGAATAACTTGCTTCTTCTAGTAAAGTCGGTGTTTCATTATATTGAATCAATTGATCAATCTCAATACCACTCAATCGCGCTAAATCATTTAAGCGCGAACGATAACTTCGGATTACGAATTTTGCTCTAGTAATTGCGTCCATATATCTAATCCAATCTATTTAATTTTTAAACTATAATTAATAACAAAATATTATATAATTTTAGTATTTTGGGCAAATCTAGTTATATATATTAATATTTGATATTTTACCTTTACAAAAGTAAGTAACTAATATATAGTAAGTGTGTAAGATGTTTATCGAAAGGATGATTTAAAATGAATATAACTATTATTGGTACTGGTAACATGGGTAAGGCTATTGGTAAGAATTTAGAAATGGGCAATAAGGTAACCTACGCAGATGTTGATCACCCAGCAACTGAATTTGGTGATATCGTCATCTTAGCTGTACCTTATGGAGCAGAAGATGCTATTGTTAAGCAATATGGTGATATGTTTAACGGCAAGATTGTAGTTGATATTGCTAATCCGTTAAATTTTGATACTTGGGATGAACTTGTTGTTCCAGCTGATAGTTCTGCTGCTGCACAATTGCAAGAAAAGCTACCAAATAGTAAAGTTCTTAAGGCTTTTAACACTACATTCGCAGCTACTCTTGCCAGTGGTAAAGTTGGTGACAATGTGACTACAACTGTTTTAATTGCTGGTGATGATGCAGAAGCTAAAGAAACTTTGGTAAAGGCTTTACAAGATTCTCCACTAAAAACCATGGACGCAGGTAGCTTAAAGCGTGCCCGTGAAATGGAAGCTCTAGGCTTCTTACAAATGACACTTGCTGCTCGTGAACAAATTAATTGGACTGGCGGATTTGGTGTTATCAAGTAAATATTATTACAAATAGAATTATGCTTAGAAAGAGCATGGTTCTATTTTTTTATAAAAAATAACTATAATATAAAAAGTGGCTGAGAAAATTAATATCCCAGCTACTTTTTATATTGTATTTAATTTTTCTTCAAATTTAAGTACATCTTTCAAAAATTTACTTATTAAATTCAGCTCATCTACAGAATATTTTTCCGTAAATTCTTTCATCATTTGCGTTTCCATTTGACAGTGCAATTGATCATGAGCTTCTGCAACTTCACGTCCCTTATCTGTTAATGTGTAGTAAATATTTTTTTTATTACCGTTTTTTTGACTAGTTGTAATTAATCCAAAGTCGCATAATTTTTTGCTTGCTCTACTTACTCCACCACGAGTTAAATTTAAATTACAAGCTAAATCATTACCAGTTTTAGATTCCCTTTCTAAATCTGACAAAATATGGAGTGCTCCCACAGAAAGCTTACAAATTATCCCTTTTAGCTCACAATCATTTACGTGATTAGCAATCCAAGTTTGCTCCTGCGTACCATGAGGATTCTCTCTAGTTAAACGAATATTTTTAATTGCATTATATACATCTTTTTCTGGGATAGACATCTATATTTTCTCCTTTCTTGATATTGTCTCTTTCAACTAATATTCTAGCAAACAAAAAACCCATTTAAAATACAAATGGGTTTTAAGAAAAATAACTGTTGTAATCCTTAGAACATCTTTGCCTTTTCATCTGCTTTCTTCAACGCAGCATTTAAGATATCTTGACGCTTATCTGGCATCATATCTGCACCTTCAATAAAGATGTGATCTACATCAGTAATTCCATAAAAATTCATTTCATAATCAAGGTAGTTAGTACCAAAGTCTGCTTTAGCAGCTGGATCATCAAAACCATTAGCATGATATAATCCACCAGCAGCTTGAATGTGCATAACCTTCTTATCTGGTAATAAACCAATTACTTTACCATCTGGACCATATTTAAAAGTTTTGTGAGTAACAGCAGTTACATCAAGATAAGCTTTCATTTGTGCAGGCATAAAGTGATTCCACATTGGATTAATAAAGATATATTTATCGGCATTTATAAATTCATCCAACCAAGTATTATGACGAGTAATTGCATCTTTTTCTTCATCAGTTAATGGCATACCATTCTTTTGCTTTTTCCAAGCCGCAAAAGTTATATTATCCAATTGTGGTACTTCTTCACCATCAAATAAGTCACGAATAATTACTTCGTC
This sequence comes from Lactobacillus sp., assembly GCF_014803895.1. Next base: position 125,638 of record NZ_JAAVAU010000003.1, on the reverse strand, counting down.
ATCAGGATGGCTTTCTTGATACTTTTTAATAAATTCATTACCAACTGCTAATGACAAACTACCTTCTGCATGTGGGTGTGCTTTAATTACTAATACTTTACTCATGAGAATAAATTCCTTTCTTTATTTATTAATATATTTGGTTGCTTATCAACATTACATCAATAATTATATCTTTTTATTGTTGCTTGTCAACATTAATTTTAAAAATAATAAAAATCGTTGATAAGCATGGTTTAACCTAATGATATAAACCTTTAATAATCAACGATTTTTTAATATTTTAAATTATAAAAATTTAAAAGTTTATTCTCAATCTAGTTTATCTGCTACTAAATTCGCTTGAAATTCATGTAATTCATACTCAGCTTCATTTGGATAGAAAACATCTTCACTAATAATTTTTTCTATTTGTTCTTTTGAATTAGCTTTAGCAATAATTACACCAGCTGTTTCTATATCTAAATAAGGACCAACAATTAAGAAATTACCCTGATCAAAATATTTTTTAAACCATTCGCGATGCTTGGCTAATTTATTCTTGTCTACAGGATTTTCTTTAATCTTAATATTTAGTATATACATATGTCTCCCCTATTCAAAATTATCTAATATAGGAATATTTTCTTGATGTAAGTACGTATTATACTTTTTAGCTTGATCAGTTAAATCTTTATCACTAATATGACTCGCTCCAATAGTTACAAAGGGTGTTAAATAATTCATATTAATGAGCCGACTAGTAGCTTGAAAAGGTCGTAAAAGTTCATGAACTGTATATTTAGCAAAGCCCTCACGACCATAATTATTAGCTCCAGGAGATACTGCAATTAGTAACTCTTTACCTTTTAAAGCATCTCCCCCAATGCCATAAGCCCAACCGGCCTCTAAGGACTCAACTTCCCATTGTTTAACTAAGGCAGGTGCACCATACCAATACATTGGAAATTGTAAGACTACTCGATCAGATTTTGCTAAAACTTGTTTTTCTTTTTCTGTATCAATTTTAAAATCTGGATATAGTTTATACATATCACGAACTTCGATATCATTATCAACACCTTGTGCTAAAGCTCGGTTCACACGAGAGGTGGCTAAATCTGGGTGAAATAAAAAAATTGTAGTTTTCATAAATTATTTCCTTTAAATTTTTCTTACTCACTTACTTTAATATAAGATTTAATAACTTTTCTATTTGCCATTTCCTTGTAAGCATCATCAATTTCGTCAAGAGTGAAAGTTTTTGTGAAAACCTTACCTGGATTAATCTTACCGTCAAGAACCGCCTTAAGTAGAATATCTTTATCATAAGTAGTAACAGAAGCAGATCCACCAGCTAAAGCCACATTTCTATAGAAAGTTGGGGCTGGATCAATCTTACTACCATGAGGAAGACCTACACGTCCTACAATAGCTCCATTTCTTGCTACTCTCATTGCCTCTTCATTTGAAAGCTCAGTACCCACACATTCTAGAACTGCATCGGCCCCACCATTAGTCATTTCTAATAATTTTTCTATTCCTTCTTCTCCACGTTCTGGAACATTATCAGTTGCACCAAATTCTTTAGCTAAAGCAGCTCGATCAGCATGACGACTAGTAGAAATAATACGTTTAGCACCACGCATCTTAGCTGCAATAATTGCACATTGGCCGACAGCACCATCACCTAAAACAATCACAGTATCACCAGGTTGAACATTTGCAACACGAGCTGCATGGTAACCAGTTGCCATAACATCAGCTAAAGCTAAAAGCGACTTAAGCATCCCTTCAGAATAATCACTTGGCTTTCCTGGAACCTTAACTAAAGACCATTGACCATGTTGGAAACGAATATATTCAGCTTGATAACCATTGCCCCAATTATCATTATGGGCCATGCAAGTTCCATCAAATCCGGCTTCACAAGCGCGACACTGACCACATCCATGAGTAAAAGGAGCAATAACGAAATCACCAGGTTTTACAGAAGTAATATCAGCCCCCACTTCTTCAACTATCCCAAGGGCTTCATGACCGGTATTTTGTGAATTTTCTTCTGTCCCTTCAATACCACGGTAACCCCATAAATCAGAACCACATACACAAGCTCTAATAACTCTAATTATTACATCATCACTTTTTTCAATAACAGGTTTAGGTTCATCCTTAATAATCATTTTTCCTGTAGTTTCTAGTCGTGCATCTTTCATAATATTTCTCCTTTTCTTAATTATTTGTATACTAAGTTTTATTAACTATTCACGCATGTCTTGTTCCCAACTACCAATGGTATTAGCGTTAATACGTGATGCCACTTCTTCTAATTTATTAATTTCTTTTTTGCTTAAGTTAACTTGAATTGCTTTAGCAGCTTCTTCAACATGCTTAGCTTTAGTAGCTCCAATAATTGGTAGTGTATTTTTAGCAACAGCCCAAGCAATAGCAGTTTGCGCTGCAGAGAGACCGTATTTTTTACCAATGCTCTTTAATTCATCAACTAAACTAGTTAATTCATCAAGTTGGTGATTATAAACTTGTGCTCTAACACTATTTTCTGGGAATGGATTAGCACTAGTATATCTACCAGAAAGAGCTCCCTGCTCTAAGACCATATAAGCAAAAAATTTAATATTATTTTCTTGACAATATTCTAAAATACCAGCTTGTTCAGAAGTTCTATCAAGTAAACTAAAATGATTTTGAACAGCATCAAGCTTAATATTATCCTTAGCTAAAATTTCTTGAACACGATTAATTTCTTTTAAATTGTGATTAGACACCCCAATATGCTTAATTTTGCCACTTTTAACCAATGGTGCAATCATTGGTGTCCATCTTTCAATATCCGCGTTATTATGAATCCAATAATAATCTACATAGTCTAAACCTAAACGTTTTAAACTTCCTTCTAACATGGTAACAATTGGATTAGCACTATTATCTGCCATTTGAGGAGTAAATTTAGTAGAAATTGTTAACTCTTCACGTGGAGTATCTGCAATTAAATCACCCAAAATTTGTTCTGATGAACCAGCCCCATAAGCATAAGCCGTATCCCAGAAGTTTAAATCATTATCTCGTGCGGCTTGATAAACAGTTTTAAAATGTTCTTCATCATAATTGTTACCAAAGTAAGAATTATTATCGCCCCATGCCCAAGTACCTAACACTAATTTATTTTTGTTCATAATATTTCTCCTATTTCTTATTTTTCAGTATTTTTGTTATCTTCAAGAATTTTGTATTCTTCAAAATAACTTTTATTTTCTTTAATTTTTCCAGACTCGTAAAGCGAAATCTTGTGTTTTAATCTAGCAATTGAACGATCTAGATTATGTCTTTTTTCTTCAATATTAGCTAGTTGTTCTTTTAATAAATCTTCACGAGCTTCTAAAGTTGAATCACCTTGTCGTAACATTTCAGCATAATCAATCAAAGCTTCAACTGGTACATCCGAGTGACGCAGGCAGACAACCATTTCAATCCATCCTTGCATTCCTTCGGTAAAATAACGATTACCATTTTTCTTACGTGGAACTTTTGGTAATAAACCAATACGCTCATAGTACCGCAAAGTATCAGGCTTTAAATTATATTTCTTAGCTACTTCTCTAATTGTTAAATCAGGCATAATTTAAATCTCTTTTCTGATTAATTAAGTTAATTTCTTAACTTTATAAAATATCTTATTACTTGGAGTAAACTCCAAGTCAAGCAAAAAATTAATTTTTTTGCTTATTTTTGTAAAAATTCTAACTCTATTCTTCATTCTTCTTTTAAGATCGTTAAAAATAAAAAAAGAGTATCTCTATATAGAGATACTCTAAACAAAATTAACCTTCAAAAGCTTCAGTTAATGGAGGTACAACTTGCTTCTTACGAGAAACAACACCTGGTAACTTAACTTCATTTGCAGTTAACTTAGCATTAAATGCCTTTTCAAATTTAGCCTTATTATCATCACTACCAACAACTAAAGCTTCAGAATCTGAATCTAAGATATTAGTGATGAGTAACATAAACATATCATAGCCATTAGCCTTTGATGCTTCTTCCATAGACTTTAAGAAAGCTTCTTTTCTTTCCAAAGCCTCTGGTAAATCAACAACGTTAATTTGGGCAACACGTACATTATTACCATCTAAGTTAAAGCTCTTAGCATCTAAGTCAATTAATTCTTCTTCGCTCTTGTCACCAATATTAGTGCCCGCTTTAAGCATGGCTAAACCATATTCTTTGTAATCAACGTCAGCAATCTTAGCTAAAGCTTCTACTGCCTTTTTATCATCATCAGTAGTAGTTGGTGATTTTAAAAGTAAAGTATCAGAAATAATAGCTGAAAGCATTAAACCGGCAAGATTCTTTGGAATTTCAATTTCATTTTCGTTGAACATTTTCCAAACAATAGTACTAGTACAACCAACTGGTTCTGCGCGATAGTATAAAGGATCAGCCGTATTAAAATTCATGATACGGTGGTGATCAACAACATGACTAACTTTAACCTTATCAATATCAGAAACACTTTGTTGGGGTTCATTGTGGTCAACCAACATCACTGAATCTACCTTATCAGCAGCAGTTTCAATAACTTGAGGTGCTTCAAAACCAAATTTATCTAAAGCATATTGGGTTTCATCATTTGGTTCACCTAATGCAACAGCTTCAGTGTCATAACCTAACTTATTTTGTAAGTAAGAATAAGCGATTGCAGTACCAATTGCATCAGTATCAGGATTTTGATGTCCAAAAACAAATTCTTTTGCCATTTAATCTAACTCCTTGTTAAAAAAGTAACTATGTTAATTATTGCAGTATATTTGGCCTGGGTCAATAATCAGATTTAAGTTTATACATCCCTTAGACGAGAAGCATATTTTTTCAGATTAAGATATTCATCCCAACTAATTAAAAATTGTTTAATTCTTGGAATATCTTGCTTAGATTTTTTAGAAACAAAGCTATTATCAAAGTAAATAACAGGATTAAGCGCCACAGGATGCATTGTTATTTGATCAAAATGAGCTTGATAGTAACTATTTGTTACAAAAGCATTATAGTCTTCATTAGCTTGAGCAAATTTAATCAACTGATCCGAAGCAGAAAAACGAGCTACTACCCCTGGAGAAGCAGTAAGTTCATGAATTTCATAATAATGATTCATAACTTGCTGCAAATAAGAGTCTTTAGTATAGGAAATCCACTTCTTGCTTGTTAATTCTTCACTAGTCTGTTTACCAGCTTTATGACTTAAAAAAACTAATGAATCAGAGTAAATTTTTTTAACAACATAACCTTTCATTGTCTCTTGAGAAAGATTATTATCAGGTAAATATGTCATGGCCAAATCAATCTCGGAACTATCAAGTTTACTCCATAATGCACTACGATTATATAATTCAGTTGAAATTGTTACATTAGGGTAAAGTTGATGATAATAAATCAAAAAATCTTCTAAAACCTTTGTTTCCATAACATCTAATACACCAATTGAAATATGACCAGATGTTGGATCAGAAGATTGCTGAATATTATCTAGAGCTTCATTAACCGTAGAGAATAGCTTATGTGCAGTTTTTTCTAACTCTTTACCAGCTGGCGTTAATGCTAATTTTTTGCCCATCTGTACAAACAAGGGTCCCCCTACAGCGTGTTCAAGTTTTTTTACTTGCTGAGTCAAAGCTGGTTGAGTAATTCCTAAACTATTGGCGGTTTGAGTATAACTCATATTTTTTGTTAACTCTAAAAAATAATGGAGCGATTTTGCTGACAAGACAGCATTCAGATTAGATTTCATTGAGTAACACCACCTTATAAAAATAAATCTAATTAGTATGATAACATCGTCAACTAATAATGGTAATTAATAAGTTCCCTCAATAGACTAACAAAAAAAGCAAATGATAATAAATATTATCTTTTGCTTTTAAAAATTTTTAATTGAATAAGTCACTCACATCATCTTGACCTGCAGGAAGTGGTTTTGATATGCGTAATGATACTGGCACTCCATCTGTTTTAGGATCAAGGATAAAAGAACCATTGGAGTAACGATCTCCTAATGGAAATTCATTGGTTTCAATCTTTATGTGACGATCACTGGAAGTTGTTAATTCTAACTCGTGATTTTGAGCATACCAAGTCATAGTTGTAATTCTATGAGGCTTGGTCTTTAATTCCCTTAAAACTAACACTCCTCGTTTAGCTCGTGTTACTTCATTAACTAAAGAAAGTTTAAATTGCTTAAAAGCGCCTCTTTGGGTAATCAAACCTACTTTAACCAAATCTACATATTCTGGAAGAACTGCAACATAACCAACTACAAAATCATCTTCTTTTAAATTGACTGATTTAACACCAACTGCACGACTCCCACTAGTTGGAATTTCACTAGTTTTATATCTTACAGCATAAGCTTGATTAGTTAGCAAAGTAATATCGTAATCTTTTTCTGGATTTAACCCGTTAATTCCAATCACACGACTATCATCATGCTTTAACTTAGTAACCATCATCGCCCGTGATTTGTAAGTTCGTGTTGGTTGTAAATCTGCTAACTTAATTTGCTTAATATAACCATCGTTAGTGGCAATCAAGAAGTTCAGTTTTTGCTGCAAATCTTTAATTTCAAAAACACTAATGATTTTTTCATCAGCAGCTAAGCCAACTTCTTGAGACAAGTGTTGCCCAGTTTCTTTCCATTTAGTTTCAACTAATTCATGAACTGGTCTAAAGATTACATTTCCCTTATTAGTGAAAATATAAAGATTGCTGAGAGTAGATACTGTCTTTTCAAAGACTACGCGATCGCCATCAGGAAGTCCATTTTCTTTGTCTGCTGTTGATTGGAATGAACGTAATGAAGAACGCTTAAGGTAACCTTGCTCGCTAACAAGCACTCGAACATCCTCATCAGCCATTAAAGCTTTCTCATTTATTTCAATCTTTTCAGATTTATCAGTAATTTCGGTTCTTCTTGGTGAGCCAAACTCTTTCTTGACAGTCTTTAATTCCTTGACAACAACTTTTTCTAAAACCTTATTATCCTTTAAAATCTCATTAAAAGTATTAATCTTATCATTAAGTTCAGCTTGTTCAGCCTTTAATTGATTAACATCAGTATTAGTCAAACGATATAACTGTAAAGAAACAATAGCTTCTGCTTGGTTAACAGTAAAGTCATAATTTTGAACTAAGTTTTCTTTTGCGTCTTTCTTATCCTTAGAGGAGCGAATTGTTTTAATTACTTTATCTAAGATATCAAGAGCATGAATCAAGCCTTCTACAATTTCAAGACGTTGTTTTGCCTTACCTAAATCATACTCGGTACGTTTAGTGACAACTTCTTTTTTATGCTCTAGATAAGAAGCAAGAATTTGTTTAAGTCCCACTTGAACCGGTGCCATATGATCAATAGCTACCATGTTAAAGTTATAAGAAACTTGCAAATCAGTATTTTTGAAAAGATAGTTTAAGATATTTTGACTGTCTGCTCCTTTCTTTAATTCGACTACAATTGACAATCCATGACGGTCGGTTTCATCACGAACTTCAGCAATTCCATCAATTTCTTTATTCAAGCGAATTTCATCAATTTTCTTAACCATCATCGCCTTATTAACACCAAATGGCACTTCAGTGATAACAATTTGTTGACGATGAGCTTTAATATCTTGAATCGTGGTCTTAGATCTAATTTGAATGCGCCCACGACCAGTTTCATAAGCTTCTTTGATGCCTTTAGTACCTAAAACTAATCCACCAGTTGGAAAATCAGGTCCTTTAACAAACTCCATTAAGTCATCAGTAACTGCATCAGGATGTTTTAAAAGATAAATTGCCGCATCAATTACCTCAGATAAATTATGAGGAGGAATTTCAGTCGCATAACCCGCTGAGATACCTGTTGAACCATTAACGAGTAAATTAGGAAAATGAGCTGGTAATACTGTTGGTTCATATTCAGTATCATCAAAGTTCAAAATCATGGGAACTGTTTCTTTATCAATATCTTGAAGTAATTGATTAGAAATTTTACTCAAACGTGATTCAGTATAACGCATGGCAGCTGGACCATCTCCGTCCATTGAGCCATTGTTACCATGCATCTCAATTAATGGTTCACGCATTTTCCACTCTTGAGAAAGGTGAACTAAGGCGCCATAAATTGAGCTATCACCATGTGGGTGAAAATTACCCATTACATTACCTACAGCTTTAGCAGCTTTTTTATAAGGTTTATCGTAAGTATTATTATCCTTGTACATAGCGTAAAGAATACGCCGTTGCACTGGTTTTAAACCATCACGAATATCAGGTAAGGCTCTTTCTTGAATAATATATTTAGAATAGCGCCCGAATCTTTCTCCCATTACTTCTTCAAGCGGTAATTCTTTGATTCGTTCTTGTATTTCTACCATCTAAATCAATAACCCTCTTTAATCTCTACTTGTTTCTAGAATTGAGCCATCTTCGCCCATTCTAAATTTAACATTTTCATCAATCCATTTTCTTCTAGGAGCAACTTTATCACCCATTAAAGTTGTAACCCGTTTTTCAGCAAGTTGGGCATCATCGATCTTAACCCTAATCAAAGTTCTAGTTTCCGGATTCATAGTTGTTTCCCAAAGTTGATCAGCATTCATTTCACCTAGACCTTTAAAACGCTGCAACGCAAACCCGCGACCAAATTCCTTAGAATCTTCAGCTAATTCTTCATCAGTCCAAGCGTACTTAATCTTAGCTTTCTTACCGTTGCCCTTTTGAAGTTTATATAAAGGAGGCAGGGCAATATATACCCGACCGGCTTCAATCATTGGCCGCATATACCGATAGAAGAAAGTTAAAAGTAAAATTTGAATGTGAGCACCATCTGTGTCGGCATCAGTCATAATGATAACTTTATCATAATTTGCATCATCAATATTAAAATCTGATCCTACACCTGCACCAATGGTATGAATCATTGTGTTAATTTCTTCATTTTTAAAAATATCTTGCAACTTAGCTTTTTGGGTATTCAAAACTTTACCTCGCAGAGGTAAAATCGCTTGAAATTTTCGGTCTCGACCTTGCTTGGCAGATCCCCCAGCAGAATCCCCCTCAACTAAGAATAGTTCATTTTTCTTAGGGTTTCTTGATTGAGCAGGAGTAAGTTTTCCTGAAAGAATCTCTTTCTTACGACGTTTTTTACCACTCCGACTTTCATCACGTGCCTTCTTAGCAGCTTCACGTGCATCACGTGCTTTTTGGGCTTTTTGAACTAAGCTCTGAGCGAATTCACCATTTTCCATTAAATAGTAAGACAGTTGTTCATACACTATACTATCTACTACACTACGTGCTTGAGGGGTACCTAACTTACCTTTGGTTTGACCTTCAAATTCAAGCAACTCTTCAGGAATTTTAACTGATAGAACTGCACTTAAACCTTCACGATAGTCCGACCCATCTAACCCTTTTTCTTTATTCTTTAAAAGGCCTTGTTTTCTAGCATAGTCGTTAAAGGCGCGAGTAAAACCACTTCTGGCTCCAGCTTCATGGCTACCACCATCAGGAGTACGAACATTATTAACAAATGAAACAAAGTTTTCAGAATAGCCATCATTATACTGACCAGAAAATTCTACCTCAATGCCATTTTGCTTGCCCTCAAAGTAAAAAACATCCCCCATGGTATCTTTACCTTCGTTGAGATAAGAAACAAAGGACTTGATTCCATTATCATATAAAAATTCATCATGATGCTCTGGTTCGCGTTCATCAGTTAAAGTAAACTTAACTCCCTTCAATAGGAACGCAGATTCCCTAATTCTTTCTTGAATTGTTTCATAATTATACTTAGTTGTTGAAAAAATAGTTGGGTCTGGCTTGAAAGTAATAGTTGTACCTGTCTTATCCTTAGTTGGTCCCAAATTCTTTAAAGTTCCAACAGGATGACCACCATTCTTAAATTCTTCTTCATAAGCAACTCCATCACGAACAACTCTAACTTTGAGCCATTCAGACAAAGCATTAACAACAGATGATCCTACACCATGCAGACCACCGGAAGTTTGATAATTTTTTTCAGTAAATTTACCACCAGCATGAAGTACAGTTAAAATAACTTCAATTGTCGGAATACCGGAGGGATGCATCCCTGTGGGCATTCCTCGTCCAAAATCTTGAACAGTTACGGAATTATCTTTATGAATCGTAACATTAATCTCTTTACCATACCCTGCCATTGCTTCATCGACAGAGTTATCTACTATTTCATAAACCAAGTGATTAAGACCATAACGGTCAGTAGATCCGATGTACATCCCTGGACGTTTGCGTACAGCCTCAAGTCCATGCAAAATTTGGATGGATGAATCATCGTAAGTATTTATATTTTTATTTGCTTTGACCAAATAAATTCCTCCATTTTGTCTGACAATTAAAATCAACCCTACATATTACAGTAATCTTTGCTAAAATAGCTTTAGATTAAAACAAAAGGTTGAAGAATTATGTCTATTTTATATTATAGTCTAACGTTTATTTTAGCATACTTGATAGGATCCTTTCCTACAGGTGTGATAGTTGGTAAATTATTTTATCATGAAGACATTAGAAAATATGGTTCCGGTAATATCGGTACAACTAATTCATTTAGAGTGATGGGACCAATCGGTGGCAGCATTGTTTTGTTAATAGATGTTTTGAAAGGAACATTAGCCACTGATTTACCTCGTCTTTTTCATTTACATGGACCAAATTATTTATTACTTGCTGCGGGTATTTGTGCAATTTTAGGACATACCTTCCCTATCTTTTTAAAATTCAAAGGAGGAAAGGCAGTGGCAACTAGTGCGGGGGTATTTTTGGGATATAATCTCAAATTTTTTGGTGTTTGTGCCCTTATCTTTTTGCCGATACTTTTTGTCACGTCTTATGTCAGTTTATCAAGTTTAATATCAATTGTACTAATTTTTATATGTTCATTTTGGTTTCATGATATCTTTTTAACATCTATTGCAGGCGTAATGATGATTATTTTGTTTATTCGACATCGCGATAACATCAAGCGATTAATTCATCATAATGAAAATATCGTACCATTTGGTCTTTTATATTGGTATAAAAAAGCTCATCATCAATTAAAAAATAAATAGCTAGAGAAGAAAGGTCAGTAAACGCAATGTTTACTGACCTTTCTATTATATTTAATCCCCACAGTAATTTACTTAGGAGTGTCTTAATTGTTTCAAGCTTTCGCCAAAAATATCATCAATTACAGCTGGATCACGATGATCAAAGAATTGACTAACACCCTTATCGAGTCCAGCAATTTGTTTCATATCTTCTTGACTTAATTGAAAATCAAAAATATCCATATTTTCTTTTTGTCTTTCACTGTGAACAGACTTAGGAATTACCACAATACTTCTTTGAATCAACCACCGTAAGATAACTTGTCCCACAGTCTTATCATACTTTTCACCGATAGCTTTTAAAGTTTTATTACTGAAAATATTATCTTTACCTTCTGCAAAAGGTGCCCAAGCTTCAACCGCAATATCGCGACCTTGGAAATATTTTACATCATTAGTTTGTTGGAACCATGGATTAATTTCAATTTGATTAATTGCTGGTGAAACTTCATGTTCTAACTCTAAATTCATATATTGATCTGGTGCAAAGTTAGATACACCAATTGACTTAATCTTACCTGCACGTTGAGCTGCTTGCATAGCATCCCAAGCCCCATAAACATCACCATATGGTTGGTGCAAAAGCATCAAATCAATATAATCTGTACCTAATTCTTTTAAATCTTCATCAATAGCTTTAGTAGCTTTTTCAAAAGTATAATTTGAAACCCATAACTTAGTTGTTAAAAAGATATCTTCACGTTTAACACTACTATCTTTAATTGCCTCGCCAACTGCCTTTTGGTTATTATAGGCCTCTGCTGTATCAATCAAACGATAGCCATTGCTTAAAGCTTCCTCTACAGCCTTTTTAGCTTCATTATGATCTGGAATTTGGAAAACACCGAAACCTAATTGAGGCATTTGATTACCATCATTTAAAAATATATTTGTAACTTCAGTCATCGTAAATCTCCTCTCTTTACATTCCCAATTATACTTCTATTTATTCGCAAATGAACTATATCGGAAATAAATTTCCCCGTTTTCACCAGTTTGTAATATTAAACTTGTTTATCATGAAAGGCCATTGAAAAACCATTTTTCCAAGTTTCACCAGGCTTTAAATGATTCATACCTTTCTTATTTTCAAACTTACCATCACTATCTAAAGTGTCTGCAATTCCCCACCAAGGTTCAATGCAAATATAATCGGCAGTCTTAGGATATTGAGACCACAAACCAACAAATGGAGCATTATCCATCTTTACATTAATATGATAATCACTTTTATCAGTTCTAATAGAAACTTTCGTGGCATTTTTTAACTCAAATACCCAGGCATCGTCTTTAAATAAAAGATCACTAATTTCAAAAAGACTATCAGTTGCTACTAAAGAACGATGCTCCCAATCAAGTAAAGGTGCTTTAAGAGGGATACGAATATGATCAATAGAAGGTTCAAATTTAAAATAATAGTCATTCTTTTTGATACTGTCATTTGTAGGTAAATTAAAACCTGGGTGTCCACCAATACCAAAAATCATTTCCTTGTTACTAAGATTTGTTACCTTAAAATTTTCTTCAAGTAAGTTATTAAGCAAAGTGTAAGTAACACGTAACTCAAAATCAAATGGATACTGTTTCTTAGTTTCTTGGTTAGATTTAAGCAAGAAAGTAATTTGATCATCAGATTTACTTTCTACTTCAAATTTACTATCACGTGCAAAACCATGCTGGCCCATATGATATGTTTTACCATCGTAAGTATATTGATCGTCTTTCAAGCGACCAACAATTGGGAAAAGCACTGGTGCATGACGTCCCCAGACTTTAGAATCTGCTTGCCACATATATTCACGTTGACTATTATTATCGATTACACTTTGAACTTCAGCGCCATGATCAGATACTGTTACAGTTAAAAAGCTATTTTTTAATTTATGATCCATGATATTTCCAATCTTTTTATAAAATAAACTTAGTTAAGTCCTTATTGGTTATAATATCACTCAATTTTTCATCAACATATTTTTGAGTAATAGTGATTTCACCCATACTCATATCAGGACCTTCATAAAGAACATCTTCCAGTAATTTTTCAAGAATGGTAGCTAATCTTCTAGCACCGATATTATCAGTTCCTTGGTTTACTTCATAAGCAATTTCAGCAATACGGTCAATTGCTTCTTGAGTGAATACCAATTTAATACCATCTGCTTGTAAAAGTGCGATGTACTGTTTAAGGAGAGAATTTTGTGGATCTTTTAAAATTTTTACAAAGTCTTCTTGAGTCAAAGCATCTAATTCTACTCTGATTGGGAAACGACCTTGAAGTTCAGGAATTAAATCACTTGGCTTACTTTCAGCAAAAGCACCGGCTGCAATAAAAAGAATATGATCAGTCGATATTGGACCATACTTAGTTGAAACAGTAGATCCTTCAACAATTGGTAAAATATCACGTTGAACACCTTCACGAGAAACTTCACCACTCGTTTTCTTATTTCCGGCTGTAATTTTATCAATTTCATCAATAAAAATAATACCATTTTGCTGAGTACGCTCAATTGCACGTTGGTAAAGTGTATCGTAGTTAACTAACTTCTTAGATTCTTCTTGAATTAAAACTTCGCGAGCATCAGAAACCTTTAAAGTACGTTTTACAGTCTTTTTAGGCATCAAGTCAGTAAGCATGCTAGACATATCCATCCCCATCTGACCCATCATATCACTCATCGGATTAGCCTTTGGAGCTTGTTCCACCTCAATGGTTACCTCACGATTTTCAAGTAAACCTTTCTCTAATTGTTCTGCCACACTTAAACGTTGATTTCTAACCTCATCAGTAACTTCTTCATCATCTTGATTAGGTTGATTCAGATTAAAATTACCCGAGAGCATTTGCATCATTTGTTGCATTGAATTTTCACGATTTTCGCGCTTAATACCAGGAACAATTAATTTAACTAACTTATTATTAGCTTTCTTAGTTGCTGCAACTTTTACACGATCAAATTGGTCTTTTTCTTCCATACGAACAGCTTCTTCAACTAAGTCACGTACCATGGATTCAACATCACGGCCAACGTAACCTACTTCTGTAAACTTAGTTGCTTCCACTTTTACAAATGGTGCATCAACAATTTTAGCTAAACGCCGTGCAATTTCAGTTTTACCGACCCCAGTAGGACCAGCCATTAGCATATTCTTAGGGGTAATGTCTTGTTGCATTTGTTTAGGAAGTTGTAAACGACGATAGCGATTATACAAAGCAACAGCTACAGCCTTTTTAGCTTCATCTTGGCCAATAATGTATTCATTTAAAATATTAACAATTTGTTTGGGAGTTTTTTCTACAGTCAAAATAATCACCTAGATTTCATCAGTAATAATATGGTCATCAGTAAAAATATCAATACCTGAAGCGATTTGAACAGCTTCTTTAGCAATCTCACTGGCATTCATTCCTTCTGAGTGACGTGCCATTGCCAAAGCTGCAGCTTGAGCAAAGTTACCACCAGACCCAATTGCAACAACATCTTCATCAGGTTCTAACACTTCACCATTACCAGAAATAAGCAATAAATCTTTATCATTAAAAGCAATTAACATTGCTTCCAACTTAGCTAAGGTTGGATCTTTACGCCAACTTTGAGCCATCTCAACTGCTGCTCTTCTTAAATCACCTGAATAAGTTTCAAGTTTTCCTTCAAGCATTTCTTGTAAACTAACTGCATCGGCAACACCACCAGCAAAGCCAATTACGACTTTGTTGTGATAAATACGGCGAATTTTTTTAGCAGTAGCTTTAGCAATAACCTTTTCGCCTAAAGTAACTTGCCCATCACCTGCGATTGCAGTTTTACCATTATATCTAACAGAACAGATTGTTGTCATATTATTTTGCCTCGTCTTCTTTATTTTTTCTAGGAAAAAATTTTTGATATTCATTTTGCAAATGTTGCATGCTGACATGAGTATAAATTTGAGTAGTTGAAAGTGATTCATGTCCTAATAATTCTTGCACACTTCTTAAGTCAGCACCATTATTAATAAGCTCAGTTGCAAAAGAATGGCGCAACATATGGGGATGGACTTTTCCACCCACCCCAGCAGTCCTAAAGACTTTTTGCATAATGTATTCAATTCCACGACTGGTTAAATTTTTTCCTCTATTATTTAAAAAAACATAACCCTTATCTTCAGATTTTTCAAGTAATTGGTCTCGACCTTGCTCTAAATAATTATTGAGTGTAATTTTAGCTTGATCAGTAAAAGCTACATAGCGATCTTTTTTCCCTTTACCATGAACTAAAATTATATTTAAATCAAAATCTATCTGACTCAACTTTAAGTTTGCAATTTCACTTACCCGCATTCCGGTTACATAAAACAGTTCAAACATTGCTTTATTACGCAAAGTCAATGGCTTATTACCTTGTAAGCTATCAAAGACTTTTTTTAATTCATTCTGATAAAAAAAGTCAGGTAATTTTTTCTCACCGCTACGTAATGAAATTGTTTCAGTTGGATCAGATTTTAAGATTTCGCGCTTATTAAGATAGCCAAAAAAAGACCGCAAAGTCGACATCTTCCGTGCCTTAGTAGCTTGACTAACATTATTATTAGTCAAGTCTTGCAGAAATAATTCTACATCTCGCCTAGAAGTCTTATCCCAACCATCAAATCCACCATTTTTATCTAAAAAATATTGAAATTCTTTTAAATCACCTAGATAAGAGATTATTGTATTTTCACTATAAATACGTTCATTTTTTAAATAATCAACAAATTTTAAAATTAGTTGATTATTAGTCTGCAAAGTCATATTTAGTCAATTCTTTATCTCTAAATTCATCTAAGTCAGCCAAAGCTCGCTTAGAAATTTCTAAATGACGTTCTTGCTTATTTCTTACCTTATGATCAAGTCCTGGCAAGAGTGCATAAGATGCATTCATTGGTTGGAAATGTTTAGCACTTGTTGTAGTGATATAGTTAGCCATTGATCCCAAAGCAGTTGTCTTAGGGAAAACAATTGGTTGCTCATCACTAGCAGCCAAAGCCGCATTAATACCAGCTACTAAACCACTACCAGCACTTTCTACGTATCCTTCCACACCAGTCATTTGTCCAGCAAAAAAGAGATTCTGTTGCTTCTTAGCTTCATAGCTAGCATTCAATACTTCTGGACTTGCAATGTAAGTATTACGGTGCATTTTACCATAACGTACAAAACGGGCATTTTTTAAACCTGGAATCATTGAGAAAACACGCTTTTGTTCACCATACTTAAGATGAGTTTGAAAACCAACAATATTATACATACTTGCACTAGCATTATCTTGCCGTAATTGTACTACTGCATATGGTGTTTTTCCAGTCTTGGGGTCCTCTAACCCTACAGGCTTAAGCGGACCAAAAAGCATTGTTTTTTCACCACGTTTAGCCATTACTTCAATTGGCATACAACCTTCAAATACATTCTTATCTTCAAATCCATGAAGCTCTGCAGTCTCTGCAGCAATTAAATTCTTGTAAAAGTTGAAAAACTCTTCTTTAGTCATTGGACAGTTAAGATAAGCTGCCTCACCTTTATCATAGCGAGATTTTTTATAAACAATATTTTGATCTATTGATTCGCTATCTACAATTGGAGCAGCTGCATCGAAAAAGTGTAGACTATCAGTGCCACAAAATTCTTGAATTTGCTGTGCTAAACTATCACTAGTTAACGGTCCAGTAGCTACCACAACAATCCCATCTTTAGGAATTTCAGTAATCTCTTCCTCGTGAATAGTCACATTTGGTAGAGATTTTAGCGTTGCAGTAACTTTTTGAGAAAATTTATCACGATCAACTGCTAGTGCTCCACCAGCAGGAACCGCAGTTTCATCAGCAGCTTTTAAAATAAGTGAATCTAAGTGTCGCATTTCTTCTTTTAAAAGTCCTACAGCATTAGATAATTGATTAGACCTCATAGAATTAGTACATACTAATTCGGCAAATCCCGCAGTGTGGTGAGCAGGAGTTTGTTTTTGTGGACGCATTTCATAAAGATCAACTTCAATTCCACGTTTAGCCAATTGCCAGGTAGCTTCACTACCTGCCAGACCTCCTCCGATAACTGTAACTTTTTTTGGCATTTAGATTTTCCTTTCTTTTTTAGGATGGGAATACATACCCTATATTAAAAAGAATACCATCAAACCGCTTTCAATTCGATGGCATCTTTATAATTTTTCTTAAAAATTATTCTTCCTTAGGTTCTTCGCGGTAATCTCCATTTGGGCAAAGAACCACTAATCCTTTTTTAGTCTTCTTTTGAACTAAGAAATGACCATCATTTGGACAATCACGTCCAATTGGTTGATCCCAGGATACGAAATCACATTCTGGATATCGTGAACAACCATAGAATTTACGATTGCGCTTAGATTTCTTTTCGACAACTTCACCTTTTTTGCATTTAGGACAAATTACACCAATTTTTTTAATAATTGGCTTAGTATTACGACAATCTGGGAAGCGAGAGCAAGCATAGAATTTACCATATCTTCCCATCTTGATAACCATTGGCGCTCCACATATATCACAATTAAAGCCGGCTGGTTCATCCTTAATTTGGATCTTTTCAATTTCAGTATCAGCCTTCTTTAATTCTTTAGAAAATGGCTTGTAATATTCATCAACGACCTTGACCCAATTCATTTTTCCAACTTCAACATGGTCCAAATCATCTTCTAACTGAGCGGTAAAGTCGACATTAACAATATCTGGGAAAAATTCTTCAATTAAACTATCAACAATTTCACCTAATTCAGTAGGGACAATTGAACGACCTTCGAGCTTAACATAGTAACGACGTTGAATTGTATCAATTGTTGGTGCATAAGTTGATGGTCGACCCACTCCATTAGCTTCAAGCGCATGAACTAAACTAGCTTCGGTATAACGAGCTGGAGGTTGAGTAAAGTGTTGACGGTCATCAGTACTCTTTAATTTAACCTTATCACCTTCGTTTAAATCAGGTAGCTCTTTACTCTTTTCTTTTTCATTATCATAAACCTTGGTAAAACCAGCAAACTTCATTTTAGAACCAGTTGTTCTAAAAGTTACACTATTTTGCTCAATATCTGCTCTTACCGTATCGTAAACAGCCGGTGTCATTTGACTAGCAATGAAACGAGCCCAAATCAAACTATAAAGACGGTATTCTTCAGTTGTTAAGTATTCTTTTATTGATTCCGGAGTTCTAAAAGCAGAAGTTGGTCGAATTGCTTCGTGAGCATCTTGAGCTTCAGCATCATTTTTAAAGTTTTGCGGTTTAACTGAAGCATACTCTTCCCCATATTGTTCATGGATAAAATTAGAAGCTTCATGTTTAGCAACACTAGCAATTCGTTTGGAATCAGTACGCATATAAGTAATTAGACCAACAGAGCCTTTACCTAAATTAACTCCTTCATATAATGATTGAGCAATGCGCATAGTTCTTCGTGTACGATAACCCAAACGTTTATTAGCCTCTTGCTGCATGGTTGATGTAGTAAATGGAGCTGCCGGTTGACGGCGACGTTGCTTTTTAACAACTTTGGTAACTTCAAAATTTTTGCGCTTATCAATTCTAGCAAGAATTTCTTTAACACTATCTTGATTTGGTAAATCAATCTTTTTACCATTTAGTCCATAAAACGAACCAATAAATTTTTTTTGATTCTTATTAAATTCACCATCAATAGTCCAATATTCTACTGGTTTGAAATTTTTGATTTCTTTTTCACGATCAATAACTAGCTTTAAAGCAACTGACTGAACACGACCAGCAGACAATCCTTTTTTTACTTTAGCCCATAAAATTGGGCTTAATGAATAACCTACTAGACGATCAAGTACACGGCGCGCTTGTTGTGCATCAACAATATCCATGTCAATTGTTCTTGGATTTTTAAAAGCATTCTTAACAGCATCTTTAGTAATTTCATTAAAGGCAACACGATTATGTTCTTTAGGATCCAAATTCAAAGCATGAGCTACGTGCCAAGCAATTGCTTCCCCCTCACGATCCGGGTCAGAAGCCAGATAAACATACTTTGCTTTTTTAGCTTCACTCTTTAAATCTTTAATTGTTTCACCTTTACCACGAATAGAAATATATTTAGGCTGATAATCATGGTCGATATCAACTCCCATTTGTGATTTTGGTAGGTCACGAATATGTCCTTTAGAAGCAATTACATGGTAATTACTTCCAAGATATTTTTCAATTGTTTTTGCTTTATGTGGAGATTCCACAATTACTAAGTTCTTTTTCTTTTTAGCAGGCATTATGATGCCCCTTCCTTGCACTTATTCTCTTTACATGTATAAATTACCAGAAAACACAACCTTGTCAACTACCACCTTTCTTCTAAGTCATAATTAACAATTGGTTGGGCTCCTGCTGCAATCAAGTAATTCGGTCCTTGAGATAACTCATTATCTATCGGACCAGGAATAGCAAAAATATTACGATTCTCTTCTAACGCAATGTTAGCAGTAATAAGAGAACCAGATTTTTTCTTAGCCTCAGCTACAATAACATTTTCACTTAACCCTGCTAATATGCGATTCCTTTCTGGAAAACGGAATGGCATGGGTGGTGTATCAGGTAAATATTCACTAAGTAACAGACCACGTCGAAAAATTTCTTCTTGTAGTGCTTGATTTTGAGCAGGATAAAAATGATTCAAGCCATTTCCAATGACAGCAATAGTTTTACCACCATTGGCAAGCGTTTCTTCATGAGCAATTGCATCTACTCCTTTAGCCAGTCCACTTGCAATAACATACCCATCTTTAATTAGCTTAGGGATTATTTTTCTTAAAACTTTTCGACTATAAAATGTAGGTGTACGAGAACCTACAATAACAGTAATTTTCCGAGAAAGCAATTTTAAATCACCGCGAGCAAATAAAATCAATGGTGGTTGATAGCTTTCTCGGAGTTGATTAGGATATATTTTATCAAAAATTGTGACAACATGACATTGATTTAAAATTTGTTTAACCCAATTTGTTAATTCTTGATTATTGAATGCGTCTAATACTTTCTCTTTTAAGTTAAGAGGCAAGTTTATTTTTTCAATTGCTAATCTAGTTACTTCATCAACTTCTCCTAATTCTGCCATTATTCTCTGCATCCCTTGATAGCCGATTCCTTTTTTTAATTTTAAGCGTAAATAAAATTCTTTTTGATTCATACCAAAAATAAACCTCCACTTTCTTATACGGAAAAAGTAGAGGTTTTAGCGTTTATTTTTCAAAAAAATCGCTTACTGGTGCAAAAGTTTTACGATGTATAGGAGTAGGGCCATATTTATGTAAAGCAGCAATATGGTCCTTAGTACCATAACCAGCATTATGAGCAAAATCATATTCTGGATACTTTTCTCCATAAGCTTTCATTAAGTTATCTCTAAATACTTTAGCTACAATACTGGCAGCAGCGATTGAATTAGATTTACTATCACCTTTAATCAAAGAAGTTTGCGGCAAATCAACTGGTACATTCATTGCATCGACTAAGAGAGCATTAGGTTTAACACTTAGACCTTCAACAGCATGCTTCATTGCAAGGCGGTCAGCTTCATAGATGTTGATTTTATCGATAATATCATTATTAGCTAAGCCTACACTTACACTAATCGCTTTATCTAATATTTTTGGAAAAAGTTCTAATCGCTTTTTATGTGATAATTTTTTAGAATCATTGACCTCAATTAAATCAAAATCTGGTGAAATAATAACTGCAGCCGTTACTACCGGACCTGCTAAAGGACCACGTCCTACTTCATCAACACCTGCTACAAGTTGATTATTTGCCCAAAATTGTCTCTCATAGTTAAATCTTTTTTGAAATGATGCTAATTTTTGTTGGTATTTTTCTTGGCGCTTATAATAACTACTTAGTAATTTTTGGACACCCTTACGTGGATCTTCTTGTAATGATGTTAATTGTTCTTCCGGAATCTCATCTTGCTTTAGTAATTCTTTGATTTCATTAATTGTCATCTTAAATCTAGCGTAATCCTTCCAATTTTACCCTTTCGAAATCTTTGTAACATATATAATGAAAAACGTTCATAATCATCCCGCATACCATATTTTTGTGTCATTGCTAACATCAAATCTACATCATTAAATTGTTCCAGTGATTCCTTATCAAAACGAGCAAATTTACATAAATCATTAAGGTAATGTTCTCGCAAAAATTTAATTAAAAACATTGCTACATCATCTGCATGAAAAATATTATCTTTAATAGCACCACAGGCTGCTAATTTATAACCTACTTCCTGATCAGAAAACTTAGGCCATAAAATACCTGGTGTATCCAAAATTTGAACGCTAGAATTAGATGTTTTCAACCAGCTTTGTCCCTTAGTTACTCCTGGTTTATCTCCCACAATCGCAGCATTTCTCCCAACCATTCGGTTGATAATAGTAGATTTTCCACAATTAGGTATTCCAGCAATTGCAACTCTAATGGTTGGATGAGCTGCCCCTTTAGCTACTAACTTATCAATTTTTTCCTTTCCTGCAAGTTTAATAATCTTAAACAAAGTGCTCATATTAGTATTATGTTGTGCATCTAAAGAAAGCACAAAGTTACCTTGCTCTTGAAAATAATGAGTCCAGCGTTTAGTTTGAAGCGGATCTGCTAAATCTGACTTATTTAATATCACAATGTGCGGCTTTTTCTTAGTTAAATTACCAATCATTGGATTACGAGAAGAAACAGGTAATCGCGCATCTAAAACTTCAATAATTACATCAATTAGGTCTAAATTATCTTCTAGTTGATTTTTAGCCTTATTCATGTGACCTGGATACCATTGAATAGTTCCCATTTTTTTACACCTTCTAATTTACTTTCAGACTTAATGCCTTTTTCAAGGCTGGATTTGATTGACTAGCTCTTTGTGCAGCTAGCAAGTATAACCGCTGAATAGTCGAGCTAGTTACTTTTCCATTAACAGTTAACCCTTGTGACTTTTGGAATTTGACTACACTTGCTTGAGTTGCACTATCATATACCCCAGTAATATTATTTTTTAAATATCCAAGGGCAGTAAGATATTGCTGTAGAATCGCAACGTCTAATCCCATCATATTCTTTTTAAGAGTTTGGTTAGATTGGAATTGTGGTAATTGTGAAAATTTGGATTCTTTGGTTTTATAAGTTGGCTTGATTCCTTTATGGTTAATCCATGTCCCATTAGGTGTTAACCACTTAGCAACAGTATATTTGTATTCTACATTATCACTATTACCCACTTGTTGAACTGTACCTTTACCATACGAAGTTTGTCCCACAGTAACGGCCCGGTTATTTTCTACTAGAGCAGCTGTAAAGATCTCACTAGCACTTGCTGTCTGATCATTGATTAAGATGATTGGCTTTAAGCTAGTCTTATACCCACCTGAAAGCTTCTTAGATGACTTAATAATTTCTTGACTATTACGGCTTTGATAACGCATTAAAACTTTACCATTTGGTACAAAATAAGAAGCTGCCTCTAAGGCACTGTTCATTACTCCACCAGGATTATCCTGCAAGTCAATAATAAGCTTAGGTGTTTTTTTAGGATTAATTTGCTTAAGAGCCGCTTTAAGATCTTTAGCAGTATTAACATCAAACTGGGTAATTGTAATAATTGTTGCTTGTCCTTGAGTTTTAACTGTTAAACTGGATTGAGAAATTGTAGCGCGAGTCAAAGTTACTATAAACTTAGTATTATTACGTTTCAATTGTAATTTAACTTTTGTCCCTTTTTTGCCCCGTACTAATTCGGCAACTTTATTAAATTGACTAGCAGAAACTTTTTTACCATCTACACTTACAATTTCATCCCCAACTTTAATATTACTCTTAGAAGCTGGAGAATCAGCGACAATGGATTCCACTAAAATTTTATTGTTTTTGACAGTCATTTGAATCCCTACACCGCCAAAGTTAGATCCCTCAACCAAACTATTAATCTGTTGCTGACTTTGTCCAGTAAGAGCTTGGGAGTAAGGGTCATTTAAGCTGTTAAGCATCCCATTAACTGCTCCTTGAGTTAATTGCTTAGTGGAAACCTTTTTATAATATGTCGTTTGTAGTTGATTATATACTTTTTCTACATTAGCTAAAGGCGAATTATCTTGTTGGTATTTCATAATACCATAAGTAGCTCCACTACCAATTGCTAAACTAACTAATATAGTGATGGCAAATTGAGCAGTTTTAGGAAGTTTAAACTTATTTTTTACCTTAGACTTTTCATTATCATCTGGTTGGTCTTTTTTATCTAATTTTGTCATAATTTTATCCTTAGTTCATCTTATCAAGATACATTTGATAAGCATCATCAAAAATAGTCATACGGGGTAAATACCCTGCATTTAATTCAAGATAATTAGAAATTTCTTCATAATCCTGACTTTGACGTGGAAAACTACTATCATGTTGTGCATTATTAGCAAATTCTGCAATATCATTATGAGAATCCGGATCACGTTGCGTCATCAAAAAACGATAAAAACTTTCACGATAAGCCATTTTTTACTCCGTATAATAAATAATTGCGTATGCGCCTTCACCCGCATGTGTAGCAATAATTGGACTAGTTTGTTGGACTAAAACATCGATATCGGGATTTATATCTTTAATTTTTGCAGCTAATTCTTCCATCTCTTTAGGAGTATTAACATAAGAAATACCTACGGCTTTAATGGTATTTTTATTTTGCGCAATATCGTTTAAAACCCGCTCATCAAAACGTTTAGAGAATTTTTTACCACGGCCTTTCTTGGCGACAATTAAATCCCCTCCTGGCATTTGTAACACAATTCGAATATTAAGTAATGTGGCAATTGTACCAGAAACTTTACCCAAACGACCGCCTTTGATAATATTTTTTAAATCAACGACCATCATTTCCAAGGTTTGATTTTCAATAATTTGGTTAACATGAGTCACAATTTCATCCATTGACTTACCAGCTTGAGCATCTTTAGCTGCAGCTAATACTTGAAAACCTTCCCCGCGATCAGTCATTTGCGAATCAATTAAAGTAATTTGATTTTCTTTACCAATGATATTTACTGCTTGTCTAGCAGCCTCGATAGTACCACTTAAGTTATGTGATAAAAAAATACCGATCACTTGATCATCTTCATTTTTAGTTAATTCATTAAAAGTCTTTTCAAATACACCAATTGCTGGTTGGCTAGTCTTGGGAAGTTCAACAGAATGGAGCATTTTTTCAACAAATTCACTTCGAGTAATATCTACACCGTCAGTGTAAGTTTCTTTATCAATTGTGATTGTTAGTGGAACAACTGTAATATCATATTTTTCAATTTCTTCAGTAGTTAATTGCACTGAGGAGTCAGTTACAACTTTAATATTTGCCATAAATTGGTCCTTCATTTCTCTTAGGATTTGAATTAGAAATTAAAACTTTTTTCTAATGTGATAGAATTTAGCTTATAGATACAAGTTTTAGTATATCAAAAATCTAAAACTGAGTTAAAAAGAATTATGGGAGAATACGTATGTCGATTAAAGATTTATGGAGAGAACCAACTAATCGCTCGAAAACTTATAATATTATAGATAATGTTTTAAGTGCTGTCACGCATGGAATCGGTTTTGGACTGTCAGTAGCTGGATTAGTAATTCTCATTGTAGTAGCTGCCCAAAGTGGTAACCCAATGAAAATTGTTTGCTTTACTTTATATGGATCAAGTTTAGTTTTATTATATTTATTCTCTACCTTGTATCACAGTCTTGTTTTTACTAAAGCGAGAAAAGTTTTTCAAATATTTGATCATTCATCAATCTTCATTTTAATTGCTGGCTCCTATACTCCTTATACTTTGGTAGCAATTGGTGGAGCGAAAGGATGGGTATTATGGAGTATTATTATTGCCCTATCCGTGTTTGGAATCTTATTTTATATCTTTAATCAAGGCAAACATGTAGCTTTAGATACAGTAACATATGTCTTAATGGGATGGATGGTTATCTTCGCTAGTGCAGACTTATATCCTGTTTTAGGACCCACAGGCTTTTGGCTCTTAGTAGGTGGTGGAATTGCCTATACTATTGGTGCAATTTTATTTTCAATGCGTCGTATTCCCTATATTCACGTGATTTGGCATTTATTTGTAATGCTCGGTTCTATCTTGATGTATTTCTCAATTTTATTATATGTTTAAAAAAGTCGGAGTGACAAACTCCGACTTTTTTATTCATGTTCAAGAATAAATTGATTAATTTCTTCTGGTTTATTTGCTATTTCACCTTCAACTACAGCACGGGTGATTTCACGTAGTAAATATCCTACTTTGGGACCAGCGGGAATTCCACTGGTAAGCAAAGTTTTACCATCAACAACTAAATCTTTTTGTTTCTTAATTGGCAAAGCTTCATAACGGTCGACCAAGGCACTTCCATTAATTGGCTGGCCTAAAATATGGGCTAAATCAATTGTTAAAATGATTGTTTTTAAATCTCTTTGGAACAAATCATAATTAGTTGGAATTCCTAAACTAATTAAATCAAAAAATTCTACAATTTTGGCAACTTGTCTTTCCATTGCGTTTGAATTTTTCCATGTACGCATAAATTTAGGAATATCCTGATTATCTATTTTAAGAAGAATAATCATTAATGCCCATAAATTTTCTTCAGTCATAGGACTAAAAGTTAATTGAGTAAAGATAGAAAGTAATTCTTTTTTTCCTTTGAAATAAGGTACTTCTTCTGATAAACCAGTATCTAAAAAAACTTTAAAAGCTCTTTTACTACCACTAGCAATTCCCATCTTAACAAATTCATCCCGAATACGTTCAACTGAAATTTTTGAAAGCAATGCATGGTTATCTTTAATTGCTTGGTAAGTTTTTTCTTCAAGATCAAATTCAAGTTGACTCATAAAGCGGACAGCACGCATCATCCTTAGAGCATCTTCATGGAACCTATTTTCGGCTATACCAACAGCTTTTATCACTTGGCGGTCTAAGTCTCCAACTCCATCAAAATGATCAATGATATTACCTTCTATGTCCATTGCTAATGCATTAATGGTGAAGTCACGGCGTTTCAAATCCTCAGAAAGATTTTGCACAAAAGTAACATGATCAGGTCGACGATAGTCTTGATATCCCGACTCTGTTCTAAAAGTTGTAATTTCGTAGCTATTGCCATTGTACAAAATAGTTACCGTTCCATGCTTAATCCCTGTATCAATTGTTTTATTAAAAATATGCTTAATTTCCATTGGATAAGCGCTAGTTGCAATATCTACATCATGAATATGGCGATCTAATAAAAGATCTCTAACGCTTCCACCCACAAAATATGCTTCATAACCCGCTTCGTTAATTTTTTTTAAAACTGGTAAAGCTTCAGTAAAAACTGTGGGTAAATTTGTAATTTTCATATAAACTCCTTAAATTGCTTTAGGCACCCCTGTGCCAAGAAAAAGAAAGTCTAATTATTAAAAATATATCTTTTCCTGTATATATATCTATTATAAACTATATAAACTAATTTTTTAACTTAGACTGGAGTTTATTACCTTTATAACTGATCAAATAAATCTTGCATTTCATCATCTTCAGGGACAAGTTTAAGATATTTTTGTAGTAATTCTTTAGTAATATCATTGTTACCAACTTCTCTAAAGAAAATAATCATTTGCTTTAAGAAACTAGTATTTTCTTGAAAAGCTGGATATGCAAGTAAAAATTCACCCTGAGCTTTCTCGTAATCCTCCATTCTTTGATAAGATAGTGCTCGATTCCAGTGAGCCTGTGGTTCAAGTTGGTCATCATCAAGATTTTTAAATAAAGCTAAATTATCTTCATCTTTTCCTTCAAGTAAATAAAGATTAGACAATTGCAACCGCAAATCACTGTTATCTGGTGCGACCTTTAATCCTTTGCGTAACAAACGCTCTGCTTCGTCTAGACGATTTAAATTGGCTGCTGCCTTAGATCCCAGGCCATACAAGGTCTCATCAAACTCATTATATGAAAGACCAGTTTGAGCTGTTCTGAGGACTTCTTCATTATTATCTTCATTCATATAAGCCTGGGCAAGCAAAGGATATGCATTAACATAATCGGGCTGAGTTTCAATTACTTGATCGAAATAATTAATTGCTGCCTTATTGTCGTTAGCAGACAACATAATTAAACCTGCTTCATAAAGAGCGTCAATACTCAGAATATCATTACTATGGTCTCTTAATTCTTGTGCAGCTGCTTCATAATCACCTAATTTAGCTAAACAAGCTGCAATTCTTTGACTTATTACTACTTCACCAAATGTTTTATTATTTTTAGCTAATTCTTGATAATATTTTAAGGCATCAGAATAATTTCCACTTAAATAATCTAATTCAGCTAAACCAAATGTGATAGCATCTTCTTCTGGCGCTATTTTTTTAGCTTGTAGGAGTTTTTGCTTTGCTGTTTCAATCAAACCATTAGTTTGATAATAATCAGCTTGAGCAAGTAAGCTTTCTAAATATGCATCACTGGTTGAAGAAATATTGTAAAGTAAGGTTAAACCATCATCTTCATAACCATCGTTTAAAAGAATTTCAGCCAAATAAACTTTAAAAAGATCTTCATGGGGAAATTTTGCAATTAATACACGATAAATTTGCTTCGCTAAATCAGTAAAGCCCATGTCAGTTAAATTATCAGCTAAAGAAGCTAATATTTCTGGATTATCATTATCTAGAGCTTGTTCTAATAAAATTTGATTATTGGAAAAATCATGATTTTGAATTGCATCTAACAATTGTTCTGAATATGACATAAAATGCCACCCTTCTTTTTATTTTTATACGATAATTGTACACAAAAAAAGCGTTAAGCCCAAAAGCTTAACGTTTTTCTGTGAAATCAATAGATAATTTCAAAATTATTTAACTGCGTCCTTAAGAGCCTTACCTGGCTTAAATGCAGGAACCTTAGATGCTGGAATTTGAATTTCAACACCAGTTTGTGGATTACGACCCTTACGAGCTGCGCGATCACGTACTTCAAAAGTACCGAAGCCGATCAATTGAACCTTTTCGCCTTTAGCAAGATTTTCTTGGATAGAATTAAAAATTGCATCTACAGCAGCAGCAGCATCTTTTTTAGTTAAGTTAGTCTTTGAAGAAACTTCTGAAACTAATTCAGCTTTATTTGCCATTCTGATTCACCTCCTGATTTGAACTTTTTAAGATAAAGTTCAAAACTTGTCTTCATAAAAATATGAAAAAGGAAGAATGATGACTACCAATCATTAGTCCCTGCATTAAAGTTAGCACAGAACTATTGATGCCACAAGCTTTTTTAACTAATATCTTAAAAATTTAAGCAAAATTAAGTGTAACATTATTTTCTCTTACGCGCCATAATTTTTATTGGTGTTCCAATAAAATCAAAGTTTTGTCGTAATTGATTAATTAAGAAACGTTGATATGAGAAGTGCAGCAACTCAGGTTCATTGACAAATACAACAAATGAAGGTGGATTAGTAGCTACTTGAGTCATATAGTAAATTCTTAGTCTTTTACCATTAACTAATGGTGTTGGGGTGATTCTAGTAGCTTCTAATAGTAAGTCATTAAGTACACTAGATTGAATACGACGATTTTGGTTTTCATGAACTTCTTTAACAAGATTTAGAATTTGTGGCACACGTTGGCCAGTTTTAGCTGATACAAATATAATTGGTGCATAATCCAAATATTGAAATTCTCTT
This sequence comes from Lactobacillus sp., assembly GCF_014803895.1. The sequence continues at coordinate 96,733 of NZ_JAAVAU010000003.1, read as the reverse complement.
CTAATCGTAGCCGTAAAATCTTGCATTGTAGTACTATTTTTTTCTGGTAAGTCCCACTTATTAACTACAATAATAACACCACGTCCAGCATCATGAGCATAACCTGCCACATGTTTATCTTGCTCACGAATTCCAGTACTTGCATCTAACACTAAGAGTGTAATATCACTATTCTCAATTGCACTCATTGCACGCATAACAGAATATTTTTCTGTCTTTTCATAAACTTTACCACGTCGTCTAATGCCGGCAGTATCAACGATAGTATATTTTTCACCATCATGTTTAAAGCTAGTGTCAATAGCATCACGAGTAGTACCCTCAATATTAGAAACAATTACACGTTGTTCACCTAAAATTGCATTAACAAGTGAAGATTTTCCCACATTTGGCCGACCAATTACACTAAAGCGAATAGAATCGTCCTCGTGTTGATTGGCTTTGTCACCAAATTGAGCAACAATAGCATCTAATAAATCACCAATACCAGTTCCATGTCCACCAGATACTGGTATTGGATCGCCAAAGCCTAAACTATAGAAATCATAAATGTCATTTCGTTGCTCTGGATTATCAGCTTTATTAACGGCTAAAATAACAGGTTTTTTAGTGCGATAAAGCATCTTAGCAATAGTTTCATCCATATTAGTCATATGGTTGGTTACATCGCCTAACATTACAATTACATCAGCTTCATCTATTGCAATCTCTGCTTGAGCTTTAATTTGTTCTTCAATTTCACCTTCATTGAGGGTGATACCACCCGTATCAATTAAGATAAATTCATGTCCCATCCACTCTGCTCGAGAATAAATTCTATCTCTAGTTACTCCAGCTTCATCTTCAACAATAGCTACACGAGAATTAATGATTCTATTAAATAATGTAGATTTACCCACGTTTGGTCGACCTACAATTGCTACAACTGGTAATGACATATTTAATGCTCCTTTCTCTTGATAAAAAAAAAGCTGACGATAGCCAGCTTTTTTAATTAAATGAAATTAATCGTTGTCTTTAAGTTGATCACCGATGATATCACCTAATGCAAAACCATTGTCGTTATTGTCGCTCATGTACTTTTCAGTAACTGAATCTTGGCGACGACGACGTGGACGTTCTTCACTCTTAGCATTTGGATCAGCTTGCTTAATTGACAATGAAATTCTTCTGTCACTTGGGTCAATGTTCAAAACTTTAACCTTAACAGTTTCTCCAGCCTTTAAAACATCGCTTGGCTTGTCAACGTGCTTGTTTGAAATTTCAGAAACGTGAACTAAACCTTGGATACCTTCAGCAACTTCAACAAATGCACCAAATGCAGTTAAAGTCTTAACTTCACCTTCAATAATATCACCTTCGGTTAAGCCGGAAGTTGCTTCTTCAAATGGAGATGGCAAAGTTTGCTTAATTGAAAGGGAGATGCGGTGTCTATCGTTGTCGATACCGATAACCTTAACTGTAACATCTTGACCAGCCTTCAAAACATCACTTGGCTTGTCAATGTGCTTGTAAGAAATTTCAGAGATGTGAACTAAACCATCAACACCACCAACATCAACGAATGCACCGAAACCAGTTAAACGTGAAACTTTACCTTCAACAGTGTCGCCAACAACTAATTGGTTAGCAACATTTTCAAATGCTTCTTCACGTTCTTTTTCGATTAAATCTTTTCTAGAAAGAATCAAACGGTTCTTGTTAGGATCAATTTCAGTGATCTTTAAGTTCATCTTCTTGCCAATGTATGGCTTCAAATCTGACACATAACGGTTAGAAATAAGTGAAGCTGGTAAGAAACCTCTAGTACCAACATCTACTAATAAACCACCACGTACGGCACCAGTTACAGTACCTTCAACAGTCTTACCTTCTTCGAAGACCTTTTCTAATTCCTTGTAAGCTTCTCTTTCCTTCAAGCGAGTTACGGAGAAGAAGAATTCACCGTTTTCCTTATCGCCGCCAGCTCTTCTAAGAACTAAAGCCTTGAACTTGTCACCTGGTTTTACTAATTCGCGTAAATCTGCGTTACGATCTACAGTAAATTCGCGCTTAGTGATGACACCTTCAACACCTGCGTTTTCTACACCAACAGCAATTTGGCCGTCTTCAACATCTAAAACTTCAACGTCTACGATGTTACCAACTTCGACTCCTTGCATTTCTTTTAAAGCATCTAAGAATTGATTACTATTATCTGACATAAGTACCTCCCAATATCATGTTCCATTTTAAAGTAATTAAGAAAATATTTCTACTGTTTTGCTTAATTTTTTTGTTTTTTTTCAATTAAATTTGTGATTTCCCCTACAACTTCATCAATAGTCATATTAGTTGTGTCCAACTCTATTGCATCGTCGGCTTTTTTTAGAGGTGAAATTTTACGGTGAGAATCTTTATAGTCTCTTACTTCGATATCATGTTCAATATCTTTAAGATCTTGGTGAATACCTTTTTCTTGAAAATCCAAGAAACGGCGTTTTGCTCTAGACTCTACACTAGCAATTAAGAAGATTTTTACATCTGCGTCCGGCAAAACCGTAGTTCCAATATCACGTCCATCCATGATAACATTATTCTTTCCGGCCATTTCACGTTGAAGTTCAACCATCTTCTCACGAACTCCAGCTAAAGCAGAAACTTGAGATACATTCTCAGTAATTTCTGGTGTACGAATTGCCAAAGATGCATCCTCACCATTTACAAAAACTTTTTGTTCTCCTGCTTCATTTTTAAAATCAATTGTACTTTGATCAATTAATTTTAAAATTTCTGCTTCATTTCCGTAATCAACATGGTTATTGCGCGCTATCAGAGTACATGCTCTATACATTGCACCAGTGTCGATGTAAATAAAAGATAAATTTTTAGCAACAATTTTTGCAACTGTGCTTTTCCCAGCTGATGCTGGTCCATCAATCGCTACTTGCATTAAATACAATAGGTCCTTTCTTTGTTTCTAACTAAGAATTTTAACATATAAAAAAATAAAAAACAGAATTATTTTTATAATCCTGTTTTACTTATTATTCGATTAGAAATGTTTCTTTACAAAATTATCAAGCGTTGGCAAACAAGCCTTGGCTAAAAGGATGACAATTATACTGTTGATTACTCCTTTTATTAAGTTAAATGGAATAATGACAGTTAAAATATATGTCAATAAAGTTGAATTCAGCTTAAAACCCATCATCGTAATATACATTGGCATCAAAATAAAATAATTAGCTAATGACATAATGATTGTTAAACAAATGGTACCCACTGCTAAACCTAAAACTTGATAGCTTAGCTTACGAGGATTTTTCTTACTAATGTAGTAAAAAGGTAAGATATAAGCAAGTGAGGCAAGTAAAGCTGCAAGGTCACCTACTGCAGAAATTGGATTAAAGCCTGAGAATGCTAAATTACAGATTGTCTTAATAAGAGCAATCATACTCCCACCAAATGGACCAAATACTAAAGTGCTTAAAGCAACCAAGCTATCTGACAAATCTACTTTTAAATAATCAAAACCAGGTAAAATCGGAATTTCTATTTTCATAATTAAAAATGCCAGTGCACCAAGCATTGCCCAACTGACCCAATACGATAGTTTATAACCATTGATATTTTCTTTTCTTTGCATTTTAAAACCTCCTGCACAAGAAAAATAGAGGTCCGTTGCTTCAGCAACAGACCTCGATATGAATGGCATTCAAAATATCAGTCTGTCTTCTTCCATCTAGACTATACTATCGGTATCAGGATTACACTGATTCGGCACAAAGGCTCGCGGACTGTTACCGCCGGTCTGGAATTTCACCATGCCCTGAAGACAACTTACTCTTTAATTACTTTTTATAAGTACATTATACAATCTTTGTAAATAAAAAACTAGTCCTTAGACTAGTTTTCATCGTTACTACTGCTATTATCATCATCTGTCACTTTAATAGTTTGACCGATAACTACATTATTTTGTTTAGAAATACCATTAATCTTCATTAACTCATCAACAGTAGTATTATTAGCTTTAGCAATTTCTGATAGAGTATCGCCCTCTTGAATAGTGTAATTACCATTACTATCAGCTTTATAGTCAGAATCACTTGAAGAGTTAGAAGAAGTGGAACTACTACTTTGACTTTGATCAGTAGTTGAGGACTCTTGCGTATCAACTTCTTGAGACTGAGAGCTTGAGCTTGACTGACTCGTATCTATTGAGGAACTACTTTGAGTAAGAGATTTTTTAGACTTTTTCTTTTTAGTAGTTTTTTTAGATTTAGAAGTACTTTTACTTGTTTCAGCTGGTTGAACACTCTTTTCAGCAATATTTTGGCTTTGATTATTATGCAGTTTAGCACCCAAAATTGGGACAGCGGCAATTAAAATAATTGCCACAATAATAATACCTGCCCAAATTTGTGGGTGTCCTTTTTTATCTTTACGCTCTTCACGAGCATATCTTTGACTTCGTGAAGTGGTTGGTCTTTCATAATGCTTATACGGGCCCTTTTCTTGAGGCTTTTTACTCATCTTTCTTTACCTCCTATGGCCCGTCGCCATATTAACGGACCTGTTTATAACTTAATTCTAATTAAGGTGTTTTAATTTGTAAACTTCTTCATTGCTAAGTTCACGATATTCTCCTGAAGTAAGTGATCTTAAATCTAAAAAAGCATACTTTTCCCGAGCCAACTTATCAACTAAATGACCAACAGCTTGGAACATTCTCTTTACTTGGTGATAGTGACCTTCATGAATTGTTAATTGTACAATTTGAAAGTTTCTCTTAGTATCTGTGCGTAAAATCTTTAATTTGGCTGGGGCTGTTTTTTTACCATCGATTCTAACACCATGAGTTAAAGAATAAATTTCTTCGGGAGTTAATGTTCCTTTTATTTTGGCAACATAAACCTTAGGAACTTCATTTTTAGGGTGCATCAACTTATTAGCAAGTTCTCCATCATTGGTCATTAAAAGTAACCCTGATGTATCATAATCCAAGCGTCCAACGGGATATAAGCGATATGGCACTTCTTCAAAATAATCTACTACAGTCTTTCTACCTTTATCATCATTAGCTGAAGAAATAACACCACGTGGTTTATAAAACAGATAAGTATGTAAGCTTTCACTTTCAATTGGAACACCATTCACTTCCACCTTATCATTTGCTTCAACTTTAGTACCTAATTCTGTTACTTTTTGACCATTAACCTTTACTTGTCCGGCAATAATCATTTTTTCGGCCTTTCGCCTTGAGGCTACACCAGCCTGCGCAATAACTTTTTGTAAACGTTCTGCCATAATATCCTCCCTTATTCTAAATCCTTATCAGCTTGACCTTTACTTTCAAATAAATCAACAGGTTCACTATTATCATCTTCAAAGTCTTCAATTACTGGCATATCAGCTAAGCTGGAATAATTGAAATATTGTAAAAAATAATCTGTTGTTACATATAAATTTGGACGGCCGGGAACATCTTTTTTTCCATTAATTTTTATTAATCCACGCCAAATAAGTGTCTGAAGAGCAGCTGAAGAATTTACACCACGTAATTCATCGATTTCTACCCGAGTAATAGGTTGTCGATATGCAACAATTGCTAAAATTTCTAAAGCAGATTGACTAAGATTTTTAGATAAATCTTTTTGAAAAAATTCACTAATTACATCGCCACATTCTGGACTGGTAATCAACTTATAGGTTTGATTGATAGTTACTAGCCGTAAACCGCTATAATTATCTTCTTCAAGCTTATTTTTAAGGTTATTAATAACCGATATTAATTCATCTGGACTAAGTTCTAAAACTCCACCTAAAACATCTCTATCCATACCATTATCACCTGCGGCATACAGTAATGCTTGAAGTTGTGCTTCCTTAGTGGCCATCTGTAGTCCTTTCTAAAATCAAATCACCAAAACTTTGGTTTTGCATAATTCTTAATTTTTGATGACGACATAATTCCAATATTGCCAAAAATAAACTAATAATTTCGTCTATAGTATGTAATCCCTGTATATATTCAAAAAAACTTAATTGGTTATTTTGCTCAAGCCTTTTTGTCAAATCAACTGTCATTTCTTCAATAGAAGCTTCTTCTACTTTAATTTCACCTGAATTAGGATTACGTAATTTATAGCGATGAATTACTAAATTAAAGGCAGTAGCCAATTGCTGACTAGTAATTTCTCCTAATGGCAACGGCTTGATTTTATGTTCTTTAGCAACTGAAGGTTCTTTAGCTACAGTTAACGGTACTGCTTCATTTCTTTGTTTTAAATATATAGAAATTTTTTGAAAAATAGAATACTGAACTAACTGCTCAACTAACTCTTCTCGAGGATCCTCTGGTTGATCTTCCGGCTCAATAAAATCATTCTTTGGTAATAAATACTGTGATTTTATTCTAAGTAAAGTTGAAGCCATTACAAAATATTCTCCCGCTATTTGTAAGTCTAGTTTTTGCCATTTAGCTAAATGATCCAAGTACTGCCCAGTAATCTTAGCTATTGGAATATCATAAATATCAATTGCTTGCGAACGAATTAAGTGAAGAAGTAAATCTAAAGGACCAGAAAAATTAGGTAAATTTAAAGTTAAATCATCTTTTTCCGTCATTCATTATTCTCCTCACGTAAAAAGGGCAATAAGTAAGTATAGTCTGGCAAAGTTGCAATTTTTTGCTTAGGATAATATTGTTTTAGCTCATGCATTATCATTCTTCTAGTCTCATCATTCCGGTAACCAGGATCTAACGACAAATACCTAATTACGATACAACCTGGCCCAGACTGAACCCCAACAAGACCACGAATATCTTGATTTTTACCACTGAAAAGTAGAACCTCAAATTGATCATTCTCGTCGTCTAAAGTAGTATACAGCTGCATCTCTTCTTTTAAGTTTTCAAGATTTTTAAAATCATCTAGATAAGACAAATAACCCATAACGGTTTTTTCATAATCTTTTTTATATTTGCTCAACATAATCCTTAGCTATATGCGCGGATGCGCTTGCTTATATACCTCCAAAATATGTTTCTGCGTTAAATTAGTATATATCTGTGTTGTACTAATATCACTATGCCCAAGTATTTCTTGTACTACCCGTAAATCAGCCCCATTTTCTAATAAATGAGTAGCAAAAGTATGACGTAAAGTGTGCGGTGTAACGTTTTTAGTAATACTTACCTCTTGACAATATTTTTTTATCATTTGCCAGATAGCCTGTCTCGTCAAAGGACCACCATGCGCATTCAAAAATATGTAATCAGTGTATTTGCCCCTTTTTAAAATTTGTGAATCTCTAACATCTTTTTGATATTTTTTAACCCAAGAAAGCGCGATATTAGTAATTGGAACTAATCGTTCTTTTGAGCCCTTTCCTAAAACGCGAATTAAATTTAATTCTTCATGAAAATCACTTTCTTTAAGGGAAATCAGTTCACTAACTCGGATTCCCGTTGCATATAAAACTTCTAAAATAGCCCTATCACGTAAACCTAATGGTTTAGATATATCTGGTGCACTAAGTAAATTATTTAGTTCTTTGTGACTTAATGCTACTGGTAAATGACGTTCTTTTTTGGGTGAATCAATCTTAATGAGGGGATCACGCATAATAATATCATTACGTAGTAACCATTTGTAAAATCTACGCAAACTAGAAATCATTCTGGTAATTGAGGTAGTTGCCTTGCCTAAATCTCTTTGATTTGCTAAAAAACTATCGACTACATAAGCATCTACTTCCCATGTACCCTGTTTTTCTTTTTCCAAAAATGTTAAATATTCAACTAAATCTTGTCGATAAGAACTAATCGTATTATTGCTCAAACCCCGTTCAACTTGGGCAAATCTAAGATAATCTTCAAGACTATCTTTCATTTTCATCTGTTTCATTGTTTTCTACTAACGAGATAGTACCTGCATCTTTATCTTCAGTAATTAGATTATCTTTTAACAGATGACCTAAAGCTCTTTTGAATGCTGATTTAGAAATACCAAAGTGTGTTTTAATATCAGCAGCATCACTCTTATCATAAAATGGTAAAGTCTTAGTTTGTTCACGTCTCAAACTCATCAAAATCATCTGTGCATCATCATCAATTTCTTCAAATCCACGCGGTAATACACTCAAATTTAAACGTCCATATTGACTAACACCAATCACACGTGCTTTAACTTTTTCACCTAACCGAAGTGGTCTATACATTTGTGAGTTATGAACAAATGCCAAATAATATTGGTCTGTCAAAACAAACGAACCAACTTCATAGTTATTGTAAACTGTACCTACTAAATTTTTGTTGTTAAGATTACTTGGAAAATTAGCAGCTAATTGTTCAAAGACATCTTCTCCAGCCATCTTTGCCCAAATACGATTTTTTTCATCGGTCTCAAGACATACGAGCAAGCGGTCGTCTTTTCTAGGCCAGCGATTTCTATCTTCTGGAAGATCATCTAAAGAAATTACCATATCTTTATCATTCAACCCAATATCAACAAAAACCCCTAAATCTCTTCTGACTTCAGTAACCGTTCCCCATCCATATTGGTCTCTTTGTGCAAATGGATAAAATTGGGTCATTTCCCTTTTTTTATCTTTATTTTCATAAATAAAACCTTGAATTGTGTCACCAAGTTTAATTGGTTCATCTTGGGTAACTTCAATTTTTTTAAGCTCAAAAGTTACACCATCAACTTGAACATAGTAAGCTTCTTCATTTTCATCTGTAACTTTACCCTTAGTAATTTCACCTAACATATAAAGTCCTCTATTCTAATTGATTTGAATAATTATCTAATCAATACTTAGTATAAAGTAAAAAAGAAAAAAATAAAATAGCCAGCCTTAACGACTGACTATTTTACATAAAATTATTTACTTAATCTAACTCACAGATTAAAGATTAGTTGCTTCGCCTTGGTAAACAGCACCACGGTGTGCATCAAGAGTGATCTTAGAACCATCTTTGATCTTTGAAGTTGCATCAGTAGCACCAACAATAACTGGAATACCAAGTGAAAGACCAACAACAGCTGCGTGACTAGTTAAACCAGAAGCTTCAACTACCATACCAGAAGCCTTCTTGATTGCTGGTAAGTAGTCCTTATCAGTAGTCTTAGCAACTAAGATGTCACCATCTTTTACCTTTTCGTTTGCTTCTTCAGCAGAAGTTGCAACTGCAGCAGTACCGATAACTGATTGATCACCAACACCTAAACCTTTAACAAGTTGAGTACCAATCAATTGTAACTTCATCAAGTTAGTAGTACCAGTTTCACCCAATGGAACACCAGCAACGATAATTACCAAGTCACCATCTTTTGCAAGACCAGTTTCTTTTGCTAATTCTGCAGCCTTAGCAAAAGTTTCTTCAGTAGTCTTAGGCTTTTCAACAAGCATTGGCTTAACACCCCAAACAACAGCTAAGGAGTGTTGTACTTTTTCATCAAAAGTCATAGCAATGATGTTTGCGTTAGGACGGTACTTAGAAATCATACGTGCAGTGTAACCAGATTCAGTTACAGTAATAATAGTCTTTACACCTAATTCTTCAGCACTTCTTACAACTGATTCACCAATAGCTTCAGTTACGTTAGAACCTTGGTATTCTTCAAATCTTTGAAGAGCTAAAGTGTTACGTTCAGCAAGTTGCTTTTCAGTACGCATATCAATTTCAGCCATAGCCTTTACAGATTCAACTGGGTAAAGACCGTTTGCTGATTCACCAGAAAGCATAGTTGCGTCAGTACCATCCAATACAGCGTTAGTAACGTCAGTAACTTCAGCACGAGTTGGACGTGGGTTTTCTTGCATAGAGTCAAGCATTTGAGTAGCAGTAATAACTGGCTTACCTAAAGCATTACACTTTCTGATAATATCTTTTTGTACAAATGGTACGTTCATAAATGGAATTTCAACACCCATGTCACCACGAGCAATCATAATACCATCTGAAACCTTTAAGATTTCTTCAAGGTTGTCAATACCTTCTTGTGATTCAATCTTAGGGAAGATCTTTACATATTCACAGTGAGCTTCTTCAAGCAATTCACGGATATCTAATACGTCTTGAGCTTTACGTACAAATGAAGCTGCGATGAAGTTAATACCTTCGCTTAAACCAAACTTAATGTCTTCAGTATCTTTTTCAGTGATACCTGGAAGGCGAATTTCAACACCTGGTGCGTTAACACCCTTCTTAGAACCAATAAGACCAGTGTTTTGAGCTTCACAAATAAGTTCTTTGTTAGCATCATCTTTGTCAACGATAACTAAGTCAACCAAACCATCATCGATTAATACGTGGCCGCCTTTTTTAGTATCTTCGTATAAACCTGGGTAAGTAACGTAGATCTTGTCCTTGTCACCTTCCTTGGTTGCATCCATAGAAATTCTAATAGTATCGCCAGTGTGAATAGTGAACTTGCCGTCTTTTTGAGCTGTAGTTCTGATTTCAGCACCCTTAGTATCAAGTAAAATACCGAGTAACATACCTGTATCTTTTTCAACCTTGCGAACCATGTCCATACGTTCTTTATGTTCTGCATGGTCACCGTGTGAGAAGTTGAAACGGAAAACATTTGCACCAGCTTGTGCTAATTTAGTAATAGTTTCAATACTATTTGAAGCTGGTCCTAAAGTACTAACAATCTTAGTTTTCTTCATTTGAAAAAATCTCCTATAAAAAATCTAAAAATCAAAAACTACTTAGCTAAGTCTTTGTTTAATGAGTATAATGAGTAATCACCGTGGTGTTTTGCATCAAACAAATCAAGCATGTTATGAGATTCAAGTTTGTTGTTTTCGATACCGACAGCTAAACCGCCTTTACCTTCAAGCAACAATTTAACAGCATAAGCACCCATCTTGCTTGCTAAGACGCGATCACGAACAGTTGGACTACCACCACGTTGCATATGTCCTAAAACATTTGCACGAGCATCGAAATCACCGTATTTCAAAAGTTCGTTCTTGAATTCTTCAGCGTCCATTACACCTTCGGCTAAAACTACAAGACCGTGCTTTTTACCATTAGCAAATCCTTGCTTCAAGGTTTCAGCAATTTCTTTAATATCATATTTTTCTTCTGGAATAACGATAGCGTCTGCACCAGTTGCAACACCAGCATGAAGTGCAATATCACCACAGTCACGACCCATAACATTTACAATAAACACACGTTGGTGGCTAGTTGCAGTGTCACGAATCTTGTCAATGGCATCCATTGCAGTATTGCATGCAGTATCGAAACCAATAGTGTAATCAGTATATGGGATATCATTATCAATAGAACCTGGTAAACCAATAGCATTGTAACCATGTTCAGTTAATCTTAATGCTCCGTGGTAAGAGCCGTCCCCACCAATAACAACTAAAGCGTCAATACCGTGCTTCTTTAATTGTTCGATTCCTTTAAGCTGAGTTTCTTCTTCTGCAAACTCTGGGAAACGAGCTGAGTAAAGAAACGTACCGCCGCGGCCAATTTTATCCGCAACAGTTTCGGAAGTCATTTGGAAAATATCACCAGCCACAAGACCAGCAAAACCATAATGAATTCCGAAAACTTCAATGTTATTTGCCAAAGCTGTCCGGGTAACAGCTCTGATAGCAGCGTTCATGCCTGGGGCATCCCCACCACTAGTTAAAATACCAATCCGTTTCATGAATTCACCTCTGCGATTTTTCTGAGTTTAATACTCACATCGCTTCAATATTAACATTTTTTCTAACTATTGTCTTGTCTAAAAAGCCTATTTTTCTAAGTATTTTTTCTTCCGTAAAAATTGTTTCCGGTTTCAATGCCGTGATTTATGATTTTTATAATGAAAAGCTTTTTTTGAAATTATTCTTTAAAATCTACTTTCCTCACATTATTTAGCAAATACTGCAATCTATTTGGATTATATCTATCTGCTTGAGTACGAATCTGTAACAAATAAATATCACCAATATTCAAATTATTTTTCATTATTTCATAACTTCGAGGAAAAATAGTAAATTCTTGTTGACTAGTACTATCTGCAAAAACTGCAAAGGCCATTTCTGTTTCATTTTTGGTGGTAATTTTTCTCAACTTTATTAATTTTCCTACGCCAATACCATTTTCATTAAACTCAAACTCATTTAACTTTTTGGCATTAAAGCGTTTAGCATACTTTTGAACAGCAATTAAAGGATTCTTGGTTGTGGCAAACCCCATTGCTTCAACTTCCCACTCTACTTTTTGGTCAGTAGTAGGTTCTGGAGCTACTTTTTGATCAGGTGCTAAAGTTTTAAACAGAGTCTGGTTACGTCCTGACATTTTCACAGTAGCAATCAAATCTGGGGTATTATCGATTAATTCTTGACGATTCTGACCTAAATGATCAAAAGCTCCTGCCTTAATTAAATTTAAGATTGCATCTGTGTTTAAATATTTATCATCGATATCTAATAAAAAGTCTAGCAATGATTTGTAACTTCGCTTTTTATCGGTTATTTCCTTAACGAAATCATTTCGTAATCCCTTTATTGCTCTTAGACCTACAAGAATTTTATTATTCTTTAAAGTAAAATCAGCACTACTATCATTAATTGAAGGAGATTGAACTTGAATACCTACTTCTTGAACTAATGTTAAATACTCATTGACTTTATTCCGATTACCTAAATTACTATTCAATAAAGCTGTATAAAAAGCAGCTGGATAATGAACTTTTAAGTAAGCCAGCCAAAAAGCAATTTTACTATAGGCCACAGCATGTGACCTATTGAATCCATAATTAGCAAATTGAGCAATATAATCATAAACTTTTTTAGCTGTAGTTTTTGAATGGCCTAACCTAACTGCTCCATCGATAAATTTTTGCTTTTCTTTTTTTATCACACCAAGATCTTTTTTTGACATTGCACGTCTAAGTAAATCAGCTTCCCCTAAACTGAAGCCTGCCAAAATTTGTGCAGTTTGCATCACTTGTTCCTGGTAAACCATAATTCCATAAGTTGGTTGCAAGATTTCACTCAAACTTTGATCTGGATAAGTTACTTGCTCCCGACCTAATTTTCTTTTAATAAAATGATCAATATTTTGCATTGGACCTGGTCGATACAAGGCATTGACAGCTACAACATCTTCAAAATTATCAGGATGTAATTTTCTTAATACCTGTTTAATACCATTTGACTCAAATTGAAAAATGGCATCTGTATTACCTTTTTGAAAAAGTTCTAGTGTCCATTTATCATTCAGAGGAATTTGATTAGGGTCCAAATTAATCCCTTCACTTTTAAGAAGATTCAAAGTATCTCCTAAAATTGTTAAATTTCGCAATCCTAAAAAATCAATCTTCAATAAACCTAGTCCCTCAACATTTTTCTTTGTTTGCTGAGTTACAGGTATATTTAACGGACCAGCCTGTAAGCCGACGATCTGAGCTAATGAGTCATCGGTAAGTACTAATCCTGCTGCATGGATAGAATAATGACGCGATAGACCTTCTAAATGTTGTGCTGTAGCAAATAATAGTTTATTAAAAGAACTAGCGTTAACTAAAAATTGTAGGTCTTGCGAGTTTTGGTAAGCCTCATCTAATGTAAATTTAGTTTTATTATTGGGCAAAGCCTTGATCCATCGATTACTTTCAAATTGATTTAAACCAAATACCCTAGAAACATCACGAATAATTTGTTTAGCTGATAAAGTACTAAAGGTTAAAATTTGCGCAACATGATTCATTCCATATTTATCAAACATATATTTAATAACTTCATCACGTCGATTATCAGGAATATCTAAATCAATATCTGGCATTTGCTGACGAGCTGGATTTAAAAATCTTTCAAATAATAAATTATATTTAATTGGATCAACTTCAGTTATATTTAAAGCATAAGATACCAAAGAGCCTGCCGCCGATCCTCTCCCTGGACCAGTAATAATCTTAATGCTATGCGCAAAATTAATTACATCCCACACAATCAAAAAATAATCATCAAAACCCATCTGATTAATAATACTCAATTCATAATCAAGACGCTTTTGATAATTTTCAGGAATCTGACCATTAAATCTTTGAGCTAGACCTTCCTGAGCTAGATGATGAAGATATTCTTTAGACGTTGAATATTTATTAGGTTTAAATTTTGGAAGTTGAGGATCTTGAAATTCAATGTCTACATTACATATGTGTGCAATTTTATCTGCATTTTCTAAAGCACTGAAAATACCTAAACTACGATATTCACTTTGTAACTGACTAACTGAACGTAAATAGTGTGATCCCTTTTGTTTGGCTAATTCTTCAATATCCGGTAAGTGACTATTTTCAGAAATTGCTCCTAAGACCCTTTTTAAAAATTGATCATTAGGATTTAAATACTGAACATCTTCTGTTGCAACTAGGGGCAACTTAAATTGCTGACTTAGTGAATCAACATAATTAATATATTTTTGTTGTTTTTTATGACCATATACTCCTAAAAACAAATCACTCGATTGGGGAATTAGCTGCTTTAATTTTCTAAGATAGTCACTACCAAGACTGGGATTATTTGTTGCCAGATAGCGCAGTTCACTATGTTGATTAGCTGGTGTAATAATAACTAAATGTTCCAAATACTTTTTTAAATTTTCAAAAGCAATCACATGATTATTTTGCCCGTTTTTTGTTAATAAATTTATTGCACTAGATAAACGAAGTACATTACCATAGCCAATATTATCTTTAGCAAGTACGATAAAATTATAGTGACGACTATGATCAACTAAGCCATTTACACTCACCTGCATCCCCAATAATGGTTTGATCCCCACTTTTTTAGCTTTTTTATAGAAATCAACTAAGCCATAAGTAAAGTTGATATCAGTTAAGCCAATTGCGCTATAACCACGCTCTTTTGCTTGCTCCAATAATTGATCAATTTTAATTGGACTTTGTAAGATAGAAAAACTGCTGATATTTTGTATTCCTGCAACCATAAAAAATCCCCCTTGTTAACTCAAGTATACCAGAGCAAACTATTTTTTCTTGCTTCAAGTCTTATTTTTTGCTAATATGACTAGCGAAAGAAGGGAATATTATGCGCTATATCGTTACTGTTATTTGGTCAACTATTTACTTTGAAATTATTGGTTTTATCTGTTCTGCTTTGACGAGCATGAAATTTGATCCAATTCAATCTGCAATTATGGGTGTCGTGTTCGGCTTACTTTTTGCATTTATTATCCCTGGTATTACTGCAAAGAGTCATAAAGATTCAAGTAAATTTAGTAAAATGCTTTAATAAAAAAACAAAGAAAGAACTAGTTCAGTGAGAGCTAGTTCTTTTTTTGTTGCTTAATAAAACTTATAATTCTTTTGCGTATCTACTTTGACATCTTCTGTAGTTAAGTATTCTTCAAACATTTGGACATAATCTTGGTCAAATGTTTTTTCAATTTTATCCATACTATATGCCGGATAAAATCCTCCGCCTAGTGCGCGATAATTATTAACTGCTAATCGGTATACTTTATCATCTTTGATTGGTTTTTCATTCAAAGTCACCTGCGTTAATCTCTGACCTGCTGGTTTAGAAAGATCAGCCTCATAGTGCACTGGATAGAAAAGATCGAAGTGATATAACATTTTCTTAGGTTTAATCCAGCGATCGATAAACTTTATTTTCCCATCAGGCGTCTTTTCTAAGAAAGCTGCACTATATTCAATAATTTTCTTTAAATCTTTGCCAGTAATTTTAACGATGCATAGTTGATTAGCATATGGGTAGTTAAGTAAAACTTCTCTCATAGTAACGTCTTTTGAAAAACCTTTAGCGGTGTCTGACATAATGGCAGTCGCAGAAACGTCTGCGCCAGTAAACCACAATTGCATTTGGTGAATCAAATTTATAAAAGGTGCGCCTTCAATTCTACCCTTGATTGCATCTGCAATTGGTGCTGGTTCGGAGAGATGAGCAATTGGTTGATCAAGCCAATCTTGTGTTCTTTTATCTAAATTAGCTACAATTTTTTCGACTTTTGGATCAGGTGCATAATCTTTAGTATCAATTAATTGAGTTTGCATATTTTTAATATGCGCTTTACCACTAGCATCTTTGTCAACTTCAAGAGTTACTTTAGCTACACTTTCTCCTCGATATCCTGGTTGAACAATTGCAGTCCCATTACTAATCAAGTTCAGACGCCGATGTTGATGTCCTGTTAAGAAAACATCAATTTCGGGAATTTTAGTTAAAATTTTGTAACCCTCATTTTCTCCAGTATGGGGTTCCGTTACTTCCCCACTTTCTGGATCACTTTCAAAACCACCATGATAAAGAGCAATTAAAATATCAACTTGTGGTCGGAGTTTTTTTGCTAACTTACTTAAAACATCATAGCCAGAAACAAATTTAAGTCCCTTGATATGTTCTTCAGGTTCCCAATGAGAAATATATTGAGTAGTAATTCCCATAATTCCAATCTTTAAATCGGCTTTCTCAATTATCTCATATTCTTTTCCAAAAAAAGGTACATTAGTGGTAGCATCAAGAACATTATCATTTATAAATGGCGCCGAGTTATGATCAACATAATAGCTCAAGTAATCTAAGCCATAATTAAAATCATGATTACCTAAAACTCGAGCATCATAACCAACTGCATTATAAGCCTCAGTAAATTCTTTTAGTCCTTCTTCTTCTGGTAATTCATGAGTAAATGAAGCCAATGGAGAGCCTTGCAAACAGTCCCCACTATCAGTTACTAATACATTATCAGCTCCATATTTTTCTTTTTCTTGTTTTATTACGCTACTAACACGACTTAAAGAAAGTGGAGCATTATAATTTGTTTTATCTTGATAATCAGTTGGCATTAAGAAGCCATGAGTATCACTAGAGTGTAAAATAACTAATTTCATATTCTTCCTTTTTTAAAAAATGTACAAAAAAAGACACCATAAGGTGCCCTTTTATTAATCATTGTTTTGTTGCTTTTCTTCGTTAGCAACTTGACGGCCTTTGTAAAAGCCCTTTGGTGAAACGCGGTGGCTTAAACGGTATTCACCAGTAGTTGCATCATAGTGCATTGCTGGGGTAGTTAACTTAATATGACCACGACGTGAACGTTTCTTTTGCTTAGAAGTTTTTCTTGCAGGAACTGCCATTAGTTAGATCTCCTTTTTTATAGAATTGAGACTTGCATACTTATGTAAAAATAAGTTACTAAATACTCACGTATTTCAATAATACAATCTTAGCGTTGATAAATCAAGTATTATTCTGAGATTGATTTAGATTTTAAATCTTTCAATTGCTTATTTAATTGAGCAATTTCTTGATCTTTTTGCTTAAGCTGAGATTCGTATTTTTTACTAATTTCTTTTTCTTGTTTTTCAATTTGTTGCTTCTTTTGTTTTAATTCTTTGGTATTACCTAAAAGCATTGAAATAATTGCGCCTAATAAAATCATCATAATTAAAATAATAATTAAAGGCATTTTAGGTTGAATAAAACCAAAATTGATAGCGACTTGTTCTGTGTTCAAGCAGGCAAAAATTACCAAAAGTAAAACAATTACTAAGCCAACAACTAATCCCTTTTGTTTTTTCATTCTTTAATCCATTTCATTTATTTTCTGCTTGCAAATTTTAAACTTGCCCAGTCTCCAATAGTTGGAAAAATTTGGTAAAGTTTTGCCAAAATTGACAAACTAATTGGTAAATTCAATTCTCGACGATTTGAGCCAAAGAAATGAACTACTTGCCAAGCAACATCATCTGGATCAAGCATAAATTCTTGTACGTTAGATGCATAATTACCGCTTTTATCTGCAATATTAAAGAAGTTTGTATATACAGGACCCGGATTAACAGTCATTACTTTAACGCCAAATGGTTTAAGCTCTAAACGTAAAACATTAGAAAATTGAATAACGGCTGCTTTAGTTGCACTGTATGCTGCAGTTTTAGTAGTTGGCACAATTCCAGCAATCGATCCAAAATTGATAACTTGCCCACTTTTTTGGTCAATCATTACTCTAGCAACTAGACGAGTAAAATACATTAGACCTAAAACATTAGTTTGGAACATGTCAGTAACGACTTTAGGACTCATATCCATAAAGTCTTCAAAAACACCAAACCCAGCAGCATTAACTAAAAAATCAATGTGCTTTACATTTTTAATAATTTCAGTAAAAGCAGTTTCAATTTGGTCGGCCTTACTCATATCTGTTGGAAAAACAAAAGCGTCACTACCTGAAAGCTTCCGCGCTTCATCTGCGATTTCTTCTAAACGTTCTTGATTACGTGCCATTAAAATCACAGTAGCACCACGGCTTGCACATTCTAAAGTAATGGAACGACCGATACCACTTGAAGCTCCTGTAATAATTACAACTTTATCTCTTAATGAATCACTCATTTTTTACCCTTTCATTGGTATGTTAAAGCTATCAAAATCATTAGCAAGTTTTGTTCGTTTAAAAACATTTCTTGCCTCTTTTTCTAATTCACGACCACTTCTTCCAGTATAACGTGCTGAAACATGTGATAAAAATAGTTGATGAACATGATGATGAATAGCAACTTTAGCTGCATCAACACAAGTTGAGTGAAAGTAACGATGTGCCATCTTAGCATCTTGACCACTAAAAGTAGACTCATGAATTAATACGTCCGCATTTTCGGCAAGCTTACCGATATTAGGAGTTGGGCGCGTATCATAAATAACTGTCACAATTCTACCTGGACGTGGCTCCCCTAAAAAATCATGTCCATCTAAAACTCGTCCATCGGCTAAGGTAATTACTTCCCCCGCTTTTAACTTACCCAATAAAGGACCATTTGGTACATTATATTCAGCAAGCTTATCCATCATTAATTCACCAGGACGTGGTTTTTCAACAACTCGAAATCCATAACTCGGAATCCGGTGATCTAATTTGGCTGCAAATACCTGAAAATTACTATCTTCATAAATCAAGCCATTTTCCTTTAAAATTACATATTTAATTGGATATGAAACCTTGGTGCGTGATACACGGAGTGCAGTTTGAACAAATTGATCAATACCAGCTGGTCCAAAAATTGTTAAAGCTCCACCGTCTCCTTGAAATGAACGGGAAGAAAGTAAGCCCGGTAGCCCAAAAATATGATCACCATGATTATGTGAAATAAAAATTTTGCTAATCTTTCGTGGTCTGATATTGGTACTTAAAATTTGATGTTGCGTTGCTTCCCCAACATCAAATAACCAAATTTCATTTAATTCATCTAGTAATTTTAACGCAATAGATGAAACATTGCGATTTTTTGAAGGTTGACCGGAACCGGTCCCCAAAAATTGTATCTCCATGAAAACCTATTTCTAATAAAGTCCTTTTTCTACTAATTTCTTAGTTACATAACTACTGTAGTACATTGATCCAGTTGGATTTGGATGAGTATGATCACCATAGAACCATTGTGGATGAGCTGCAGCTAACTGATACCAATTAATTACCACAAAGTTTGGATATTTCTTGGCAGCAGCACTTAACATATTATTTACAGTAGACTGCCAAGCACGTGTAGGAACATAGACATTTATCCAAAATACCTTACGTTTCTTACCAACAATTTTCATCAAATAGTCTAAATCTTTTTCTTGGAATGCACCATTAGTACCTAATCCTACTAAAACATTCCTACTCAAAGCACCTTTATCCTTGTATTGTTTGAAAAGCGGCAAAGTTTCAACCAATTGTCTTGAAACAGCAGCATCAATAAGTGCATGAGGCATTAATTTTTTCAAGTTTTGACTAGAACCAGCCATAACAGAATCTCCCAAGGCAGTTACTTGAATTTGTTGTGCTAATTGTAGCTGAACTTGACTAATACCGTATTTTTGGAAATTCTTATTAACAGGATGACTTTTAGCATTGGCTTTTGCTTGCGCTAAAACTTTATTTTTAGGTTCTACAGGTTTAGTATTCTTTTTCTTAGCATTTTGGATGATTTTTTTATTATCTTTTATTTGCTCATCGCGGTTTTTCTTAATCTGTTTTGCAAGTGCTGAATCATTAGGATCCTCAGCCTTAACTGAACCTGATTTAATAATTCCCACTGTCCCAACAACTAAAACTAAAGCAGCAAAAACAGTTGTAACTTTTTGGAAAATATTATTTTTATTTAAAGTAGCAGCCTTAGCTAAATGATCTTTAACTTTAGCCCAAGTCATTTTTCCCCATGGCTTTTCAATTATCCGGTAAGTTACTTCCGATAAAATCAAAATCAAGGCTACTTCAATAATCCGATACAAGACTACATGATCCGCTAAATTTTTGACTTTATCTTCAAAGAAAATCATAACTGGAAATTGATACAAATAAATGCCATAGGACCTTGACCCAATCCAATTAAAGACTTGATTAGTTAACAGGGAATTCCAAATTGAAGCTGGATGAGCAATAATACCTACCAAAATAGTAGTTAAAACTGAAAAAATAAATATTCCACCATGATACGGAAAAGCCTGCTGAGGATTAAGTTTAGGACTGCAGGCCATCCATAACATGCCTACTAAGGCAATCGCTCCTACTACATTCAAAACAAGCTTATGTTTTCTACCAATATTTTTACTTAATCTCCAAGTTGGCCAAACTACTGCTAGCATTGCCCCTAATCCTAATGAGAAAAAGCGAGTATCTGTACCATAGTAAATACGGTTAATATCTACATTAGGCTTAAATAAGACTGCCATTTCTATAGCAGAAAGCAATGTTATTGCCGTTAAAATCCAAAAGCGTGTTTTCTTTTTTGGGATATATTTAACTAGAAGCCAAATAACTAATGGCCAAACAATATAAAATTGTCCTTCAATCGACATTGTCCACAAATGAACAAATGGCGATTCATTAGCTGCAAATCGTTCAAAATAACTCTGGCCATTAAAAATTTCCCAAATATTAAAAACATTAAGAATATTAGTTGTAACTATTTGATTTAATTTTGCTAGTAAATTTTGCTGGAATAAAACAATATATGCACTACATAGCCACAATAACGTAATCATTTGGGGATATAATCTTTTTACACGTTTAATGTAAAAACCTTTTGTATCGTATGTTCCTGTATCTTCATACGAATGGAATATATGATCTGTAACCAAATATCCCGATAATACAAGGAAAATAGGTACTCCCAAATACCCTCCTATAAATCTATTAGGATCTAAGTGGTATAAGATAACTCCTACTACGGCCAAGGCTCTTAATCCAGCATAGCCTGTAATAAAACGGTTGTGTTTTTTCAAAAGTCATTACCCCAAATATTCAATTATTAATTATTCAACAAATTCAAATGTTAAATTACCAATGTTAACTTCATCGCCTTCACTGGCACCTTTAGCTCTTAATGCATCATCAACACCCATGTTCTTAAGTTTGCGAGCTAAAAGCATAATTCCGTCGGTATGATCTAAATTAGTCATTTGAACTAAGCGTTCAAGTTTCTCACCAGTAACAGTGTAGGTATTTTCACCAGTCTTCGTAACTGTAAAGCTATCATCCGGCTTTTTGTAAACATATTCTTTTTCAGCAACTGTAGCTTCTCCCACTTTTTCAGCTTCTTGCTTCGCTACTTCATCAACTAAATCAGCAGTTGCCCGCATTAACTCAGTAACACCCTTGTGAGTAACACTAGAAATTGGATATACAACCTTATTACCAAGTTTTTCTTTAAACTCAGCTAATTTTTCTTCACTCCCTGGAATATCCATTTGAGTAGCAACAATCAATTCTTTTTTGGTTGTTAAATCCTTAGTATACCCAGCTAGTTCTTTTTTGATAGTTTCATAGTCTTCGTAGGCATCCCGTCCATTATTAGGATCCATTGATACCATGTGCAAGATAACTTTGGTTCTTTCAACATGCCGTAAGAATTTGATTCCTAAGCCCACACCTTGAGATGCACCTTCAATTAATCCGGGTAAATCGGCCATTGAAAAATCGCGTCCATCAGGTAATACCACCATTCCTAAATTAGGCGTTAAGGTAGTAAAATGGTAAGCTGCAATCTTTGGTTTAGCCTTAGTTACCACTGATAATAAAGTTGATTTACCTACTGATGGAAAACCTACTAAACCAACATCAGCTAAAACTTTAAGTTCTAAACGTAATGTTCTAAATTCTCCAGGTTCACCATTTTCAGCAATTTCAGGTGCAGTTCTAGTAGATGTGGCAAAGTGAATATTACCACGACCTCCACGGCCACCGTGTGCGACAACTAATTCCTGACCATTCTCAACTAAGTCGCCTAATAACTCACCACTATCAAAATCATAAACTGATGTGCCCATTGGTACTTTAAGATAAACATCTTTAGCACCTTTACCATACTGAGATTTTATACGACCATTTTCACCATTATCAGCTTTAAATTTTCTTCTAAAGCGAAAATCCATCAAAGTTCTTAAACCAGAATCAGCTACTAAAATGATACTACCACCGCGACCACCATCGCCACCAGCAGGACCACCAAGTGGAACATATTTTTCATGACGAAAGGCAACTGCTCCATCGCCACCCTTTCCGGCTTGTACGTCAATTTTTGTTTGATCAACAAACATATTTTCCCTCCTCTTTGTATAAGAGATGTCTTTTCTATAATACCACATCAAATGCCTTAACAAGATTTAGATATCATAAATTTATGATAATGATAATTTTACTGTTTGGGCTTGTGGTAAAGTTAACCCAGCTCTCCTTAAATCATCAACTGAAGCTTCTTTAATTTTCTTTAGAGAACCAAATTGACGAAGTAGTTTATTACGAGATTTTGGTCCAATCCCTTTAATTTCATCTAACTTGCTTGAAAGAGCATTTTTTGTATGCGTCTTACGGTGAAAAGTAATTGCAAAGCGATGGACTTCGTCCTGTATTCTGGTCATAAGATAAAAACCTTCAGATTTTGGATTCATCGGGATTAAAGTTAATTCCTTGCCTTTAGTAGGATCACCAAAAAGCAAGTGATTAGTTCGATGATGATCATCTTTAACCATTCCTGCAACGGGAATATCAACACCTAGTTCGTTCCTTAAAACATCTAAGCAAGCTTCAACTTGAATTTGACCACCATCCATCAAAATTAAATCGGGTAATCTTTTATGTTCTTTTAACAAACGACTATAACGTCGACGAACAACTTCCCGTGTATTCCCTACTTCGTCAGCCCCATTCTGATGTTCAACTTCACCCTTTAATTTATACTTCCGATATTCTTTTTTGTCTGGTTTCCCATCTGTGAATACAACCAATGCAGAAACAGGATCAATTCCTTGAATATGCGAATGGTCAAAACTTTCAATTCGATGTCCATAAGGTAAATTAAGAGCAGCAAAAATTTCTTTTTGTGCGCCTTCAGTTTTTCTATTTCCAAGTTCTAGTAACCGAAATTTTTCATCCAATTTCAATTTTGCATTTTCCTTAGCCATATTAAGAAGTGACTTCTTTTGGCCTCTTTGAGGTGTTCTAACCGGAACTTTTAAGACTTCACTTAATGCCTCATTGTCAATTCCTACTGGAACTAGTACTTCTTTAGGTAAAACACGATTTTTTTGATTATAAAATTGTGCAATAAATGAAATAAATTCATCTTCAGGATCAGTTATATCTGTTAAGGGAAACATTCGTGTTTCTCTTCTAAGTAACTTAGCTTGACGTAAAAAGAAAATTTGAATGGAAATCCATGATTTATCAACATAAAAATTAAAAATATCTCTTTGAGTATGATCATTAGAAATAATTTTTTGTTTTTCAACAGTTTGTTCAATATACTTTAGTTGATCTCTAACTTCTGCTGCACGTTCAAATTCTAGATGTTCAGACGCTTGCATCATTTGTTTAGTTAAATCTTGCTTAGCTTGCGTAATGTCCCCATTTAAAAAACTCTTGATTTTTTTAATCTGTGCATCATATTCCGCTTTTGGAATTTCTTTAAAACATGCACCTAAGCATTGTCCCATATGATAGTAAAGACACGGACGCCCTTGATGACCATGGCAGCGTCTGAGAGGCCAAACTTTTTGAATGAATTTTAAAGTTGCTTGAGCTGCATATACATTTGGATATGGCCCAAAATAATATCCACCATCTTTTTTGATGATTGAAGTTAACTTAGTTTCTGGATCACGTTCATTTGTTATTTCGATATATGGGTATCCTGTACCTTGCTTAAGTTGAACATTATAGTAAGGTTGATACTTTTTAATTAAGGTAATTTCAAGTAAAAAAGATTCCTTATCAGAAGAAACAGTAATTATATCAAAATCTCGAATTTCTTTGACAAGTTCTGCTCTTCGACCTATTTGTTTACTTTTAAAGTAAGAACGAACACGATTTTTTAAATTTTTAGATTTTCCAACATAGATAACATTCCCATTGATGTCTTTCATTAAGTAGCAACCAGGTTTGCTTGGTAAAAGTTTTAATTTATTTTCAATATGATCGGTTGCCAAAACTTTCATCTTCTTCCTATATAAAATATTTTCCAACAGATTAGTTTACCATGGTTAGAGAGATTTTTGTTTTTAAGAGCTTAGCTTTTAGGTTTACCAAAGAAGTTTAATTAATTAGAATAGAATTATCATCTATTAAGAAAGGTTGAATTAAGGTAAAAATAAACAATGACAACTTGGCTAACTGGATTAATTGAACAATTTGGGTATTTCGCAATTATTTTTCTAATTACAGTAGAAAATATTTTTCCTCCGATTCCATCGGAGGTTGTCTTAACATTAGGTGGTTTTTTAGTAACTAAGACTTCTCTAACTCTTATCGGAGTAATTTTAGCTTCTACTTTAGGTTCAATCATTGGAGCAATCATTTTATTTTCAATTAGTCGCAACTTAACCCTCTCTCGTTTGGAAAAACTATTAGATACAAAAATTTTTAAAATATTAGGTTTCAAAAAAGATGATGCACAAAAAGCAATTAATTGGTTCGATAAATATGGGGTAAGTGCTATTTTATATGGCCGTTGCATTCCAGTAGTTAGAAGTTTAGTTTCTATTCCAGCAGGAATTGCTCATGTTGGTTGGGTAAAATTTTTAACTCTGACTACCATAGGAAGTTTAATTTGGAATATGGTGTTGGTTGGATTAGGGTTCTACACAGGCAAAAATTGGCATCTAGTTGTAAAAATCTTTGATGATTATACTTTGGTAATTATAATAATAATTTTACTTGCTTTAATCTACTTTGGATATAAGTGGTATAAATCTCGTATTAAAAAGTAGTTGTGGTGACTGTGTTTCTGCTATGCAGAAACACTATTTTTTTGTTATAATATTTTTGTTAAAGTAACACTTATATGATTGTTAAAAAGGAGAAAATATGTACAACTTTCCATACATCCAAAATTTTAATGATTGGTGTTCTACTCGACACTTGCGTCCCCAAACAGTTCACTCCATCAATCAATCCGTAAACTATTTTTGGAATTATTATTTAGCTAATAGTAGTCATGCTCCTACTCTCGATGAATTAACGGGACAAGATATTCGAAGTTTTTTGATTAATCTCGAAATCAAGGAAAATCGATCAGTTCAAACATTAAACAAATATATTACTCATCTAAAAAAATATTTTTCTTTTCTCTATGATCATCAACTAATGCCTAATTATGTGTTAACTGATATTAAAGGACACACATTTGACCGTACTCCTCGCTTTTGTTTAGATTGGATCGATCATTTAGATGAAATTGTAGCTTCTGATAAAATTAATCAAGATACCAAAAAACTACTAATTTTAATTGCGCATGGTTTTAAACCTGAAGAGTTACTAAGCTTACAAGTTCCTGATGTTAGTAACAAAATCAAGACCCCTCTCTATTTAGAAATTTTATCTGATCCGATCATTCCTAATGTTCCTCCATTAATTTTTCATACAAAAAAAGGACGCCCTTTAAGCGCCCTTCCTTCTCTAAGTAGAAGAATATTAGGTGACAGAGAGATCCTCAATCTTGATCTAACTCCTGGAAAACTACGTTTATGTTATATTTACCGCCTTGTAAATGATTCTTCGCTCTCCGACGATGATCTTACTCAATTAATTGATTGTAATCGTAAAACAATTACTTACTACCGTGATCAGGCTTCTAAAGCTTCATTTATTAAATTCAATCCCACTTTCTAATTAACAAAATTTTCAACTGCGCTCACCATTTTGTCAGGTTGCTCTGCTTGAATGATGTGGCCACAATCTTTTATTATTTCGGCCTTAATTAAAGGATTAGTTTTTGCAACCACCTCAGCAAAGTGATAGTCAAAATATGGCGAATGATCACCCGCTAAAATTAAAAATGGAATTCTACATTCAGCTAAAACATCCCGCCAATCCTGCAAAGCATGATCTGCAAAAAATTGAAAATTATCTGCTGGAATATACGGAAATTTTTGATATTCCTTCTTAGCCAATCGAGCTAATTCTCGATCAACACGAATATAAGTTGCTCGACCTAACTCATTTTCTAAATATTGAGGATAATTATCCCAACTTAATTTTTTAAAGCCATAGGGCCAAGAAGAATCTGTAATCATTTTAGGTGACTGATCTAAGTCAATCATCGCTTTAAATTTCTTTCCATGATAGATGCTCAAATATGCCATCAAAGTAGAAGCACCCATTGAATTACCAATACCAACAATATTATCTAATTCCATTAATTGCAAAAATTCATAGATATCTATCGCATGACGAGCAATACGCTCCCCTTTTTTTGTTCTTTGCGAGAGTCCTTGATTACGTGGATCTAAAACTATTACGCGATACTTATTACGCATTCGCTCAATTACTAAATTCCACAAAACATGTGACCCTCCTAAGCCTGGTAAACATAAAATCGCAGGTTTATCCTCTTGAGTATCAGTATAAAAAAGTTCGACGTTATCACTAGTTTTAAATTTCATTTTAATATTTAACTTCTTAACTGCAAAAATTTCCAAAATCTTCTATAATTAAGTCAATTATTGATTTAATTAGTTAGTAGAAAGGAACTTTAATTATGGGGTTAACTTTTAAAAAAAATGATGAATTAGAAAAAATGCTCGATAGATTCGCAATTATTCCAGACGATCCTAAAGAAAAGAGTAAAAAAGAACCTGAAAAAGATAGTAAAAAAGACGATAAAAAGTAAAATTTTACTTGTTACTAAAAAAGCTGTATTGCACTACAGCTTTTTTCTTTTACCTAAAATTCCAGTTTTATTTTTCAAATTTAAGCTTGTTAATAAGAGCAAGACCTAATCCAACAATAGCCATTGCAAGACCACTAATTAAAGCTACGCCGGATTGCTTAGCTTGAGTTTGTGGCAATTCAGCATTACTTTCAGTCGCCGTATTAGAAATTTGTGAACTTTTAGTAGTCGGTTGTTGACTAGTAGATGCAGTATCTGGTTCATTATATTCAGTCTTAACATCCTTAACAATTACTTGATCGCTGTTGTTATCAGAACCATTAGTTGAATTTGCATTATCTGCTTTATCTGCAGAATTTTCCTTATTTGATTGATTTGTGTTTTCAGACTCACTATTATTAACAGTTGCACTCTTAGCAGATGTCTGAGAAGTAGCCTTGGCTGCAGATTCATTTTTAGCTGCCACTTTTTCTTGAGCATCTGCTGTAGCTTCTTTTACTTCATTAGTATCAACGCTAGATTGAGCAGCTTTTTCTTCTTCACTGGAACTACTTTGGGAGCTGGCATCTGGATTAACAGTCACATAGACTGCAATTACAGAAGCAGATTTATCAGGGAAAGTTACAATAACAGTCCCATAGCTCTTCCCTGTTTGATCAACAGTGGGTTGCTTATCCCAAGTTGCAGTAGTTCCTGCGGGAAGACTATTCCAGTTAGCAACACCACTTTGAGCTGATGGTAATTGCCCCTTCGTAGTAGTCAATTCAGCTGCTACCAAAGGATAATTATAAGCTTGTAAATTTTGGTGTTCCTTCATACCTTCTTCGTATTCTTGACTTTTATCATCACTTGGAGAATCCGCATAAGCGACATTTGCACCAGTACCTAAACCTGTGGCAATCGCAGAAACACCTAACATAATCAATAATTTTTTAAAATTTGAATTCATTTTTTTAATCATCTTGTATCTCCTAAGTAGGCGTCAAAAAATCCTACTGTTGTTAATATAAAATTTCACTAATTATTATATGATACTTTGTAATAAGGATACAGATAAATGTTAAAAAAATTAGATTAACTTCTCAAGTAAGTCAAGGCAATTTGTAATTGCGATAAATCACTTAAAGCTTGGGGAATTTCCTCTTCATCTTCTACTTCGCAAAAAATTTCACCAGATTCTTCATCAAATTCAAAGCCCGAACCAATCACGACATCTGCGGCATCCGCATAAAAGTCAAGATCTTCTTGAGCTGGATCTAATTTAAATAATAAGTAACCATCATCGCTAATACGCCAATAACCATCTACTTTTTCAATCCAGCAATAAATTTTATCACCGTATGCCCCAATTAGCGGTGTTGCAACCTCAATGGCGTTGCCAGCTTCAATAAAATTAAGGTTATTTGCTACCCAATTTATGCTTTTCTTTTTAATTTCATCAATATCTCTCATCATATTTTTCGTCCTTTTACAAAAAAAGTTCCGAATTAACGGAACTAAAAACAAAATACTAAAGTGATTTAGCCAAATTTATTTCACACAATAAAAATTCTGCGAAATTATTAAGTGCTGTAGATAGTTGATCAGCCTTAATCTCTTGATTAACAAATTCACCACGTTCATTAAGCAATAAACCATATGTAGCTGCTAAACGAGCTGATGGTAACTTAATCCGCTCAAAATTAGTAATTTTTTGATTAATATGATTAGCAGTCAAAACTCTATCATTTAACGAAAAAGTATTATTAGCATGTGGTGTCAAGTAAAAACTGATACCATTACCTAAACCATCTATACTATTTGTATAAACGATATATTCATCACCTTCGGTTGGTTCCAGTGAGAAAATATCATTATCTTCTTCACGCCAATAATTTTCTAATAAAGAAATTAATGGATCCATTATAAAACACCGCTCCTTCTGTAATAGTTTTCATACTTTATTATAGCCATTTTCCTCATAAATTTACACAATAAACACAAAAGAAGAGCTTTCGCTCTTCTTTTTAAAATATACCACTAAAGCAGATTAATAAAATAATCATTACAACGAGACCAACAATTATTGGAATAAATTGACTGTTCTCTTGCGCCTTGAGCAATTGCTGATAATGTTCTTTTTCATTAGCAACTTTTTTAGAAACACTATCAATTTCTGGCTGGGTCTTTTTAATAATCTTTTCTTTTTGAACTTGCAATTTTGAATATTTCTCCACTGCCTTCTGAATATCATTCATTGACCCACCTCCTAAATAACAGCATCAGTAAAACTATTATCATGGTCTCTTAATTGCTTTTCAAAATACTGACGAGCTTGGGCATAACCAACATCTACTTGCTTTAACTCTTCAATTGCATCCCGTTGAACTTTCAAATTAAAAATTTCATGCTTTAGTTCAATTAAATGATCCAAACAATCGTTCATAATTTCTAATTGATTAGTTAACTCAATTACTTGATTTAAAGTAAAGTCAATATTTTTCTCACTAGTCTCTCCATTCCAGAAGACTAGATTACCTGCCTGTCCAATAATTGATAAGTTTTTAGTATCATCAATCAAAATACGTCCAAGTGCTTTAACCTCTTCATTAGTTAAAGATATTGGTATCACAGTATTTACACCATTAGAAATTACCTTTTGTAACTCATCTAACTTCAAAACTTCAATTCCATGGTCTGTATAAACATCACTATTCTTAAAACTAAAGTTTTGAGAAGTACGTCCAATAAATACTATCAAATTATGGATTAAGTATTTACTCTCAGGTTTTTCAAGTAACTTTTTAATTACTGGATCTTGAGATTGCTTCAAAGCGTGTTCAATAGCATCCCTATGTTTAGTAATTTGGCTATTTATTTCTTGATAACCATTATTTACATTATAAGTTTGAGAAGTAATCATTCGGGTTTCAGTCTCAATACAGAAAATTCCTTTATTAGAGACTACCAAATTATCGATTTGACTACTTTCAGGACTATTCTTATCTTTATCATTTGGCGATGCTACGACAACATTATGTCCAATAAATTTATTTTGACCAATTTCACGAAGCGTTTTTTCAACCATTAATTTGGCAACCTCATCGGCATATTTATTACCTAAGGAGGATAAATCATGTTCAGTCAAGTTAACAACTTTTTCGGGAACATCAACTTTTAACTTTTTGTAAGAAGTTCTTCTTAACTTATTTAAGTGTTCAAGCTGAATATTTAACTTTTGATATAATTTATCAATCTTTGCCAGACCAGGAAGATTATTACGAGAAAGATCATTCTCATTTTTGATATTAAAATATTGACGACCGACCTTTTCCGCTGTTAGCAACGAATCAATGGCAATACTATCTTTAAACCAGCTACCGTCTTTATCTTTACGCAAGAACCAGTTAGAATCTTGTTTTTGTAAATTTTTGATAACAGCTAATTGGTGGCGTACCTTATTCTTTAATTGCTGATAATACCAATCCTTTGATTGTAATTGAGCATTAACAGTGTCAATTGGGGGCAAATTATTAATGTCCAATTCACCAGCATAGTTTGAATGATAATCAAACTTCGGTGGAGTTTGACGAAAATCTGCTTTTGTATAAGTATCTGGCGTCAAAAATTGCCAATATTGCAGAATTTGTCCCCTTTTATTGTAAATCAATTGATAACGTAACCGTTGGTCTTTATCAAAAACTTTTCTAATTACTGAAACTTCATTTTGATGATGACTGGTTAATTCATATGTTTGAAATGTCAATCCTTCATCATTTGGAAATTCATAATTATAATGATGATTTCTTAATTGATCTACTAACTGATTTTCTTGATCAGCTACTTTGTTTAACTGTTGGTTTTGATTAGTTTTTAAAGTGGTAAGTTGTTGGCTAACCTCATCTAAACGCTCTTTTTGTTCAGAGAGATGGCTTCTATCTTTAATAAAAAAAGCAACACCAAAATAGACTACACACCCAATTATTATTGCTAAAACATCAATTGCAAGATTATTTTTTAGAAATAGAAGTAGGGTGATCAGGCCTAAAACAACGATCACTTTCCAACCATTGAGTGATCCTTTAATTTTCATTGATCTTAATTCTTTCTATCTAGAATAATAGACGACGATTTAAGTATTTATAAAAATTATAGCAATAAGTCATTAAAACTACCAAATTTCATTTTTTAATAAGTGCCAAAATCATTCGCTAACTTCCATTTTAACCATTTTTTAACGAAAGCGATACTATTAGCGACAAATTAAGCATAATTTGTATTTTTACCCACTCGTACCACAAATTTATCAAGCTTGTTCTTCTTAGTCATTACCTGCTCCACATTATACCAACGTCGAGTTTTAGGATTATAAAAATTAAAATTCTGATTAAATGAAACTTCAAAATTATTCTTAGTTAATCTTTTTTTAGAAAAACGAAGATTCTTACTACCAGTAATATTTTGTAAGCAGAAAATAATATCCTCAGGATCCAATAAAATATCATTTGAATAGTATTCTAGCTTTGTGATTTTCTGATTTTTATCAACTGTATAGTGAATCGCTGAATTTGATTTATTTATAAGTTGAGAGTTGTGAGTTTTTACCAAGGAAGAGTTGAGCTTTTGTCCTGGAAGTAATTTATTTTCGCTAGCGACAATCTTTTGATATTGCTTAGATTCATTTTTTATATTAACTACATCAATTGTTTTATTAGGATCTTTCAATACCAAATGCAAACTAGGCTGCGTCGGTGCTACACTTAAAACTACATGGGTAATTTCGTTTGGTTCAACATTAATCGTCTGAAATTCATGTAAAAATGAATCACTTTTTCCAGTTAAAAGTTGGATTTTTCCTTCTTTTAATCCCTTAAGAGTCAAAACATATGAACCAGCAGAATTAGTCTTGAAGTCATAACTTTCACCATTATACTCCCGCTGTGACCCCATAATTTCAAAATAGGTTGAACGAGTATTAGAATCTTTTGAAGGACTAACTACCTCTTTAACAATCGACATTGCATGAACAATATTGAAGACCTCGTATCCCGCTCCTATTAAGCTTAAAAAGCTTAGAATAAATAAAGTTATACTTACTTTTCGACGTTTACTATATGTTTTTCGACCAAAAAAATAGGTAACGACAACAATAATAACTAATAGTAAAAAAATACCTGTATAAATACAAGCCTGTGTCTTATATGGTAATGTTTTCATAATTTAGCTTCCCTATCTTTTATATGAGAATTATACCAGCTCGTAACATTATAAAAATAAGCTGATACATCCGTACCAGCTTAAGGATATTTTTCCAATGATGAAAAAGCACCCTATTCAGAGTTTTACATTATTTATGTTCTTTTTCATCCTCTTCAAAAATTGTCATCAACTTATTCATATAAGCATGCATCTGCCCATCTGCAGTTGATCCATGATGAGCAATTCCTTCGAATAAATCGCAACCAACATTCATATCCGGAATGCTATCTACATTCTCTAAACTACTATCCGTCACTAACTCTGCTTCTTGACCCGATGCATGAAATAACGACACTAAAATATAACCAATATCTAAATTATTAAAATCATGTTCACGCATATTTTTAGCTACCATCATTAAAAATGGTAGTGAATAATCGCCAACATTTGCTGTATTTTCTTTCATTACCTTTGCCTCACTAAAGTTCTAAGTTTATTTTAACATTCTTAGGATTTTGTGCCGAACTTTTTCTAAATTAATTAACAAAGAAATCTAATTCCTCATCAGAATTACTTTCCAATTCCACCTTGCCATGTAAATGTTTCTTGGCCAAAGCTTCAGTCGGATAAGCCTTAATAGTTTTTCCATTGGAAGTAATATACAAGATTTTATCTTTTATCAAAAATTCTTCACGAGCATTATTTTTATCTAGTATATCATAAACTAACAAGCCACTATCATTTCCCTTTTTGATAATCTCACCTTCTAGAGCATTAGGATACTTATTCTGTAATTCATGCAAACCAGCATTACTCTTTTGATTGCGGTAATACTTAGTAATTTCATGACTATCAAAAACTATTGAATTTCGCACTAAATGTGTGGTGAATTTAATTTGTTCCATAGTTTGATGTCCTTTAACTTCGGTGTAATAATACCAACTTCCTCGCAAATTAACTGGAACAGTAATTAATTTTAAATTTGGTATACTAGTGGCTTTTTTAACTTTTTGCTTAGTAATCTTGCTAGAAACATCTAAGTTATTAGAAATATTTTGCCAATCATTAAGATCTTGTCGACTTAAGGTCTGATACATCTTCAAGAGATTCTCTTTAGTTAATTTTTCCTTACTGTCTGCAATTGTTAATTCACTCTTAGAGCGAGATTGGTTATTATTAAAAACAAAAGCTGCACGACCATTAATGACATAAACCAACTGATTTTTCGTAGTTTTTAAAGTAAAATTTTTAAAGCTATATTGATGATATTTTTTTATTTGTAGGCCATCATTTTTCCCGAGCTGATAGACTTTACTCCAATCTTGAGCTTGATTATCAATTTTGTGCATATATACAACTACTAATCCGATTACTTGATTCAAAGTAAACTTATCAACTTTATCAGCCGTCAAAGTTTTTTTCTTAGTTTTCTTAATAATCTTGGGTGAATTAACGCTAGCTTTTTGAGTTTTTTCAATATAAAACCAAGCCACACCGCCTGCAATCAAAATTAAGAGGAGGCTTAAAATAACTAGTAATTTTTGTGATTTTCTTTCTTGTCTGAATTGCGCTCGCTTCATTTTTAGTTATGGAGACATCCTTTTCTAAACAAATATAATTATTTATTAAACAATAATAACTTTTTAATTCTACCAAAAAAAACGTCAGTTACAAACTGACGATTTTGACTATTCTATTTTTCAAAATGCGCAAGAGCCTTACTTAAGTAACTAACAATTGCTTGATCAAGTGGTGTACTCTTTTGTAAATCAATTAATTGTTGATAATAATCTTGTAATTGTCTAAGCTTTGCTGGATTATCCAAGTACTTTGAAGTATCACTTTGAAACTTCAAAAATTCACGACGCTGGCTAAGAGTTAATTTCTCTTCAGATTGCTTCTCTTTTTTCAGAGAGACGATTTGCATATCCTGCACAACATTAGGGTGATCTTTTTCCCACTTTGCCTGAGTCGTTCCCAATTGTAAGCTTTCAAAACGGTCAATAGCAAGGTTTCTTTCTTCAATTGTCAGATAAGGATTATTATTGATTCTTTCTAAACCTAAAGAAGTCTTAATTAATTGTCCCGGTTCAAAATCATCGGCACTATGTGCCTCAGGGACCCAAGTAATAGTGTAACTTTTTAGTTTTTTACCTCGGCGTGCCTTTACATAATTTTTACTAATGTTAAATTGAGAAAGTAATGGCGCCAACTCCTGCTTCGCTACACTAATTATTCGCTTATCAATGTGGCTAGTTCGATAACTCTTAGGAATATCAAGTTTAGTTCGAAAATCTTCTAAACTAATTGTTCGCTTACCCACAGTTCTAAATTGCTTAACTAAACGAAAAATTGTCTTAGAGTAAGTACTATCCAAATGAGTAAACTGCTGTAAAGAAAATCGAGTCCAATTCTTCAAATCATTAAACAAGCCCTTAAACTTCGGGTTAACGGCTACTTTTAAAATATGTTCATCTCGAATAATCGTATATTCATTGAACAACACAAACTTAGTATAAGTATTCCCATCATCAGTATAAGCATTCAATCCTAACAATTTATCAGAAACCGTCTGTAAATAAGTTGCAAAATTCTCATGCTTGCTATAATTACTAATTTGTTTAAGATAATCAAAATTTAAAATAACTTCATTTTGATCTTTATCTCGTACTCGTGAAAAAATTGCAAATAGAATATTCATCTCTGCTGCATTAAACTTCCGCAAAGGAATATCATTCAGTCTATTTTGATATTTTACGATTTCATTAGCCATAATAATATACTCACTTTCAAAGTCTCAGTACACTTTAGCAAAAGCAGCTTATAAATGCAACATCATTATATAGATGTTGCATTTATAATTTTAGCAACCTGATTTGTGTCATTTATAAAAAAGTCGACCTTTTAAGATTTAGCACGTCTTCCCCGATTTGTGTCACTTATTGCCCCATTTGTTGCACTTATTAAAAACCACCTTTTACCATCGAATTTTCCTAAAATGTGTCACACCTTGATAAATATTGGTTTACCAGGCATTTGTCTTACCTCCCCAAATGTTGCACTTATCAATCTTTATCCCAATTTGTGTCACTTATAGCCCTGAAAGGTGTCACTTATCTGCCTGATTTGTTGCATTTATTATCCCCAAATGTGTCATCTATCGCCCCATTTGTTGCACTTATAGTCACTTCCTTCTTACAGCCCCAACCTTTCCCAAAAAGTTAAAGAATCTTATTAAAGAAGTTATTAAATAATTACTTAAAGAGATAATTAAAAAGGTTGCACATTCGTGCAACCGGAACAAATTATTACTTAATTTTTTTACTAGGAATTTGAATTTGTGATGCTAAGAGTAAAGATTTTAAATTAGCAGAAGGATATTTTAAAGCATTAGTGTCAAAAGTTCCTAATTGATTATCACTACGATAGAGTGCCTTTTCAACAGATAATTGACTAATTTTACCAGCTACACCATACTGAAACTTTCCTCCTTGACTTAAATTATATAAGATATCTAAAATAGCACGACTCACATCATGTTTAATAGCAATAACAATATCTAATCCTTTAATAGAATCAGTGATAGTGTCCTTATCTTCATTAGTTAAAAGTTTTGCCTTCCCATTATGAGCTACTACAACCTTACGAGCATCCCTCGATACTTCTTCTTGAGCACATACAATACCCACATTTTGACCATGCAAGTCAAAATCAATTTGTGGCACATATAAGGCATCCGTTTTCTTAAGGCGGTCAGACTTGCCTTTTTTCTTTTCAGAAACTGACTTTTTCTTAACAATCTTTACCTTCCTTTTGCCTTTTTCTTGTTTTAATTCAGTATGCGGCTCATTTTCCAGTAATTTTTCTAACTTCTCATTCGTTTCTTTTTCATGCTTAGCCAAATTTTTATCTTCAGCAATTGAATTTTCAACCATCTTCACAATCAATTTTAAAGCTACCATACTCTGCTTAAGTGATTGCTCGTTATCTTCGGTTGATCTCATCAAGTTAATTATATCCGTGCGATAGTCGTACATTTTTCCATCCTCTAAAAAATATTCTGTCTTAATAATAACAAAAAGACGCCCTACCAGGACGCCCAATTATTAAAATATTCATTTAATCCCAAAAAGTTTCGCTCCAAGTCTTTTTATCGACTAAAATACGTTTGGCATCAACCGCATCAGGATAAGTTATTAAATCATGTCCCTCTTTTTGTGCATAATATGTCACATCCGCTTTATCTAACAAATTCAGTAACTTTTGACGACCAATAGGATGGATTTTCAACCATTGATTTTTTGTTATCCCTTGCTTTTCAAAACCATTATGGGCTACATTTTCTGGCAAAATATCTTTAAAATCTGGTAAATAATACATTGGACGCCCAGCCTGATTAAAATGATAAATTTCAATATCTTCAAATTCTATGAAACAATCTAAGGCAAAACCTGCTAAAATCACTTTTTCTTCTAATTCTTGGCGATTAACGCATTGATTATGATTTTCTTTAAAATTATGATGATGCTTAAGCCACTCTTTGCGCACCTTCATCTTATCTGGACGCCCATGAATAATATCACGTACCTGTTGGAGTTCTTTTTCAGTTTGTTTACGAAGCCGGAACCACATTTGCTTAGGATACCTAGCTTTGAGCTTATCTAAATTCTTTAGCTGATCATAATAAGCATTCAAAATGAAATATAACTTATCTGTATCATAAATCTCTAACTGCCTGGAATCCCAATAAAGTTCATACATTGACGACATTTTCTTGCTCCTACTTTATTCTTTCAAACCTATCCTACCAAAGCAAAAACCACTGCAATCAAGTAGATTATTAATTAGTTCTCTAATAATGTATTTTGATAAGTATAAATCTGTTCAATCTTTCCTCTCTCATCCAAAACAACGACATTACCATCATTGTGCGGATATAATGCTGGATTTGAATGACTACCACCATCAGTAAAAATACGTGCTGGCTCACCAGGATAATCAATCACCCGTACTCTACATGCAGTCATTGGTAATTGTTCAAGTTTACGACCATCATCAAATTTTCCTTTAATTACACATGTAGGCGTGTGTCCCGTCACAATCACCTTTCCTGTATGATTATGAGCAAAGTAACCTTCCTCATTGACCCAGTAACTTTTTCTAGCCCAAAGACGATAAAAGTCATAATCATACTTACCATGATAAATATCCAATTTATCATAGGTATCAGGATTATTATAATTTTTATCAGGACGGATACCAGCATGAACAAAAATAATATGGGGTGTCTCATACATTATCGGTAACTTTTTAAAGAATTGATAATACTCAGTCTGCCTAATTTCATCAGGTTCTAATTCTCTACCATATAGACTGTCTAAACTAAGAGCACCACCATTATAAAACCAAATTCCAGCTTGATATTCTTGCTCTTGAGCATAATTAAGAAACAATTGCTCATGGTTTCCCTTTAAAATCACAGCATTATCATTATTAGCAGCTTCCTGTAAATAATCAATCACAGGCTTTACATCCCAGCGACCATCTAGATAATCACCACCAGCTACTAGTTGAGCATCAGGATAATCTGCTCGTGCCTTCTTAATTAATTCAAGAGTTTCAATATTTCCATGAATATCAGAGATGAAAATATAGTGTTTTTTGCTTTTATTCGCTTCTAGCGTCTGATTAGTAAATTGCTGGTTCATAATTTATCCTTTCCGCTAGTAATAATTCATTCAAATATTATCCAAATTTTCTATCGTGTATAATGATTTTATTATAAATATGATTGTAACATATTAAAAAAAGATTAATAGTTTCAATCTAAGAAAATAATTTATTAGGAGAAACAATGCTACAGATACTTGGAATACTAAGTTTAATTTTTTTACTCACTCTTGGGAGTTTTCTCTATGTTCTTTTTCATGAACGACGTACGCTTTGGGCAGGAATGACCTTTACTGCTACGCTAGCAATGCTAGCGATTTTGAGTATTATTTTACTAATGAATCTTGCTGATAAATACTCTACACAACATCAATGGCTACTCAATTTCTTTATTTGGGGATTGCTAGGTATTTTACTTTTTATTGT
Organism: Lactobacillus sp.; assembly: GCF_014803895.1. The sequence continues at coordinate 58,319 of NZ_JAAVAU010000003.1, read as the reverse complement.
GATATTTGTCTTCGTTATTATTGCTATGCTAATTTACAACGGTATCAAGCTGATTTATAAAGAGGGAAATCACTGGACTAATTATCTTTCGTTAGGATTAGGAATTTTTTTAATTCTTTTTCTATTTATATATCCTAACTTTAGTCATTTCTATATCAATGATTGGATAACTTATCTTTATATTTTTTTAATTTTAGTAACCCTTTATTTTCTCTATATTATGGTAATGTATGTTTTTACCGCTTGGGTAAACTTAATTAATCATAAAACTCATAACCTTGATTACGTGGTAGTCTTAGGCTCAGGTCTCCTTAATGGAAAGCATATCTCACCCCTCCTAGCAGGTCGCATTAAACGGGGAGTTGAAATTATGCAAAAAAATCCTGGCTCTAAGTTAATCCTTTCCGGAGGTCAAGGACCTAATGAAGAAATTCCTGAAGCCGTAGCCATGGCTAATTATGCAAGAAAAAATTTAGGTATCCATGATAAGGACATGATTTTAGAAAAGAAATCAAAAACTACCAATGAAAATATTCAGTTTTCCCATCAGTTAATGAAAGCAAATAGTAATTTTTGTCTAGTAACTAGTTCTTACCACGTCTACCGTGCATTAGTTTTAGCTAAGCGGCAAGGTCTCAAATGTATAGGCTATGGTGCTAAAACCAAATGGTATTTCACTCTTAATGCTTTCATCCGCGAATTCATTGCTTACGTTGTAATCACTAAACGATTGCAATTAACGATGGTCAGCTTAATTGGTATTTTCTGTTTAGGATTAGCAATAATAGATAATTTATATTAATTAAAGTAAAACAAAAACAGGAGTATCTTCAAGATACTCCTGTTTTTTATAAAGGGCGGAATATGGGATTCGAACCCACGCATGCCGGATCCACAAACCGGTGTGTTAACCCCTTCACCAATTCCGCCATATCGTTGACTTAATTATTATACCTAAAAAAATTGATAATTACCAGTTAAAAATAAAAAAATCCAATAAAAACTTACTATTAAAATACTTAATTTAGCTAAAAAAGTTAGGGATTGCTCAAATTTACCGCCTACTTTATAGTGCGGCCATAGCTTAAGCGGCTTTTTAGTTAAAGGCCATAGCCAATTAATACCACCACGACTAAATCCATCTTCAACTAGATGCAAAATATAGCCTACCACCAAACCTAGCCATAAGCAGCCCCAGTCATCACTAAAAATCATATTTGTTAGTGGAACTGGGCGAAAATAATTCATTATAAAATATAGAATACAACTGAAAATAAGCCAGCCAACAATTGTATGTGTAATTCCCCGATGACGAAAGAAAAAGCTAAAGTTAATTGGTGAATTCCGACTAGCTGTGCTATTGTTTTGATCAACATCAGGTAATAAAGCTCCTACACTAGTAGCAGCTAACATAATTAACAATGGGACTGGCCGAGATGTGTAAAGATGATGCGTTACTAGTAATCCAGCCTCCGCAATCGCAATACTACACAGGCTGTGCGCGCGTGCTAGCATAATCATCCCTCCTGGTAAAAAATCATCTACTTATTTTACCATTATTTTTCAGTATTGGAAAAGTTAACAAAAAAGCACCCCATAAGGGATGCTTCATACTATTGAAAAATATCTGGCATGATTCAAACTAATCAGATGATCGACCAAGCAGATTTATAATTGAAGCCACTTAATAATGAAGAAGATTAAAAGGCCACCTTTGTGGGCAACCTTTTTCGATTTATTTAACTGTTTGAATCATTTTCTTTACTCTATCAATATTGATAACTTCAAGCACATCAGGAATGAAAGTCTGAATATTTTTCAATATTTGCTTATCATCTAGGCCTTCTTTTTTGCTATTAGCAATAAAAGAGAGTAACGTTTTATTTGTTCCTTCCTCAATACCCTCAGCACGCAGCTCATTATTGCGTCTTTCTCTCGCTAACATAATACCCCTCCTTTTTGGGTCTGTATTCATCAACACGATTTCCTCCTCGGCTTCTTTGAAGTAAGGATTATGCGTATCCTCGCCATTAATAAACTTAGCCAAATCTGCCAAATTTACATTTTCAGATTGTAATTTTCCTTTTGAATTAATGATAATCTTGCTAGAATTCGTTTGCAACTGAAGCGATTTATCACTATCTTCATATTCATGAAAACTATATTTCAACTTCTTTTGATCATATGGATCAAACACACATAAGAAAATTATAAAGGATTCTTTTAAATCCAAATACGTATCTCCTTTATTCAAGGAATCCAAATCAATCAACGATTGATAATATCGCATTCGCAAGCCAAGATTGTACTCATTAGCTACTTGCATTTCTACATCATACAAGCGTCCCTCAACATCTTTAACAAAAATATCCAAAATAATATCTTTGCTCTCGGTATCAGGATTGCCTTTTTTATCCTGCTTTTGCAAATAACTAATTTTTGTAATCTCTATTTGCGGCAAAATTGTCTGTAATACAAATTTACAAAACTTCTTGTTGCTCATTATTTCACCAAAAACAACGTCCGATGAAAAATCACGCCACTTTCCATCGTCATGTTGATCGACCTTAATAATTTGGGGCCTCATAAACACTCAACTTTCTATTTAAATTTTAGAAATTCTTATCCTAATGTTTATTACGAAAATGGTGCTTATTTTCTTACAAAAAAGCCGTCTTTTTCAAGACAGCTTCACTTCTAAAGAATTCTCCATACCAAAACTAAAATAGCACCCATAATTCCCCCACGAATCATTCGGCGAATACAAGCTCGACGAAAAGGTATACCTTTAAGAATCATCTGATTAAAAAATATTTGTTTACGTAAATATTTTTCACGCAAATTATTTACATATAACATTACCTGATCTGGTGTACCACCATTTCGTCTTAACTGCTCACTTTTTTTCTTTAGTTGCCGTGCTTGCAACTTAAAATTACCTCGCAAATATCCCAATACCATATCACTCACAAACCATAACAACAAAATCGCCAGCAACCAAACGCGATCATAAGTATTCTTATCGAGTGCCAAAACAACAATAGTTTCAGTCATAAACATTAGAATTTCTAAAGCAAAAAGTCTCTTCATATTTTTCTCCAAATTATTATATATTTGATATATTATACAGCAAAAAAAGAGCCGTATACCGGCTCCTCATTATTTCAATAATCCATGTTTCATTAAATCTTGCTTCAAGTCAGAGAAATGCTTAGCATCATCAAATTTAATCTTACTAAAACTTTTCAATAAGCGACGTTGATTCCAACTTAATTCTTGCTTAGGACGAATTTTATCAATATGTTTGATTACATCTTCATGCCAATTATCAAGCTTATGTCTGATTGCAGAATTATCAGTTGCTTGATCTAACTTAGCATGTAATTTATTAAGATGTGCATTGATTTTTTCATTCCACATTTGCGTAGTTGCATGGAATCTCTTAACACTAATAATTGTTAAGACTAAATCAGTACCCATCACAACCACAATAATGGCTGCCATCGCACCATGCGTTTTTGCCTCTTCCCAGTTAATAATCTTCTGGATAAAAGGTTGAACAAACTTAACTAAAATTACTACTCCAATTCCCCAAAAAAGAGAAATCTCTGGCGCAATACGGCCCTGAATATTTCCCCATAAATGAGAATAATCCCACAATGTCATATGGAATACTTTTTGTAAAAAGACACTAGCAACAAACTCAAATATAGTTGCCACTAACATTCCTACAATAAAAAGCAAGAAAATATTGTCTTGGAACCGATCAGTACAAATTAAAATTGTCGTGATTGCAAAACCATAAACTGGACAATATGGTCCAAACAAAAAGCCACGATAATCATAATGACCATCTTTAATGGAACAATACACTGTTTCCCACAGCCAGCCTACTACTGAATAAGTGAAAAACAACACAATTATTTCTGAAAGTGTGTATGGCATATGCCACCTCCTAGAAATAATTGTGACATACTTTGTTATTTTTACGCAAGACCAATTTTTATAATAATAGAGTTAGCAAAACCTTGGTAATTTAGTGGGGGATGAAATCCGCCCTATTATTATAAATCCGCAAAAAGTTAAAAATTTATTCTAATAACAGTTAATTAGTCTCATTATTGAAGAAATCACTATCAATCTGATACAATTCAAAGTTTTCCTTTACCTGGACTCCGACTTTGTACTGAATCATCAAATTACCTAACATTTGACCATCAACTAAAGCAATAGTATCAGAGTCTTCAGCTCTTTCTCTAGCATCTTTAGAAAATGACGACGTGGTAATAAAAATACCACGCTTTATTTCACCACCAAGAGAACCAACAAATTCATTAATTTGCGGTCTTCCAACTGTCTTGTTAGCTGCATATCTTTTAACTTGCAAATATACGCGTTCTAATCCCAGAGGATCTTTATTAATAATACCGTCAATTCCACCATCGCGTGTTCTTTGAGTAGTAACGGCCAAGCCGTCAGTTCCCTTATAGCCCATTGCACTAATTAGTTTAACCATTAAAGTTTCAAACTCTCCCGGATCAACCTTACGAAGCCTATTTAAAAGCTTCTCTCTCAAAATATTATTTTGCTCATTAATCCAAGATTTCACCTTACTAACAGAATATGGCGCAGAGTGATCATGAACTTCATTCTTAACTACCGGCACTTTATTCTTCACCAAGGGAAGTGGAAAATCAGACACTTCTGCATCCCTCTTTAACTGTTTCTTACCCTTCTCAGTCAAAAAATATTCATCATTTTTATTTTCTAAAAAATTATCTCTAACTAATTTAGTTGCAGCTTCTCTTCCATTACGTCTGAGAAAACGTTTCTGACTATTATTTAACTTTTGACCTAATTTTTCTTCTAACTTATCTAGCAAAGTATCCCCAGATATTGCTGGAAATTCCTGAATAATCTTCAAAAGGCTATTCTGTAAATCATCTGGAGTATATTCATCTTTAACCATTATTTACCACTCAACTTAGCTTCTAGTTCTTTGATCTTGATATCTTTAACAGCATTATCAACAATTCTATAATTTGCTTGCCATAATGTCTTAGTCTTACCAACTGTTTGAGGATTATTACCAGTTTCAAAAGTAGTTTGTACTAATTCAACGCCGACTGTATCCCAAACTTTATAAGGATCAACTTTCCAAGTGATTTTTCCAGTTTCAGGCTCTTCTTCAAGCAATGCTCTGAAGGCACCGTATATTGGGAAAAGAAAACCATTTGAAATACTATAATTCTTTTCCTTCATATTAAATTCAGTAAAACCTTCCCCGTCTTTTTGAACCTCAACACCACGCAAGCCACCAAACTTGGACTTCTTACCCTCTTCTTTTTTATACTTGCGGTACATTTCTGGAAGAGTAGTCTCAACTTCTTCATATAAGTCAATTAACTTAGGTAATTCTGGTGCTAATTTTTTATAAATATTATCTTCTTGTTCATATTCCTTCTTATAATCAATAAAAACAGCACGCTTGCTTGAATATGCGGCAGTTGGAACTGAGGTGTTGCCGGGGAATCTCTTAATATTGAACATAAACATCAAACGCAACAAGTCAGCAACTGGAATTGGCTTCGTATCATTATCCTTGTAAGCAACTTCATCACCATAAGCTTCGTCATCAATACTCTTCTTAATGAAGCTAAACTTATCATCCAATTCATACAAGGCAATGTCACTAACTTGCAGTGAAGTATTACGAGCATCAGCAAGTTGTTGAATATCAACGTCACTACCGACAATAACTTCTGCCTTAACGAACTTCTCCTTCATCAAATCTTCGGAGATTGCATCCCTGTTTTGGATAATTGCAGTATAAGTATGACCTCCATCCAAGATACCGTACAACTTATGATTATCATCAAAATCAATCGTCACACTATTATCAGAATTAACGGTCAAATCCTTAGCAGTAATTACCATCCCACGATTATTAATATCAAAAGTTTCATCATCAGCCTTAACAGCATTGATTAATTCCTTAGCTACAGCGGTATTCATCTTAGGTTTACGAGGATTAACATCAAGTGAAATATTATCAGGCAAGTCTTTAAAATTTATCCATAAAAAGTAAGACGTAATATCTTTATCAGACGGAGACTTAACTTCGCGCAATTCCTTATATTTAATTTTAGTTTTAACCATTCTTATACTCCTATCTCATATAGATCTAATATAATAATACATCAGCTTATTGTATACATGAGGAGGGAATTTTATTTTTTGGTAAGAAAAAAGCCGCATCTTGCGTGGATGTGGCTTTAATAAGTAACTAATTGAGTAATATTTTTAAAGTATTCAAATTTTTTATATCAATAGGTACTAAATTTTTTGCTGCATTAGGAAATTTGGTAATATTAGCATGCTTATTTAAATCTTTTACGAGTCTATATTCATGTTGATATTTATAACTCATTCTTTTATAGAATACAGCCTCATCTTTATTATCAATTAATTTAAACGAATCGCCGTCATAAGGATCATAATACTTTACTAACCCATCTTTGAGTTCATCTTTTCTTTTTACATAATTTATTACCTTTGCACTTACTAAAAATAATGTTCTATCTGATGACCCCATTTTTTTAACATCACTAATAAATTCTTCTTTTAATACAAACTCCTTTGGGTTAATTGATCTTATTAAATCATTTCTAGTTATTGCCATAAAACATGCAATTCCTATAGAACTTTTTTCTTTATTAGACAGCCCTTGAGTTAGATCAACTGGTCCAACTATATCTTTAACAGGAATAACAATATTATTAATTTTTAAAACAGGATGATTAGATCTATAGAGTTTGGTTCCCTCATATTGATCACCTATTTTTTTATCATTATTATTGTTCTCTAAATTTTCAAAATAATTTAGAGAGTTAAAAAATAAATTACCATCTTTAAAACTTTTTACATATTGGTTGTCAACATATTTTAAATAGTATAATGGTTTCAATTTATTCACCTAAAATATTAAACGATACTAAATTTTTAAGAAAACTACTTGAAGCTATTTTCTTATCTCCACAAATATTAGTGTTCGTAATAATAGTAAATCATGATACGTATTAGGGACAAGAGTTTTATTAATTCTGTCCCATATAAAAAAGTCAAGTTTTTTAACACTTGACTTTTAAAAAATTACTTAGTTGTTCTATCTTTCTGACAATTCGTTTTTGCTCTTCAAGTGGTGGCAATGGAAATATATATTTTTGTACTTCCTTAGGTTTCGCTCTGGTCAACGAACCACCTACACCTGAGACGTTGCTTTGTAATAACTTTCTGAAATATGGCGCCATTAATCCATATCTAAAATAATCTGGCAAAATATTGTCTTGTCTTAAAACAATCCACTCAGTTGAAGCAATATTATCGTTTTCTGTAATATCCAAAACCTTCCAAACTCTATTAATACGGGGATTAATTTTACAAAGCAAGATATCATCTTTATTCACAGTTTGTTTATTAGATTTTATTTCTTTACCTTGAACTATTTCAGGATGACCAGTTGGATAGATTGGAACGCTATATAATTCAAATATTTCATCAGGCATTTTATCCGGATGAACTGAGTGTCCATTGTAAGTATTAACATCCCCCAATCTAGCCCATTCCCAACTATCGGGAATATCGAAAGGCTTCTCCTCATCGGTGATTAGTGGCAGCGGCTTGGTCTTCTTAATCTTCTTCTCCTTAACCAACTGCGCCTTCTCGGCCTTGATCTTCTCAAGCAACTCGCTCGCCGGCTCATCATTAGGATCCTGCTCAACCAACTTGCCACGCATCGCCAAGTCCAGCACCTTGTCATGCAACATCTGCTGTAATTCAACGTATTGGTCATTAGAAGATTCGACTTTGCGAAGCAAAGCGAATAGCTGCGCTATTTTGTCAGCGATTCGACTTTGCTCTTCAAGTGGTGGAAGTCCAATTACCCTTTTAGATAATTTAGGAGAATCAACTGTTGGAATAGTAGATCCTTTAATATATTTAGTAATATCGATACTACTAAATAAATAAAATAAAAATTTATTATCTAAATTTTTAGACCCTATTAATGCACCAGTATTTAAATCAACTAATGAATCTTGTGACAAGACACGCTTTTTACGTGTCAATACTGCTCCACCATTTTTAGGAAAAACTATAGTATTAGCTGGAAAAATATTTCTCTCATAACTATCTCCAACATACTGGTCTGTATATTTTAAAAATAAAGCATTTTTTGGATCATTCATTTCTTTTACTTTAAAATATGGATAAATTCCTTTACTAGTAATGTCAGACTTTTTAGGAGTTTTTCCTGCTTTTAATTCACCAATATCCCCCAATCTCACCCATTCCCAACTATCGGGAATATCGAAAGGCTTCTCCTCATCGGTGATTGGCGCAAGGGGCTTAGTTTTCTTAATCTTCTTTTCCTTAACAAGCTGGTCTTTTTCTGCCTTAATCTTTTCAAGCAAGACACTTGCTGGCTCATCATTTGGATCTTGCTTGACCAACTTGCCGCGCATTGCCAAGTCGAGGATTTTTTCTCTTAAAGCTTGCGCATCAAAGTTTAAACTATTAATCGTCATCTTCAATTCCTTCCAACGCCTTATTTAATTCCGCAATTGCTTCATTAATAGCTTTCGCATTTTCATTCATATCAGACATAATTTCTTTGAGTGACTTTTGTTCCTTCTCTTCTTCATCACCCATCCATGAAATATCAAGACTAGTATTTGGACGTTGCATAATTTCTTCAATAGTGAACTTACGCCAACGACCATTAGGATTTTTCTCCTTATCCCAAGTCTCTTGACGCTTAGTAAAATCATCTACATTAAATACTTTCTCAAATTCTTCAAAATCTTTAGCATTTAGTGGACTTCTTTTGCCAAATGAACGCATCTGGTGACGCATATCATAAATCCAAACATCCTTGGTATTATCATATTCACTTTCACCACGAGTGAAGAATAAGACATTAGTTTGCACACCTTGAGCGTAGAAAATTCCCGTTGGTAATCTCAAGATAGTATGAAGATTACACTTATTCATTAGGTCTTTTCTAATCTCTTCACCCTTACCAGAATCAAATAAGACATTATCTGGAACAACTACGGCCGCGCGAGCTTTACCATCTTTCTTCAATGAATTATAGATGATCTGCAAGAAGTTAAGTTGCTTATTGGAAGTATCGTAAGTTAAGTCATCACGACTAACTCTTTCGCCACCCTTCTTAGTACCAAATGGTGGGTTGGTTAAGACAACATCGAAGCCCTTCATCCACTTACCTGCACTAGATAAGGAGTCACCTTGTTCAAGTCGACCATCCATGCCGTGAAGGTATTCATTCATCATGGCCAAGCGGTGAGTTCCAGGAACCAATTCCATCCCTGAGAAGGCTTCTTCTCTTTGGAACTTTTCTTGTTCAGGGCTTAAGTCGAAGTAATCATCATTTTTTTCTTTAAGATATTCATCCGCAGCCACCATAAAGCCAAAAGTACCAGCTGCAGGGTCATTCAATCTTTCGCCAATTTCAGGCTTAGTCATTCTAACCATCATATTAATTAATGGACGTGGCGTGAAGTATTGACCAGCACCAGATTTTACTTCTTCGGCGTTTTTTTGCATTAAACCTTCATACAAGTCACCAAGACCTTCTTGCCGAGCTGTGAACCAATCCAGGGCATCAATATCTTTGATGATTTTTTCTAAGTTAGCTGGCTCATCAATTGAAGTAGAAGCATTTCTGTAGATAGCATTAATCTTATTACTATGTACCTTATCAGGATTGCCCAAATCTAAAAGCAATTGACGATAAAAACTCATCAATTCTGTTCCTTCATGAGATACTAATGCATCCCAACGCAAATCTTCTGGAATATCATCTTCCTGTCCTTGCTCCTTACTCATCTTTAAGAATAACAAGTAAGTTAGTTCCGTAATGTAATCTTGATAGCTCACCCCATCATCACGAAGCACATTACATTCATTCCATAATTTTTGAACAATCTCTTGGTTATTCACTTATTTTCTCCTATGCATATAAATTATCATTCAAAGTTTTTACAATTTGATCAATCTGTTTAGGAAATACTTTCTTCATGCTCTTGTAGCCACCGTGTGATCTAAAAATCTCACTATCTTCAAAAGCATGCTCTGCATCAGGACCTAAAACAGTAGTTTCTAGTAATTGCTTTTCAATTCTCTTAAGCCATTTCTTCTGAATGACATTCCAATCAGCCATACCATAAATCTTCTGCATTGCATTATGGATACGCGTTTCATGATCAATCAGTGGTGAACCCAAGGCAGCTTGACGAATAAAGCTAATGATATCAGCAGTTGTTTGCACATGATTGGCATTCTTCCAGGCAGTTTGCAAGCTATTTTCTTTAAAACCATTTTTCTCCAGTTGCAACTTAATCTGCTTCAACTCTTTCAAAGTCAACTCCTTGGGACGTGTTGCAATTATATTGAGAGCCGGGATTTCATTGATGTTATTTTTAATATATTCATTAAAGCTCTCGATATAATCTTGGGGCTCTACGTTGCCGTTACCATATCCACGCTTGACATCAGTCAATTCATCTTCTGCGGTAGAAATGTACTGTTTAGGACCAGCTGATTTTAGTTCAGCAAGATTTTCAAATTTATCCCATTGGCTAACAAAGTCATCTTCACTCATCTTAGAAAGCGAAGCAGCCCAATTATCAATTGACTCGACCTCATTTAAACGTTCAAATTCTTTTTTAGCAGCTTCGGACAAACGTTTGATTTTTCTTTCAACTGCAGCTGACATATCAGTTTGATATTGCTCAAATAACTTCTGGTCAGAAACCTCAAAGAGGTCATGCTTTTTATTCACATAGTACTTCACATCATGATGCGGATTCTTCACGACAGGCTTCATATTAGTAACCTGATTCATAGCATCGTAAATTCCAACTGCATCATAAATTTCAAAGTGATCTTTGTTAATTTCTGGGCACAAACGCGTAGCACGACCAAGCATTTGTTCATAGAGGATACGTGACTTAACTCGCCGCAAGAATACTAGATTAGAAATTGATGGCACATCAACACCAGTTGTTAGTAAATCTACCGTTACCGCAATATTTGGAAATTCTTCGTTTTTAAAGCGCCGAATTTCTGCATCAGGATCGCGTAAGGAACCAGTAATCTTTTCAATAGCATCATCATTAACAGGATTACCAACTTTCTTGAAGGCTTTCTTAAGTAAATTAACAACCCTATCTGCATGAGCATCAGTAGCAGCAAAAATCAAAGTCTTCCCTTGACTTGGATCGTTAGGATCCAAATTATTAGCCAGATAATCACAGACTACTTCATTAAATGATTGTGTAATTACCTTCTTATTAAAATCTTTAAGTTCAAATTTCATGTCGTCAGGCAATTCTTCCTTCTTAGTAGACTGGCTGGCTTCATCGTAAACATCAACTTCGCCCTTCTTGAACTTAATTCCATCTTTAGCAAGCTTGGTCTGAATAATATGTGGCGCATCATGATCAACTAACACCCCATCAAGTACACCTTGCATATAACTATATGAATATACTGGGCTACCAAAGATATTAATTGTCTGAAGAGCTGGAGTTGCCGTCATTCCGATTACAGTTGCATCAAAGTAGTCAATCACACGACGGTACTGGCTAATATAATCTTGCTCATTGTAAGCACGATATTCTTCATCAGCCATATCTCGGTCTTCAGCATAACCACGGTGAGCTTCGTCAACAATGATAAAATCGTACATCCCCACTGATGGTTTTTCCATCTTACCATCATCACTATAAAACAGACGTTTAATCATCCCTTGCACAGTAGCAATTTGTACCTTAGTCGAAGCTTCTGGCAATTTATCTTCTAATTCCTTCATACCATAAGTAGAAGCAAAAGTATTAGTTCCTACTTTACTATCTTTAATAGCATTGGCAGTCTGACGACCAAGAGAATTTCTATCAACAAGATATAAAATTCGACGGGCACGTTTATGATTGAGCAAACGATACATCAAAGACATCGCAGTCCTCGTCTTACCTGTACCAGTTGCCATCGCTAAAAGCATGCGCTTTTTACCTTGTTGAATGCCGTCCTCTAGAGCTTGCACGGCTTTTTTTTGATAATAACGATCTGCAAATTCTGGGAATTCTTTATCCTCTGCTAATTTTTTATTTGCTACAGCCTTATTTTCAGCAGATATTTTTAATTTTAAATCTTCAGGGCTATGAAATTCTTCAAGAGCATAGCTACTTTCCATCGGGTTTCTTGCATCCCAGAACCAGATACCGGATTTTTCTTTATATTGCTTAACGTATGGTCGACCGTTTGTAGCATAGATAAAAGGTACCTTATAATCACCCATATCTTGGTCAATTAATTGATAATCTTCAGATTCGGTGAATGAACGTGAATATTCTTTAGGTTGCGGCAATTGGCCAGCAATATCACTATCCCAACGCTTAGCTTCAATCACACCAAATAATTTCTTACCAATAAATAAGGCATAATCGGCGCGCTTTTTGTTAGGAAGAACCCATTCAGCAATTGCCATATTGTGGCCTTTCTTTGGAAGAGTACCATTCTTCCAATTGTTAAGCTTGTCAGTATCAACTTCCCAACCAGCACTGCGCAATTGATCATCTATTAACTCACGAGTCTGTGCTTCAGTAATTCCAAACTTAGCATATTGTACCGTAATCTTATGACGCTTTTCTTTCTGCTCAGGAGTTGGTGGCACAACTTTGACAGGTTGTGCTTGTAACTTAGCAATCTGCGCTTTGAGCTTAGCAACTTCATCTTCTGTATCAGCTAGTGCCTGTTTTGTGTAAGTTAGTGCTTGATTCATATCAACTGGCTTTTGATAAGGCTTAATTTCATCTTGAGAAAAAACCTCCAAAAACCAACTCCACACTGCATAAGCTAACTTACCAATTTCTAAGGCATCATCCTGCTTAGGTTGAAATTCAATCGCATCCTGGTGAGTGGCACGATTACGCTTTTTTCTAATAATATCTAAATATTCAGGGAGAATATCAGGATACTCGTTTTTTACTTTATAACTCCGCAATATATCAATACGTTCTACTTGCTTAGCATTATCATTAACTAAGCCATCTAATTCATCTAACCGAAAAATCTCTTTTGTAAGTTGCTCCGCAAAAGTTCCAAAAATTGTCAAACTGCTACGTGGATCAGAGTAAATCAAACTCTCTGAACTATTAGCCAACTTGGCATATGGAAGATATTCTTCTTCCTTAGTTGTAAAATTTCCCATTAATCTTTCTCGATTCTTTAAAAAAATATATCTTTAGTATAACAAAAAATCTTCTCAAAGCTCTCTTTCTTTATTATCAGTTATGTAGCTAAATAAAAAACGCACTTCGACTACATCAAAATGCGCTCTTTGATTAACTTTTCTTATTTTTTAACCATAGCCAATGACCCAACCAACAAATTAAGACAAACGGAATCGTATAATACAAGGCTACTCTTTGACTTTTATCAAACCAAATTAAAATGCATGATAACAAACTAGCAAAAAATGCGAAATACGGTACTAGTGGATACCAAGGAGTCCGATACTGTAAGTCTTCCAGCTTGTTACCGGCTTTTAAGTACTCTTTTCTAAATTTTAACTCACACCAGGCAATTGCCATCCATACAAATACGACAGCTAAACCTGAAATTGATACTAAAACTAAATATACTGTACTTGCTGCAACTTTACTAGAAATTAAAGCTAAAACTCCCCCACACATACTTAGTATCAAAGCCACTACCGGTACTCCTGCCTGATTAGTTTTAGCAAAAATCGGTGGCAATGTTTTTTCATTACCTAAGGACCAGAGCATTCTAGTTGAAGCATATAAGCCAGAGTTTGCAGCAGACAGAATAGCTGTTAAAATCACAAAGTTCATAATATTAGCGGCAAAAGGAACATGAATTTCGTTTAAGACATATACAAAAGGACTCTCGGTTACTCCTGCAACTTTATAAGGAATTAAGGCAGCCATTACAACAATACTCCCAATAAAAAACACTAATAAGCGCCACAAAGTTGTCTTTATAGCTTTAGGAATGGCTTTACTAGGATCTTTTGCTTCTCCAGCAGTTACTCCAATTAATTCAGTACCCGAAAAAGCAAAATTTACGGTTAACATGGTCGTAAAAACTCCACCCCAGCCATTAGGAAACCAACCATTTTTATAAAAATTTACTAATCCTGGAGCATGTGCTTGCCCTTTAAGCGGAATTATTCCTAAAATTGCTGCTCCGCCTAAGATGATGAACATTACAATTGCTAATACCTTAATAGCTGCCAACCAGAATTCACTTTCTGCAAAACCCTTAACTGAAAAGAAATTACTTCCAAATATCAAAATCATACAAGCCAAGCTCCAAATCCAAACAGGTACATTAGGAAACCACTCTTGCATAATAATTCCGACTGCTGTAAATTCTGATCCTAAGGCAATTGTCCAAGTCAACCAATAAAGAACAGCAACTACAAAACCTGCTGAAGGGCTAATAAACTTTTTAGCATACACATGAAAGGCACCTGTATAAGGCATCGCAACGGATAATTCTCCTAAGCATAGCATCACAGCAAAGACAATCAAAGCCCCTACTCCATAAGCCAAAACTGTCCCCAACGGACCAGCTTCATGAATAGTATATCCAGAACTTAAAAATAATCCTGTCCCAATCACACCACCTAAAGAAATCATTTGAATATGGCGGATACCCATTTTTCTTTTTAAATGTGTCTCATGTGCCATCTTACTTACCTACCTTCTTTTAATTTTTTCAGGGTTGTACTAATTTGCTCGATTTCTTTGGGACCTGTGGTACAACATCCTCCAATTAAACGAGCACCTTTTTCATACCAAGTTTTTGTTAAAATTGAAAAATTTACTTTAGCTGGTATTTCTTCCCATTCTTTTATCTCTGGATTGTAACTAGCTCCCTGATTAGGGTATACCACGAGAGCTTTTTTAGTATTTCGATGTAATTCATCTAAAGCATCCCCAACAAGTGTTGGTGCTATACAATTAATCCCTACACCAATTACTTGTTGACATTGGTTTACTAATTGACCAGCTTTTGCCAAAGGGGTTCCATCACTAAGAGTTTTACTATCTCTTAAAGTAAAACTTACGTAAATAGGAATATCCGGAGCATTTTCCTTTAACCAATCCAGTAATACCTTTGTCTCAACTAATTTTGGCTGCGTCTCAATAGCGATAATATCAGGCTTTTCATTTAAAATTAATTTTAATCTAGGTAAGTGAAAATCAAGATATTCTTTTTTACTTAATTCATATTCTCCTCGATATTCATTTCCATCAGCTAAGTAAGCACCATAAGGTCCAATGGTTCCTGCCACAAAATTATGAATTCCTGTTTGCTTTTCATAATCATTACGTGCTTTTTTAGCGACTTTAACAGCATCTCTAATAAAATTACTTGCTTGTTCTTTACTATATCCGTTGGCTAAAAAAGCAGGAATATTTGCTTGATAAGTATCAGTAATTACAATATTTGCACCTGCTTTAAAATAATTTAAATGGGCTTGATAAACCTTATCAATTTGATCGATTAAAGCGCTAGCTGTCCATAAATCACTATGCAAATTTGTTCCTTGACGTTGTAACTCATCTGACATTGCACCATCTAATACCAGACCTTGTTTAATTGATTCAAATAGTGTCATTATTTACTCCTTTAATTAAAAATAAAAAAGCACCCATCCAATAAGGACGAGTGCTTCGTGATACCACCTTAATTTATCATTTACTTACATAAATGACCTCAACAAGTAGCTCTCTAAATGAGAATTACCTTGCTATGTTAACGAGAGCAACCCCGTAGTTAGCTAATTATTCACTAACTCTTACTTTCCCAGCCCATCTTCACTAACCATCTCCTCTTAGCTCTCACCATCCACTAATTCTCTGTAAAGGATATCAAGCTAGTTACTCTGCTTTTCAATTTGTTTATTTATTTGTTGAATATTCTAATACAAATGAAATTAATGTCAATAGTTTATTAAAATAAAAATTATTAAAGATTAAAAACGTGGTAATTTTTACCATAATTAAGTCATAAGAAAATTATTTCAAAAAAATAAAAGCACTTTAAAAAATTCAAGTACTTTATTTTCTATTAATTATTCCATGTCATTATTATCTAAATTCACTGAATGACGATTACTCTTAAATTTTTCTGGAAAACTTGAGCCTTGTTTCTTATCTTCTTTTAGGAAATCATCTAAATTAAGATTACCAACTACCACCCGATCAAACTTTTCGGTATTCCAGTTTCTAGAACCAGTTAGAGTTAAGCTGTTTTTATTAAGCTTAGCAGTAAGTGGATTTTTAATATTTTTATTATTTATTGTTACTTCAAAAGTAGTACTATTCTTTTTCTTCCAAGTAAACTTGGTGTCAATATTACCATTCTTAGCATCACAATGAACATAGCGCCCAGTACCATCTTTTTTGAACAAAATTGCTGCTTTATTACAATCATCACGATAAGTTCCTACAATAGTAGGATTTTGTTTTTTTAAAATTACTTGGCTTGATTGAACTGTCGCAGTCTTGGGTCCCTTAACATTCGATTCCTTACTACAAGCAACTAAGCTAGTAGTAGCTAAGAGCAGAATTATTATTCCAACAATTTTATTTTTCATAAAATATACCTCTTAATAAATTTAATACCTCCAAGTATCCTAATTGATTATTTAATCACTTTCTTAACAAAGAAAGTATCTAAAAAATATTTTAAGCTCAAAAGTATCTTCTAAGTATAGAGTTACTCTTTCATCACTGTAATATTTCATATTAATAACTGGTGATAATTAATTCACCCACTTTTCCCCTTTTACTTGCAACAGAATTTATTGCTCTGGTTGCTCGTACTTCATAAATATTAGCATCTTTATAGAGCTCACGCGTAATTGGAGTATCTGAATTACTAAGCATTACATTAACTCCTCTATTTGCCAAATCAAAGAATACTTTTTTGAGTCTTTCCTGGTCTTCCATGCTGAAGCCATCACTTGTATATGAAGTGAAACTAGATGTTTCTGTTAATGGAATATATGGTGGATCAAAATATACAAAATCAGATTTTTCAACAGTTTCTACAGCTTTTTCNNANTNACCGCTAGTAATTTCATTTTTTGTATGATTGAAAAATTCTTTTGCTGCAAACAAAGTATCTTCATCAGCAATTTTAGGATTTTTATATCTACCATAAGGAACGTTAAATTGCCCCCTTCATAAGGAACGTTAAATTGCCCCCTTTTATTTACTCGATATAATCCATTAAAATCAACTTTCAACATATAAATTAAGCGCGCTGCTCTTTCGATATCGCTCATTTTAGCAAATTTTTTAGGTTCTCTATCAAGAGCACGAATTTCTAAATAATATTCCTTTGTATTATTTTCCTGATGCTTTTTTAAAATTTCTAATAACTCGTTAGTAGAATTTTTAACAACTTTGTACATATTAATAAGCTCTTTATTGTGATCATTAATTACAAAGTCATTAGGTCGTAAAGCAAATAAAAAAGCACCACCACCAATAAAAGGCTCATAATATTTATTAAAAGTATCAGGTTTATATTCCATTAGTTTAGAAATTAATTGTCTTTTTCCACCAACCCATTTTACAATAGGCTTTAAATTATTGTCTTTCACAAAAAATCACTCCATTACAAACTTACATAAATTATTCTACTATATAAGATTATTGTTAATTATATTTTTTAAAAGTATTATCAATAAAATTTTCTTGTTTAAAATTGAACTTCAATTTGATTTGAACCTATCGACCTAATCAAGCTATAATTTTATTAATATAACAAATGGAGTGATACAGATGGGACTAGTTATTAATAACTTTTTCTAAAAAGAAAGACACAGATAACCTCCTGCTTTATCCATATTTAAGTAAAAAAGAAGTTATACAAAATGATGGTATAAATTATTATAATCTTGAGCGAATTTATTCTTTGCGCCACTACTTAACGGTCAATCGTCATTATTACTCTACTCATGCACAGCTTAAAAAATTCTATGATAATCTTCAGACTATCACTTGGATTGGAATCGTTGCTGGGATTAGAATTCCTGAAGAAAAATATCAAGAACCCGCTATTTTACTTGAAAAAGTTGCCGTTTTTGATAAAAAGCACCCCTACTTATTAGATTATCATCTTTGGCTGTATATTAATCGGGTCAAGTAACTAGCCAATGAAGATAATGAACTAACTTTGGGTGTTGGGGATGCAATTATTGGGACTAGCAAGATTAAGACTTACACTGGCCCAACTTCTGACACTAAATATGGGTTAGATGAAACCATCCTTCATGGCACTGGAATTCTTGTGGGCAAAAAGAAGCGCAACTCACGCCAAACTAACTTTGATAGTAAATTAATCTCTAATTATGATCACGGCGAAGACTGGATTGCCAAGCTCAACAACACCGGGAAGTTCTTGCACTTCGACCCAAATAATTTTGATTTTCAAACTGTAATCTCAACTAGTGGCCACATTAGCTGCCAAAGCCAAAAGAGTACTTTCTCCAAAGTGGCTAAAACTTTCGATAAAAAGAAACAAGAGCTATTTGCTCCTAAAGGTTCATTAACCCGGTATCGCGGACGTGTGAGCAAAATTACTTACACTACGAATGAAAGTAATAAGTATCACCAGACAATTTCTTTTTCTGATATTCGCGATGAACTTGGCAATTTAATTGCTAACAAGTCTTATTTTCTCTATGAAGGTCCAATTATTAACCTCAATCAGCTATTTAATAATGATGAAATTTGACTTTTTTACTAAAAATATCTTACCCACCACTTCTAACCTTCTTGGTAAGCTTAAAAAAGTTCAATTACTTATTCATCATGACCACCAACTAAAGGTCCCAGAAGATTTTGATGTTTGAACTGGTTACTATCTACCTTAAAGGGGATCAAGCTCCCGAGCGGAAGATTTATGTAGAAAAATATCGTGCTTGAGCAATCAAGAATGAAGGTTTTGATCCTCTAAAGGAAGAAGCTCATGCACTCAATTATGAATTAACTACCAACGAGACTTGCGAAAAATATGCTATTTCTGAAGAAAAATTCCAGAAAATCTGTAAAAAATTATTAATTTTCCCTGCTAGAACTAAAGATAATATCAGTTACTACACCAAAAAGGCAGTTTCTCAAATTGAAAAAGAAGTTTCATTGGATGCGATGCTGGGCAACTTACATCACCAAGATAAGCCACTTATTTCCCAAAATAATCAGAAAACTAAACATAATCCTTATTTTTAGGATACCATCTTAGTAGTAAATGACAAAAAATATATTAGTAAAGATTTTGCTACTATGACAAATAGCGACATTTGTTGGGAACTTGAGCAGCTCAACCGCTCTTCGATGACGTTATATTTGCTAGTTAAAGATGGTCGCACTCGCCAGAAGCATTATATTTCTCCTAAAAAAATTAGCTTAGTCAAAGCCGCAAATACTAGTAGCTACATTCAAATTAAAAATTACGATATTGATTTCAAGTAAAAAAGTTTTGAAGGTACACAGTTTGTACCTTCAAAACTTTTTCTTTATTCATCATCTAAATCATCATTACTTTGAATACCATCATAATAGCGAATATTACTAAAGACTTTATTAGCATACTTCTTAGCGGTCGCTTGGTCTTTCCAATAAACTGCGTCTGCCCATACTCCAGCACCATGTGCTGTTACTAAAACAGTTTGTCCCTCTTCTTGAGCAATATAATAATATTCACCATCACCAGCATCTTGAAGCCAGCCACGAACATTTAAAACTCTATGACCATCTAAATTTGCAATGTAAGAACGGCCCCAATCTTTGGTAGTCTTTTGATAAGCCTTATTTTGTAAATATTTAGTATCAGTAAAATCAAAATCTTTAGACATCTTATGAAGAGTTGTCGTACCGCTGCCGTCACTATCTTCATAAGAAACAGTATGTGCACCGATAGTTACGGTGTGAATAGTATCATCATCTTTATCAGACCAAAAGTTGTCAGCACTGTACCAAGTACCCTGCATGTCAGAAGGAATATCAAATAACCCTTCATCCCCAGCAACATTGGACTTTTGCGTACTTGAACTACTATTCGAACTAGATTGGGCTTCAGAACTAAAACTTTGTGACCTACTTGCAGATGAACTAGAAGAATCTCCTTCCTTTAAGAAATCATCCAAGTCAAGCTGCTTACCCATCACGCGGTTGAAACTCTCAGTGTTCCAATTATCCGAACCGGACAAAGTCAGACTATTTTGACTAATTTTAGCAGTGAGTGGATTTACGACATCATCATCGTTCATCGTCACTTCGAAAGTCGTGCTATTTTTCTTCTTCCAAGTGAATTGGTCATCAGTGTTGCCATTCTTGCTGTCACGATAAACATAGCGCCCGGTGCCGTTTTTTCTAAACAAAATTGCAGCACCATCGCTATCATCACTATAAGTCCCAACGATGCTAGGCGCTTGCTTCTTCAAGACAACTTCGCTTGACTGCACGGTCGCGGTCTTCGGCCCCTTAGCTTGGGGTTCCGTACTACAACCAACTAAGGCTGCCGTAGCTAACACTACAGCAGCTATTCCAACAATTCTCTTCTCCATAGAATTACCCCTTACTAAAATTTAATACCTCCAAGTATCCTAATTGATTATTTAATCACTTTCTTAACAAAGAAAAAAGGCATTTCTTATCCGAAATGCCTTTATTATTATACCAAATGAGCTTCTGATTTATCGACTAACTTTCCAGCCCTAAATAATAAAATTGTATTAGCTCCCCGACCTCCAGTTAAACCAGTTCGCCAAGTAGCTGTTACCAAACTATTACTATTAATTTTACTTTCATTATAGCCATCAGGTTCACCGATCAGTTCAATGATTTCCTCATATGAGCTACCAGTCTCTAAATTATTGAAAACCTCTAAAGTTAACTTTTCTGGTCGCTTACCCCATTTGAAGCCAGTAATATTTTTAGAAACTACTTTTTCACCTGATAATTGTACAGTTACCACAATCATATTTCGCCGCCAAGTATCTACTTCTACTTGGACATCTTTAATTTGAGAATCAGTAGTCACCGCAGGTTCACCAAGCAGCTCAACAACATCTAACTTACTACTTCCCCCATCACCTTCATTGGTTAAGTCACCAACTAAAATTTTATCGAATTTTTCTCGGAGAGTCTTAGCTTGTAAGACGCGACTATTTTCTATAACTTCTTTTTTTGATTTTTTATCTTGAACCTTTTTGCCATAAGACTCAACAGCCTTTATAGCTGCAATAACTGTGGCAGTTGCCACTGCTAAATTTTTAATTTCCTTAATTCTTTTAAACATAATTATCTCCTATGACTAATATAATTAGATTTTATCATGTTTAATGATTATTAATAGCATTATTAAGGCGTCTACGATAAATAAAATAAATAACTAAAATAAACGGTACTAATACTAACTCTACTGGATAGAACCACTTAATAGGTAGTGCTTGATCAATAAAACCTGAAACAATTGGGCCAAAGGCCATCCCAAAATCAAGACCAAGATAGAAAGTTGAACTCGCTAATCCCTGTTCTTGCATTGGAGCTAAAAGTAAAGCCGTTGATTGCAAAACAGAATAAATAATTCCATAACTCATTGCTAAAAATGCTGCTCCTAAAGCCATTTGGAGATTATTTTGCATCACCGTCATAAAGTAAACGTATATTACTAAAGAAACGATGCTAATCCAAAACCAAACACCAAATTTTACTAGATCAAAATATTTCTTAAGCCAAAGTCTAATAGCCAAAAGAACAATAGCATATATTAGAAAATAAGAACCTATAGCTACATTAGCATGCCGTTGGCTAGCATAAGTTACCACATCAGCTTGGGTGGTAAAATATGGAAAAGCAAATAATGTTGTTAAAAGCATTACCGGCAAGACATTCTTTTGAACCAGTTTAAACTTCTTTTTAGGTTGATTTTCTTCTTTAATTGTAGGCTTAGCATGGTTAATTGTAGGCTTAGCATGGTTACCTACAAATTGAATAGCTATAATCATTAAAAAAGCAGCGACTGCCGCAGCAATTAAAGATTTACGATATCCAATTATTGGATATAAATTAATGGATAATGCTGGTGCTAGAGCCATTGCCAAAGCATTCATTAATCCATAAAATCCCATTGCCTCACCAACATGTTGACGAGGAACAAGAAAAGCTAACCAAGTAGACATGCAGACTGTGCCAAGTACATAACCTACACCATTAATTATTCTAAAAAATAAAAGCCAGCCACTTTTTGGAGCAATTATATAACCAATTATCCCAATTAAAATTAGGACACCTCCTACATAAGAGAGGCGATACTTTGAAAATTTATCAGTTAAATTTCCTGCAATTGGTCGCAAAAACATTGCTACGATGCTCATCACCCCAACAATTATTCCTGCAAAGCTACTACTTGCACCTAAATCTTTTGCATAACCATTCAAGATAGGCGTTACAAACATTATGCTGAACATAAAGAAAAACGAGGCTGCCATTACTAAAATAACATCTCTCGTATAAATAGATTTCTTTTTTACCATTCTTTCCACCTTTTTTAAAATTTTTCTTTCTTAACATAACTAATTTTATAGATTATTTAAAAGATGTAAATGTTTTACAAAAAAATCCACAAAATCTTATTCCAAAGATTTTGTGGATTTACAAATATTCTAAACTAAATTATTACTTTATCTTGTTAATGTCTAATCACTTTAACTAGTTGAATTAAAATAGTTGGAATTAATGCTAAACCACCAATCCATAGTACTTCATAACCAGTTAATGGAGTTACAGCAAATAGGCTATGTAATGCTGGAACAAATAAAATTAATGCTAGTAAAATAGTACCTAAGGCAAAGGCTGCCAAGCTATACCAATTATTTTTGAAACCAATTTTAAAAATGCTATGTTGAGAGCGACAATTGAAGCCGTGCAACAATCTAGCAAAAGTTAAGGTGGAAAATGCCATCGTAGTAGCGACTGCTGGATTATCTTTTAAACCAATTAAGAAAGCTGCAATAACTGCAACAGAAATTAACAAACCTTGAATTGTAATTTGACTAACAAACTTCTTATTTAAAATACCTTCTTTAGGATCACGTGGCTTACGCTTTAAAATATCTGGATCTCCCGGTTCCATTCCGATTGCTAAAGCTGGAAGTGAGTCGGTTACCAGGTTAATGAAGAGTAATTGAACTGCCACAAATGGAACTGGCAAAGCTGCAATTGAAGCAAATAAAACCGTAATGATAGCTGACAGGTTACCTGATAATAAGTAACCAATAGCATTTTTGATATTTTCATAAACTGTACGTCCATTAGCGATGGCTTTAATGATTGTCGCAAAATTATCATCGGTCAAAATCATACTTGCCGCATCTTTAGATACTTCAGTACCAGTGATTCCCATGGCTACTCCAACATCAGCCTTCTTCAAGGCAGGCGCATCATTAACACCATCACCAGTCATTGATACGATATGACCTTTTTTCTGCCATGCATTAACAATTCTAATCTTATTTTCTGGTGATACACGAGCATAGACTGATACTTTTTCAATTTTTTGTTCTAATTCTTCATCACTTAAAGCATCTAATTCTAGTCCAGTTAAGGCAAGGTCACCATCAGTAAAAATTCCAATTTTCTTAGCAATTGCGACTGCAGTAATCTTATGGTCACCAGTAATCATTACTGTTCTAATACCAGCTTCTTTAGCTCTAGCAACCGCCGCTACACTTTCTTCACGAGGTGGGTCCATTTCTGAAACCAAACCAATAAAAGTTAAATCTTTTTCTGAATCAACTGAGAGTTCTTCGTCACTTTCTTTATATGCAAAAGCCAAAACACGCAGACCATTTTCAGAGAAAGTAGTATTTTGTGCCAAAATCTTTTGACGATCATCTTCCGTCATTGGACGAATTTCATCATCAATTCGAATATTAACACAGCGTTTCAATAAAACATCAATTGCACCTTTAACAAAGATAGTCGGTACTGTATGAATATAATTCTTGGTACTCATCAACTTACGATCTGAGTCAAAAGGTACTTCTTCTAAACGCTTAGTATGATCACGTAATTCTTGCTCCGATAACCCTAACACACCATTACCCAAATCAATACCTGGTACTTTACGATACATTTCAAGTAAAGCAGACTCGGTCGGATCACCAATAGCCTTATCTTCTGATAAGCTAGCATCATTATTAAGAACTACATCATAGAGCAAGTAACGATGTGCTTGATTACTTAAATCTAATTGGTTTGGCTTTAAAACTTTACCACCAATATAGATATCTTCAACAGTCATCTTATTTTGCGTTAGAGTTCCTGTCTTATCCGAAGCAATTACGGATACTGACCCCAAAGACTCAACGGCAGATAAGTTCTTGATAATAGCATGTTCTTTAGCCATTTTTTGCGTACCCATTGCTTGAACAATAGTTACGATAGAGCTTAAAGCTTCTGGAATTGCGGCAACAGCTAATGCTACTGCAAATAAAAGAGAATCCAACAGCGGCTGACCACGCCACATTTGAATACCAAAAATTATTGCACACAAAATCAAAATTGCTGTTGCTAATCTTGATGAAAATTGATCAAGTGATATTTGCAATGGAGTTCTACGTTCCTTGGTTTCATTCATCAAGGAAGCAATCTTACCAATTTCTGTCTGCATCCCCGTAGCTGTTACAACTACCGTAGCTCGACCATAAGTTACCAAAGAACTAGAATAAACCATGTTCATTCGATCAGCTAATGGAACTTCCTTATTAAAATCAGTATCTAATTTATCAACGTTAGTTGATTCACCTGTTAAAGAACTTTCATTCACTTGTAAAGAATAATTCTCTAAAATTCGTCCATCCGCAGTAACTAAATCGCCTGCTTCCAATAACAGGATATCCCCAGGTACAATATCTTTAGCATCAATCTCTACTTTCTTACCATTGCGCAAAACCTTAGCAGTTGGTGCAGATAATGACTTTAATGATTCTAGTGATTTTTCTGCTTTAACGTGTTGGACAGTTCCCAAAATTGCATTCAGAATCAACACCGCAATAATTACCAACGTACTTTCTAAGCTTCCTGTGAAGGCAGAAATTATAGCTGCAATAATTAAGATAATAACCATCAAGTCCTTAAATTGTTCTAAAAAGACTTGAAAGATACTCTTCTTCTTACCTTCAACTAAAGCATTAGGACCAACTTCAGCCAATTTTTGTTGGGCTTCTTTATCACTCAACCCTTTTTCAAAGTTAGTATCTAACTCTTTAGCTATCTCACTTTTTTTCTGACGATAGTATTCCATAAATAGCCTCCTTATGAGAATATTTTGGCAAAAAAATAAGACTATTGGCTAAAACAAAGTTTAGTCAATAGTCTCATCATTTAAATTTACAGCGGAAAAATAAATTTCGTTCTGACGCCGTAAATACAATTCATGCCGATTACTCCCTATCTACCTATATCATTTATACCACAGTGTTTGTGGTTTGACAACTATTTTAGAAAGATAAGAACTTTAATATTTAAGATTCTTTTGTAAAAACTCAAATACAATTTTCAAAGCCTCTGGACTAAAGAAAGCATCAGTCGCATGGTCACTATTTTCAATTTGATAAAAATCGACACTTTGATTATTAGCCTTAAGCTTCTCATAAAAAATACAACTTTCTTCAAATGGTACTAATCGATCTTTATTACCATGCATAATTAAATATGGTGGTAATTTTTTATCCTTCTTTATATATGAAATTGGATTAGCCTTTTGTACCAATTCAGGATTTTCATAGATGTTCTTATTACCTAAAAATTCTCCTTCCAGACTATGTGCTGTTACATGATCTTGAGTAGAAGGAAACTTATTCATTAAGCTAATATCAGTTGGTCCATAAAAATCAATTACAGCTTTAAAAGACAAGGGACGAGTTTCAATATCTTCATCACTGAAGAACTGTTTATCTTCTGTAACACTTGCTAAGGTAACCGTGTGACCACCAGATGAATCACCCCAAGCCCCATAGCGATCTGGATCAACATGATATTGAGAAGCATGATCTAACATAAAACGAGTAGCAGTATTTAAATCACGCACTTGAACTGGAAAGGCATGCTTAGGTGCGTAACGATATTCCACAACCGCTACCACATAACCATGCTTAGCTACTTCAATCAAATGTGCTAAATGCTCACCAATATTTTGCTTATGAAAAGCTGAGCCTTGAACGTACATAATAAGAGGAAATTTAGCTTTTTGATCATTAATAGCCGGAACAATAATTTGCAAATGTAAAACTTCATCATTTTTAAATGCATAAGGAATATTTAAATCTACTTTAGGATAAGTATTTTTTAAATCTACACTTAGTACTTTCATTCCTGCTGGAGCCTCTAATGACTTAGGAAAATCATCATAGCTTTGTGCTAACGGCTCAACATAATCATCAGGCATTTTAGCCAAATCTACTTGTTTCATAAAATGTTCATTCTTCATACTGTATTTCTCCTATGCAAAAAGGTATCTCCTTACCAGAGATACCCTTCTACTCTACTTATTCATTAACTTTTTAGTCAATTCATAGTTTTTTATATGAGTCGTATATTCTGGCTTTTTGGTATTCTGAGCACTTGTTTTTACCCAAACTAGTACCTGCTTAGCCAACTCCTGGGTCATTGGAAAAGAGGCTTCAATTTGAGCTTGAGTAATACCATCAAGATGGACACCAGCTGTTACACAGAGATTACCTGGCAACTGATGTTCAATTTCTTCGGCAAATTTTTCAGCCAGAAAAATATCTTTATGTATTCTGCCACTGTGGCTAGCAAAGCGAATTTCCTCTTGCTTTTTTACCTTGCCATCCCAACTGACAATGCCCCCAATATGAGGAACATCACCACCTGTCAAACTGACCAAGAGGTCTTGATTGATCAGCTGACAAGTAGCAGATATCGTATAAGCTTCTTTTGTAATATTAAAAGTTTTTTCAATCATTCTCTTCCCCCACTCCAACGTTTACCAAAATTATTGTTGATTCCTAAACTATCTATTACCTTCATAGACTGATGGTCAACAATATCTTGAATCGTCTGGGGATGATTGTAGAAAGAAGGTATCGGAGGAATGATATGGATACCAAGTTTAGACAATTTAGTAAGATTTTCTAAGTGAATTGGGGAAAATGGAGTCTCTCTTGGTACAATAATTAGCTTTCTTTGTTCTTTAATCATCACACCAGCAGCTCGCATAATCAAGTCTTCATCAAAACCAACAGAGATTCCTGCTACAGTTTTCATTGATGCTGGAGCTATGACCATTCCATCAACTTTAAATGATCCGCTAGCAATTGTAGCCCCCATATTATGGTTATCATAAACGTAGTCAGCCATTGCAATTACTTGATCAGCAGTATACTCAGTTTCAAGTCTAATATTTTCTTTAGCCCAATCGCTCATTACCAAATGAGTTTCGATATTTGGTAATTGACTGAGTTTTTTTAAAACATCGATGCCATAAATGCTACCTGATGCTCCGGTAATTGCTATGATAACTTTCTTCACTTAAATCATCCTTTATTCAATTATTTTAAGTATTTTTCCCAATCGGAAACTTCTTTGAATTGAGCGCGCTTAAATTGGTCCTTCATATCAAATGGTACAGTACCATCAACAATAATCTTAGAACTCATTCCCTTTACACGAATAGATTTTGGATCATATTGTGGTCTTTCTGAAGGATCAAGTGGGTGGTTACGCATACCTGGCAAAACAACAATATCTTGATCTGCTTGGAAACGAGTATTCATAGTCCATACTACGTCGTTCATATCAAAAATATCTACATCTTCATCAACAAGCCATACAGTCTTCAATTCTTTAAAAGCACTAAAGGCTAAGATTGCTGCTTGTCTCTGAATACCTTCATCAGCAAGTTCATCCTTATGAATTTGCATAATAGTCATAAGCTTACCACCACCAGCTGGAGGATTGTAAACATTTACAACTTTACCTGGAATTGCCTTATCAACTAATTCTAAAATTGAAGCTTCAGTTGGAATACCTGCCATTGACACGTGTTCTTCACTTGGTCCAATTACAGATTGCATAATTGGATTCTTACGATGAGTTACAGCGGTAACTTTAATCACGTTTAAAGCTGGATTAGCTGGGCCATTGTAGCCAGGAAATTCTGGCATTGCATAACCAGTATGAGTATTGATATCTTCTTGAATAGTTTCATTAGGCATAATATAACCTTCTAAAACATATTCACTACGTGCCAAAGCAGTTTCATCAACACTAACACCATCAACTAATTGAACTGGTTCTTGGCGAAGAGCACCTGCAACATCTAATTCATCATAACCAAGTGGAGTTGTAGGTGGTTCAAAAGTTGCACCAATAGTAACTGCAGGATCAAGACCAATACTAATTGTAATTGGCATTGGCTTGTTAAGTTTCTCATATTCTTTTTGGAAGTGACCAATGTGACGACCACCAGGCATAATATAGATACCCAAAGTATCTTTATCTTCTAAAACCATACGGTGAATAGTCACGTCAGTCATTGTTTTATCAGGATTTGATCCTTTAACTAAACCACAAGTAATATATGGACCAGCATCATATTCAGTGTTAGTTGGAGCTGGAACTAATTTTCTAATATCAAAATCAGGATCACTTGCTAAATGAACTACTTCTTGAGCTGGGGCATCTTTTTTATCAACCTTAATTGGATGAACAGGATTTTCAACAGCATCCTTTAAAAAACGACCTAAGGTTTTGTAGTCATGGTGAAGCATCTTACCAACACGCTTACGGCTTGCCATTAAACCAATTAAAACACGACTATCAGGAAAGCCTTTTACGTTATTGAAAAGCATTGCTGGACCTTCTTTAGTAGGTCTTTCAACAGTACCACCAGCACCAATATAACGGTAAACACCAGAAATTTCTGCATCTGGATCAATTTCAACGTCAGTTTCATGAAAATCAGCTGGATTATCTTCGATTTCTTTTAAAACCTTGCGTAAATCCCAAGGATCTTTAGGTAATTGAGTCATCTTAAACGCTCCTTTGATAATTATTACATCCTTATCATAAAAGCGTTGGAGGGAGGATATCAATTCCAACCACTACCACAATTATTCCGAAATGGAATGATATTCTTTTTTCAAAAACTGCCAAAACGTATTCAAAGCCCGATTATGATGATCTTTTCTTTTGACAAAAAGAAGCTTTCCTTGACGAGTAGGATAAATTGGAATCGCCTTTACTCCATTCTCTAAGCTAGGAGAATCCATTAAAATAGCAATTCCTTGTTTATTTTTTATCATATTTAAAATAGAACTTACTCTTGAACTTACAAAAGTAATTCTAGGCTCAAAGCCAGACTGGCGACAAAGTTCAATCATAGGTTCTTGTAATAGACTTTTTTCTGTTAAACTTAGAAAGGCTCTTTCTTTTAAATCAGAAACATTAACGATATCTTTTTGTACTAGTGGATCATCACTTGCAACAAAAACTCGAAAGCTTTCTTCCTTAACTTCAATTGTTTCATAAATTGCTGGTAAGTCAGTTAAACTTCTAATAAAAGCCGCATCTATCTCTTTTTTGTCTAATAACTGATAGACTTGCGAAGTTTCACATTCATGAAAAGTTAGAGTAAAGTTCGGATGATGGTCCATAAAATATGTTGCTTTTTGAAAAGCATCATAATTTGCAAAAGTTGGAATTGTACCTAAGCGTAAGCGACTTGCCTTTTGTGCATTAAATTTAAGAAGCTGATCTGACATTTGATCATAATTAAATAAAATCTGCTTAGCATATGGCAAGACTACTTGTCCATATGAAGATAGCTCGACCTGTTTATTAGTACGTAAAAATAAGTGATGACCAATTTCTTTTTCCAAAGATTTAATATGTTTAGAAACACTACTTTGTGTAATATACAAATTTTCTGCTGTTTTTGAAAAACTAAGCGTTTCTGCTAAATCAATAAAAGTTCGTAACTTATTAATTTCCATTATTCACCTATGTATTCAACTACTTCACTATTCCAACATAGAATAATTAAACTCTTTTTTAGAATTGAGGGCAAGATACATTTAAAAATATACTAAATTTAGATTTATAGAAAAGAAGGTTATTACATGCCAACTGGTGTTATTATTAATGCTGCAGCGGTATTTCTTGGAGGAATTTTTGGTGGATTCTTCGGAAATAAGCTTTCAGAAGATTTCAAAGAAAAACTAAACATGATTTTTGGTGCGTGTTCTATGGGAATGGGGATCTATTCAATTGCACCAATGAAAAATATGCCTGCGGTAATTTTCGCTATTATTTTGGGAACAATATTTGGTCTTTTAATTCATTTAGGCACTATCTTCAACAAAGGTGCCGTTTTAATGCAAAAACCAATTACGCGTATCATTCCTACCGAAAACTTATCTATTTCTCATCAAGAATTTGTAAGCTTAATGGTTACAGCGACTGTCCTATTTTGTGCAAGTGGTACTGGTATTTACGGTTCACTTGCAGAAGGGATGTCAGGAGATATTACGATTTTAGTGTCTAAGTCAATTTTAGACTTTTTCACCGCCGCTATTTTTGCTGCAAGTTTAGGTTACGCAGTTTCAATTATTGCGGTTTTACAATTAATAATCTTTGTGATTTTATTCTTCTTAGCTCAATTTATTATTCCATTTACGAATTCTACAATGATTTTAGACTTTAAAGCTTGTGGTGGTTTCTTAATGCTTGCTACTGGATTCAGAATGTTAAAATTAAAGATGTTTCCTATTGCAGAAATGATTCCAGCTATGATTTTGGTTATGCCTCTTTCATGGGTATGGATGAATATAATTACTCCACTCATTCACTAAGATAAATAAAAAAGCACTTCATATCAGAAGTGCTTTTTATTTAACTTTAAAATAACTACCATTTTTATCAATTACGCCCTTAACATGATATTTTTCATCATTATTGATTCTAACATCACCCAAATCAATTTCTCCATACGCATGCTCTTCATCAGTTATGACTATATCAGAAAAAGTACTCTGGAAAAATTTTCGCATAATAATATTTTTAGTTTTTACATTTTTAGATTTTTCATAGGCAGCTGCTAAAGTATATCCACAATCTAGATACTTTTTAATAAAAGCAATCATAAATACGGTTCCCAAATTATACCGTCGTACTCCAGAACTTTTATCTTCAACTGGTTTAATAAACCCCTTCTGTTCCCAGTAGCGTAATTGGCGAGGAGATACTCCAATAATTTTACTTACTTCTCCAATTCCAACAGCTATATTTTGATAAAGGTCATGCAAAGTCTTCTTTGTATCCATAAATTCCCACTTTCTATTTTTCTATTTTATTTTAAAGACTTTTGTTACTTTTTTCAACATTATTGTAAGATAATTTGACAAAAGATTTTTGCAATACTATAATTTTACAAGTACTATTTTTAGAAAGAAGGAATTTCATGAATAAACAACCTACTGATATTCATGGCAAGACCTATAATCGTAACTTATTGGTTCTTGTCCTAATTGTAGGCTCATTCTGTACTGTTTTAAATGGTACTTTGTTATCAACTGCGCTACCTTCAATTATGCGCTCGTTTAACATTAGTACTGCTACTGCCGAATGGCTTTCTACCGCCTTTTTATTGGTTAACGGAGTTATGATTCCAATCTCTGCCTGGTTGATCAATCGTTTTGGCTCTAGAAAAATGTATTTAACTGCTATGTCAGTCTTTTTCCTTGGAACTGTTACAGCAGCTATTGCACCCAATTTTCCTGTTTTATTAGCTGGGAGAATTATCCAAGGTCTCGGTGTTGGAGTAACGATGCCACTTTTACAAACAATTATGCTTTCCATCTTCCCACCTGATAAACGTGGAGCAGCAATGGGAACTGTCGGAATCGTTATTGGTCTAGCCCCAGCCATTGGACCTACTCTTTCTGGCTGGGTGGTTGATAATCTTTCCTGGCGTTACCTTTTTAGTATTATTGCCCCAATTGCAGGAATTGTTGTAATTTTAGCCTTCTTTTTAATTAAAGATGTTCTACCTACTAAAAAAGAAAAAATCGATATTTGGTCAGTAACTACTTCAACTCTTGGTTTTGGTAGTTTACTTTATGGTTTTTCTGAAGCTGGTAATAAAGGTTGGACTAATCCTGAAATTTTAGCATTTATTGCCTTCGGTATTATCTTTGTTATCCTTTTTGGCATTCGCCAAGTTCATATGGAACGTCCTTTCTTAGATATTACTGTCTTCAAGCACTTTGAATTTTCACTAGCTGCAGCCTTAAGTGGTATTACTAACTTAGCAATGGTAGGAATTGAAATGGTTCTTCCACTTTATATTCAAAATTTACGTGGACTTTCTGCCTTTAAGTCTGGTTTAATGCTTTTACCTGGTGCCTTAATGATTGGTATTATGTCTCCAATAACTGGTCGTCTTTTTGATCGCTATGGTGCTCGGAAAATGGCTATTACTGGTATGACACTCTTGACTTTGGGAACTATTCCATTCTTATTCTTGACTGACTCTAGTTCATTTACTATGATTACAGTTCTTTATGCCATCAGAATGGTGGGTGTAGCCTTAGTAATGATGAATGTTACTACTTCAGGAATGAACTCATTACCATTGAATAAAATTTCTCATGGTACTGCAGTAAACAACACCTTTAGACAAGTTCTTAGTTCAATCGGTACAGCTATCTTGGTCTCTGTCTTAACTACCACTACTAAAGATAACATGCCTTCTAAGCATTTGCTCCAAACTCTCCCTCTTCAATATAAGACGGGAGCAATCAATGCCACCCTTGATGGATTCAGAGCCTCATTTGGGATTAGTATCGTCTTTGCATTAATTGCCTTAGTTCTTACTTTCTTCTTAAAGAAAGGAAATCGCGCTCGTGAACGTAGTGAGGAGGTTTCAGGTTAATGATTATCTTTATTTTAATTATTGCCGCAATTGGTTTTATTTACTTTAACGTTATTCCTGGTAAGTTTCACACCCCTACTGCCTGGATAGCTTTAATTATAGCTATCCTGTGTGTAGTCGGAATTGTTGAGCACGATTATAATCACTGGGGAATGAAAACAGAAACAACAATTAAAACTCAAAAGCTTACTTCAAGCGCTAGTCCACAATTACCTATCTTACTCTACCAGCCATTAGGTAATGGTACAGAAAAAATTTATCTTTATAAAACTCCTAATTCTAAAAAATTAGTAGCAACTAAGACTGATAAAATGGCAACTAAAATTAATAAAAATGCTAAAACAGCTAAAATTGAAATCAGAACTACCCGTTATATTTATAAAGATAAGCTCAACGAAGTAATGTTTAGTATCTTTGGTCATAACAATGAGTTGAAAAAACGTGAATATGTCTTCTCTCTTCCTAAGAATTGGCAAGTACTTTCTGTTAAAAAAGCTAAAGAACTACAAAAACAAATGCAAAAGCGTGCTGCGCTATTAAAAAAGCAACAACAAATACAAATGAATAAGTAAAAAAAGACTTGAATCACAAAGATTCAAGTCTTTTTAAAAAGTTATTTAAATATGTCATAATTAGCGTAATTAATGCTATCAAAACAGTAATCATTAAACTTGACCATATAGATCCGTTAGGTAAACTTGTAGCTTCCCAAATTAATGGGACACTAATTTCTAAAATTAATATTAAAGTCATTAACCAAGACCACCAACTACGATAAATATTCAGCCAAATTATTACTGCATAGGCTACATTCCAAAGTGCAAAAATAAAACCAATTAAAATCACAAAATTTTGCATCCCCGCCTTCATCCCTACAATAGCATTACCACTTACAGCTAATGAAGCTAAAATAAAGGCCCCATAAAATAAAGAAATAGCGGCTGAAATAAACTTTAAAAATAAAAGCAATACCATACTGGAACTAGTAAAACTTTCTAAATTATTCACCATCAAAGCTAAAATTGTCGTTCCAGCTAAGAGTACTTCATTTATTATAGTGATGACCGTAGAATGCATAAAGATTAGAGCTGGCCATGCAATTAAATATGATGAAATCGTCATCCCTAGCGTAACAATAATAATCGTATTTCGTATACCTCGTAGATGTTTTATTCCCTTAATCCAATATGATATTGCAAGTAAAAGAAATAAGATAATATAAATTATTATTGAAATATATGGACTATGGCTATCACCCATTTTTTTACTGCGAACAATCATAATTTTTAAAACAAACATTAAATCCAAACTAGATGCAAGCGATAAAATCGTCAAAATAATTTTTATTAGACGTTCATGGGCTTGAGAAATTTTCACATTTATCACCTCGTTCATTATTTTAGCATATTAATTTTTTTGAAATGACAAATAGAAAATTTATACTTAATTATTAAAAAAAGAGGTCACTTATCATGACCTCTTATATTCATTATTCCGCATCAGTTTTAATTTTAGCAGTTGCAGGATTATATGGACTTTCACCATATTCTACATCGTTACGATCC
The DNA here is from genome assembly GCF_014803895.1 of Lactobacillus sp. The sequence continues at coordinate 23,664 of NZ_JAAVAU010000003.1, read as the reverse complement.
TCATAAGCTTTAACTTCTGGCAAATCTACTACTTCATTACTAATAGTTGGACCTTCATTTGGTTGCATAATACTCTCATCTTCATCATCACTATTTTTATAATATTCAATCGCCTTTTTAGTAGCTAAAACAACCACACCTAAGCTTGCAATAGCTCCAGTGATACCAGCTGCTATTTTCCATGCATTTTTACTCATAAAAAACACCCCATTTATAATTAATCTTTCTTTTACTTTTAATTATAGAATTTTTAGGGCACTTTTGCACATATTGTAGCCTGCAATCAGCTAAAAATATTGGTCTTACTTCTTTCTTAAGTATTCAGCTGCAGATTTTAAAATATCTAATTTACCATGAACAGTTAAATATTGCTCAGCCTCTAAAAGAGTAACCCACTGATAATCGATAATTTCTTCTGGTTGAACCTTAACTTCTTGATTAGTAATATATTTTGCCAAAAAATAAGTAACTTCCTTAGATTTATTATCAGTTAACTTATATGCAGTCTTTTCAACGAAATTAAAATCAAACTTTGGTTTTAGACCTACTTCTTCTAAAACTTCTCTTTTAGCAGCACTTTGTGCTGTTTCTCCGCCTTCAATATGACCTTTAGGAAAACCCCAATTTTTATTAATAATACTTTGAACAATTAAATATTCTAATTCTCCATTTTCTCTTTGCCGATAAATTACAGCACCAGCCGAATATTCTTTAAGCATTTTAGAGAAGCACTCCCTTCAACTTCTTTTCGAAGATTGGCAGCCATTTTTCACGATAACCCGCACGTGTTGGATGAATTGCATCTGCCATATACAAATTATCGTGATTTTTAAAAGTAGGATCATGATAAAAATCGATCAGTTCAAACTGCCATTTTTCTTTTAATTCTAAAGTACGGTCAACCATTTTGCCATAAAAAGGCTCACCAAAATCAGGATTTGTAAAAATAATTACAGGACAATGCCATAAAAGTTTAATTTCAGAAAGAATATACTCAAGTGCACCTGTAATAGTTTTCGTATCATAATGAGCATCACTAATTTTTCCTAATTCCTCACGGCCATGTCGTACATCATTAGTAGAAAGTTGTAACACTACTGCCTCTGGAGCAGGATCACTTAAATCTGCTTGAAAACGAGCTACGTAGGAATCATTAGGTTTAAAAGTATCGATATTGACTAAAGTTGTACCATTTTCTGAATCCTTAATTGCACGTAGACCATCCTTTTTCCACAAATAGTCGACAAAACTTTCACCTAACCCCCCAAAGCCAAAAGTTACTGATGACCCTAAAAATAAAACATAATGATTATTCAATTCACTAAGCTGTGTTTTAGTTTCATTAACACTATATTGAGGAGCATTTCCAGGCAATTTAGAATATCGATTATAAACTTTAGCCCGCTCTGGATGAGACTTTAAATCTGCAGACAATTCCGCTCTAGCTATTTCGGATAAATTATTTCTTTTTTCTAATAATGTCAAAAAATCTCTTTTCTTCATTTTTACCACCTGATGTTAATTATTAAATGAAAAGCCCTGTAACTCAATAGTTACAGAGCCTCTTTTATTCTCGAACATCTTCATAAACATAAGAGATTTCTTTTGGACGATAAACACCATTTAATTGACCAACTCGTTTAAAACCCATTTTATCAATTAAATGTTGCATTGCTTTATTATCCTCATGAGTATCAATTCGAATACTGTCAATATCTGTTCGATTATCTCTAATATAATCAATTACACCTTGTAACAACTTAGTTGCGTATCCATGGCCTGCATGTTTAGAATGAATTGCTACGCGGTGAATAACTACATATTTTTGTGTATCTAACAACCATTCTCCATCTAACTTATCATAAGAGTGGTCTGGTGCTTCTACAATTGAAATTGCACCAACAGTTTCACCATCCTGGGAAACAGCTAAAAAAGCATAGCCATTTTCAATATCTTCTTTAATTTGATCTGAGGATGGGTAATCACCTTGCCATTGATCTACCCCACGCTCAGCAAGTTGGTTTGCCCCGTCTTTTAAAATAGTCATAATTTGATCAAAATCTTCTGCATTAGCTTGTCTTAATCTCATTACTCTTCACTCTCCTTACAAAATCAAAGATTTATTATAAAGAAAATTCCTTATACTTTACAAGGTTTTCTTATAAAAATTAACTGTTAAGCGAAATTTGAATTTTTTTATAATAATTATAAAAGTTTCTAAAAAACTCAAATTGAGGAATAGTTTCACTATTAACAATTATATTAATTATAAATTCTTGAATATTATCAGTATTATCAACCATAATATTATAATTTTTGAAAGTAGGTTCAACTTCTTGCCCAAAACTAATTGTTGAATCCATTAGCGTATAAATTGAATAAGCGGCTGCCTTTTGTGGGAAGGTAAAATTAGTAAACATTTCCTTGAATGCCTCACTTTGAAAAGCACTATGGACGGCCTTTACGCTTTCAGTAAGCAAATACATTGTAGCTTCAATAAGTTCTTGTTCCCTATCCATCATGATTCCTACTTTCTAAAGTATCTAGGCTTAATATTAACATGTTTATTAGTATAATTAACAATAAAGATATTAACTGCTAACAAAGGAGAAATTTATGATATTTACCGAAGGATATATGCCCTTCAAAGGGTATAAAACCTATTATCGAATAGTAGGTACACCCAGCAATAAACCACCCTTGGTACTTTTACATGGTGGTCCAGGTTCGAGTCATAATTATTTTGAAGTATTAGATGAACTAGCTCAACTAGATCATCGTCAAATTATTATGTTGGATAAACTTGGATGCGGTAATTCAAGTATCCCTGATAACCACCCCGAGCTCTATTGTCAAAAGACATGGGTAGAAGAATTAATTACTTTAAGAAAATATCTTAACCTCGATACAATTCATCTATTAGGACAATCTTGGGGAGGGATGTTGGCTATTATCTATATGTGTGATTACTCTCCAACTGGTATCAATAGTTTAATCCTTTCATCTACTTTAAGTTCGGCTAAACTCTGGTCACAAGAATTACATCGACTAATCAAGTATCTACCCAAGGAGGAACAAGAAGCTATCTTTATTGCTGAAAGAAATCATAACTTTTCTAGTGAAGCCTATCAAAAAGCAAACAAACATTTTATGAGTCAGCATGTAATTAAAATGACCTCAAATCTGCCCGAACCCGTCTTACGAAAGAAAAAAGGTGGTACTATTGCTTATACTACTGCTTGGGGTCCCAACGAATATACTCCCGAAGGAAATTTATCCAACTATGAATATACCGATAAATTAAAAAATATTACACTCCCTACTTTGATTACTAATGGAACAGATGATTTATGTACCCCCTTAGTCGCAAAAACCATGAATGACCATCTAGCAAATAGTTCTTGGGAGTTATTTGCAGGTTGTGGTCATATGCCTTTTGTACAAGAACGTGATCATTATATTAGGCTACTAATTAAATGGTTAAATGAATACGACTAGCCAATTCACCATAGATTATAGTCTGTAGATTACAGTTCATAACTTTTTTCAAGTCAGGAGTACAAACTTGTTATAACTTGCACTTAATATTGAATATTAATCGTCTTTTTTGGTATTTCTATCTATGTTACACTAAAAAATATATTTTTTGGAGGTTTCAAGTAACAATGAATATTTTTGAATTATTATTTTTTAATCCGTTTGTTTCTTTTGTAGTTAAAAGGGGTAAAGGAAATCGGAGACATTTTATTAAATGGTAGATTTATCAACTAACGGACTAGAAGTGGGAGCCTATGAATTATGCGGTTTATTATTTGATTACATCATCTTCTATGCCTTAAACAATAAAAGAAAATTTTATCTTTCAGATATTATTTTCTTTTTTATTACTTTTCCCATTTTATTTATCTTACAAGATTTCGGGATGCCTATCACTCTGATTGTAACAATCCTTGAAATTTTTAGTTTCTGGATTTTTTACAAAAAAAATTTGGTCCTTTACAAACTCTAACAACAGTTGTATTAACCAATTTTCTTTCGCTAGCAGTCGACTCAACTTTAGGCGAACTAGAAGATTATAAAATCTTTTCCTTCCTCTACTTTTCAGTACTTTTTTATCTTCTAGTAATTTTTATACTAGCTTGGGTAACATACCACTTTAATTTCACCAAATTTCTCACTAAAAATAATGACTATTATTTACTTTCTTTAATTATTTTTTCTTTTGTTACTTTGCTTCTAGTAGAAAATTTTTCTAAATCTACTGTTTTAATTTTTATTCTTTTTCAATTTATCTTTTTAATCTTTTTACTGCGCTACTATCAAAAAAAGGAGGCAACTCAACAATTAGAAAGAGAAAACAAAAACTTAGATATTTACTTACAAACACTTAAAATCGAGCAAGATAAATTACGAGCTTTTAAACATGATTATCAAGATTTGCTTAAAGGGCTAGCACATGATATAGATTCTAATAACTTCAAAAATATTCTAAGTAAATTTGAAGTATACTCAGCTAACCAACTTTCGACAAATAGTTTAAATATTTCCGAGTTGAACAATGTTTCAAATCCTTATCTTAAAAGTTTAATCTTAGAAAAGTTCAATCAAATTTATAAGATGAAAATTCCATATACTTTTGAATGTGTTATTCCTATTAACTTTCCTAGTACTATTAATACATTTGATTTACTGAGAATAGTAGGAATTGGCTATAACAATGCAATTGAAGAAAGTCTAAACCTTAAAAGATTAGGTAAAAATTTTGAAATTAAAACAATGATTTATCAAGGTAATTCTGATGAAATTGAAATTACTATTAAAAATAGGGCTACTATGCAAAAAGATGTTTCTAAGCTTACTAAGCAGGGTATTACAACTAAAACAGGGCATACGGGCTTAGGATTAGCCAATGTGGTAGATATTGTCAAAAATAGCAATCATCTTTCTTTCCATTACAGCCTAAAAAATGGTTGGTTTACTTTTACACTTACAATTTTTAGCAGTTAGGAGGTTCCCTCAATGCAACAATTTAATATTTTTGTTTGCGATGATAATCCTGCTTATCTCAACGAAGTAACTGATGCTGTTAAACAATCTACAATTATCCTATCTGATGACCAACAAAACTTTAACATTTTTAATACTAAGACCAATTATTCTGAGTTGCTGAATTATATTTCTACACACAAAATTCAAAATAATATTTACTTTCTTGATATTGAACTTCAACAAGAAAAAAATGGTCTAGATTTAGCTGAGCAAATTCACTCGATTGACCAAAATGGGCAAATAATTTTTGTAACTTCTCATCAACATTTTGCATTTTTAACCTATCAACGCAGAATTAATGCTTTAGATTATATATTAAAGAATCTGCCTGCAACGAAATTTCAAGAGCGTATTACTGAAACTTTAACACAAGCTAAAGACAATCTCCTTCAATTTTCTCAAGTAGAAAAAGAAACTTTTACATATAACATTGGGAGCCACGTCTATAAAATTCCTCTTGATAATATTTATTATATTTCTACTATTCAAAACTCCCACAATTTAGCCTTAATTACTAAAAATGGTTCTTCTTATTTTAGAGAAAGTATTAAAAATATTGCGAGAATTTATCCTTCTCTGACAAAAGTTTCTCAATCTTATCTCATCAATTCTAAAAATATCTCCGATATAAATTTAAAACATAGAACAATTACCTTTCCTAATAAGAATATTGTTCCTTATTCCTTTCGCTATCAAAAAATTGTTAAAAACCTAATTTAAAAAATTAACGAATATGCCAAAAATATGGCAACTTGCGCCAATTTCTTTTTTAAAGATAAATTTGAGGTATCCTTGTTAGGTAAATAATTTTACTATTTTTGAAAGGAATTAAATGACAATGAAAATAAAAAATCATTTATATAACCAAACCTCACCCATGTAAAACTCCATTTTAGTGCAGATAATAAATAAAAGAAGGAATTTATTTCCTTCTTTATTACTTTAAAGGACAAAACTATGCTCAAAAATACTAAAAGAATTTTAGCCCTTCTTTTTTCTATTTATTTTATTACCCTTAATTTTTACCTATTCAGTTACTGGCAAGAAGAACATTCTTTATTAGTTCAAATTAGAAAACTAAATAGAACCAATCCTTTCCAAGGATTGAATTCATTTGTACACATCCAACTTTCACAAGATCCTCCTTTTACTACACCAGGCCTTATCTATACTATTGTAAGTTTCATAATTATCCCACTTTTTGGCTCACTCTTTTATATTTATCAAAAAGACAACGCCACATTTAATTTTTTACCCCAAAGAATATCCTATTCAAAATACTTAAAGAAAGGGCTTCTTTCTTCATTTCTAGGTGGATTTTTACTTTCCCTTTTTACCAGTATTTATGAAATTATTTTTGTTAACTTAACTCTTTCAGGAATTAACTATTCTGTTAATGGTTATTTTAAAGAAGTTGGTGCCCCTTCTTTTTCAAATAATACATTAATCGAAGTAGTTTCTCTTATCGCTTTAAACGCGTTAGGTTGGAGAATTTATTCAATGTTTATTTTTGCTCTGAACTTATATATTCCAAAGATAATTTTTTCTATTCCTAGTGGATTTCTCTTTTTCTTAATTATTACCTTATTAATTTCAGTTTTTGGAAATCGGAACTCTCTAGTTATGGTTATTAGTGGCACTCTCTTTCCAGAAGCATTAGTATCTCCCGGTTTTACCACCTTTTATGGTCTAGCATACCCAATAAATTATTATCTTCAATTCATCCTTTCGGCTGTATTTTATATTTGTTTAGCTCTTGTTCTAGCTGTTATCTGGAAAAAACGGAGACTTAAATATGGCAAAAATTAAAAGAACATTTATAACCTTTGCAGTATTTTCATTAATATTAGGAATTATTTTTGGACTTTTTATTTTTCTGACCAGAGCAAGTAATGATTTACCCTATCTATTTATTCATCAACATGGACTTTCAACTTATTATCAGACGTTCTTCCTACTTTTAGTTGCTTGGGAAATATTTTATTTCAAAAAAATTCGTTCCCTAATTATTGTTCGCAAAATGCAATCCTTATTCATCTATCAACTTTGCTTATCTGTAGGTACCAATTTAATTTTATTTATTCTCGGACTATTTTTACCGTTTATTCTTACTAATTCTCTTGCCTTTAAATATGGAAATCCAATTTATGGCAGCTTGATTATTATTCTTCATTTTATTATCTTGGCTATTTTAACTTGGGGGCTAATTTTAATTTATAATTCAAAATATCCAGTTATTTGGCTATTATTAATTCTCTTTATTAATATTTTCTATCATCAAACTCTTGAAACTAATTACTTAATTATTCACTATAGTAAGTATTTTGATCCTCTTTGGCGTGCTATGCACCATATTTATATTTAATAGAAAGGCTCTTTATGCAAATTTCAAATCTTCAAAAATCATTTAAAAATAAACAGGTTCTTAAAGATATTAATCTAACCACTAAGCCAGGACAGTTAATCCATATCGCCGGTCGTAATGGCTCGGGAAAATCTACCATTTTTAAAATTATTACAGGCTTGCTTAAAGCAGATAGTGGCAGTATAACGTTTGATAATAACACCTATATTGGGGCTTTAATTGAAAATCCTGGTTTTTTAGAATATGAAACAGGATTATCCAATCTTCAATTTTTAGCTAATCTACGACACAACTATAATGACAGTACAGTTCGACAACTTTTAGAATTTTTTTATTTAGATCCAGATGATCGACAAGCTATTCGAAAATATTCTATTGGTATGCGGCAAAAAATTGGTATTATCCAAGCCGTTATGGAAGATCAAAACCTTATTTTATTTGACGAACCTACTCGTGGACTAGATCCTGATAGCATTCATCAATTTGCTTCTCTACTTAAAAAATTAAAAAAAGAAAATAAAACTATTATTGTTGCTAGTCACGATGAAATTCATGAAATACCTTATACTCACTTTTATAAGTTAAGTGACGGAGTACTTGTAAATGAAAATTAATAAAGTTTATTTTTCTTTTACTCTTTTTTTGGCTATCTTTTTGATCGAAGTAAAAATAACTCAATCTCTTTCAAATAGAACTTTATTTTTAATAACTTATGGTTGGTATAACAAAACTCTTCTGTTAAGGTCTCTTAACGGCTTAATATTTATCTTTGACTGGTTAAGTATTTTGTTAGCAAGTACTACTTTCTCATCAGTAAACAATTTTATTATTTTTCGCACTCTAGCGTTTAAAAGCAAAATAACTAAACTTTCTCCTTACTTAGCCCAATATTTCCTTGGAATTCTCTTAATTCATTTAATAACTTTTACCTTAGCATTCGGAACCATTTCAACCTTTTTAATTCTTTTACTACTCTTCTCTACTTTTTGTCTGAGCTACTTTTCTTATAATCATCAAATTGCAAAAGGTATTTGCATTCCGATTCTTTTAGTAATTATTCGAAATCTTATGCCTATTTTAATAAGTTGATGTTCAATATTTATACTAAATAATTAAATAAATGCAACTAATAAAGAGCTACTGGTATTGTATCCATATACCATAGCTCTTTTAAATTTATATTATGCTTGTTTATAATAAGCACTATTAATAATTCTCTTTAAAGTTTCAGATTCCTGCACATCTTTAAATTCCTTACCATTTATTATCATAAAAGGTACTGAATTAATTCCTTTATCACTTAATATATTTTCTTGTTCAATAACTAAATCACGATATTCGTTAGTATTAAGAAATTTTTCAACTTCATCATGATCAAGTCCAACTTTTACTGCCCGATCAATTAATACTTCATGATTAGCTAATTCGCGATTTTCTGTAAAATAAGCTTTAAATAATAAGTTAGCCAGCTTGATTGCCTTTTCATTATCTTTTTTATCATGCTCAACCCATTGCACCAAACGGTGAGCATCCATAGTATTAGTATTAAGAGTATCAGCATACTTAATATCTAAATTAGCTGATTCACCAAGCTTTTTAATGGATTCAAATCTTTTATCTACTTCAGCTTTAGATAAATTTTCTTGCTTAGCTAATAAGTTACCAGTTGTATCTTCAGCACGTTGTGGTGCATCTTTATCAATTTGTGCAGCATGAAGATTAATCTTAATATTACTTAATTCTGAATCCTTAATTACTTCCTGTAAACGTGTAAAATCTACATAACAATATGGACAAGCATAATCTAACCAAAGTGTAATTTCCATAAAAACTACTTCTTTCTTAAAAGTAAAAACTACTTATCTTTTAATAATTCTTCTGACACGACTATCATAAGACCTTCAAGTGGTTAATTCAAGCAAATCTTATTAAACGTCACCATTCATAACATCCGTAAAGTTCTTATTTAAGTCTTTATCCGTACTCTTAGTTAAAGTGATATTACCGCTTTTAACAGCACTATCAACTAAAACAACAGGCTTTTTATCATGTAGACAGAATAAATAAGTCGCATGCTTACCACTGCCTAAGTCACGATTATAGATTGAAAGTACCTTGTAACTATAAGTATCCCCACCTTGAGGACTCCAACCAATACTGATCTTTTTACCATTTAAATAAAACTTATCTTTTTTGAAAGTATCCGGATAAATACGAGTATTTGCAACTTTTAGAGCATTTTTGCCATCATATTTAGTATAGGTTACCTTACGCTTTTTCCCCAACGCTCTCATTGCATCAGTTAAGTGTGCGTCCTTTTTTTCAGTCCACGTTACCTTAGCTTGTTCTTGTTCTTCTTTAGTTTGTTTTTCTTTGAGCTCTTTTTCTAACTTCTTCGATTGAGCAGCTGCTTGACTTTTTTCAGTAGACTTTTCACTACTCTTTTCAGTAGATTTTTTATCTTTACCAACAATAATATTATTTCCATCATTAGATACTTTAACTTGCCCACACCCTGCCATAGTAGCAGACAGAGCTAAAGCCATTGCACCTAATAAAATTACCTTTTTCATATTACTTTCTCCTAATTAAATTTTCTTTACATATTAATCCTATCATAATTATAATAAACTTTTATAAATCTACAAAAATTGTTCTCATTTATAATATGAAACAATTAATATTATTGACTAATATTAATATTTCATGTATTCTGATATGATTTAGATAATAGCTAAATCAAATTTTAAAGGAGATTTCATATATTTATGAATAAGAAAAAATTATTTAGTTTATTTTCAATTTTAGCGCTAGTTTTAGTTATCCTTACAGGCTGTGGTAATTCTAATTCCACCTCCTCAAAATCTTCAAAGGATAATAAAATCTCTATTGTAACTAGTACCAATATTTATGCGGATATTGCGAATAATATTGTTGGTAAATACGGTAATGCTCAAGCCATTGTTACAGGCGATGTAGATCCACATGATTTTGAGCCTAAAACTAGTGATGCTAAAAATATTCAAAATGCTGATATTATTGTAGCTAACGGTTTAGGCTATGATAGTTGGCTTGACAAATTAGCTGATGCGAGTGGTAAAAAAGTCATTAAAGTGGGGAATGATATCATGAAACTTAAAAGTAATGCTAATCCCCATATTTGGTATGATTTAAATATGCCTGTTCAATATACCAACTATTTAGTTGAACAACTTTCTAAATTAGATAAGAAACATGCTTCTTACTATAAAGAAAATGGCAAAAAATATATTGCTAAAATTCACAAAGTTCAAACTATTGCTAATAAAATCAATGGCAAAAACAGCAAGCCTGTTTTTGTAAGTGAACCTGTTTTTGATTATGCATTATCAGCTACTGGATTCAAAATTGGCGATAAAGATTTCGAAGATGCAATCGAAAAGGGGACAGATCCAACACCACAAGTCATCAACAAGATGAACAAAGATATTGCTGGTAAAAAGATTGCTTTCTTTGTGAATAATACTCAAGTAGAAAGTTCAACTGTTTCCAGTTTTATCAAAAAAGCTCAAGCTAAGAATATACCTATCCTTTCAGTTAGAGAAACCATGCCAAACGGCACTACTTATTTGAAGTGGATTACCCAAAATTACGAAAATTTAGCCAAAGTCGCTAAAAAATAAATTTAATTATAACTAAAAAAATCAGATTAGCACGTTTTATCAAAAATACCGCTCATCTGATTTTTTTATTAATAAATACTATTTATTCAATTCAATTTTTTTAATTCAATATTATCCTTACCATCAATTTCAGTCACTTGTACTGCTACTTGTTCATTAAGTGAGGTAGGAATATTTTTACCAACATAATCCGCTTTAATCGGAAGTTCACGATGTCCTCTATCAACAAGCACTGCGACACTAATTCTTTTAGGACGACCTTCATCCATTAATGCATCCATCGCTGCTCGTATTGTACGGCCAGTATACATAACATCATCGACTAAGACAACATTTTTATCATCAATTTCTACTCCAACTTTTTCAGATTTAACGACTGGATCTTGATGACGAGATGCATCATGACGATCATCACGATATAAAGTAATATCCAAGGTACCAACTGGAATTTCTACTCCTTCTAGTTCATAAATCCTCTTTGCAATTCTTTGAGCTAAATAGATTCCACGAGTCTTGATACCTACTAAAACTAAATTTTCTGTACCCTTATTTCTTTCAATAATTTCATACGTAATTCTTGTTAATGCACGCTTAATTGCAACTGAATCAAATAATTCTTTTGTCATAAATTCTGCCTCATTCTTATTTTTCATTTATAATTTTTGCAAATCCTTCATTCAAGTTTTCATCTGTATTAACAGTTAATGGGATAACTTCAACATTGGTAGTAGAGTCAACTAAGACTACTGGCTTTCCTTTATGTAGACAGAACAAATAGGTTGTATGCCAGCCATTACTCTTTACATTACGATTATAAATAGCTACTACATTATACTCATACTTATTTTTACCTTCCGGACTCCAACCAATATCAATTGATTGATGGTTATCAATTGAGAATTTCTTATGTCCAAAAGCTTCGGGATAAGTGACACCACCAACAGTTTTAATTGAACCATGACCCGTATATTCCCGATAAGTTTGATCAGCTGCAGAACTCCATTCTTTGACTACTTTTTGTAACTGCTTTGATTTTGATTTAGACCATAAAGTCTTTGACTTCGTAGAAGAAGTTGTAGAACTTGTTTTATTAGACTGCTTAGTTGGAGCCTGTGCTACTTTCTTAGTAGAAGTATTTGATTTTTTGGAACTTTGATTAGAAGTGGTTGAAGTAGATGACGAATTATTTTGACTACATCCTGTGAGACCAAAAGAAATTAAAATCGTGCTTGTAAAAAATATTAATTTTTTCATTGTATCACCTCTTCATAATTATAGTTTTAATCTTACCATGTTTTATGTCCTGAACGACTATTATAAACAAATTTTATCTATCTGATAACCTTTTTAGCCCAGTATCCGTTTACATTAATTAGACTCCTTGACGAATGAGAAAATTTTCTCTAAATTGAGTTTATCAATAGAATAACGAAAGAGATTTTAAAATGAATAAAACAAAAACCTCAACTTCAGTACGTAATGTTGTTGCCATTGGTATAGGAACTGCTATCTATGTTATTTTAGCTCGTTTTACTTCTATTCCAACAGGAATTCCTAATACAAATATTGAAATTGTTTACCCATTTTTAGTTCTACTAGCTACGATTTATGGGCCTAAAGTTGGTTTTAGCGTAGGTTTTATTGGTCACACCCTCTCTGATTTTCTAATGTACGGACAAACTTGGTGGAGCTGGGTATTAGCCACTGGTATGCTAGGTTTTGTAGTCGGAATTTATGGTAATAAATTTCTTGATTTAAAAAATGGTATTTTTTCTCCTAAACAAATAATTTTTTTCAATATTGTTCAAGTTTTTGCGAATGCCTTCAGTTGGCTAGTAATTGCACCAATTGGTGATATTTTAATTTATAGTGAACCCGCTAATAAAGTATTTTTGCAAGGAATTAGTGCTACAATAGTTAACTCAATTTCTACGTTAATTTTGGGAACTATTCTATTAAAAGCATACGCTGGTACTAAAATAAAAAAAGGAAGTTTAAAGAAAGAATATTAAAATGAATAAACCAATTATTGAATTTAAAGACTTTTCTTTTAAATATGTAAGTCAAGCTGAACCTACGCTTAAACATATTAATCTAGCTATTCAGCCTGGCGAAAAAATCTTAATTGCTGGTCCCTCTGGAAGTGGCAAATCCACAATTGGGAAATGTTTAAATGGCCTTATTCCAGAAATTGACGAGGGAGAAATAAAAGGAACTTGCACTATTAATGGTAAAAATATAACGCAAACATCAATTTTTGATCTTTCTTTTACTACCTCAACTATTTTACAAGATTCTGATAGCCAATTTATTGGTCTGACAGTTGGTGAAGATATTGCCTTTTCACTTGAAAATGATTGTAAAAATCAAGATAAGATGAAGGAAACTATTAAAAAATGGGCTAAAAAATTGAATATTACCAATCTTTTGCATCAATCTCCGCAAGCTCTCTCAGGCGGTCAAAAACAAATAGTTGCCCTCGCTGGGGTTTTAGTTGACGAATCTCCTATTCTTTTATTTGATGAACCTTTAGCTAATTTAGATCCTGCAGCTGGTGAAAAAACAATGGCAGTTATTAACTCAATCCAGCGGGAATTAAATGCTACCGTAATTATTATCGAACATCGCCTTGAAGAAGTTTTAACTCAGCCGGTCGATCGAATAGTACTAGTAGATGATGGGAAAATTATCTCTGATACTTCTCCTAACAAATTATTGCACACCAATAACCTAGAAAAAGCAGGAGTTCGACCTCCCCTATATCTTACTGCAATGGAAAAAGCAGGAGTAGACTTAAGGAAAATTGACAAACTAGATAATATTTTAGCATTACCTAAAAATCCTCAAATAAGTAGTAAATTACAAAACTGGGCTCATTCTAACTTTAAAAATACTACTCATAAAAAGAAAAATTCTTTACTTGTACTTAATCAAGTTGGTCACCGCTACAGTAAAACTCAATCTTATCCCTTACATGATATTTCCGCCACTATTAACCAAGGAGATTTCATCTCAATAGTTGGACAAAATGGGGCTGGAAAAACTACACTTTGTCGGACAATTTGTGGGTTTATTCCCTATTCAGGTAATATTACTTTTAAAGGTCAAAATCTTGCCAATCTTTCTATTAAAGAACGAGCAGAAAAAATTGGTTACGTAATGCAAGATCCCAATCAAATGATTTCACAAAAAATGATTTTTGATGAAGTAGCATTGGGGCTGCGCTTAAGAAACATAAGTGAAGATGAAATTAAAAAACGTGTCATTAGTACTTTAAAAGTATGTGGTCTTTATCCTTTTCGACATTGGCCAATTTCAGCTTTAAGTTTTGGTCAAAAAAAGCGAGTCACTATTGCCGCTATTTTAGTATTAGAACCTGACTTACTTATTCTTGATGAACCAACTGCTGGTCAAGATTGGAAAACCTACACAGAAATAATGAAATTCTTAAGAGAGCTTAATCAACAAGGTAAGACTATTATGATTATTACTCATGATATGCATTTAATGATGGAATACACTAATCGGTCTTTAGCATTTGCTAAGGGGGAATTAATTGCAGACACAACCCCACTTAATCTTTTAACAAATATTGAACTAGTACAGAAAGCTTCACTTAAACGCACAAGTCTATTTAATTTAGCTCAATATTATCAATTACCTGATCCAAATCAATTTGTCGAAGCTTATATTAAAAGCGAGTACTAAAATCTTTAGGAGGTTCACAATGCACGATGAACAAATTTTAGGTTATCAACCTGGAAACAGCTTTATTCATGGGCTTAATGCTACAACCAAATTGATTTTTCTACTATTAGTATCTATCTCTTGTATGATAACTTTTGACACAAGATTTTTATTAGTAATCTGTATCTTTTCATTAATTTTATTAAAAATTGCAAAAATTAAATGGTCTCAAATTTCTTTCATTATAAAATTCATTATGATTTTTGCTTTAATTAATATTATTGCTGTCTTTATCTTTCAACCCACTTATGGTCAAACTCTTTATCATTCTAAAACTGTACTAATCAGTGCCGGATACTTTACCTTAACCGCTCAAGAGTTGTTTTATTTACTAAATGTTATCTTAAAGTATATCTGTTCTATTCCATTAGTTCTTTTATTCTTACTCACAACTAATCCGAGCCAATTTGCGGCTAGCTTGAATAAAATTGGTGTTTCTTATAAAATTGCTTATTCTATATCTCTAGCTTTACGTTATATCCCTAATATTCAAAGTTCTTATTGGTCTATCTCAGCAGCTCAACAAGCTCGAGGTAATGAACTTTCTAAAAAAGCTCATCTTAGCCAAAGAATTCATGGTACTTTAAATATTGTAATGCCACTAATTTTTTCAAGTCTAGATAAAATTGATGTTATTAGTACTGCTATGCAGCTACGCCGTTTTGGCTCAAAGAAAAAACGAACCTGGTATGTGACACAATCCTTTAAATTAGCTGATTATTTAACAATTACATTAGCATTTATTCTTATTTTAATTGTTATCATTTTATTTAGAATTAATTCTGGTCGTTTTTATAACCCATTCAATTAAAAAAACCACCTACTTCAATTGAAGTAGGTGGTTTTTAATTAAAATAAAAAAGCTGTTTACCCTCTAGATAAATTCCAGCTTTCTTATATTTTATTATACAATTTAAAGTCGTTCTCTTCCCTGAACATGTCAGATTCAAGAAACTTCATTAGATTTGCAGCTATAGAAACTTACAAAAACTAATAAATTTTCGTGAAATTTTCCAAGATCGAAATTAAATGTATTTCTTATTGATAATTATATTGCTTTTTGTCGATAAAATTAACTTTTTTACGTAAATTTAATATCGAAAAATTCACCTCGAGCAATACCCTTCAAATATCGCCTTTTCGTATTAAAGCATAACTTTACTTTCATAAAACAAAATAACTATTTGGCTTATATTTTGATAAAAATATTAGTTTAGTTATGAACAATTTAATTAATAATTACTTTACAGGTACAAGGTACTTAGCATAAATGTAGCTACCATCACTTAGCTTCCAAGCACGTTGGCCATTAATAGTACCAACAGCTACAGCGTTAACCTTTTTACCATATGCAATGTTTTTAGTTTTTTTACCAGAAGCGTCCATTAAGTAAGCTTGAACGTTCTTGTAACCCACTTTCCAAGTTTCCTTGGATGCAGTCATCTTAGGTGACTTAGTTGTACTACTGGTTTTAGTAGTTGTTTTCTTAGTAGTAGTAGTTTCAGTTGAAGTGGTCTTTGAAGAAGTAGAACTAATAGTAGGCTTCTTGTGACCAGCAGTTGCACTAGCTACATCTTCAACTTTAATCCATTGATTAGTCTTGTAACGGTAAGCAACAACTTTACCATTTACTTTCTTAACATTAGTAGTATATACGTATGAAACATTTGAAAGTGTAGCAGTAACCTTACTTAACTTGTAATCATAAAGTGATACTTTCTTTTTCGCATCATCTTTAAGTACTACAGTTGCAGCATATGCAGGATAAGTAGTTTTAGTAGTAGAAGTAGTTGATGTCTTACCTGCAGCTACTTTTGCAATATCGCTAACTTTAATCCATTGGTTAGTCTTGTAACGGTAAGCAACAATCTTTCCATTTTCCATTCTTACCATTGTGGTATAGAATGTGGAACCGGATTTAGTAGTAGTAACTTTCTTCAAGTTATGGTCATAAAGTGAAACTTTAGTAATACCATCCTTGATAGTTACTGTGTTCTTAGCAGATTTATAAGTAACCTTAACAGTAGCAGCTGTCTTAGTAGCAGTAAATGTTACCCTAGAAGCTGGAATCCACATCTTATTAGAATCAATTCGGTAATAAGTCTTACCATTCATTATCTTCTTAGAAGTAGTCTTCCAACTACTATTTTTCTTTACAGTAGTTTTGGTAATTTTACCAGCTTCAGTATACAAACGAGTATTCGTCTTTACCTTAACAGTACCATTAACCTTAGTGGTTGTATCAGTAGTTATAACATCACTAGGTTGTAACCAAGTAAAACCACCTTGGGTAGTATTGAAAGTAACTCTGACATAGCCGTCATCGGAAACCTTAATAGTTGCTTTATCAGAAAGGCCACTGTTAGCATTTTCAAGGCTTTCAATTACTTGAGCTTTTTCTTCATCAGTTAAATTCTTAGCGTCTTTTACAACAACTTTTTCATCTGAAAGACGAACCGTAGTTGCAGAAGTGTTTAAACTACCAGTTCTGTTAAAAGTACTAATCCAACCTTCGTTTACTAAAGTCTTATTAGAAAGATTCTTAGTTGAACCATCAGTAAACTTAATAATTGCTTTAGTACCAGATTGAGTAACAGATTCAACATTAGAGTTCAAAGACTTGATCAATTTTTCTACTTGACTAAATTCGCTCGTAGTTAATGAAGTTAGACTTTTAACCTTAACAGGAACGAATAACTCATCACTAGTATTTGGAGTTACGAATTTAGTAGTAGTAGCAAGTGTACCTGCATTTACTAAGTATTCTGCAACTTTAATAGTTTTAACAGTAGTGCCATCTTTTTTAACGATAACTTCACCCTGTTCAGCTTCGGCAGTTACTTCATAACCAGGATTTGCAGTTTGAACTTGTTTTGCAAAATCAGTCACAATTTGAGCATTAGTGCTGTTTTCATTGAAAAAGCCATCATCATTAATTTTGGCAAATTCTGCATCAGTCATATGCACTGTCATATTCTCAATTTTAAGAGAATCTTGGCTTGAAGTAGTCGAAGTAGTTGCAGTAGTATCAGCAGCTTGAACTTCTTGGTTTTGACTAGCTACGCCAAGTAAGGTTGCACCGATAGCAACTGAAGCTGCACCAACAGCTAATTTTCTAATTGAAAATCTAAGTTTCTTTTCGTTTTTCTTCAATGTTGAATTCCTCCGAATATCGCAAAAAATTTATTCAACGCTTATATTATAGGCTATCAATTACTTAGATGGCAACAATAAAAAGTTTAAGAATTGTTAATTTTATATTTTTAAAAATTTTACAATTTTAGCAGATAATATTTAACTCTAAACATTAAAATAGATGATTCAATTATTCACACTTCACAATAATTAAATTTTGATTCATAACTAATCAACCCGAGTTTATGTGTACTTTAAATCAATTCATTTATAAACTAAAAGTAGCAGCTTACCCACCAGAAGCGGTAAAATAAAGATGAGAGTAAAGGATGGATAACAAATATGGACAATACAAATAATATTTTATCCTATATCAAATGGCGTGGAGATATTAGTCTTAATGCACTCCCATTTGGAGAAGTTGATGGGCTAGTATTTGCTGTTTTATCATATATAGATTTTAAAGGCATCGTTTCCAATAATAATAAAGAAATTACACTCAAAGATGCTGCACAAGAATATTTTAAAACTGGTCAACTTCGCAAGAATAGTCCAGGACAAAAAGAATTACTCAAACTAATGTCCCAGTCTAAGCGTTTCTCTGATGCTAAACTCTCTTTTTATATAGAGACTTTGACTCATGAAACTCAATTTAGCGCAATCAAAATTAGGCTTTCTGATAATACACATTATCTTGCTTTTCGTGGAACTGATGACACAATTGTCGGCTGGAAAGAAGATTTCGAGATTAGTTTTAAAACTACTGCAGCTCAAGCAGCTGCTTTATCATATGTACAAAAGATTATTTCTCACGATGATACATTATATACTTTAGTTGGACACTCTAAAGGTGGAAATTTGGCAGAATTTGCTGCATTAAACTTGCCTACAAATTTAAAAAATAAAATAGCAGCCGTTTATACCTATGATAGTCCAGGACTAAGTAAACGAGTCGATGAAGTACATACGAAAATCAAACGATATGTCCCTGAATTCAGTATTATTGGCCGCTTATTTGAGCCTGAAGAAGGCGAAGATGCTACTATTGTTGTTTCTAATCGAACACAATTAGCTCAACACGATCCATTAAGCTGGGAAGTAGAAAGTTCCAAATTTGTCACTAGTAAACATCGCAACCCACAATCCGTTATCTATAATCAAATGATTAATAAATGGATTGAAGAAGCTACACCAGAAGAACGCGAATCATTAACTAATGATTTATTTGGTGCTCTAGCTGCCAGCGGATCCGAAAAAATAACTGAATTAAATAAAAATGGCTTTGGTGGTTTTGGTGCTATACTCTTTTCCTTAACTGATTCTTCTCGTAGAACGCGATTTGTTTTAGGTAGTTTATGGCACACAATTTGGTCTAGCATTCGTGGTTTACATCTCGATCGACTCTTCATTACACGAGAATCGTTGATTGGTTGGGGGATGATTATTTTAGGGGTTATCAATCTAACTTTCCCTAACTATTCATATCGCTCATTTGGTTTTCTAGCTTCACTATTTGGAATTTTTTGGAGTGCTAGTCATATTTTAGATATTGCTACTTCAAAATTTAAAACTCAGCAAAAACGTTTTTTCATTATTTCATATTTGATAGTTTTTGCCTTATCGATTGGCATTATTTCTAATAATAAATTACTGGGCTTTTTAGCTCATTATGTCTTAGGCATTTTCCTTATTGGCTTTGCCTATATAAAATTACGTCAGGTTATTTTAAAAAGATCATCATTCATTTTCAAAAAGATTGTTGATACAATTGAAGGTTTGCTAGCTTTTGCGGCAGGAATTATGATTATCATCAGTCCCAACTCCTTTAATACAAAAACTATTGTACTCGTTGGTATCTTTTTAGTAGTCTATGGTTTATTTAAATTGATCTTAGAATTATTTTCACAACGCAAAAAAATGCCAAAAAGTCATCGATAATTTAACGTAATAAAACCCTCCTACAGTAAAATTTATGTAAGAGGGTTTTATTGTCTTATGTTAAAAAGCTACCTATCACCGTTTTTAGTATCTTCCATGCTAAAATTATTAGTAATTATAATTATGAAAGGTTATTTTATAAGCAATGGGAAATCAAAAAGTGTCTAATGATAAAAAGAAAGCCAAACAGTCGTTACATGGCAATTGGGATAAGATGATTATCTTAATGATCTTTATTTTATTATTTGGAGTTCTAATCAAGATTAGCAAAAAAATTGCCTTATTTTTGGCCCTCCCCTTAATGTTTCTATATCTAGTAATCAAAAATGCTATGCGTCTCGCAGTTTATCTTACAAAAGAAAATAAATTAACAAATGGTCATATAATTCCATGGGAAAAAATATTTAAGCTTAGCTCATATTCTTTAATTATTCGTATCTGCTTCTTAATACCTGCTTTAATAACTATTAGCATTCTTCTCTTTCAAACAAAACCAATATTTATATGGTTTTTACACCATCATACACTTTCTACCTTTGATTATCGTCTCATTATTAATCAATTTCTTACCAAGCCTATATTAATAATGCTTACACTATTGAGTATTATCCTTTGGTATCTAGGAGATGTAATGTATGAATCACTATTCTTTTCTATATTCTTATTAATTATTGATGAACCTAAACTAACAAGTTTTGAAGTACTTAGACGTAGTTTTCAAATATCTAAGCCATGGCTGAAAGAAAATATGCAGTTAATCATCAGCTTTTTGCCATGGAAATTATTAGCAGTAGTAACATTAAGTTTGTCACATGTCTATAGCCAACCTTACTACTACATGAGTTTAGCTGAACGCTATGAACAAATGAAAAATGAAGCCACATTTTAATGGCTAGTAAATTTTATTCTGTGGAAAGCAAAAAAGATGCCGCTAAGTCCTAGAGCTAAGCGACATCTTAATTTTATAAAAGGAGAGTACAGGATTTGAACCTGCGCGCCGGTATAAGCCGGTTCGCCGGATTTCGAGTCCGGTGCATTACCACTCTGCCAACTCTCCATAACTTTGTTAATTATACCATACTGTACTTATTTAGTGTAAACTATATTCAATAAAAAGCCTACTGAAATTCAGTAGGCCGTTTTTATTTGACTTAATTTAGTTCTCATACTCTAGATTAATCAGTTTATCCAGAAGCTATAACCCATCCCCATAGAGCTTAGTTATTAACTTCAATATAGCCCTACTAGTAATGGCTTAGTTTGCTGCTCTGATCACTAACTTTATTTAAAAAATGTTTTATCCAACTCGTATATAGTCTTAGGAGTAACAAATACTTGGTACTTTGCAGTTAAATCTAATAACTTTTCGCCATCAATTAAGGTTATAATTCTAGTTCCTGAACGGGCTGCTTTAACTGCTTCTCTAGTGAAAGAAGATGTAGTAATGAATACACCATATTCAGCCCTAAATTTATCCATTGATCCTCTAAATTTGTCAATTTCAGGGGATGAAATCATATTATTTATATTCCAACGTTTAGCCTGAATAGCAACACGTGTAGTTCTAAAGTCATCATTAGTTAAATAACCATAGCCCATCACCCGAAATCCGGTACTGTATATCGTGGAATTGAAGATGCTTTAGATTCTACTTTAAAAGCATATTTCCCTAAATACTCAAGTTCTTACTTATATCATTTTTTAAAAAGTAATCAAAATAAAATTTATTTTAATTTTCGCACTCCTAATATTCCGCATGTGGTTAAAGATTTTTCTACTAAATTTATGATTAAAATACCATCTAATAAAGAACAAAAAGTTATAGGCAATTTATTAGATAAAATAAATATATACCAAGAAAAAAATAAAAGTAGAAGAAATTCATTGAAAAAATTGAAACGATTCCTTCTTCAAAATATGTTTGTTTAAGTAGAGTAAAAATACAATGTATGTATATCGTAGTATAATAAAAGTAAATTTATAGAGACAGAAAGGATGTATTATTATGTCACATACATATAGTTACCGCGCTAACGAAAAAGATCATGATGAAGTGAAAAAATACTTGATGAATTAGGTCTAGATGTTTCAACAAGTATAAAAATCTACTTTAAGCAAATTATTAAACAAAAAGGTATTCCCTTTTCTCTTACCACTAATTCCGATACTCCTACTAAAGAAACTAAAAGAGCACTTCTTTTAGCTGAAGCTAAAGATATGGGCTTAATTGAAGATAATACTCCTGGTTTTACTAATAATAAAGATTTGATGAATTATATGAAAAATCGTGCAGAGGATCTTAAGTAATGTATGAAATTAAGTTAAAAATATTATTTATATTTTATGTATAAAAATTTTGTACTTTTCTTCATTAGATATAGCCTTTTCTGTATAATTTATACAGAAATCAAGGAAAGGAAATAAAAGAATGCGCTAACAAAACTAAAAATGGTTTATTATGCTTAAAAGATCAGTTTCTAAAAGTGATGGACATAAAAAACTTCTACATCCAGATTGCAAAAATTTTGATGTATGATGAAGAGTTAAGCAAACGTACGGAACAATAATCATTCAAGACGCTCAGTCAAAACTTAATAGGCATGACAAACTTGTCTTATAAATAAAGAAAGTGAATCATTTATAATTAAACGACTTTACAACTCGTTTGTTTGGCATATTCTTTTAAAATTATCTAATGAATGAAAAAAGTAAGGAACTTATCTATCCCGTCATTGTTACAGAATGCAATGATGAAACAGGACATTATTTCAGCGTTGTTTCGCCTAATATTAAAGGTATGGTGACCGATGGCACCAGTTTACAAGAAGCGATGATACATGCAGAAGATGCAATCGCCACCATGATTTTTGATACTGAATATCCAGAAGTACAAGACCCTAGAAAATGGAAGCTTGAAAAGGATGATTTCATTATGTGGGTCCCTGTGAATATGGATAAATGGTTAAATCAAAATAAAAACTGTCAGAAGAAATGTATCTATTCCAGAAAATTTAAATAATTGGGCTAAGAAAAACAAAATTAATGTTTCTAAAGTTGTGACTGATGCTTTACGTAATATGCAACAATCATAAGTAGTGGTAAATAAATTAATATATTAAAAGTTAATATCATTAAGTCAAGAACTTAACATGATATTAATTAAGGATCATCACTACTTAGAGTCATAACTTGATTTGTTTGGCTGAGGATTCAGGAAATTATTTTCATCGTTTATGTTATAGTTTAAATCTTTTAACTACTAACAATAGACCACCAGAAATTGGCTATTTTATAGATAAATATTCAAAAGCAGAACTCCAAAAAGAATTAAAAGAACGAGAAAAGTTTGCCAAAAAGCTTATTGAATGTAAAATATTACAACGTGAAGTAGATACTTACATAAAAGAAAGATGTGCTCAATAATATGTCCTAATTTTAGGGTTCATATCAGAATCACTCAGTTAGTCTTGATAATCTATATAGATTACAAATTACTCTAGGATGACCCCACTTGCGTTCGTAATCAAGGTATTATATAACCGTTGTAATCAACTGATACATCAACATTTATCGCTTTTGAACGTGCAACAAAAATAAAAAGTCTGCTGAAATTTAGCAGGCTTTTTATTATACTCCGTATATAACTTTTATTATATCACTTTTCTAGTTCAATTAATTCATCTAATACTTCACCCGGTGTCTTACCCAACGTTTTAGCAACTGCACTTATCACTTTTACTGTTTGTCCTGATAAAGGTTTAGTTGGTG
>NZ_JAAVAU010000002.1 GCF_014803895.1 Lactobacillus sp. | reverse complement strand
TCACGGCGGTAACATGGGTTCAAATCCCGTACGGGTCACACTTTGGAGGATTAGCTCAGCTGGGAGAGCATCTGCCTTACAAGCAGGAGGTCACAGGTTCGAACCCTGTATCCTCCATACCGTTTATAAAAAGACTACCTAGTGGTAGTCTTTTTTTGTACGGTGCCAAAAATCAATCGTATAGTATAGAGATCGGTTAAGGTCCCGAGAGGATCCGGTAACGGAGATGCCTTGTAACCGAAAATTTTTTAGGGGGACTCTATGAAAAAGGAAAAACGTTTATTTACTTCAGAATCTGTTTCTGAAGGCCATCCAGATAAAGTTGCAGATCAAATTTCTGACGCAATTTTAGATGCAATTTTAGCTAAAGATCCAAATGGTCGAGTAGCATGTGAAACTACTGTTACTACTGGATTAGTATTAGTAGTAGGTGAAATTTCGACTACTGCTTATGTAGATATTCAAAGTGTAGTACGAAAAACAATTCTCGACATTGGTTATGGCAAACCAGAACTAGGATTTGATGGAAATAATTGTGCTATTTTAGTAGATATCGATGAACAATCTCCTGATATTGCAGGTGGGGTCGATAATTCTTTAGAAGTTCGTGAAAATAGTCAAGATAGTGATAATCTTGATCAAATTGGTGCGGGCGATCAGGGATTAATGTTTGGTTTTGCAATTAATGAAACACCGGAATTAATGCCGTTACCGATTTCTTTATCTCATAAATTGATGAAGCGGGTTGCTCAATTACGTAAGGATGGAACTTTAGAGTGGTTGCGTCCAGATGCAAAGGCTCAAGTAACTGTTGAATATGATGAAAATGATAAGCCTAAACGCGTGGAAACTGTAGTTATTTCTACTCAAACTGATGACAAAGTTGAAAATGATGAGATTCGAGATGCTATGATCAATCAGGTCATTAAACATGTAATTCCAGAAAAATATCTTGATGAAAATACTAAGTTTCTCATTAATCCATCCGGCCGATTCGTTATTGGTGGGCCTAAGGGTGATTCAGGTTTAACTGGTAGAAAAATTATTGTTGATACCTATGGTGGCTATGCTCGTCACGGTGGAGGAGCATTTTCAGGAAAAGATCTTACTAAAGTAGATAGAAGTGCAAGTTATGCCGCTCGTTATGTAGCTAAGAATATCGTTGCTGCAGGTTTGGCTGATCGTTGTGAAATTCAACTAGCCTATGCTATTGGAGTAGCTCATCCCGTATCAATTATGATTGATACTGCAGGCACTGGTAAAGTTAGTGATGAATTATTAGTTGATGCTGTACGTCACGTTTTTGATTTACGTCCAGCGGGGATTATTGAAATGCTTAATCTACGTCGACCAATTTATCGTCAGACTGCTGCATATGGACATTTTGGCCGAACTGATGTAGATTTGCCTTGGGAGCATACAGATAAAACAGAAGACTTATTAAACTATGTCAAACAATATGAAAGTTAATTATTAATCGACTATATAAATAATAAAAATATTAATAAGGCAAATTAAAATGGGTGTAGATACTGATTCAATATCTACACCCATTTTTCATTTATCTTTTTGTAGTTAAAGTATGAGCTAATAATCTAGTTGCTAATGGGATAATAAGCAAAACACCAATTAAAGAATACATCATAATAAGTAATTCATTAATCACCAATTTATCGTTTAGAATTTCACCCCAAGAATAATGTAAGGGATAAAACCATAAAATTAAAGAGAGTACACTTCCAAATAGGCCAAAGATAATAGTATTCATTGAAGTTCCAATAATATCTTTTCCAATTGTAGTACCACTTTGAATTAATTCTTCTTTAGAGATAGTAGGTTTAGAATTTTTTATTTCTACGAGACCCGCAGTAATAGAAACTGCCGCTTCCGCAATAGCTCCTAAAGTAGAGAAAATAGCGACAGTAATTGCAATAAGTGAATAATTTAGTCCAGGCTCCTGAGACTGCCCCATTAGGACATCATTTACTTCTAATCCCATTCCAGCTGCTTGAGCAAAGTATTGACAAATAAAAATTAAAATACTGATACAGATACAAACAAATAATGAACTAAAGAAGGCATTTTTTCCAACGGTACTATTTCCTGTACCAACAAAAATAATAGTGGCTAGTTTTAGAGGAACAAAGATGAGAGTGATGGTTGGAATATTTAGTCCCCATGAAATTAGCATTGCCACAAATATTAACAGAGCAATATTGATAATAATACTGAAAAAACTTCGTACTCCTGTTTCACCACCAATTATAGCCATTAAAATTGCTAAAACAATTGTTAAGACAAGTAATGTATTCATAATTTAACTCCTGTCTTTTTTTCTAAGAAATAATAAGCTAGCACCTGTGGCAGATACTACAGTTAAAACTATTCCTATTCCAGAAATAATACTTTGAGTTAATCCCAGAGAGAGTGTGTAATTAAAAGTATTTCCTAATCCTGCATCATCACGTAAATATAAAATTGTTTCTGGTAATGCACTGGCAATGAAAATAAGTAATAAAACGTTAATTAAGGGGCCGGTAATTTCTTTTCCCATGTTCATACCGCTATTAATAAGTTCTTGCTTAGTAATGTGGGGTTTATGTTGAACAAGCTCGTGAAGACTAGAAACGATATCTGTAGCTTCATCTAGTACAGCACCTAGAATACCTAGTAATGTTTGGGCTAAAAAGATGCCTTGAGGGTCCTGAGTGGCGAAATCTGATGTGTCATACCTCATTTGAGTGTTACCAGTTATATGCATAATTAAGTAGCATAGTAAAAATGAAGCAAAAATCCCAATTAAGGTAGCCAACCACGTGACGCGCATTTTTGGTGTATAACCTTGAACAATAATTAAACATACAAATGAAAAAACAATATCTGCAAGACTATAAATTAAGATGCTTTGAGTAGAATTAGTTTTAACATCCCAAAACATTAATCCAAAAAAGATGATCCAACTTAAAATCATTGAAATTAGTAATGCTATTGTATGTTTTCCGGCAATAAGAATCATTAAACAAAGCGTAATTGTTAATACCATTACTGGTAACCAATCACGTTTAGGACTGATGACTACAGCTTTATTTTTAGTAATTTTAACAAGGATCCGATTGTTAACACGATATTTTTGGGTAGTTAATTGAGAAGGATAGTAGTGATTAATAACTTTATATTTTTTACCTTTATGTGCTCCGGAAAGCATCCTAATATAAAAAATTTGTTCACGAGTCTGATCTTTATTTTTATAAATATCAGTATCATTATGAACAAGTTTATCTTCAAATTTTTCAGGGGTGATTACCGCAATATCTTCTTGATGATAAAGACTGGTTGAAAAGTACATCCAGCATGTGATAATCCCACCAACTACTAAGCACATAATAGCAAAAATTAAGCGCGGATTTTTAATTTTAGATTTCATTTTTATTCCTTTACTTTCTTTATTCAAAAATAATCTTACTACACTTCTGGCTTAAGGAAATTAAGTAAAAAATAAAAATATATAAAAAAATAGTTTCGAATTACTCGAAACTACTGAGAATTAATAAAATTGTTGGGGATGCTTATTAATATAAACTCTTAATAAAATAGCATAGCCAATTAAAACAAAGGCCAACCCTTCCAGCCAACCGCCAAATACATCGGATGGATAATGGACGTGAAGATAAATTCTAGTATAACCAATTGTCAAAGGAAATAGTACCCATAAAGTGTTAAGAACAATTTTTAATTTTTTATTTTTGACTAAAAGTAAAGTAATAATAAATAAGCAACCAAATAAAGTCATACTTCCTAAAGAGTGACCCGATGGAAACGAAAATCCATCGGCATAGACTAAGTGGTGAGCGCTAGGTCGCTGACGGCGTACTAAATTTTTTATAATCCAATTACAGGCGTTTCCACAAATCATCACGCCAGCTTCAAAAATAGCTAAAGGATATTTTTTTAAAATTATTAGAAGGATAAAAATAATAACAGCTTCGACGACTATTGTGGAAGTGTTTCCTAAAACGGTTAAGGAACGGGCAATTTGTAAATTAGTTTTATTAGTATTACAAATAATATTAATTATATTTTGATCAAAAGTCTTAATAATAGACTGATTAGTAATCACGCAAAAAGCCCAAAGCGCAAAGATAATCGCAATGATTATTCCAATAGCTAAGGGGTCATGATGTTTCTTATAAGAATGTATCAACGAATCTACTCCTCTTGTTTTTTTTAGTATTTGTGGTAAATTATAATCATTATCTAAACAAAAATAAAGGTCGAAAAGTAGTAGCAAATTTTATTTTTATCAGAGAGAGATTGGCTGGTGTAAAATCTTAAAATGAATTTGTGAACTCGTTTCGTATAAATACCTTTCGGGTTTGCATTACGTTACGATGCTCAAGAGGGTCGCATGTTTAGTGCGAAACTTAGGTGGTACCGCGAATTAATCGTCCTATGAATATTTTTCATAGGGCTTTTTTATTTTTAGAAAGAGAGATCATATGTACAACCATAAAGTTGTTGAAAAGAAATGGCAAAAGTATTGGGCAGATCATGATAGTTTTAAGACTACTCAAGATCCAACTAAGAAAAATTATTATGCTTTAGATATGTTCCCATTCCCATCTGCTAAAGGCCTTCATGTGGGGCACCCAGAGGGTTATACTGCTACGGATGTTATGGCACGTATGAGACGTGCTCAAGGCTACAATGTGCTTCACCCAATGGGTTGGGATGCATTTGGCCTTCCTACTGAACAATATGCTTTAAAGACTGGTGAAGATCCAGCTAAAGTTACTGATGAAAATATTGCTAACTTTAAGCGTCAATTAAACAAGCTTGGCTTTTCTTATGATTGGGATCGTGAAGTTAGAACCTCTGATCCTAATTTCTACAAGTGGACTCAATGGGTCTTTGAACAAATGTATAAGAAGGGGTTGGCTTATGAAGCTGAAGTTCCTGTTAACTGGTCGCCAGATTTAGGAACTGTTGTTGCTAATGAAGAAATTATAGATGGTAAGACGGAACGTGGAGGTTTTCCAGTATATCGCCGTAATATGAAGCAATGGATGCTTAAGATGACTGCTTATGCGGATAGATTGCTTGAAGATTTAGACGATTTGGATTGGCCAGAACCTGTTAAAGAAATGCAAAGAAACTGGATTGGTCGTTCAGTTGGTGCTCAAGTTACTTTTAAGGTTAAAGATAGTGATAAGACTTTTGATGTCTTTACTACTCGTCCTGATACCTTGTTTGGTGTAAGCTATACTGTTTTAGCTCCAGAAAATAAACTAGTTCAAGAAATTACTACTCCTGAACAAAAAGAAGCAGTTGATGCCTACATTAAAAAAATTGAATCCAAGTCAGACCTTGAAAGAACTGATTTGAATAAAGATAAGACCGGTGTTTTCACAGGAGCTTATGCAATTAACCCAGTAAATGGCAAGGAAGTTCCAATTTGGATTTCCGATTATGTTTTGGCAAGTTATGGTACTGGTGCAGTTATGGCAGTACCTGCTCATGATGATCGTGATTATGCATTTGCTAAGAAGTTTGATTTGCCAGTTAACCAAGTAATTGAAGGTGGCAATCTTGAAAAAGAAGCTTTCACAGGCAATGGTAAGCACATTAACTCTGATTTCTTAGACGATTTAGACAATGATGAAGCTAAGAAACGCATGGTTGAATGGCTTGAAGAACATAATGTCGGTAAACAAAAAGTCAATTACAAGCTTCGTGATTGGGACTTTTCTCGCCAACGTTACTGGGGTGAACCAATTCCAGTTATTCATTGGGAAGATGGTACAACTAGTTTAGTACCAGAAGATGAACTTCCACTTCGTTTACCACATGCCACTAATATTAAGCCTTCTGGTACGCCAGAAAGCCCTCTAGCTAACTTAACTGATTGGGTAAATGTAGTTGATGAAAATGGACGTAAAGGTAAGCGTGAAACTAATACCATGCCTAACTGGGCTGGTTCATCATGGTACTACTTACGTTATATTGATCCTCACAATGATCAAGAATTAGCTGATTATGACCTCCTCAAGCAATGGTTACCTGTTGATCTTTACATTGGTGGTGCAGAACATGCAGTTCGTCACTTACTTTACGCTAGATTCTGGCACAAAGTTCTTTATGATTTGGGAGTAGTACCAACTAAAGAACCATTCCAACGTCTTTATAATCAAGGATTAATTTTAAAAGATCATGAAAAGATGTCTAAGTCTAAAGGTAATGTGGTTAACCCAGATGATGTTATTGAAGAATATGGTGCAGATAGCCTAAGAATGTACGAAATGTTCATGGGCCCATTGGATGCTTCAATTGACTGGGATGATAATGGCCCAGCTTCCACTAAGAAATTCTTAGATCGTGTATGGCGCTTAATGGTCAATGATCTTGATTTGGAGGCAATTCCAAGCGAGAATATTGTTGATGAAAATGATGGTACTTTGGATAAGGTTTACAACCAAACAGTTAAGAAAGTTACCGAAGACTTTGAAGCCCTTCACTTTAATACTGCTATCAGTCAAATGATGGTCTTTATGAATGAAGCTCAAAAGGCTAAAAAGATTCCACGTGAATATGCAGAAGGTTTTGTTCAATTGTTAGCTCCAGTTGCTCCACATATGATGGAAGAAATTTGGTCAATTTTAGGTCATGATGAATCTATTACTTATGCTCAATGGCCAACTTATGATGAAAGTAAGTTAGTTGAATCGACAGTTGAAATTATGGTTCAAGTAAATGGTAAACTACGTGGTAAGTTTGAAACTGCCAAAGATGCTGCTAAAGATGATTTAGAAAAGCAAGCTCTTGCATTACCGCATGTTCAAAAATTCTTAGAAGGAAAAGACGTTAAGAAGGTAATCGTAATTCCTAATAAGATCGTTAATATTGTTGCGAAGTAAGTTAAGTTTTTCCTAAAAAACAAAACAAATTTATAAATTTTGTTAAAAAGTGAGTAATATAAGTTTTGGACTCTTATATCTATCTAGAAATTAGGGAAAATTAATTTATGAAAAAAAATAATACGCAAGGGAGTAATTCACATGAGACCATGATTAAAGGGTCTGCGTGGATGACCTTTGGGTCAATCGTTTCACGTATTTTAGGAGCGATTTACATTATTCCGTGGTATGCCTGGATGGGCACTCATGGGAACTTAGCTAATGCACTAACTGCAAAAAGTTATACTATTTATAGTGTTTTTTTAATCGTATCAACCGCAGGTATTCCCGGAGCTGTAGCTAAGCAGGTAGCTAAGTATAATGCTTTAAATGAATATGGAATTGGACGAAAGCTATTTAGGCGTGGTCTGTTCTTGATGGTGATTTTTGGTATTATTTCCGCTGGAATTATGTATTTTACATCACCATTATTAGCTGGGGGAGATAGTCGGCAAATTCCAATTTTGCATAGTTTGTCCTACGCAGTTTTAATTATTCCTATTCTTAGCATTATGCGAGGTTATTTCCAAGGTTATGCAGATATGATGCCAAGTGCAATGTCTCAGTTTATTGAACAGCTTGCTCGTGTTGGTTGGATGCTTTTAACAGCTTATCTAATTATGCAAGTTGAACATGGTTCTTATTTGAAGGCTGTTATTCAATCTAACTTAGCAGCAGCGATTGGGGCTGTATTTGGTATCTTACTTTTAATGTGGTTCCTCTTTACACGTCGCAAAAAATTAAATGCTTTGGTAGAAAATTCTAATAATGAAGTCGATGTGTCAACTGGAAGTTTATTCAAAGAAATTATTGCTCAATCGATTCCATTTATTATTATTGATTCAGGCATTACTTTCTTTCAATTGATTGACCAATATACTTTTCACCCTATATTAGCAACTTTTGTTCATGCAAGTGGTGATCAAATTGAAAGTTGGTTCGCTTTATTTGCTTTAAATGCAAATAAACTTATTATGATCATTGTCTCAGTGGCAACTGCAATGGCTGTCACTGCAATTCCACTACTTTCAACTGCTCATGCACGGAAGGATTATAAAGATATTGCTAGTCAAATTGAGAATACGTTGGAATTATTCTTCTTTGTAATGATTCCCGCCTCATTAGGGATGGCTGCAATCAGTAAACCCGTATACACCATCTTTTATGGTTATGATCCTTTGGGATCTAGTGTACTTTATCTTTCGGCTTTTACAGCAATTAGTTTGGGTTCATTTACCGTTTTAATGGCAATTTTACAAGGTTTATCTGAAAATGGATTAGCTATTAAGTATTTGATTATTGGATTAATTATAAAATTAATTGTGCAATTACCAATGATTAGATTGTTTAAAGTCTATGGACCATTAATTGCAACAAATATTGGTTTAGCCTTTACAATTTGGCTTGCCATGGAACATTTAAGAGTAAAGTATAATTATGATAGCGGACGGACTGCTAGAAGATTTGTTGGGATTTCCTGCTTTTCAATTTTAATGTTTGTTATCGTAACTGGGGTGGTTTACTTTGGTGGAATGATTTTCAGTCCAGAAAATCGTTTCTCAGCAGCTATTTTGGTTGTACTTGGTGTTGCAGTTGGTGGTATCTTCTATGTTTTAGTAACTTTGAAGACGTCCTTAGCTCAAAAAGTACTCGGTAGCAAGGTTGAATCTATTGCCCGTAAATTACATATTAGAACTTAATAAAAAAGAAAAAGCCTTTCGATTAATTTCGAAAGACTTTTTTTATTCCTCAAATGTGAGAAATGCCCCTGCCAAGGAACTTTAGTATATCATATCTTAATGTTCTAAAGTTTCTTTCTTGTAGTAGTCTAAGGCGCGTTGGGCAGAACTGTACATAGGATTTGGCATTTCAGAAAGCATATAAGTGTCTAATTCTTTATAATCATCACTTTCCTTAGGGAAACTTTCATCATGTTTAACATGTTTAGCAACCTTACCAATTGGTAAATCAACATCTTCAAATTTTAGTAACCATTTGTAAAATGACATATTTAACAACCTTTCTAATTCTTTTTTATTAATTATGAGCTTTTTTAGTTTTAAAATAAAGGAGGAGAGTCCAAGAAAATTATTGTAGGTGAATAAAATGAAAAATATGATTGACTATGCTAGAAAATATCGTCTTAGTTTTGTCGAAGAACCTTTTAATGAAATTGATAGTATGATTTTAGCAGAATTAGTATATTGTCATTTTGATAGAGTTACTATTTCAAACAGACTGGGCGATGTTCCACTAGATGATGATTTTCTTGAAAAATTAACAGCTGGTGTTTGGGGTGCTGATGAGTTGAAGAAATTGTGGCGTGAGCTAGTTAAAAATCCTCGGTACCAAGATATTCGGTGGGAATCAGTAGTTAATAAAATTGATGCCAAAACTGAAATGCAATTTGGAGCAATTACTTTTGAATTTAAAACAAATCATTACTATATAGCGTATCGTGGTACAACAGCAACGACTATTGGCTGGAAAGAAAATTTTAATATGTCTTTTGAAGATATTGTGCCAGCCTAATTTTTTGCTAGAAAGTATTTTAGAAAACGATTAAATTATTGGTCAGGAAAATATTATCTTGGAGGACACTCCAAAGGTGGAAATTTAGCATTTTTTGTAGCTGTTACTGCTAATGAGCGGGAACGACAGTTTATTAAGCGAGTAGATAGTTTTGATGGGCCTGGTTTTCATCGACAACATCAGAGATATGATAAGAAAATCTTAGCCTTAAAAGGGATTTTACATAAATATATTCCCCAAGGTTCGATTGTAGGTACTTTGATGGATGATTTAGTAAGTAATAAAAATATTTGTCAGATTATTAATTCTCGAGGTCTAGGACCTCTCCAACATAACATGTTTAATTGGGAAGTAGTTGATAATCACTTCGTAGTAGTAGATAAACTGGTTTCTCCATCAGAAATGGCTAAAAAGACTGTTGATAAGCTTTTAGAGGAGACTGATGATGAAGAACGAAGAGAATTTATTACCACCTTATATAATGCAATTAATGTTTATGACGGTATCTATTTAAAGAGTATGTTTAAACCAAAAGCTTTTCGTGAAGTAGCTAATAGTCTGCTAAATTCTCGTAAAAATGATGCATCAGTTTGGCAACCGGTAATAAGTAAATTGGTTGATGCTTCCTTTATAAGTGGTAAAAGGATAATAAATTCTAGAAAAAATGACTATTTAACCTCACTCCATAATCTTTTGGATAATTTTTCAAATAAACATTTTTTTGAATAATATTTTTTCTTCTGAGAAAATAAGTGTAAAATAAATTTGAAATTTAGAGAGGATATAAAATATGAAAAAAGATACATATAAAACTTTGTTGGGTTTTCGTGATATTTGTTACAATGACTTCAATTTTGAAGTAGATGTTAAGAATCCATTTTTAGGAACTGATTCTTATAAAAAAATTGAAGCTATTCTAGAAAAAATCCAAGAAGATGATAGTCAATTGCTAACAGAATTTGAAGCTGGTTCTGATATTTATCAAGACTATACTCCAGAATTTTTAAGCAATACTACTAAGCATGAAATTCAACATGATATTAATAGTGCACGTGAATTTTTAGATAATTACTCAGGCGATAAAGATAAAAAGAAGGAAAATTATAAGGCCTTTTTAGATGATAAGTCATTAAGTTATTCCTTTGGTCCTGATGATAATTTAGCTCAAGTTCAAGAAAATTTAAATAATATTGAGACTGAGGAAGTTATTGTTTGGCAAAGAAGAGATAATGAATATATTTTGTTACCTCATACTGTCCAAAGTTTAAAGAAAATTAAGAGTAGAATTACTGAAGCACGTGATATTAAAGATACGCAATTACGTCATTCAATGGAAAGATTATTCAATAATTTGAATAATTTCTTGAAGCCATTTAGTGAACGGGAATTAGGCAAGTATGAAGATAATATTTCTGAAGAATTAAGAGATCAGTTGATGCATTTTGCTTTAGGCGTTCAAAATGATGCGCGTGAAGTTGGTGCAGAGAAAGTAGCTAATTTTGCTTTAGAAACTGCTAAAAAGGTAAATAATGACTAAAACAAAAAGAGCATCCCTCACAGGGATGCTCTTTAATTATGCCCCAAGCAAGATTCGAACTTGTACTCACTTGCGTGAACAGCGACCTGAACGCTGCGCGTCTGCCAATTCCGCCATTGGGGCAATTCAATAATAATTATACCTAAAAATTGTTAAAATGGAAATAATAATTAATTTAAGAAGGTGTTGAATGATGGAAGAAATTAAATTATCAATTTTACCTCAAGTAATTAAGCAGCGGCCCAGTAATTCTCATAAAGGAACGTTTGGACGAATTCTTTTAATTGGTGGAAGTAAAAATTATGGTGGAGCAATTATGATGGCTACCGAAGGGGCATTAAATAGTGGTGCAGGATTGCTTTTTGTGGCAACTGATCCATTTAATGCCACAGCTCTACATACTAGAAATCCTGAAGCAATGTTCATTGATTGGAATGATCAAAAAAAGCTGGCTGAAATTATATCAACTGTAGATATAATTATTTGTGGTATGGGATTGGATACTAATGATTTTGCTCGAAAAATTTTGGTAACCCTAAAAGATAATATTACAAATAAACAGACGGTAGTTTTAGATGCCAGTGCCTTAGATTTACTGAGTCAAGACCATAATTTATTACCCAAAAAAGCTAATAATATTATTTTTACACCTCATCAAATGGAATGGCAACGGTTGAGTGGAATTAAGATTGCTGAACAGAATGATGCTAATAACATTGAAGCTTTAAAGGAATTGGTTGCTAAAGAAAAGGCATATTTAGTCTTAAAGTCTAACCACACTAAAATTTATGATAGGGAAGGCAGTATCTTACTGAATCCTCTTGGAAATCCAGGAATGGCTACTGGGGGTATGGGAGATACACTTGCTGGAATAATCGGCAGTTTTTGTGGACAGTTTGGCATTAATTTAAAAATAATTGGGGCAGCCGTTTATTTGCATTCATTAGCAGGAGATGAAATTTATCAAAATAATTATTTTGTTCGTCCAACTAATCTTAGTGCACTTTTACCAAAATTAATGAAAAAATACGGTGAAAAAAACTAATCGCAATTACAAAATTTTGCTAGAATTGAGATGTTACTGATATTTGAAAGGAAAGTATTATCTAATGAATATTGCAAAAGATAGGTTGCAAAAATATATTGCGGTCTTTATGTTGTTACTCTCTTTCTTTATTTTAGGAATGAATAGTCAACAAGTTAGTGCTGCTACAGTTGATAATTA
Organism: Lactobacillus sp.; assembly: GCF_014803895.1. The sequence goes on along the minus strand of NZ_JAAVAU010000002.1, from coordinate 51,729 downwards.
TAATGCGAGTCAGGTAGATTTAGACGTTAAAAGTGCAATTGCGGTGGATGCAAAGAGTGGGCAGGTTCTCTATGCTAAAAATGCAGATAAAAAAATGCCTGTTGCTTCGATGTCCAAATTGATTACCATTTATTTAACCCTGCAAGCAATTAAAGATAAAAAGCTTTCTTGGAATCAAAAGGTTAAACCCACTAAACAAATTGTTAAAGTGAGTCAAAATCCTGATTACTCTGGCGTACCTTTGTACATGGGACATAGCTATACAATTCGTCAATTGTATCAATCTACTTTAATTCAATCTGCTAATGGTAGTGCAATGCTTTTAGCTCAAGCTGTAGCTGGTTCTCAACAAGGATTTGTTAGTCAAATGCGTGCCTTGGTTAAGAAGTGGGGAATTAAAGATGCTAAGCTTTATACTCCTGATGGCTTACCTAATTATACTCAGGGTAAAGATGCTTACACTAATGTAAGTAAAAATGCAGAAAATGAATTATCTGCGTCCGATATGGCGATTGTTGTTGATAAATTATTGAGTGACTTCCCAGAAGTAACACAGACTACTAAGATTGCTCATATGAATTTTAATGATCAGGGCAAGATTACTAAAATGGAAAATTGGAATTGGATGCTTAAAGGTTTATCTCAATATGATTCTAATTACCAATTAGATGGACTTAAGACTGGGACAACTGATGCAGCTGGTGCATGTTTTGCCGGTACAATGACAAAAAATGGTCGTCGAATTATCACGGTTGTAATGGGAGCCCAGCATAAAGATGGTACTGATCCCTCAAGATTTACTCAGACTAAAAAATTGCTAAAATATGTTTTTGATAACTATCAACTTTATATTATGAAAAAAAATCAAAAAGTTGATGGAGCTAAGACAGTAGCCGTTCCTGATGGTAAGAATGAAACTGCCGAGCTTGTGATGCAAAAAGATACTGGTATTTGGATTCAAAATGGTAAAAGTATTAGTGCTAAATTTTCTAAGAAAGAATTGAGCGCACCACTTACTGTAGGGCAAAAAGTTGGTAATTTTGAAGTCACAAAGATTCCATCTATCAAGTCTGATAAAGGGGTAGAATTACCAGCAACTGTTAAGCAAGATGTAGCAAAAGCCAATATTTTTGTTAGAATTTGGCGTGCAATCTTCCATTAAAAGATAAATAATAATTTAAGAATCAAATTTTTGAATTTGATTCTTTTTTTTGTTTAAAAAAAGACAGTATAATAAATATACATCGTAATTTTGATAATTGAGAAAATTAATAAACTCACATATAATAGTTTTATCTATGATAAAAAATACTAAATATTAAAAAGAAGAATTACCAGTGAAATCAACTAAAAGTAAAATATTAGCTATTATTGCAGTTGTGGCAATCGTTTGTGCCGGAGTTATTTTCTTTCCAAAAATAAATATTCCGGATAGTGCTGCGCAGGATAAATCCACAAAAGTTGCAACTAGTACTAAAAAAGTAGAAGAAAAAAAAGACACCACTAAAAAGTCAACTGATCCGAATGCTAAATATCGTCCCTATGCGGATCCAAAAGATTTAGCTAAGGAAGGCAGTTGGAAGGTAAAGAGTGAAAAAAAGGCTCATCCCAACTTGAAAAAAGTTAAAGATTTATGGATTCGAGTTTCTTTAAAGGGAAATAGAACTTACATAATGAGCGGTAATAAGCCAGTTTATACCATGCTATCGACTGGTGGAATATATAAAAATGGTAAGTCAGCTACACCAACGGGTACTTATTATGTTCAACCGGAACGGGGAGCAGAATTCTTTAATCAAGAATTAAATGAAGGTGCACGTTATTATGTTAGTTGGAAAGATCATGGGATTTATTTGTTCCATTCGGTGCCAACTAAAGCTAATAAAAAAATCAATGTTAAAGAAGCAAATAAGCTAGGTAAAACTCAGGGTTCACATGGATGTGTACGTTTAAGTTTACCTGATGCAAAGTGGCTTTGTTATAATCTTCCAATTGGAACTAAAGTTGTAATAAAAGATGAGTAATTTTTAGTTTGGCTAAACTGACCAGACCTGTTATAATCGTTATGCAACAAAGTCAAAAGTAGTAATAAAATAATTCTTTTCAGCGAACTTGTGATGGTGAAAGACAGGTAGTATTTTTTATGAAGGCGTGTTTGACTTAATAATCTAAAGTTAATCAATTAAAGCGGATACTATATTTGTATCAATTAGAGTGGTACCGCGGGTAAGTCCCGTCTCTTTCTAGCATTGACTAGGAAGAGACTTTTTTATTTCCGAAAATGAGGTGCAGACATGGATTTTAAACAAAAAGTAGTTGACTTGGTAGGTGAACAAGTTGATCTACCTAAAGAAAAAGTAGCAATGTTAATCGAACGTCCAAAGAATGCTAAAATGGGTGATTATGCTTTTCCAGCATTTGCTTTAGCAAAAATTGAACATAAAAATCCAGCAATTATTGCTCAAGAAATTGCTGAAAAGATTAGTGATGATAGCTTTTCTAGTATTCAAGCTGTAGGTCCTTATGTGAACTTTGCTATTAATCATGAAAAATTAGTTAAAGCAACTCTAAGCGATGTATTGACTGAAAAAGAACATTATGGTGATCAAGAATTAGGACATGGTAATGTGCCAATTGATATGTCAAGTCCTAATATTGCTAAGCCTATGTCCATGGGACACTTACGTTCAACTGTAATTGGTAATTCAATTGCTAAAACAATGAAAAAAGTTGGCTATACTCCAATTAAGATTAATTATTTAGGTGACTATGGTACTCAATTTGGTAAGTTAATTGCTGCTTATAAACATTGGGGTAGTGAAGAAGAAGTTAAAAATGATCCAATTATGAATCTCTTCCATTACTACGTCCGTTTCCATAAAGAAGCTGAAGAAAATCCGGAACTTGAAGAAGAGGGCCGCGGTTGGTTTAAGAAACTTGAAGAAGGAGACCCTGAAGCAACTAAGCTTTGGAAATGGTTCCGTGAAGTTTCATTAGCGGACTTTAACCGTATTTATAAAGAATTAGGTGTTGAATTTGATTCTTACAATGGGGAGGCTTTCTTCAATGATAAGATGCAACCTGTTATTGATGAATTAAAAGATAAGAATCTTTTACATGAATCCCAAGGTGCCCAAGTTGTTGATATGGGTGAAGATGAAAATCCAGCTATCATTGTTAAGTCTGACGGTACTTCAATTTATTTAACTCGTGATTTAGCTGCTGCTGAATGGAGAATGAAGGAATACGATTTCGTTAAAATGCTCTATGTAGTTGGTAACGAACAAGCCCAACACTTTGTTGAACTTAAGACTGTGCTTAATAAGATGGGATACGATTGGTCAGATGAAATTCACCATGTTCCGTTTGGTTTAATTACCCAAGGTGGTAAAAAACTTTCTACTAGAAAAGGGAATGTTGTTTTCCTTGATCAAGTATTGAAAGATGCAGTAAACCTTGCTCAACAACAAATTGAGGAAAAGAACCCAACTCTTGAAAATAAAGACCAAGTAGCTCATGATGTTGGTGTTGGAGCGGTTATCTTCCATGACTTAAAGAATGATCGTTTAGATAACTTTGACTTTGACTTACAAGAAGTTGTACGTTTTGAAGGTGATACCGGTCCTTACGTTCAATATACTAATGCTCGTGCTCAAAGTATCTTGCGTAAGGCTGGTAAAGAAATTTCGATGGATAATTTGGCTCTTGATGACGATTGGGCATTTGCCGTGGCTAAAGATTTAGCTGATTTTCCAGAAATTGTTGCTAAAGCTTCTGAAAAATTTGAACCATCTGTAATTGCTAAGTATGCTTTGAATTTGAGTAAGAAATTTAACAAGTATTATGCAAATGTACGTATTTTAGAGGATAACGATCAACTAAATGCACGTTTGGCTTTAGTACAAGCTACTTCAATTGTTTTGACTGAAGCTTTACGCTTATTAGGTGTTAACGCTCCAAAAGAAATGTAATAGAAAATAAAATTTTCTAAGCAGAAGTATGTTAACTTTTGAACAATTGAGTTACAATATGAATGTGTTAAAAATTTAGGAGGTATTTTTTAATGGCTTATTTTGACAATGGTAACCAAATCTTTAAAGATGCTCGTAAGAACCACTACGCTGTAGGTGCTTACAACACTAATAACTTGGAATGGACTCGTGCTATTTTAAGAGGTGCTGAAGAAACTAGAACTCCATTATTGATTCAAGTTTCTACTGGTGCTGCTAAGTACATGGGTGGTTACAAGTTCGTTAAGGACATGGTTGCTGACCAAGTTGACGCTATGGGTATCTCAGTTCCTGTTATCTTGAACTTAGACCACGGTGACTACGATTCAGCAATTGAATGTATTAAGCTTGGTTACTCATCAGTTATGTTTGATGGTCACGCACTTCCAGTTGAAGAAAACTTAGCTAAGACTAAGGAAATCATCAAGCTTGCTCACGAACGTGGTATTTCAGTTGAAGCTGAAATTGGTAAGATTGGTGAAAACCAAGGTGGTGGTGAATTAGCATCTGTTGAAGATGCTAAGGCATTCGTTGCTGCTGGTGTTGACAAGCTTGCTTGTGGTATCGGTAACATCCACGGTGTATACCCAGCTGACTGGAAGGGTCTTAACTTTGATCGTTTGAAGGAAATTGCTGAAGCTGTTCCTGATACTCCACTTGTTCTTCACGGTGGTTCAGGTATTCCTGAAGACCAAATTAAGAAGGCTATCCAACTTGGTATTGCTAAGATCAACATCAACACTGAATTCCAACTTGCATTCCAAGAAGCTACTCGTAAGTACATTGAAGAAGGTAAGGACGAAGATAAGGCTAACAAGGGTTACGATCCTCGTAAGTTGTTATTACCTGGTACTGAAGCAATCACTGCCAAGATGAAGGAAATGATTGCTTGGATGGGTACTGAAACTATTGATAATGAACTTAAGGATGCTTCATTCGATCGTTCATCATTAAACGAAGAATAATCTAAGCTTATTAAAAAATAAGTATTAAAAAAGACTCTAGGTTTTCCTAGAGTCTTTTTATTATGATGACTTTTAGTTATTTAAATACTCTTCAAGAACTTGTAATACTCCATTTTCATTATTAGTAGGAGCTTCATATTTAGCGATTTGTTTAAGCTCATCTTCTCCATTTTTCATTGCATAACTGTAGCCAGCAAGATTAAGCATTTCTAGATCATTCATTCCATCTCCAAAGGCAATTAGTTCATCTGGAGATATTTTAAAGTATTTTAGGAAATATTCTAAGCTACTTGCTTTGTTGACTCCCTCAGGAATAATATCGGTACAGTTAAAACCACTTGAAGTTGCATGAATTTTTTCAGTAGAGTTACTATTATAATTTTTTTCAATAATAGCAGGCTTAGTAGGATCCCAAATAGTTAATTTATCAAATTTTTCATCTTGGGGAATATCATCGATTTGACTAACATTAATAGCATCTGGATAGTAGAATTTCATAAAGTTTCTAAATTCAGGAGAAGCATTGTCAAAAATATAACTATTATTTAAACCACAGGCAATAATATTAGCGTGGGGATAGTTTTTTTGAATAAATTTCAATAGGTCTATGCTAGTTTTATGTGAAAAAGTAATGGTACGAATTATTTGGTTATCTTTGACCAAAATACCACCATTATCACAAATTAAATCGATCTCATCTAAAAATTCATTAAAATCTTTTTTTAGACGATCTAATGGACGTCCACTCGCAACAATAAAATGAATACCATTTTTATGTAGTTGAGTTAATACTTTTCTAAATCGTTTATGGTCATAAGTATTTTTTGAATTGACGAAAGTGCCGTCCATATCTACGGCAACTGCTTTAAACGGAATATTTTTCATATGTAATCCCTTTCATAAAATCAACTAAACCAATTATACTCTTAATTGAATTGTTTGTCTGGTAAATGAAAAAGGGGAAAGAAACGACATTTGATATGCTGTAAGATGAAGTTGTTCACCATTAAAATTTGGATTATATAGAGGATCACCAAGAATAGGAGATCCAATACTTGCTAAATGAACGCGAATTTGATGGGTGCGTCCGGTTTCTAAGGTCAATTTAACTAGGGCGGTTTTAGAATTTCGTTTTAAAAGTTGATAATGAGTAATGGATTTCAAACCAGTAGAACAAATCATTCGTTTTCTTTGATCGTTAGGATCTTGGCCTATAGGAGCAGATATTGTGCCACTCGCATGTAGATTTTCGGGATTGTTTACCGTTGCAAAGTAATTACGATGAAAAGTTTTAGTAGTTAATTGGCGATTTAAAATTGGTACTACCGCAGGATTTTTCGCTACTAAAAGTAACCCACTTGTAAGCATATCAAGGCGATGAACAATATAAGGACTAGTACCTAGATAAGTAGCGCAATCGTTAAGCGCTGTATCTTTTTCATTTAGATTAGGGTGAGTTTTTTGTCCGGCAGGTTTATTGATTACTAGAACATTATCGTCTTCATAAACAATATTGGGCAAATGACCACTAGGTTGATAAGTTTGTTGTAGGCTTTCTACGTGGGTAAGATTTATTTGAATTTTGTCCCCAGAATTAACTAAGAAGTTGAGTGGTAGATATTTTCCATTAATTAAAATTTGCTTTTCGCTACGTAAATAGTGTCGCCATTTACGAGGAATAAGCAATTGACGCATTACCTGGTCTACAGAAATAGGAGAGTTATTGTCTGGATATATTAATTCAAAACTATATTTAGTCATATTTACCTTTCTTATCTGAAACTTAAAATATTAAGAAGCTTATTTAGGTAGGGATGTGATAAAATTACTATCATGATGTTTATTTAGAAGGAAGTTTAACGAATGCATCCCCAAAATCAAGATTTTAGGCGGCGAGTAATTGCTGCTATTAAACACTTTAATCATCGTTTTCAAATTTGGCGCTGGTTAATTTTGGCTATTTTGAGTGTGTTTTTATTTGTTTGTACTTATTATACCGTGAAGGTAAAAACTTCAAATATCGGTAATTTAAAAGCGTCGCTAGCAACTACTACAGTAATCTATGATAACAAAGGTAAAAAGGCTGGAACGCTTTATTCTCAAAAAGGAAGTTTTGTAGAATTAAATAAAATTTCTCCCTATGTTCAAAATGCGGTTATTTCAACTGAAGACCGGACTTTCTATAAAAATCCTGGCTTTAGTATTAAAGGAATGGCACGAGCCGCTGTACTGGGAATTGTTCATCGTGGAATTGTCGGCGGTGGATCAACTCTAACTCAACAACTTGCCAAGAATGCTTTGCTCACACAACAACAAACTTTTTCTAGAAAATTAGAAGAACTATTTTTTGCCATTGAAATTAACCATGTTTATTCTAAAAAAGATATCTTAACTATGTATCTGAACAATGCCTATTTTGGTAATGGGGTTTGGGGCGTCCAAGATGCTTCCAAACGTTATTTTGGTAAAAATGCTTCAGATCTTAGTTTAGGAGAAGCTGCTACTCTAGCAGGTATGCTAAAAAATCCGAGTGCTTATAATCCGGCTGATCATCTTAAAAATGCTACAGCAAGAAGAAATGTAGTGTTAGGATTAATGGTTGAGAATAAAAAAATAACCCAATCACAGGCTAATGCAGCTAAAGCAACGCAATTAGTGGTTACTAACACTTATACGGCGACAGATGGCTATCGCTACCCATATTTCTTTGATGCTGTTGTTAACGAAGCAATTAATCGTTATGGCATTAAAGAAGAAGATGTGATGAACAAGGGGTTAAAGATTTACACTACCCTGGATCAAAATTATCAAACTGCTATGCAAAATAGTTTTAATGAAGATTGGAATTTCCCAGCTGATAGTTCAGATGGTACTAAAACTCAAGGGGCGAGTGTAGCGATGGATCCCAAAACAGGAGCTGTAACAGCGATAGTTGGTGGACGTGGTGAGCATGTCTTTAGAGGATATAATCGTGCTACACAGATGAAACGCCAACCAGGTTCTACTATGAAACCTTTAGCTGTGTATGCACCGGCTTTGCAAAATGGCTATACTTATGATTCTGAACTTTCTAATAAGTTACAAAAATTCGGTAAAAATAACTATGAGCCCCATAATGTTGATAACCAATATTCAAATAAAATTCGAATGTATACAGCCTTGGCCGAGAGTAAAAATGTTCCAGCTGTTTGGCTTTTAGATAAAATAGGGGTTAACAAAGGGGTTGAGTCCGTAGAAAATTTTGGTATCAAAGTTCCGAAAAGTGATCGCAATTTAGCTTTAGCTTTGGGTGGACTATCAAGTGGTGTTTCACCACTTCAAATGGCCCGTGCGTACTCAGCTTTTGCTAATGATGGTAATTTACCAAATCAATCTTATTTTATTACTAAAATTACCGATGCTAGTGGCAAGGTAATTGCTGAAAATAAAAATACTGGCAATCATAGGATTATTTCTTCTAACACAGCTAAGGAAATGACTTCAATGTTGTTAGGTGTCTTTACTAATGGTACAGCTACAAGTGCGCAACCATCAGGTTATAGCGTTGCTGGTAAAACAGGTTCAACTGAAGTACCGGATAGCTACGGCTTTGGTACTAAGGATCAATGGATTGTTGGGTATACACCTGATATTGTAGTCGCTACCTGGGTAGGATTCGACAAGACTGATAGTCAGCACTTTATGCCTGGTATTTCTGAAACAGGAATTACGCATTTATATAAGTCGGAAATGGAAGGTATTTTACCATATACATCGAAAACTCAATTTACCGTTAAAAGTGCACAGCAAATTTCAAGTGAAACCGGTGCTAACTCTAGTTGGCTAGATAATGTTGAAGAAAATGTTCAAAAAGGGTTCAGCAATGCCGGTAGTAAGATTAATGAATGGTATAATAGTATTAAAGGTCTTTTTGGACAATAATTTAATTTTTAAGGAGAATATTTATGGTAAATATTTATGACACTGCTAACCAATTAGCTGATGACTTAAAGCAAACTGATCAATTTAAGGCTCTTGAAAAGTCAATTGCAGACTTGAAACAAGATCCAGCAAGCTTAAAGCTTTACCATCGCATGGATGAATTACAAAAGAAGATTATGACTGCTCAACAAAGTGGCCAACCTCTTGCTCCAGAATTCCAAAAGGAATACCAAGAAATTAATAAAGAAGTCGAAGCTAACGATCATTTGAAAGATATGATTACTAAGGAACAAGCTGTTTTCCAAATGATCAATGAAGTACAACAAGCATTTACCAAACCACTTGGTGAATTATATGAAAGTTTAAGATCAGAAGATAAGTAACTATGAAATTTATTCATCTTTCTGATGCGCATTTAGATAGTCCTTTTTTAGGGCTATCTTTTTTGCCATCTAATCAATTTAATCAAATAAAACAAACAACTGAAGTTTCTTTTAAGCGTAGTGTTGATTTTGCAATTACTGATAATGTAGATCTATTTTTAATTGCTGGAGACACCTTTGATTCAATTCATCCTAGTCCAAAAAGCCAAGTCTTTTTAGCTGAACAAATTCGGCGGTTGGTTGATCATAAAATTCAAGTAGTAATGATTTTAGGAAATCACGATTATCTAAATCCTGAAGATATGATTTTAGTAGATAGTCCTTACTTTAAACTTTTAGGAAAAGACCAAAAAGTTGAATCAGCTAGTTTTAAGACTAAGGATAATTTTGAATATGTAATTCATGGCTTTTCTTACCGCGAAAACCATATTGAGGAAGATATGATATCAGAATTTCCTGTTAAGGTTCCTGGTAAGTATAACATTGGCTTAATGCATGCTAATGAAAAAATGCCATCTGGTAATAATGTTTACGCGCCGTTTTCGTTGAATGAATTAAAGAGTCTTAATTATGATTACTTTGCTCTTGGTCATATTCATCACCGTCAAGTGGTGAGTGAGCAACCTTTAGTTGCTTATAGTGGTAATCTTCAAGGTAGGCATATTAATGAACAAGGCCCTAAAGGAGTTAGTTTGATAGAGGTTGATGAAAATACCAAGCAAAGTAAAATTACCTTTATTGAAACAGCTCCTGTTCAGTGGCAGGCAGTAACTTTTAGTTTGAAGAAACGCTTATCGTTAGGTGAATTATTAGAAAAAATTGCTGAAAAGTTAAATTCTAACAATGATAGCCGGCAACTTTTTGGTATTAATGTTTTAGGTAGTAATTTTTTAACTGAAAAAGAAATTGATTTTTTACAAGAACCAGAAGCATTGGGGGAAATTTCGCGTAAATTAAAGCACCAATCGCTTTTAGTGAGAATAAAATTATATACTAATCAAAAATTATCGTTAAATGACAGTGATCAGATAGCTTTTGAAAAAGCAAAAGATAAAGTTTTAACTCGAGAAAAAATTTTATCTTTAGGCCAGAGTCTTGCTAAAAAAGATGATTGGATTGCAGAAATGATGCAAGATTCTAGTTTTATTGAAGATGTAAAGAATTTAACGCAGGTTAAAGTGGGACAAAAATTGAAGGATTTTGATAATGAAACTAACGAAGATTGAGATAGTTCATTTTGGGAAGTTAAGTAATGTTAGCTTTGATTTAAAGAATAATCTTGATGTTTTTCAAGGTGCTAATGAAGCGGGTAAAAGTACGGTTGTTGCCTTTATTAAGCAGGTAATATTTGGCTTTTATTTAAAAAATACTAAAACTGCACCATTTTTTGAAGACTACAGTCCATTAGCTCGGGTAAGTCCAGTAGGTGGTAGTCTAACTTTTGAAGATGGAGAAGATAAGTACATTTTGACACGTTTATATGTTAAAGGTGACCCAAAAAAAGGCGTGTTAGCTGTTACTTTAAATGGTGAGTCCATTTCAGGAGAAGTATTTTTTAAAAAGATTCAAAATATTAGTCCTCAATTTTATACGGACAGCTTTATTTTTAATCAAGATACTTTACGGACAGTTACAGGTTTGAGTCAAGCAGAACTAATGGAACGTATTTACTTTTTAGGGGCTGCAGAAAGTAATAAATTAATCGACGTGCGTGATGATTTTGAAAAACAAGCTGGAGACCTTTTTAAAAAAACTGGACGTAAACCAGAAATTAATGCCTTGTTGACAAAAATTAAAGCTCAAAATGAAAAAGTTAGTGCCACTAGTCAAGAATTTGCTCAGTATCGGAGTTTGGAGTTGGAGTTAAATAAACTAACTGAGCAAAAAAATAATGCCCAAGCTGAACTAAAGCAAGTTGAAAAGCAAGTTCAACAATTGAATGACTTGAAACGGCAGCTACTTAACTATAATGAATATCAAAAATTAAAGTCACAAGTTAAGCCTGTCAGTTTTTCTCAAAAAGACTTTGATAAGGCACAAAGCTTAGAAATTGAAATTAAAAGTTTAAATACCTCCCTTCAGAAATTAGAAGATCAGGCTAAGAAAATTTCTCAAGGATTAAGTGATCCTTCGAATAACCTACAAGATTTGGTTGATCAAAAAGCTCAAATTTTACAATGGGAGTCTGAATTAAAGCAAACAAAGCAAAAAATTGAAAGTCTTAAAAATGAATTGNACCAATTACAAACTTATCAGCCTAATGCTTTTAAATTGCTGAAGATGTCTGATAAGCAGCGACAAGAATTAAAAACAGATTATCAAAATGTACAAGAACAAGTAAAAAAGCACTCTTCTAATCAAGGTACGTATGTAAAAATTATTGGGATAGCCTTGATTGTAATTGGCTTGATTTTGTGCTTTATTGTAAATCCTATTTGTGTGTTGCTTAGTGCTATTGGAGCATTTTTAATTTGGAGGAGTGCGCATAATTCTAATTCAGAAACAAACCAGGCTGAAGTTTTTGAGAAAAAATATCAGATTAATCCTAATGACTTTGACTATAATACGACTATCAACCAAATGTTGCAGCTGCAAAGTAAAGAGCAGACTTTAGACAATGATCAAAAAAATGGATTGGAATTGAAAAGTAATTTACAAGGGTTTATTGAACAGTTGAAAGCAGTAGGTTATTCACTTTCTAATTTTGAGGAAATAATTCCAACTCTTAATCAAATTCAAAATAAAATTAATGAGGCTAGTCAAAATCAACGTCATTTGCAAGATCTTAGTCTCCAAGAAAAAGATATCCGGAATGAAATTAATACTTGCCAAAATGAATTAAATCAAATTTATGCTAAAAGTAAGATTACGTCATTAGCGGAATTCAAAAAAGTATCTCTGCAGGCTCATGAGCAAGAAAAGTTAAATTTACACTTGCAAGCCTTACAAAAGAGTATGAAGGATGATTTAAGTCAATTAGAAAAAATAGCTCCTGATGAGTCAGATTTCACCAAAAAATTAAACCAAGCAAATTCTGAATTAACTCATCTTCAAGAAAATTTCAATAATTTGCAAGAGCAAGTGGCTCAAGTTAAGGCCGAGATGTCTCAGTTAGCAGATTCAACTGCTATTTTTGATGAAAAACAAACTTTATCTAATTTAAAATCACAATTACGGGAGAAGAGTATACAATATCTTGCCGACTTGACCGCCGCTAAATGGATTGCTATAAGTCTTGATTTAGCTTCAAATGGTCGTTTTCCGAAGATGCTTAAGAGTGCCAAGGAATACTTTAAATTACTTACTGGCGGTCGATACGTCGATTTAGAAATTGGTAAAAAAATCAAAGTAGTTTCTAACAAAGGGAAAAAATATGATGTACAATATCTTTCTCGTGGAACTAGTGAGCAACTATATTTTGCTTTAAAATTGGCCTTTGTTGAGCAAATTTCTGATAAAATTGATTTACCAATTTTAATTGATGATGCGTTTGTTAACTTTGACAATCAACGTACAGGATATATTGTGCAATTATTAGAAAAATTAAGTCAAAAATCACAGGTTTTGATTTTTACTCAAAAATTGGAATTGGCTAAGCTATTAAAACTTGAACCTTTAAAATTAACTAGGGAAGAAGCATAGAGATGATAAATAAAAAACTACTTGATTATAATGATGGTGAAGAGATGGATATTGTGGTAATGCTAAAAGAATCACAATTGCGTCCAAGTAAGAATGGTAAACAATATTTGATGCTTAATTTTTCTGATAGTAGTGGCGTAATTCGAGGAAACTATTGGAATGCTAGTCAGAGGGATGCAGAATTATTTAGTCCCGGAACCTTAGTGGAGTTAAATGGTAAGCGGGAAGAGTATCAAGATCATCCCCAAATTAGAATATATAGTATGCGCGTTGTAGGGCCTGAAGAAGGTTATGATATGAGTGAATATGTCACTACTGCACCTGTGCCCCTGATGGAATTAAGACAAGAAATTATGGGTAAAGTGGCTCAAATTTCTAATCCAAATTGGAAAAAGATTATTGAATACTTACTAAAAAAGTTTGATAAACAATTTTTCTCATTTCCTGCAGGTAAATCAAATCACCATGCAGTAAGAAATGGCTTAGCATTTCATACCGCTACAATGTTAAAAGATGCGGAAGGGATTGCTAATAACTATCCGCAGGTTAATCGTGAGCTTCTTTATGCAGGTTGTATTTTACATGATATGGGAAAAGTTTATGAAATGACTGGTCCAGTCGCGACTAAGTATACTGTGGAAGGTAATTTGATTGGGCATTTAGTTTTAATTGATGAAGAAATTATCTTGGCAGCTAATGAATTAAATTTAGATGCTCATAGTGAGGATATTTTACTTTTACGTCATATGGTTATTTCTCATCATGGCTTACCAGAATATGGTGCTGCTCGACGACCAGCTATCCTTGAAGCAGAATTACTTCATAAAATTGATGATTTAGATGCAACTGTTTATGCGATTACAAATGCATTGCAACACACTGAACCAGGTAATTTTACTGATATGATTAGGTCACAAGATGATCGTCGTTTTTATCGTCCAAAGCATGATTCCTCTCTCACTAATGCCAAAAATCTTGAATGAAAATTTGTGAAAAAAAGCCCCAACATTGATAGTTGGAGCTTTTTTTCGTCTAAAAATTATTAGTTAGAACTAGATGATGAAGAGCTTGAGGAAGTTGATACGTATGATGACAATACGTTCTTCAAGTCATCGTCCTTAATTGAAACATCTGCACGCTTCAATACAGTAGCAATAACACTCTTCATAGTATTTTGATCTTGAGCCATTTCGTTGTAAATTTGGTTATCAATTTCTTTCTTGTGTTCCTTGAAAGTACCCTTAGCTGGGTGTTTAATCATCTTAATGATGTGGTAACCGTATTGAGTTTTAACTGGAGTAGTAGTGTATTCACCAGTCTTCAACTTGAAGGCTGCTTTCTTGAATGTTGAATCTAAACTAGTATCAGTTGAATCAAATGCTGGTAACTTACCGGCATTGTTCTTAGTAGCAGTATCAGTTGAATATTTCTTAGCTAATGACTTGAAGCTCTTACCAGCCTTTAATTCTTGGATAACTTTTTCAGCAGTACTCTTCTTAGAAACTAAGATTTGTTGTACTTCAACTTTAGGTTGGTAACTCTTCCAAGCTTTCTTTTCTTGAGCTGAGGTAATCTTCTTAATGTGCTTTAAGGCAGCTTCAGTTAAAAGATTAGTCTTCAAGTTTTTCTTAAAGCTAGAAGTAGTTAAACCATTTTGTTCAAGAATTGAGCTAAATGATGAACCGTATTGCTTCTTGTACTTGTTGTATTCTTTAGTAACTTCTTTATCAGAAACATATTTACCATATTGGTTCTCTAAAGCATCATAAATAATCATGTTAGCCAAAGTAGATTGACCAGCTTGAGATTTCTTCATTTCATCGTAATATTGTTGTTGAGTAATTTTACCACCCTTGTAGCTAACAACGGTCTTACCATTGCTTGAGCACGCAGTGGCACTAAGAGCGATACTTGCTAATGCTAATACAGCAGCAGCTTTTTTCCATACATTCTTTTTCATAAGAATAAATCTACCATCCTTTGCTTAAATACAGCTTCAAATATAACATAAAAACTCCTAATGCCCAAAGAAAGCACCAAGAGTTTTTTAATTTTTAAGAGTTACTTTAAATTTTCTGCTTCAGAACTCATTTTATTTACGGTATTTTTAATAGTCTTAAGATTAGGTTGAATAGAATATTGGAATTCTTTTACTGACCGTTGAAGACTCTTGATATCACGTTTCACTAAAGGGATTTCTTTATCTTTAATTAAAGAAATATCACTTTTAGCTCTTTGCGTACTAGTAGTGATATCTTTCACGTCTACTCCTGTAGCATCTACAAAATTTTTTACTTCTCTTTTGATAGGTTGACCAGTTTTTTGGTCAGTCATAAATGATGCGATTGTTCCAAGAACTGTACCTAATCCAAGTCCAGTTGCGAAAGATTTTATTTTAATCATAAATTAGTCCTTATCAGCATTATCGATGATAAAGTCATTTTGAGCAGCTAAATCAGATTCTTCCTTATCTTCATCTGCTAAATGCTTGTATTGGTCAACTTTATTTTTAAAATCAGTTACTTTGTCGGTAACTTTATCTTCAACTTCGTCTTTTGTAATTTCAGCAGTATCTTTTAAATCTTGAACACGATCTGCTAAATCATTTAATTCATCATTTTTGTGAGCAACACTCTTAACTGCAGTGACTAAGTCAGCAGCTTTATCTTTGATAGAACTTTGACTTAGTTGAACTTCATCAGTATTTTCAGGATTAGAGTTCTCTAAATCAGCTTTACGTTCTGCTTGAAGGGAAGAGTAAGTAGCTCTAACATCATCGCAAGAATCGCTTAAATTGTTTGCAGCATCTTGGATATCTTCTTTGATAGTTTTATCAGTTAATGGATTTTTAGCAAAAGCTGCTACACCACCAACGATAGCTCCAGAAAGAAATCCGAGTAAAAATTTATTCATAATATTACCTCCAATTTTTTATATTTAATAAAAAATAATTTTCCTAATTACATCTTCTATTATAAGCTATTGGAGGTTATTTTTGATAGCATCAGCTACTGCTTGGTAGTCTTTTTCTGAATATTTGCTAGAATTATCAACATGTGGAACTACCATATCATCGTCTTGACCATATCGAGGAATCAGGTGGATATGAGAGTGCATTACAGCTTGACCGGCAATTTCACCATTGTTAACTGCCAAATTCATCCCTTTAATTGTAGGGTCTGAGTCTTTGATAGCATTGGCGACAACTGGAATGTATTGTAAATATTTTGCGGCGTCTTCTTGGTTGTAATCAAAGATGTTTTCTAAGTGTTTTTTGGGAATTAAAAGAGTGTGGCCCTTAGTTACTTGAGAAATATCTAAAAAGGCCTTAACATCATCATTTTCGAAAACAGTGTAGGATGGAATTTCACCACGGATAATTTTACAAAATAAACAGTCTTTTTCTAATTCTGCCATAGAAAAACCTCTTTCTACATATAGTTAATATATAATTCAGTTTGAATTAATTTCATGCTAACATAAAGTAGCAGTCTTTTCAGTAATAGGGGGACACAAATTTTGAGTTTAAAAATAAATAAATTAACCGGTGGTTATACTGGTATCACCGTTATTAAAGACGTAAATTTAACTATTGAACCGGGTCAAGCCATTGGTTTGATTGGACTTAACGGTGCTGGTAAATCGACAACAATTAAGCACTTATTGGGTTTACTTAGAATGCAAAAGGGAACTATTGAGTTAAATGGTGTAAATTTAGCTCAACAACCTTCTAAATTTAAAAAAATGGTTGCCTATATTCCTGAAACGCCAATTCTTTACCCAGAGCTTACTTTAAAAGAGCATTTAGAGCTAACTATGCTTACTTATGGTTTAACTGATACTGATAAAGCTTGGAAAAGAGCACATGAGTTATGTAAAATGTTTAGACTAGATAATAAGCTTGATTGGTTGCCAATTAACTTTTCAAAGGGGATGCAACAAAAGGTCATGTTAGTAGCCGCTTTCTTAGCTAATCCTGACCTTTATGTGATTGATGAACCTTTTACTGGGCTAGATCCTTTGGCTGTAGCAAATTTTATTGATTTAATTAAGGAAGCTGTTAGCCAAAATAAGATGGTGCTAATGACGACGCATGTTTTGGCTGAAGCTCAAGAGGCGGTTCAGAAGTTTGCAGTGCTTAATAATGGAACCATTGAAATTGTCGGTAGTTTAGAAGAAATTAGAAACTTCTACGGTCTTAAACCAACTGATTCATTTGACCGCTTATACAAGATTTTGAACCAGGAGCAGACTAAGAATGAATAATATAGTAAAAAAAAGACTGCAAGCTAATTTAAAAAAGCAAATGCACTATTTGACTTTAGTGTTTAATGATTTCTTTATTTTGGCTTTGATTTTTATGTTTGGGGCGTTGATGTTCTGGTATGCTCAAAATATAAAGACTTGGCCAAATAATTTGTGGTTTTATAAACCAATAATTGCCTTGATTTTAACAGTGACCATGAGTGTTGGTCATCTAGCCACTTTATTTCAAAAGGCTGATATTCAATTTATGTTTAATCAAGATAATCAGATGGATTTATATTTGAAGCCAATGATTAGACATAGTATGTATTTGCCGATTCTATTAATTGCTCTTGTTGCTGGGATTTTATTTCCCTTTGCAGTAACGCGAGCCGGAATTCCTGGTCACTCATATTTTTTCATGGCTGTAGGATTAATTTTGACGAAGTTTATTCAACTAAAATTGATTGCAAGAAGCTTTTATTTTAATGATCGTACCCTATACAATCCAATTTTATTTTTTCTAATAGTTTTAATTGTATTGTGGCTAAGTTTAATCTATGTACCATATCTTTATTTTTTCTTGGCTTTAATAGGTGCAATTGTGATCAATTACTTACCTCAAGGAAAAGTATTTAACTGGAATTATGCAGTGGAATATGAAGAACGTCGCCGTGATATGGTAGATAATTTTTATAGCATGTTTACTGATGTACCAGATAAAAAGATTAAAATTTCTAGGAGAAAGTACTTAGATTTTTTGATCAATCATCAAAAACAAACACCAAATACTTTCTTATATCAAAGAGCATTATTGCGTGATCCAGAATATAGTAATTTAGTGATTAGAATGACTTTATTTTCCTTGCTTTTATCCTGGGCTTTACAAAGTTATCTATGGAGTGCAGCTTTTAGCGCTTTAGTTATCTTTTTGACAATGTATCAATTGATTCCTTTGGGGACAGTATATGAGCATAATATGATGTATCATGTTCAACCAATTTCTCAAGAAAAGCGTGGACAAGATTTAGCAAGAGTTTTGCAAAAGGGAATGCTTTTACAGTGGGTAGTAATTAGTATTGGATTAGTTGCCTTTTCACCAGAAAAAATTTATGCTCTTTTAGCCGTTATTGCTTTGCTAGCATTCACGTTTATCTTGCTCTACGCTTATTTACCAGTTAGAATTAAAAAGTTGTTTAGTAAAATTAGATATTAATTTAGGAGTTTTTTATGAGATTACGTAATAAAACTTGGGCACAAAAGTTGGTTAAAGAGCACCCTGAAGCAATCTTAAATGAACCTGCCCCAGAAGTAAAAATTAATTGGGAAGAGAGATTTGAAGATTTTTCTAAACCTCTAGCAATTGAAATTGGATCAGGTAAAGGCCAATTTATTACTACTTTGGCTAAACAACATCCTGAAATGAATTTTATTGCGGTTGAATTGCAAACTACCGCAGCAGGGATGATATTAAGAACTAAGCTTAATGAAGGTATTGATAATTTACAAATAATGTGTGCAGATGCTGCTAATATTGCTATATATTTACCTAAAGATAGTGTCGATACTCTTTATCTCAACTTCTCTGATCCTTGGCCTAAAACTCGCCATGAAAAACGTCGTTTGACTTATAAGAGTTTTTTGGATAAGTATAAAGAAGTACTTAAGCCTGAAGGTCATCTAGAATTTAAGACAGATAATCGAGGTTTATTTGAATATAGCTTAGTCAGTTTAAATAATTATGGAATGAAGTTTGATCATGTTAGTGTTGATTTACACCATGATGAAGATGAAATCGCAGAACGTAATGTTGAAACTGAATATGAACATAAATTTGTAGCAAAGGGCAATCCAATCTATTGCTTGCACGCACATTTTGAATAAGGTTAAGAGATTAGGCTTTTTAGCTTAATCTTTTTTTATAGAAATTATGAACATATCGGAAATGAATTACTAAGTTTTTGCTCGTGTGTAATAATATGAATAATTTGCTGGAAATTTTTGTGGAATATGAGTACAATATATGTAACTTATAAAAAGTAAGAAAGAGAGATGCATTATTATGGAAGAAATCAAAGAATTAACTAAAGAAAAACTTGATGAAATTACCGCTCATGGTCGTGTAGTATTACTTTTTAGTGCAAATTGGTGCCCAGATTGCCGTTTCCTAGATCCATTTTTACCAGAAATTGAAAAAGATTTCTCTGATACAAAATTCTATAAAATTGACCGTGATGGCTCAATTGATATCGCAAAAGAATTAAATATCTTTGGAATTCCTAGCTTTGTTGTCTACCAAGATGGCAAAGAAATTGGTAGACTAGTAAATAAGGACAGAAAGACAAAAGAAGAAGTAGAAAACTTCCTCAATTCTCTTAAGTAAGTCTAAGAAAGGAAAAATTTACTAGAATGATTGTTTCTACTAATAAAACTAGTTATCCAGATACATTAATTGTTATTACTGACCAAGATAAGGGACGTAGTCAATTTGAAGAAAGTGATAACGTTACGGTTGTTAAGGATGAAGATGGTAAGGTTATTGGTTATAACTTTTTTAAAGTTAGTGACTTTTTAGATTATGATAAGTTGCCTAATGGTGAAGTTCACCCAACTCAAGAATTGGTTGATACTTTAAACAAGAAAATTTCTGAAGCTGGTTTTGAAGCTAACTTAGAAATTGGCAAGCCAACTTTAGTTTATGGTTATGTCGAAACTTGTGAACCTCATCCTGATTCTGATCACTTACACGTAACTACTGTTGATGTTGGTGGTGACAAGCATCAAATAGTTTGTGGTGCACCTAACATTGCTCAAGGCCAAAAGGTTGTTGTAGCTCTTCCAGGTACTTTGATGCCAAATGGTCAACAAATCTGGCCAGGTGAATTACGTGGTGTAGATTCATATGGTATGATTTGTTCAGCTCGTGAACTTGGTTTACCACATGCTCCACAAAAGCGTGGTATTATGGTAGTTCCAGATAGCTTCAAGGCTGGCGATGAATTTGAACCAACTAAATGTGATGAATTACTGGCTAGTGGTGAAATTACTTTAGACTAGTATAAAAGATCCTATCTTCTTTATGAGGATAGGATTTTTTTGTAGAAGAAATTAATATCTTTTTTGGCTAGATTTAATCAATATTCTGGTAAAAATGTTAAAATTAAAGACGTATAATTTTGACATAAAATTTATGGAGACGACTTAAATGTTAGATAAGACAAAACAAATTTGGTTTATTGGTATTAAGGGTACCGGTATGGCATCTTTAGCATTACTTTTACATGATTTGGGCTACAATGTCGCTGGTTCAGATATTGAAAAGTACACGTTTACTCAAGTTCCTTTGGAAGAAGCTGGTATTGAAGTAAAGAATTTTGATCCAGAAAATATTAAAGGCGAAGGTCAAGTAATTGTTAAGGGTAATGCTTTTAAGGAAGATAACCCTGAAGTTGCTGCTTGTCTGGATAAGAATGTGAAGTGGCAATCCTACCCAGATACTGTTGAAGAAATTGTTCAAGCACATACTTCAATTGGTGTTTCTGGTACGCATGGTAAGACATCAACTACTAGTCTTTTAGCACATGTATTGGGTGAAGTAGAACCTACTTCTTACTTGATCGGTGATGGTCGTGGTAAGGGTGTAGCAGATTCTCGCTTCTTTGTTTATGAAGCTGATGAATATCGTCGTCACTTCTTGGCATATCACCCAGATTACCAAATTATGACTAACATTGACTTTGACCACCCAGATTATTTCAAAGATCAAGCTGATTATACTTCTGCCTTTCAAACTGCTGCTGAACAAACTAAAAAGGCACTCTTTGTTTGGGGTGATGATCAAAGATTACAATCTTTGAAGACTGATATTCCTAAGTATACTTATGGTTTCAAGGATACTGATGACTTCCAAGCTGTTAATATTGAAAAGACTACTGCAGGTTCTAAGTTCAATGTTTTGGCACATGGTAAAGATTTGGGTCGTTTTGAGATTCATTTGTTTGGCGACCACAGCATCTTGAATGCGACTGCTGTAATTGCTGTTGCTTATACTGAAAATGTGCCAATGGAAGATATCAAGGAAGGGATGCTCACTTTCAAAGGGGCTAAGAGAAGATTTTCTGAAAAAGACTTTGGTGATATTGCCGTGATCGATGATTATGCTCATCACCCAACTGAAATGCGTGCAACTATCCAAGCTGCTCGTCAAAAGTTCCCAGATAAGGAATTAGTTGTAGTCTTCCAACCACATACTTTCTCAAGAACTAAGAAATATCAAAAAGATTTTGAAGAAATTTTACGTGATGTAGATAAAGCTTATATAACTCCAATTTATGCTTCAGCGCGTGAAGCAAGTGGGGATATTTCTAGTGAAGATTTAACTGCAAATATTCCAGGTTCTGAAGTGATTGATTTAGATAATATTAGTGATTTAACTCGTCACGAAAATGCATGTGTAGTCTTTATGGGCGCAGGCGATATTCCTAAATATGAAGATGCTTATGAGGAATTCCTTGTGAAATAGAGGAGCTTTAGTGACAATAACTGAGAATGTTCTAGGAAAAGAATATTAAATTGTGGGTGAAATTTCTAATTTTGGAGCAGTACTTAAAAATAATGATTGTTTATGGAACAGCAATGAAGTTTGTGGAAGTTTAAATAACCTTTAAAGATATAAAAGCACGATAATTTTCTTAATGAATTTTATCGTGCTTTTATTTTTAAGAATCTTGGCGTGTATCAGAAATTTGGATTTCTCTTAAATTTACACTTTGTGGCATTTCATAAGCAAAACGAACTGTTCTTGCAATATCTTCTGGAGTAATGCTACCTACCCCAGTTTCTTCTAGCCACGCATTATAATTCTTTTTAATTTTAGAGTCAGTAGTATGACTTAATAATTCAGTATTAACAGCACCTGGGGCAATACGCATTACTCTGACATTGTAAGGTGCTAGTTCTTCACGAGCTGTTTCTGATAAACCTTCTATACCAAATTTTGTGGCACAATATACAGCGTGATTTACAAATGTTTTGACTCCAGCTAATGAAGAAAAGTTAACAATGGTTCCATGTTGGCGTTTTTTCATTTCATTTATTACTGCTTGCATTCCATTAAGTGTCCCCATAACATTAATATCAAGCATATCTTGCCATTCTTGGCTATTTTGAGTTTCAATATTTCCTAAAAGCATAATACCAGCGTTATTAATCAATAAATCGGCTGCGCCATATTGTTTAGTTGCTTCATCAATAGCTTGTTGAAAAGCTTCTTTATCACGAACATCAACTTTTTTACATATTGTATTAGGTAAGTCCATCTGTTCTAATAATTCAACTCGACGAGCAATTAATAATAATGGATAACCAGCTTTACTAAATTCTTTAGCCATAGCTTTTCCAAATCCTGAACTAGCACCAGTGATTACAACTAAATTTTTCATTTATTTTCTTCTTTCTTTTTATTAATATTGACAATTATTATCTTAACCCTTAGGGTAAGCTCTAAGACAAGCAGAAAAGAGAAATTTTTTATGAATTATTCAATTAAAGAATGTAGTCAAAGAACAAATCTTAGCCCTTATACACTTCGTTATTACGAAAAAGAGGGTTTAATTATAAATATTAAAAGAGATAAATTAGGACAACGTATTTATAATGATCAAGATATTGAACTTATTAAATCGATTGATTGTCTAAAAAAAGCGGGAATGAGTATTAAAAAAATAAAATCATACATGAAAATTTTTCAAACTGATAATAATGAGGAAGCACGTATAAAATTATTTAAGCAACAAAAAGAAATTCTAAGTAGAAGAATGACAGAACTTCAGGAAGAAATGTGGTGGGCTGATTATAAAATTTGGTACTATCAAAATATAGATAAGTTTGTTTCTAAAAATGATCCGCTTCATTGTGAAAAAATGGAAAAAATCTATCGTGTGCAATATGAAAAGTAAACAATTGAGTTTATTGTTTACTTTAAAATCTGTTTAAATATTTGAGAATAAAAATATGACAAAAGCACAAGGATCGTTAAAAAAAGCGCTAATTGAATTACTAATTAAAGAAAATCTTACACAAATTTCTGTTAAAAAGTTGTGCCAACAAGCTCAGATTGGTAGAAGTACATTTTATACTTACTACAATAATATTGATGAAGTTTTAGAAGAAATTGAAAATAATTTGGTTGAGCAGCTAAGTACAAAGGATAAAAAAATTACGGATAGTCATCGAAATAAACCAGCAGATTTTGCGTATTTTACTGACGTAGTTGATTTTGTTAGTGAACATAAGAATGAAATTTTAGTTTTAACAAAATATAATCCTAATGCGAGATTTATTGAAAAATGGAAAAACGCCATTAAAGATAATTTACGTAGACGTGGTTTGCCACAGAAGGAATTGATTTATGAAATGGTGGCTTCAGAAGTAATTGCTGCATTTGATTACTATCTACTTAATTCTGAACAATTTAGTCAACAACAAATTCAAGAAATTGTGGTCAAAGCACTAAAAATTTTAGAAAATTAGACACATTCTTAAATTATGTTCTGTTTTTTAATATCTGCTCATTTAGAATAAATCTATCAAATTAAGAAAGCAGGTATTACAAATGTCTCAATATAAAATTCATGTTTTGCATACAGGAAAAGTAAGAATTGCTCCAGAATTAGCTTTTGGTGGTGATCATTGTTCTTTGTTTAAAGCTGCTGGTATATTAGAAAGTGCTAAACGAGAAATTTGGTTGCCTGTAGCGGTATTTTTAGTTGAGACTCCTAAAGGATTATTGCTTTTAGATACAGGCTGGGATAAGTCGATGAGTCCTGATGGTGTATATGATAAAAAAGCTCAAATAGAGTCTTTAGGTTCTTATATTCTCTATCGTGTAAATAAAGGAATGGTACCAAAAGGCATGACAGCTAGTGAACAATTAGCGCGCATGGGTATTAAGCCTTCTGATATTGATTATGTAGTAATTTCGCATTTAGATTGTGATCATGCTAATGGTCTAAGACAATTTAAAGCAGCTAAACAGATCATGGTTGCAAGAACAGAGTATGAATATGCACAAAAACATTCTACTTTCCGCTTCAAGAAAAAATGGTGGGAAGGTGTAGATTTGGATTTGTACGACTGGAATGATAATGAAGGACCTTTTAAAAGATCATATGATTTATTTGGCGATAAAACTGTTGAATTAATTAACATTCCTGGCCATACTGATGGTTTAGTAGCGACAAAGATTACTAATCCAGATACAGGGAAGTTTTTCTTATATTATGGCGATGGTGGATATGGTGAAAAGTCATGGAAAGAAATGATTACTTCGGGAATTTCTACCGATAAACCTGCTCAAAAGAAATCTTTAGAATGGATTAGAAAAGAGAGCTTAAATAAGAATTGTGTCGAATCTCTTGCATGTCATGGTGAGGAAGTTTCTCCACATGTAATTACATTTTAGAAGTATGTAGCGTGACGGATTATACAGATTGAGTTGAGTAGAAAAAGTGTTTGCGTGAACTAGAAAAAAATTTACTATACAAAAAAACATTGAGATTAGCCTCAATGTTTTTTTCTTGCTGATTAATTATTCATATTTTTATTAAGGAAATCAGTTATTTTATCAAATGGAATGACGTTGTCTTTACCACCATCGTATAAATCAGTATGAACGGCATCTGGAATTGATAAAAATTCCTTGTTTTCTGGATTAGGATTATTTTTCATCATATTTTTGTAAGCATCTTTACCCATGTAGTATGAGTGTGCCTGATCACCATGCATGATTAAAACGGCACTTCTAATTTCGTTACTATATTGTAAAATAGGTTGATTAAGGAAGGACATGGTACCAATTACGTTCCAACCATTGTTAGAATTTAATGAACGCTTATGGTAACCACGTTTAGTTTTGTAGTAGTCGTAGTAATCTTTAACAAAGAATGGTGCATCATCTGGAAGTGGGTCAACGACACCACCGGCAAGGGTGTAATCCCCAGTCTTATAATCTCTAGTTCTTTGCTCATTTAAAGCAACTTTCTTGTTATAACGATTCTGTTCGGAATCCTCATTGTCAAAGTAGCCATTGGCATTAATTCTTGACATATCATACATTGTTGAAACAACAGTTGCCTTAATTCGAGTATCTAAAGCAGCAGTATTAAGGGCTAAGCCACCCCAGCCACAAATACCAATAATACCAATTTTTTCGGGATCGATGTTATCTTGAGTAGAAAGAAAGTCTACCGCAGCTTGAAAGTCTTCGGTATTAATATCTGGTGACGCCATGTAACGAGGCTGACCACCACTTTCACCAGTATAAGATGGGTCAAAAGCAATAGTTATAAAACCACGTTCAGCCATTTTTTGAGCATAAAGTCCCGACGCCTGCTCTTTAACAGCACCAAATGGTCCACTTACTGCTAGGGCAGGCATCTTGTCAATTATATCCGTAGGTGTGTACATATCAGCAGCTAGAGTAATCCCGTAGCGATTATGAAAGGTGACTTTTTGATGGTTCACTTTATTACTTTTAGGAAAGGTTTTGTCCCACTCAGTTGTTAAGTTTAATTTTTTCATAGTAATCTGCCTTTCTTTTCATTGGTATATTAATTATAGAGGTTAGGCAGAACAATTAAAAATATTTAATATCTATAATTAATTATTCGAATAATGAATAATTAGCAGTAAAAAAACATGTCTAATAGAGACATATTTTTTTAGTTAAAGATGTTTTTTTATATAAAGATTATTAAGGGGAGAGGGAACATTTTTGTTAGAATTCACTCCAGAAAATAACCACTGATAAAGGTTATTAAGAATAGAGAAACGAGTTAGGAAATAGAGATGGCTGGTTTTTTCTGGCATAGGAATTCTTCTTTCTAAAAATTATTCAACAACGTGTCTTTCAAAAGGTTTATCAGAAATACCTTCCTCTAAAATTTTCTTAGACCATTCTTTAGCAGAAAAGAGAGAGTGATCGCGATAATTACCACAGCTTTCGATAGTGGTACCTTGTACATCTTCCCATTGAGTTTTATAAGCAATTTCTTCAAGAGAAGATTTAAGAGCTTGCGCTACCTCAGTAGTTGAGTGTTCACCCCAAGTAATTAAATGAAATCCAGTTCGACAACCAAATGGAGAACAGTCAATGACCCCATCTAATCGGTCACGAAGCAATCCGGCTAAAAGATGTTCAATAGTGTGGAGTCCAGCGGTAGGAATAGCATTTTCATTTGGTTGGACTAAGCGTAAGTCATAATTACTAATCTTGTCGCCTTTAGGACCAGTTTCAACAGTAATTAAACGAACATAAGGTGCCTTAACTTTGGTGTGATCTAATGTAAAACTTTCAACTTTTGCCATAATAAATTATTCCTTTCAATTAATTCCAAATTTCATTAGCAGTATTTAATACTAAGTTTATCTTGTCCCATTGTTCTTTGTCAGTTAATTTGTTTCCTTCTTCTGTAGAAGAGAAACCACATTGGGTAGAAAGAGCAAGCTTGTCTAAATTATGAAATGCCGTCGCCTCCTTAATGCGTTCTTTTAACTTTGTAGGATCTTCTAATTCTGGCTTTTTACTGGTGACAATACCAAGAACCACTTCTTTGTCAGCAGGAATTTTTGCAATTGGATCAAAGTGACCACTTCTTTCGTCGTCAAACTCTAAGTAGAAAGCATCGACATTTTCTTTTGCAAAAACGTAATCTGCCACGGCATCATAGCCACCACTTGTTGCCCAAGTAGAATGATAGTTTCCTCGGCAGATATGAGTTGAAATCCGTAAGTCATCTGGTAAATTATCGATAGCATCGTTATTGAGTTTCAAAAATATTTTACAGAGTTGGTTTTGAGTAAAACCAAGTGATTCGTAAATAGCTAGTAAATTTTGATCAACAAGTACACCCCAAGTACAGTCATCTAACTTTAAATCGCGACAACCAGCTTCATAGAGAGCAAGAATTAAATTACGATAAGCGGTAGAAATATCAGTAAATAAATCTTCTTCATTTGGATAATATTTTTTAACTGCCGTGATATTATCTTGATCCCGGATTAATTCTGAATAAAATTGAGCGGGGGAAGGGATACTTTGACGAGGAATTACATTCTTATCTTTAGTAATGTTTCTCAAAAATTTGAAGGCTTCTAAATCTGGATGATCACCACTAAAACTAATTTTGCCATTTACGATAGCGGAATCTTTCCTAGTTTCTTCATCATGGAAAAGATAACCATGTTTCTTTTGAATATGAGCAATACCATTAAAGCCCCAGAAGGTATCAAGATGCCAGTAACTTCTACGGAATTCTCCATCAGTTACAATTTTTAAGCCAGCTGCAATTTCTTGATCAACTAACTTTTTAATATTTTTATTTTCCACCTCAACTAGTTCATATTTAGAAATCTTGCCATCTTCAAAATCAGCTCGAGCATTTTTTAAGTCTTTTGGTCTTAAAAAACTACCAACAATGTCATAATGTAATTTACTCATTTTAATTCTCCTTAAAAATAAATAAAAAAGCGCCTCTAAAGACAAGTTTGTAGACTCATCTTTAGGGACGCTTTTGCGTGTTACCACCCTGAAATTTAGTCTTATTTCACAATAAGACCCTTACTAAGTGCTCCTCAAAAGGAATACTCGGATGCTTTATCGGGCATCAATCGTGTCCTGCTAACCTTATTGGCTCGCATTTCATTTAAGCTCTAAGACCATATTCACTTATTAATGCAATCACTGGCTCTCATCATTCCAGTTTTCTGTAGAAAGATTAAAAAGTTACTCATCTTTTCTCTGCTTTTTGTAATTTTGTTGTCATTATAATAAAACTTTTACTTTGATAATGTCAATACTTTTTTAATAAAAAATGAAAATTATTAGAATGTATTGGTTTTGTAATTCTATAAAAGTATAATTAAAACAAAAAAGGAAGATGACGGAATGTGACTGATAAATTAGTTAACTGGACAGTCCGGTTCAGAAAAATAGAATTTATTCGTATCTTGCAACGGACAATGTTGATTTTATTTCCAATTGTTTTAATTGGGAGTTTTGCTCAGCTATTGAGTGAAAGTTTATTCTCTACTAATGGGTATTTAGGAAGTTTAATAAAGATTAACAACCTTCCTAACTATAGATTTTATCGCATGATATTTAGTGATATAGTCAATGTTTCTACTGGATGGCTAGCACCTTATTCAGCATTAGTTAGTGCCTATTTAGTAACTAAGCGCCATGGATATGAAGGAATCTTAGGTTCTTTAGTAGCAGTAGGAAGTTATGTATTATTATTTTATCGTAATGGTGTCAATAATGAACAATACTACGGTGTTAGTTGGTTTTTAATTGGCGTTATCCTAGGCTATATAGTGGGTAAGGTATTTGTAAAATTTGGACATGACTTATGGAAAAGTGATAACCAAAACCGTGAAAGTATTTTACAAATAGTTTTATATAATTTAAAACCGATTCTATTAGTAATTATTCCCACTTTAATTTTTCATATTGTTTTTAGAATATTTGGGTTCTTTGGAATTGATAATACTGTTTCTCAAGGTATAACTTCATTTATCAGCCAACGCAGTAACTATATGTTAAATATTATTATTTCTTTATTAGTAACAATTGTTACTTGGTTTGGTTTTCCTGATTTAATGTCAGTTTCTAGTAAAATATACGATAGTGAGACAATGGCTAATTTGAATTATGCTTTAACTCATAAAACTAGCTGGGGAATACCTTATCCTTTTACGCCCTCCGCTTTATATAGTGGTTTTGCACAATTTGGTAGTTTGGCACTATTGATTGCAATTTTATGGGTAAGTAGACGTAAATATATGCGAAGAATGGCTGATATAGCTGCTGCGCCTGCATTTTTTAATATTCCAGGAGCATTAGATTTTGGAATTGGCTTACCTTTTAATCCTATTTATATAATTCCCTTTGTCTTTGTACCAATTATAAATATAGTCTTGGCAAGTGTAGTTATCTACTTTAGAGTGATGCCACCATTGGTTTATCCTGTTCCTACTGTAACACCAAGTATATTGATTCCTTTAATTGGTTCAGGTGGTAATATTTATGCCTTTATCTTTTCAATTTTATTATTAATTATAGATGTGCTGATATATATACCATTTGTTAAATTAGCGGATGTAGTTGATGATCGTTTGATTGCAGATGAAAAGGGTGACCAACATGCGTAAAAGTCAAAAAATTTTAATTTTAGTTATGACTCTTGTGATTGGTATCTTTGCAGTTGCATCATATTGTTGGACTAAAAATAGCGTAACTACCTTAAAAAATCGACAAAACTCTGAATTATCACCAGTTATTCTTATTCCAGGTAGTAGTGCATCAATTAATCGGTTTGATACTTTAGTAAAAAATATTAATAAAAAAGAAAAACATCAACATAGTTTACTTAAGGTTAAAGTTTTTAATAATGGCAAAATTTCTTATTACGGACATATAAAAAAAGGTGATAAAGAACCATTTATCGTTGTTGGCTTTGAAAATAATAAAGATGGCTATAGCAATATTAAAAAGCAAGCGAAGATGTTTAGTAAAGCTTTCAATCTACTGAAGCAGACTTATAATTTTAATAATTTTAAGGGAATCGGTCACTCAAATGGTGGTTTGATTTATACTTATTATCTTGAACACTATTTTAATGAACGACAAATTAAGATTAAGCGATTGATGACAATTGGTACGCCATATAACTTTGCAGAACCAACATCTCGTAAAACAGAAATGTTAAAAGACTTTATTAAATATCGAAAAAATTTGCCAAGTAATTTAATTATGTATTCTATTGCCGGATCTGAGAATTATGTTGAGGATGGGTTAGTGCCTGTAAGTAGTGTCTTAGCAGGTAAGTATATATACCAAGATGTGGTAAAGAGATATACTCAAATTACTGTTACAGGTAAATTAGCTCAGCACTCAGCTTTACCACAAAATAGTGAAGTTTTAGATTTGATTCAAAAGTATATTTTACATCCTGAAATGAATAATAATCAGGGTAGAAATAACCAAGATAAGGCAAATAATAAACAAAACAACTAAAAAAACAACTTCCTTGCGAGGAAGTTGTTTTTTTGTGGATTAATTAATTATTCGTCGATTTCTTCAATTTCAATATCAACAACGTAAGCTTGAGGAGCACCAGCTTCTGTAGCAATCTTCTTTTGGTAATCGTCATCTTCATGGATGGTAGCAGTACCGATAATACGTACGTTAGTATGACTTGGTTCATCTGCAACTACTACAGCAGCTTTTGAACCATTCTTCAAGTTTTCGTATGCGTGAGCCTTAGTTTTTTCTAAGTATTGTAAATGATTGTCATCAAGCACGTGCATAGATTGCTTAGGACCAACTTGAGGATTACCATTGGCATCTACAGTTGATAAGTAAGCCAAGTGAGTCTTGAAGAATTCCTTTTGCTTGTCAGTAAGTGTAGTTGAGTCTAATTTTTTCATAATATTACCTCTTTTTTTATTAATATAGTACTTTCAATTAATAAGTATACACCATATTTTTAAGTTTAAAAAAACATTGACCTTGAAAAATATAGATATTTTAAGTATGAGTAATAAAAAGGAGAGACGCTAATACTGATAAATAAAGAAAAATAAAATAACTAAATTTTAGAAAAATAGCAAAAAAATTTAAAATTATTTTTTGATTAAAAAAACATCGAGAAAATCTCGATGTAAATTATCTAAATAATGGAATATGGGAAAGTGCATTTTGAATTGCAGGAATATGATAACTAATAGTTGACCAATTGATACCATAACTTGCAAGACTGAGGATAGCAATTGTTCCGATAAATAGTAATGTACTTTTCTTCATAAAATCCCTCGCAGTATTTTAGATGTTAAGGTATTTTATCATGAGATAAACTGAAAGGAAATAGTTATACTAATTTACTTCTTTAAAAAATGATCAGCTTTTTTGAGACAATCAACTAAGGCTGGGCGAGAGAGCATCTTTTCTGCTACTTCTAAATTTACCCACTTTCCATCGACAATTTCTTCAGGTTGCCAATTAGGAGTCTGATTTTCGTTAAATTGAGCTAAGAATAAAGTAACTGTTTTGTCTTGCCCAGAAGCAACCGGATAGATTAGACTAGTTTTAAATTTTGAAAGAAAGTCTGGCTTAAGACCGGTTTCTTCAAATACTTCACGATGAGCAGCTTGTAAATTAGTTTCATTGTCTTTCAGATGTCCTTTAGGAAAACCCCAAGTTTTATGCCAGAGACTTTGAACAATTAAAAATTCATGTTTATTATTTATTTTGCGGTAGATAATTGCACCAGCTGAATATTCCATACGCATCCCCTATAAAATAATTTGTAGCTATAACTTTTTAGAATAAAACTATTTTAGCACTTAATTTTGGTTATAATAGGATAAAAGTAAAAGAAATTTTGTTATTTGGAGGATTTTGTGAAGAAAATCGACGCAGATCAGTTGCTAAAAAGATTAGAAATGTTAGGAACTTTATTCCAATTGATGTTTGGTATTAGTTTTATGTACTTAGGCTTAAGTCAAGATGAGAACTTTATGGCTAAGATGTGTATGGTAAGTTTGTTTATCATACTGATTATTGCTAAGCACTTAATTAATAATTGGCAGAAAGAATGGTTTCCTAATCATGATGATGAAGTGTTAGAAGAAGCAATGAGTGGTGGTAATAAAAAAGTTACAATAATCGCTGTCTTATTGTCGATAATAATTATTGGGGCTGCAATTGTATTCTTATACCTTAAGTTCCATATATCATTAATTTTGATGGGTGGTATTGTAATTGTGGCTATCACAATTTTTCAGATATTTTTAGAAATTTTAATTGGTATTTTAGAAAGATTTATTGGTTAGTAGGGTAGTCGCCTGGTTGGGCGGCTTTTTTGAGCAATAAAAAAGATAAGTAAACAAAAAACCGCTTTAGCCGGGCAGACTAGCGGTTACTATTAACAAAATTAAGAGTCAATTGCTTATAAGCAATTCTACTATGAAGGAAGTCAGTTGGCAGCTGGCTTCTTTTTCTTTACTCTTATTTTATTATTTGCTGGTTTTTTGTCAAAAAATTCTGCATATCAAGAAGATTGTCCAGCTTAAATTAACTTTTTAATTTGCAATAATATTTGAAGAGTGATAAAGGCATTATGTTAAACTGTATAGCGTAATAATTTTCGTTTTCTACACAACGAAAAATTAACTTAAATTAGATTAGATGGATTGATTAAAATGGTTGAAACTACTAAAAATTCTAAATCAAAATTATTTAATTCGCTCTTTAGTGCGGCAGACTCTTTAAGAGGAAAGATGGATGCTAATGAATATAAAAATTATTTGTTAGGTTTGATTTTCTATAAATATTTGTCAGATAAATTATTGTATCAAGCGGTTGAAGAATATTCTTGGGGTGAAGATAGTGATGTTTCTTTGGAAGAAGCACAAACAATTTATACTGAAAATTACCAAGATTTAAAGGATGAGTTAAAAGGTTCTTTGCGCTACACAATTGAGCCAGAACATACTTTTACTTATTTGATGCAAGAGATTGATGGTACTGCTCGAACTAAAGATGGTAATGTTAAAACTTTCCAAAATTCTGATTTAGGTGATGCTTTTAATGATATTGAAAGTACTGGAAAAGAATTTGAAGGCTTATTTGATGATGTAGACTTGTATTCTCGTCGCTTAGGTTCAAATGCACAAAAGCAAACTGATACTATCATGGATGTGATGAAGGCATTACGTGACATTCAGTTAGTTAATAGAGACAAGGATAGTAAATCAGACTCTCTCGGGGATGCATATGAATACTTAATTGGAGAATTTGCTTCTGAAAGTGGTAAAAAAGCTGGCGAGTTCTATACTCCTCAAGAAGTTTCTAAGATTTTAACCCGTTTAACTTTAGCTGGTGAAGAAAAGCCTTCAGAATTAACAGTTTATGACCCTGCAATGGGGTCAGGCTCTTTACTTTTGAACTTTAGAGATTTAGTGAAAAATCCTAATCGTATTGTTTACTATGGTCAAGAAATTAATGTTTCAACTTATAACTTGGCCAGAATGAATATGATCTTGCACGGGGTTAGTCCAGAAAATCAACACTTAAGATTAGGTGATACATTAGATGCAGACTGGCCACCAATTGGTGAGACGATGTTTGATGCGGTAGTAATGAACCCACCATATTCATTAAAATGGTCAGCTGATAAGGGATTTTTAGATGATCCACGCTTCAGTAAGTATGGCGTCCTTCCACCTAAGTCCAAGGCAGATTATGCATTTTTATTGCATGGCTTTTATCATTTGAAGAATACAGGAACTATGGCAATTGTTTTACCGCATGGTGTCTTATTCCGTGGTTCTGGTGAAGGGAAGATTCGTCAGAAGCTTCTTGAAGATGGTTCAATTGATGCAGTTATTGGGTTACCACCAAATATCTTTGTTAACACGCCAATTCCTACTACAATTGTCGTATTGAAGAAGAATAAGACTGATCGTAGTGTGTTCTTTATTGATGCTTCAAGAGAATTTGAAAAGCAAAAGAAACAAAATAAATTAAGAAAAGAAGATATTGATAAAGTCATTTCAACTTATGAAAAGCGTGAAGATGTCGAAAGATATGCTCATTTGGCTGATTATAAGGAAATTAAAGAGAACGACTTCAACCTTAACATCACTAGATATATTGATTCTTACGTTCCAGAGCCTCCGGTTGACTTGGAAAAGGTAGCAGCTAACTTGACTGAAACTCAAGCTCAAATTGATGAGAATGAGAAGAAGTTGGTAGGGATGCTCAAAGAATTAACTTCAGATGATGAAAAAATCATGACTGGGTTAAACGATATTATTAAGTTTTTTGAAAGCAATACGGAGGATAAATGATGAATCAAGATTCTAAAAAAGCCCCTGTACTGCGCTTTAAGGGCTTTTCTGACGATTGGGAGCAACGTAAGCTTGGGGAAGTAGCTACTTTTCATAATGGTGATAGAGGCCGGAATTATCCGCAAGAAAGTGAATTAGTAAAAATAGGGATTCCATTTATTAATGCTGGAGATTTGATTAACGGAAAAATTGATACAAATAATTGTAAGAAAATAACTCCTGATAAATTTAATTCACTTCGTGGTGCTAAGTTAAAAATCGGAGATATAGTATATTGCTTAAGAGGTACTTTAGGAAAAAACGCTATAAATCTCGATGTTTCAATCGGTACCATCGCATCTTCTTTAGTCCTTATTCGACCAGTTAAAATAAATAATCATTATTTATTTCAAATTTTAAATTCTGATGTAGGAAACAAACAAATTTTAAAATTTGATGAAGGTGCAGTTCAACCTAATTTATCAGTTAAAAATTTAAGAAAATTTGTAATTCCATATGCTTCTAAATTAGAACAAGACAAAATTGCTAAATTAATGTCTTTAATTTCAGAAAATTTAACCCTTCAACAACGAAAATTGAAACAGCTAAAGTCTTTTAAAAAAGGTATTACTCAACAACTTATTAATTCTAAATCCGATGATTGGATAGAATATAATTTTTTAGATCTTATAGAAAAAATTATAGATTTTCGTGGAAAAACGCCTAAAAAATTAAAATCCACATGGTCAACTAAGGGACATATAGCATTGTCAGCACTTAATGTTAAACAAGGCTATGTAGATAAAAATGCCTCAGTACATTTTGGTAATGATGATTTATATAAAATATGGATGACGGGTAATGAGTTATATCAAGGTCAAGTATTGCTAACAACCGAAGCTCCGGTAGGAAATGTTGCTCAAGTGCCTGACAATGAAAAGTATATTTTAAGTCAAAGAGTTATAGCTCTTGTTCCAAATGAGAAGCTAATAACAAATGATTTTTTAGCATTTATTTTATCAACACCAAGAGTTCAAAATGATTTACAGAGATTAGCTACGGGAGGCACAGCACAAGGAATTAGTCAACGTTCATTAAAACATTTAAAAATCACTATTCCTAAAAATTTGGAAAACCAAATTCGCATAACCAATATAGTTAATAACATTAATGAAAATTTAATGGATTTAGATTTACAAATTAATAACTGTAAAAAAATCAAGAAATTCTTACTCCAAAATATGTTTATATAGCACAAAGACGCCCATTAAGAGCGTCTTTTTTAATTACATTAATTGAGATAAGTGATGGAGAATTTTATCATTATCTTTATTTTCAAGTTCGCGAATAATATGAATATAAGTTTCTTGAGTAGTAGTTGTATTAGTATGGCCTAATCTCTTAGCTACGCTGGCAATTGATACTCCTTCATAAAGTAAGAGAGATGCATGAGTATGTCGAAGACCATGGATTGAAATTTTTGGTATTTTTAGATTTTCGCAGTATCCAGCCAATTTTTTATTTAAGCTAGAATTATAAACTCGTTGGCCTTTGTCGAAAAATATTGGTAATTTTTTATCTCTATCTTCAATTAAGATTTTAAATTGTTGCATTAAATGCCAATCAATCATCACTTTCCGATTAGATGCCTTATTTTTAGTTGGTTGGAAGCCACCATTTTTATCTTTGTAATTCCAAGACTTATTAATAATCAAAACTTGATTTTCAAAATCGAAATCTTCTGGTGTCAAAGCTAATGCTTCGGCAAAACGTAAGCCACTTTTTGCGACTAGTAAAAAGAACCAATCCCAACTTAATTCTTCTTTCAAATTAAGAGAGCGAATTAGTCTTTGTAAATCAAATAAGTTTAAAAACTTTGGTTTCTTTTCTGAAGGAGTTCGTCCTTTAATGATAGCTCTACGTGTTGGATAATTTTTTAGTAAGCCATCATCAACTGCATCAAAGATACTTGCCTTTAAGTGATGATGAAAATCTAATACAGTTGCTTTTTCATGGGTTTGAGCATAAAGGTTTAAAATTTTTTGGTAGCTTTGACGAGTTAACTCATTCATGTGCAAATCTGGGGCTAACTCTTTTAAGCGACGTTGCACTAAATAATATTTATCTAGTGTAACTGAACGAACGGCATCATCCTTGTAAAGATGAATCCATTCTAAGTAATACTTGTAGAACAACTTGGTACTATAATTTTTTCGTGACATTTAAAAACCTCCTTGAATTAATTAAGTCACGTGCTTAATTGTTCAAAGAGGTTTTGTTTTTATCAAGTTTAAATAAACATGTTTTGAAGAAGAAAGTTTTTAGTCTGTTTTAAATTTTGAATATTTTTATTCAGATTATAAATATATGAATCTATTTTAGTAACTATATTTTTAATTTCTATTTGTTCTGCTAATGAGGGCAAATATATTGGCATTTTTGAAACTTGCGTTTTGTTAATACTTGCTTGATTTACAGCAGGATTAGCAAATCTTTGTGACCAAGCTAAAGTTTCTGGAAGATTAAGAAAAGTAAATAAGTAAGTAGGGTCTACTTTTTGTATGTTAGGCCTAATTCTTAATAAATTCATACCTTGGTATATGTCTTCACATGAAGTCGCTAAAGCAGTTTTACCTATATGTTTTAAGGAATTAATATTACTAAACAAAATATCCCCTTTTTTTAGAAGATATTTGTTATCTATTTTTTCGTTGGTATATCCAAGTTTTTCCTCGTTTAATACTCCTGAAGAAATTGTCTCGATTCTAGTTATTTTGAATGATCCTTTAGAGTGCCTAGAATCTACATTAGCGCCACTTGAAATTTCACTAATATCTTTTAAATTAACTTTTGACCATGTTTTTTTATTTTCAAACAATGTTGCAACTACAGTATTTTTTAAAGAATCAATTTGCTCTAATTTTCGTTGTTGAAGAGTATTTTCATAATCTAATGCATTTATTAAAAGTCCAATTTTGTTTTGTTCATTCATTCCAGGCACTTTAAATTTGGAGTTTGAAACTAAATTCCAATCTGAACGTGGCATTTTAGATCCAGAAGATAAATTACTAATATATTTAAACCGAGAAGTTTGGATTAAAGAAAAAAGAAAATTGGAATCGGAATTTTCCTTTACTTCAAATACCCAAAAGTCCCCTACAGCAGATCCTTCAAAATTAGCTAATAGTCTATTATCCAAGTATGGACGTAATTTGCCAAAAAGAATGTTTGTAGGATAAAAATGAGTACCTTGCTTTCCTGATGAAAGTTTTTTGAAAGGAGTTAATAATTTACCTTCACCAGCTTTAATATCATCAAAAGTTACATTTAGTAAATTATTATCTTGGACCTGTTTAGTTACTCTTCTAATAAGCTGTAAGAAAGTTCGTTGCTCCCAAAAGAAAATCAGCAGAAAAATTCAAAAAGTGATAATTTAAAAGTAAGATGTTTTGTGCAAGTAAGGAGTAAGCTATGGAAGAAGAAAAAGTATTAGAAGACAATCTTATTCAGCAATTAATTCATGGAGAATCTCAATGGACGCTGCGAGAAGATTTAAAAAATGAAGATGATCTATGGGATAATTTCTTCAAAATTTTGTCTCAAAATAATAAAAATGTTCTAAAAGATGTGCCGTTGACTGAAAATGAAAAGGCAATGATTAAGTCGAAAGTCGTGCATCCCACATTCTACCGTAGTGCTGAATGGCTAGCAGGTGCCAATAGGATGGTAAAATTACCAATTCCAAGAGATAAGAGTGAATTAGGAATTGCTGACTTAACAATTTTAGATAATACCAATATTACTGGTGGTAGTTCTGTCTATGAAGTAGTTCACCAAATTCAGTTCAAAAGAAGAGAGGATATTGACCGTAATCGTCGCACAGATGTAACTCTTTTAATCAATGGTTTGCCAATGATTCATATTGAATTGAAGAATCGTAATCATGGTATTAATGATGCCTTCAACCAAATTCAAAAATATATCGATGAACAAATATTTAATGGGATTTTCTCAACTATTCAAATGTTCGTTGTAACCAATGGCACTGAGTCCAAATATATTGCCGCTGGTCAGCAATTACGTAAGAAGTTTATGACTAATTGGGTCGATAAGAATAATAAGCCAGTTCATGATTATTTGGCTTTTGCTAAGGATGTATTATCTATTCCAGCAGCCCACCATATGATTGCAGACTATGTTGTTTTAGATAATGACCAAAAGAATATTATTTTGCTTCGTCCTTACCAAATTCATGCCATTCAAGCCATTGAACAAGCTTCAATAGGCGATAATCCCCAATCTGGTTTTATTTGGCATACAACTGGTTCTGGAAAGACTTTGACTTCTTACAAAGTTGCTCATAATTTGTTATCTATTCCATCGGTTCAAAAGACGATTTTCTTAATTGACCGTAATGATTTAGACACTCAGACAAGTTCTGCGTTTAAGACTTATGCTCAAACGGACACGATTGAAGTAAGCGATACTGACAATAGTTTTGATCTAGCTAGAAAGTTGGCTAGTCCTAACAAGCAGGTGATTGTTGCTACACGTCAGAAAATGCAGGCTCTTTTTAAGCATATTAAGAAAGACGAAAAAGAAAAGAAAATCTATCAAAAAATTAGAAACATGCGGATGACTTTCATTGTTGATGAGTGTCACCGTGCCGTGAGTCCTGATCAAAAGAACGAAATTGATGCATTTTTTGCTAAAAAACCATTATGGTATGGATTTACAGGTACGCCAATTTTTGAAGAGAATGCTCGACAAGAGAAAGGCTCTAACGCTAGAACCACCGAGCAACAGTATGGTCATTGCTTGCATCGTTACACTATTAAAGATGCAATTAGAGATAATTCTGTCTTAGGTTTTCAAGTAGAAGAACGTGGTAGTGATGATAATGAAACTGATGATGAAGATGATACAAAAAAATTAAATCAAATCTATTTATCAGAAAGTCATATGCGTCAAGTTGTAAAAAATTTCTTTAAGACAGCATACAGAAAGCTTGGGATTTATAATAAACAAAATCGTGGCTATACTTATTCTGCCTTGTTTACTACTAGTTCAATTAAGCAAGCACAAAGATACTATAAATTATTTAGAAAAGTAATTAATGGTGAAGATGAAGAACTTAAGATTCCTGAAAGAATTAAGAAGTTTTTGCCAGATTTTCCTAGGATGGCAATTACATATTCAGTAGGCGAAAATGGTGATGAAGATGAGGCTAATCAAAATGAGATGAAGCAGTCACTTGAAGATTACAATCACTTATTTGGCACTCATTATAGTATGGATTTGCTTAAAGCTTATAACACTAACGTAACTGAAAGATTGGCTCGTAAAAAGAAACAGTATCAAGCTCGTGATCAACAATTGGACTTCGTTATTGTTGTAGATAGATTGCTTACAGGATTTGACTCACCAAGCTTGTCAACGCTTTATATTGATCGTCGCCCAATGCCTTATAAAGATTTGATTCAAGCATTTTCGAGAACGAATCGTATTTTTGATAAAGATAAAAAATATGGCCAGATTATTACTTTCCAATATCCTAAGAAGTACAAGGAAGATATTAATAATGCTCTGACTCTATACTCAGAAGGCGGAAACAATGAAATTGTAAGACCTGAGTGGAAAGTTTCTAAGAATAAATTTGAAAAAGCAGAACACCAGATTATTAAATATAAGAATAATTCTGGAATCTCAATTCTTGATGCATCTGATGAAGATCAAAAGCAATTCTTAAAAGAATATCAACATTTTGACAAGGCCTATGGGGCACTTCAAACTTATAGTGAGTTCGATCAGATTGATCCAAGTAAAGATTATGGCTTAGATGATAATTTCTTAGAAGACTTACGTGGAAAATATGAAATTATTCGTGAAAAGTTCAAATCTGGTGATGACGGAGAAGATGTGTCGGATATCGATTTTGATTATGAATTAGAAGTAGTTGATAAGCAGACAGTTGATTACAGTTACATCGTAAAACTTATTCAATCTTATATTCCGAGTGATGATGAAGAAGATAGTCATAAGACTGAGGCTGAAGTTAAAGAAATTGACGAATATATCAAGAATCTGGCTATCACTAATCCAACCGTAGCTCATATTATGATGGAATTATGGAATAAGATTAAAGCTGATCCTAAGAAGTTTAGAAACAAGCAAGTAAATGAAATCTTGCAAAGTATGATTGATGACGCAAAGAATAATTTTTTAAAGAAATTTGCTGAAGAATATAAAGTTCAGCTTGATGCTCTTAAATATGTGATGAGACATTATAATTTGGAGAAAAATGAATTCGATCAGTTAGGGATGCGGGATTTGTTAGCAAAGGAAAGTTTCTTAGAGTATAAAAAAGAACATGCTATTATTCCTCTAAAGTGGAAAAAGATGGTTCGAGAAGCTGTAAGAGAACTTTATCGAAAACAAATCAGTCCGTTGATTCATTTATCTTAAAAAAACAAAAAATCTCGACGCCTAAATGGAATCGAGATTTTATTTTGCTTAAGATTAAAAACTTATTCAAAAATCTTATCAATATCAAGTACAAACTACATAAGCATTTGGAGTATCAGTACCTTCAACAACGCTCTTAGCATAGTCGTCATTTTCGTGAATATGTGGAGTAGCAATAATCTTCATTGCCTTATGAGTTGGCACGTCAGCAACCACGATTGTAGCCTTAGAGCCGTTCTTTAAGTTGTTGTAAAAGATATTGTAAGTGCCTGTTGAAGAATTATTGTTGGTCCTTTGTTAATTTGTTTGAATCCAATTGTTTCATGCTTTCTTATCTACTTTGATTTGTTTTTCAAGAAAAATTATCACGCAAATTAGTAGTATTTTAATTATTATAAAAAAAGTAAAAAAATCTGATATTTTTACTTTTTTTCATTTTATTTTTATGATAACTCGTGTAATATGTGTGTATGTAGTTTTTAAGCAATTTTCTTGCAAAAATAAGTATTGGAGGGATTAGATGAGTTTTTGGCAAAGATTAACTCATAAACAGGATCCAAAAGTATATGCAGATAAGGATAAAAAATTGGTTCCTTCATTGACAACGATTGACTTATTAGCCTTAGGAATTGGTATCGTTGTTGGAACTGGTATTTTTACCTTGCCAGGAATTGTAGCAGCTAATCATGCCGGTCCTGCAGTAACGATTTCATTTATTTTAGGTGCGATTGGGGCAGGAATGGCAGCTTTGGCATATGCCGAGACTTCGTCTGTTTTACCATTTGCAGGGTCAGCCTTCTCGTGGATTAATGTCTTATTTGGAGAATTTTTAGGTTGGGTCTGTGGTTGGGCCTTATTAGCAGAGTACTTTATTGCTGTTTCTTTTGTGGCTTCTGGTTGGTCAGCTTATATGCAAGGATTTTTAAAACAATTCAATATTGTTCTCCCAGAATTTTTAGCTAAAGGAACTGATTTTCAAGGACATGGTGGTGTTGACATTTTAACTGTCTTTATCATTATGCTTACCGGTTTTTTGCTTTCTCGTGGTCTAAAAAAAGTTAGCCGAGTAGAGAACGCTTTAGTTATTTTGAAGGTTATTGTAATTATTTTATTTATTGCAGTAGGTTTAACCGCAATTCATCCTAATAACTATGCCCCATTTATTCCACCCCATAAATCAGGAACTAATTTTGGTGGCTGGCAAGGTATTTTAGCCGGTACTTCACAGCTTTTCTTGGTCTATATTGGATTTGATGCCATTGCAGCCAATACTGCTGAAGCTAAGAATCCTGAAAAGACAATGCCACGTGGAATTATTGGTACTCTAGTAATTGGAACTGCTTTGTTTGTGACTGTTTCCTTAGTATTAGTAGGGATGTTTAATTACAAAATTTATGCTGGAAATGCTGAACCTGCAGCTTTTGCTTTAAGAAAAGCTGGGCATGCTTTTACAGCTAACTTACTTTCAATTGTGGCAATTTTTGGGATGTTAACTGGTATGATTGGGATGCAGATGGCTTCGTCACGTTTAATCTATGCTTTTGGTCGGGATGGCTTTTTACCTAAGTCATTAGGTCATCTGGATAAAAATAAAACACCACAAAGATCACTTTGGATTGTCACCTTTACGGCTGCGATTGTAGGTGGTGTATTACCATTTACTTTCTTATCTAATCTAGTTTCAGCTGGAACTTTAATTGCCTTTATCATGGTATCGCTTGGTATCTATCGTTTAAGAAAACGTGAAGGTGTAGATTTACCTCAACCAACTTTTAAAATGCCACTTTATCCTGTCTTACCAGCATTATCTGCCATTGTTTCTGCGATTATTTTTTGGCAATTAAGTGTTGATGCTAAATTATTAATGGTAGGTTGGTTGATTTTAGGAATAATTGTTTACTTTATTTACGGTTACCGGCATGTCCACCAGGATAAACCTGATGAAGTAAGTGAGAATATCGAAGATCAAATATAAGATGTTGTTCTAATAAACGTTATTAACAAAAAACTGTTAAAATATAATACGAGAGAAAACCGTATTAATTTTGACAGTTTTTTTATTTAGGGAGGATTTATGGCTGATAAAAAATTACTTTTAATCGACGGAAATTCTGTAGCTTTCCGTGCTTTTTATGCTTTATATCGCCAGCTCGATAACTTTACCAGTCCCGATGGTTTACATACAAATGCTATTTATGCATTTAAAAATATGTTGGATGTAGTTTTGCGTGATACTGATCCATCTAATGTCTTAGTAGCTTTTGATGCAGGAAAAGTCACTTTTAGAAATAAAATGTATGACGAATATAAGGGCGGTCGGGCAAAGACTCCGAGTGAACTTTCTGAACAATTACCAGTTATTAAGGAATTGTTAGAGGATATGGGTATCAAAAGTTATGAATTAGCTAATTATGAAGCTGATGATATTATTGGTACTATGGCTAAAATGGGTGCAGAAAAGGACTTCAAAGTTACGGTTGTGACAGGAGATCGTGACTTAACACAACTTGCTTCTGATCATACTACAGTTATGGTAACCAAGAAGGGTGTGGGTGAACTGGAAGCTTTTACCCCGGAGCATATGAAGGAAGTTAATGGGGTTACACCAACTGAATTCATTGATATGAAAGCTCTGATGGGGGACAGTTCAGATAACTACCCTGGAGTAG
The DNA here is from genome assembly GCF_014803895.1 of Lactobacillus sp. The sequence goes on along the minus strand of NZ_JAAVAU010000002.1, from coordinate 8,539 downwards.
AGAAGATTGGTCCCAAAACTGCTGCTAAGCTTATTCAAAAATATGGTAGTGTAGAAAACTTATATGACCATATTGATGAAATGAAAAAGTCTAAAATGAAGGAGAATTTAATTAAGGATAAGGATAAGGCACTCTTAGGTAAGAAGTTAGCTACCATTAATTGTGATTCTCCAGTTGACCTAAATTTAGAAGATACTAGTCGCCAGCCTGTTAATTATGAAAAATTACGTCAACTTTATGAACGTTTGAATTTTAGAAAGTTTTTAGCCCAACTTGATCAAAGCGAAGCAGGTAGCGGTGAATCTTCTAGTCCCGCAGAAAGTTATGAATACGAAGTATTGACTCAAAGTAATTTAGGCAAAATAGCTAATCTGAAAGATCAATCTGTAAGCTTTTATTTAGCAATGTTGGGTGAAAATTATCACTTGGCTCCCTTTAATGGCTTTGCTTTAAAAGTTGGCGATAAAAACTATGTTTCTAAAGATACTAGTTTACTTGAAGAAGATATTCTAAAAGATATTTTAGAAAATAAAAATATAAAGAAGAATGTTTTTGATATCAAAAGGACTTATGTTGGCTTACATCGCTTGGGAATTAAAGCAGAAGGTTTAGATTATGATATGTTGTTGGCCTCATATTTGGTCAATAATGAAAATAATTCTAATGACTTAGGTGAAATAGCTCACCTTTATGATGAATATAGTGTGAAGACTGACTTAGAAGTTTACGGCAAAGGTAAAAAAGCAGCTATTCCAGAAGATGAGGTATTTTTCAAACACTTAGCTGCAAAAGTCTCTATTATTGATAAATTAAAGCAACCACTCTTAGACAAGCTAAAAGAACATGAGCAAGATGATTTATACGAGACTATCGAAATTCCCGTTGCTTTTGTCTTAGCTAAAATGGAAATCGTTGGTATCAAGGTGGAAGCCTCTGTTTTAGTTCAAATGGGAAATGAATTAGCTATTAAGATTGCTGAATTAGAAAAGAAAATTTATGCCCAAGCTGGTGAAGAGTTTAATTTAAATTCGCCTAAGCAACTCGGTCATATTCTTTTTGAAAAACTTAACTTACCACCAATTAAAAAGACAAAAACAGGTTATTCAACTTCTGTTGAAGTTTTAGAGCAATTAAAACAAAAGAGTCCAATTGTTTCGGCAATCTTAGATTACCGCCAATTGAGTAAATTACAATCGACCTATATTAAGGGGCTACTAGACTGCATTCAGCCTGATAGTAGGATTCATACCCGTTACTTACAGACCTTAACTGCAACTGGACGTCTTTCTTCAGTAGATCCTAATTTACAAAATATTCCTACTCGGACAGATGAAGGTAAACAAATTAGAAGGGCGTTTGTACCAAGCACTAAAGATGGATATATTTTTTCTTGTGACTATTCGCAGGTGGAATTACGTGTGTTAGCCCATGTTTCGGGGGATGCAGCAATGCAGGAAGCCTTTAAGTCTGGTTATGATATCCATGCTCATACAGCTATGAAAATCTTTGGCCTGACTTCTACAGATGAAGTAACACCATTAATGCGGCGACATGCTAAGGCAGTTAACTTCGGAATTGTCTATGGTATTTCTGATTATGGCTTGTCCAAAAATATTGGTATTTCAAGAAAACAGGCTAAGCAATTCATTGATAATTATTTTGAACAGTATCCTCAAGTTCATGAATACATGGATAAGGCGGTTCAAGTTGCGCGAGAAAAAGGTTATGCTGAAACAATTATGCATCGTCGCAGATACTTACCTGATATTCATGCCAAGAACTTTAATGTACGAAGTTTTGCGGAAAGAACAGCTATTAATTCACCGATTCAAGGATCAGCTGCCGATATTATCAAAATCGCTATGATTAACATGCAAAATAAACTTGATGAATTACACTTAAAGACTAAGATGGTCTTACAGGTACATGATGAATTAATATTTGATGTACCAAAAGATGAATTAGAGACTATTAAAGAAATCGTTCCACAAGTAATGCAATCAGCGGTTCAACTTGATGTGCCTTTGATTGCTGACTCTAATTGGGGTCATAATTGGTATGATGCTAAATAAAAGAAGGTGATTTCTTATGCCGGAAATGCCAGAAGTTGAGACGGTTAGAAGAACTTTAGATCCCTTAATGAAGGGAAAAACAATTCAAGAGATGACGGTCTGGTATCCTAAAATTATTGTTGGTAATAGTGAGTCTGTTGCTCAAAAATTAGTGGGTAAAAAAGTCCTTGGTGTTGATCGTTATGGGAAGTACTTATTAATTCGCTTGAGTGATAATTTAACTTTGGTCTCCCACTTAAGGATGGAAGGTAAGTATAGAATTACTAGTCCTGATGCTCCCAAGGAAAAACATGAACACATTCAGTTTATTTTTACTGATGGTAGTGCAATTCGTTATGATGATGTAAGAAAATTCGGACGGATGCACTTAGTGGAGACTGGAACTGAAAGACAAACAACAGGGATTAGCAAATTAGGTCCTGAGCCGAATACAGATGAATTTAATATTGAGTACTTCTCTAAAAAACTTTCTAAAAAGAAGAAAAATATCAAAAATACTTTGCTGGATCAAACGATTGTATGTGGTTTAGGAAATATCTATGTTGACGAGGTATTGTGGCAAAGTAAGATTCATCCCTTAAGTAGCGCCCAAAAAATTCCTACTGAAGTTGTGGGAAAATTACATGATAATATCAATACTACGATTGCTGAAGCAACTGCAGAAAAGGGAACTACGGTTCATAGTTTTTTAAATGCAGCCGGCGAAACTGGTGGTTATCAAAATAAATTAAAAGTTTATGGTCATGTAGGTGAAAAATGTGAGCGTTGTGGGACAATTTTAGAAAAAATCAAAGTTAGTGGAAGAGGGACAACATTTTGTCCTCATTGTCAGGTGCTATATAAATGACATATTTTTTAGGATTAACCGGGGGAATTGCAACCGGTAAAAGTACTGCAGATCATTTTTTTCTTAAAAAAAATATTCCTATCATTGACACTGATCAGATTGCTCATGCCCTGATGGCCAAGAATCAGGCAAGTTATCAAGCCATTATTAGGCATTTTGGTAAGGGTATTTTAGCTGAAGATGGTGAAATTGATCGTAAGAAGCTTAGTGCAATTGTTTTTAACGATAAAAATCAATTAAATCGCTTAAATGAATTGACGCATCCACTTATTTTAAATAATATGAAAGAAAAAATGATCCAATATCAAGCTCAGGATATACCCTTTGTAATTTTAGATATTCCCTTGCTTTTTGAAGGAAATTTAACTAGTTACTGTACTGCCACTTTATTGATTACTGCGCCCTTTCAGCTAGAATTGAGCCGCTTAATGGCAAGAAATAATCTAAACGAAGTTGATGCTAGAAAACGTATTGCCAGTCAGATGCCACTTGCTAAAAAAGAAAAGCTAGCTGATTATGTGATTGAGAATAGTGGAACAATTAATGATTTAGAAAATAAATTATCTAGTTTATTAGAAGAAATAGGCAGGTAAGAGATATGGAATGTCCAAATTGTCATCAAAATTCTTCACGTGTAATTGATTCTCGTCCTAGTGATGAAAATCGTGCGATTAGAAGAAGAAGAGAATGTGAAAATTGTGGTTTTCGTTTTACTACCTTTGAAAGAGTGGAAAAAGCACCCTTATTAGTAGTTAAAAATGATGGGACTCGTGAACCCTTTAACCGAGAAAAAATTTTACATGGAGTGGTAATGTCTGCTCAAAAACGTCCGGTCTCTAGTGAACAATTAAATACGCTAGTTGATCATGTTGATAATGCTATTCGAAAACAGGGCGTTAGTGAAATTTCATCTAAGGATATTGGTGAATATGTAATGAAGGAACTAGCAGATATTGACGATGTAGCTTATATCCGTTTTGCAAGTATCTATCGTCAATTTAAGGATGTTTCTGGATTTATGGAGGCCATGGAAGATATGATGGCCAAACATGATAAGGAGAAGTAGCTAAATGTTTGCAAGTACAGACCCCAAGGAGCCTTTTTATGTTGCAAATAAAGTAGAAATTGATAATGAAAAAGAAAGAGTTTTGACCCGTCTTTATCAGCCTTTAGTTGGAATATTAGGTGTCGGTCTGTATATAACGTTAATCAGTGAATTTGATAGTGTTCCTATTGCAGGTGATTATAAAACTCTCTATCAATTACAAGATCAGACTAACAGTAGTTTAAAAGACCTCTTTAATAGTCTTCATCGCTTAGAAGCAACTGGCTTAGTAAAGACTTTTATTGGTGAAAATCCTATTTTAGGAGAAGTAATTATTTTTAAGCTCCAGTCTATTCCAACAGCTCAAGAATTTTTTAGAACATTTTTACTTTCAAGTCTTCTATTAGAAAAAGTAGGTTCTACAGCCTATCAACGATTAGTTAATGATTTTACTCCCCGTTCTTTTAAAGGTTTAGAGAATGCTCAAGAAGTGACGAGTAGCTTTTTTGATGTGTTTCATTTAAATAAAGAAAAGGCAATCGACCCTGAGCAAGAAGTAAAAGTAGCTGCCCAAAAAGTTGGTGATAAACCCAAGCGTCTGCTCAAGGTAGGAAATAATTTAATCAAGGTTGATTGGCAATTTTTGATTGATAGTTTTGAAACTTATCATATTGATAGGAACGAAATTAATCTCCATAAAAGTGAGATTAGTCAAATCATTAATTTTTATAAATTAACGGAAATGGATTTTATTAATGTAACTTTGCCTACATTATCTGCCGCTGATAATAAGCTTGATATGCGGGCAATCCAACTCTCAGCTAATGATAAGTTTGGTAGTCGAACGAATAGTAAGATTATTAGCGAACAAATTAAAAAGGCTAACGAAGAGAAAATAAAAAATAATATCGAAGCACCTGTTTTATCTGAAGAAGAAAAAGCCCTTGAAAGAGATATGAAAACTATTAAACCGGTAGACTTTTTGCAGGATTTGAAGTCAGCTAAGAGGCAAATTGCTACTTCTTCTGAACGAGTAGTTGCTTTTAAAGTGGAAAATAATTACGGGATTAGTAGAGAATTAGCTAATGCGGTGATTTATGGATGCCTACAGTCGAACTTTTCTTTATATCTTCGAAGTGCAGAAACCATCATCAATGATTGGACAGCTCATGAAATAACGACGGCTGCCGAAGCAATTGTTTATATGAAAGAACGTGCACAAGCAAAACAAGAGCGTAAACAGACTCAGACTACTAATAATTCCAAGCGTTATTATTCTAAGGCTTCAAAATCTACCCAACGAATCGATTGGAATAATTATCATCCTGAATCTGAAGATGATACCCCGGATTTATCACAAGATGAAATTAATAAAATCTTTCGTAAATATGGGAAAGATAGTGAATAAGGTGGTGAAGTAATGGAATCAATTGGAGACATATTAAAAAATATCATTGATGGAAAACATTTGAATCAAGATCAAACACAAATTAGGGAAACTGCTTTACAAAATCAAGATGTTCAAAAATTTCTTTCAGAAAATAAAATAGACCAAGCAACTCTTGAACGTTCGATGGATAATCTAGTTTTTTACGTTCAGCAATTAAATTCTGCAAGTAATCAACGGGTTATGGCGGGTTATCGTCCAAAATTGTTTTTAAATGGTAATGTGATTGATATAACTTATGCACCTACTGAGCAAAAGCAAAAAGAGGATGAAAATTCTGCGGCAGCAAAAAGAATAGAATTAATTGATTTACCCGAAAAGTTGCGTCATGTAGAATTAGAAGAAGTAGACCAAAATCCTGATAGGATGAAGGCTATTTCTGAAATAGCTAGGTTCTTAATAGAATTTGATAATAATAAGCATGCACGTGGCCTTTATTTAGAAGGAGATTTTGGAGTAGGAAAGACCTACTTATTGGCTGCTTTAGCTAATTCAGTGGCGAGAAAAGGTGTCAAGGTAATCTTTTTACATGTACCATCTTTTATTGCCAGTTTAAGTAGTCATTTTGGCGATAATAGCCTAAATGATGAAATAGAGCGGATTGCTAATGCACCTGTTGTAATTTTTGATGATATTGGAGCAGAAACACTTAGTGAGTGGTCTCGTGATGATGTATTAGGTGTAATTTTGCAAAAACGGATGGATAATGAATTACCTACATTTTTCAGCTCTAATTTAAATTTAACTATGCTAAATGAGCATTTTGCTCAAGTAAAAAATAGTAATAATAGTTTAAAGGCTGAGCGTTTAATGGAAAGAATTAATTTTGTAAGTAAAGAAGTTCGTGTTCTTGGTAAAAATCGACGTTATCGTTAAAAAATTGATTTTTTCCCTTGCATCTAATTGCGTAGCTAGTATAATGAGAAAAGATGAGAGACATGACTGTTTTCACCACAGAGACAAGAGCCGAGTTCTGGAAGCTCTTGATAGAAGGCAGCCCCAACTTTCTTCAGCCCAATTTTATTATATTTTGGTTAGGTACCATTAACGACCTTAGAGGAACTAGTAGGATTACTAGTTCGAATTTTGGGTGGAACCACGTAATTAACGTCCCAGCACTTTTTATTAGTGCTGGGATTTTTTATTTGGAGGTAAATATATATGAGTTTTGCTGTAACTTTGCCAGATGGCTCAAAGAAAGAATTTGACAAACCAGTATCAGTTAAGGATTTAGCTTCATCAATTGCAACTTCTCTTGGAAAAGCAGCTGTTGGTGCCAAAATTAATGGTGTAATGAAGCCATTAGAATACGTAGTTGATGGTGACGTAGAAGCTGCAATTATTACTGATAAAGACGAAGAAGGCTTAGATATTTTACGTGCTACTACTGCATTCTTATTTGAAGCGGTTGTCAAGCGTGAATACGGCGATGTTCGTTTAGGTGAACATGTTGCTGATGAAGGTGGTTTCTTTGTTGATACTGATAAAGAAAACCAAATCAAGGTTACTGAATTACCAAAGCTTGAAAAGGCAATGCAAAAAGCTATCAAGAATGGTGAAAAGATTGAATACACTACTATGAAGAAGAGTGAACTTGAAGAAATCTTTAAAGATGATCCATTCAAGCTAGACTTACTCAAAAAAGAAGCTGACGAAGTTGCAGTTTACAAGTTAGGTGACTTTGTAGACTTTGGTTTTGAAGCATTATTACCAAACACTGGAAAAATTAAGCAATTTAAGTTATTGTCAGTTGCCGGTGCTTATTGGATGGGTAAGTCTTCTAATCCAATGCTTCAAAGAATCTTTGGTACTGCATTCTTTAAGAAGGCCGATTTGGATGCTGATATCAAACGCCGTGAAGAGATTAAAGAAAGAGACCACAGAACTATTGGTAGAGACTTAGACTTATTCTTTGTTGATCCTAAGGTTGGTGCAGGTCTTCCTTACTGGATGCCAAATGGTGCAACTATTCGTCGTGTAATTGAACGTTATATCATCGATAAAGAAGTTGGAGATGGCTATAAACACGTTTATACACCAGTTTTGATGAATTTGGATGCTTATAAGACATCTGGTCACTGGGCACACTATCGTGAAGATATGTTCCCACCAATGGATATGGGTGATGGCGAAATGCTTGAATTACGTCCAATGAACTGCCCAAGTCACATTCAAATCTACAAGCACCACATTCGTTCATACCGTGATTTACCACTTCGTATTGCGGAATTAGGTATGATGCATAGATATGAAAAGTCTGGTGCTTTATCAGGTCTTCAACGTGTACGTGAAATGACTTTAAATGATGGTCATACTTTTGTTGAATTAGATCAAGTTCAAGAAGAATTTGCTAAAGTTTTGAAGTTAATTATGGATGTTTACAAGGACTTTGATATCACTGATTACTACTTCAGACTTTCTTACCGTGATCCTAAGAATACTGATAAGTACTACGCAAATGATGAAATGTGGGAAAGAAGTCAAACTATGCTTAAGGCAGCTATGGATGACCTTGGCCTTGACTATGTTGAAGCAGAAGGTGAAGCCGCATTCTACGGTCCTAAGCTTGATATTCAAACTAAGACTGCTTTGGGTAATGATGAAACTATGTCAACTATCCAATTAGACTTCATGCTTCCAGAAAGATTTGGCTTAACTTACGTAGGTAAAGATGGTGAAGAACACCGTCCAGTTATGATTCACCGTGGTATTGTTGGTACGATGGAAAGATTCATTGCTTACCTTATTGAAATTTACAAGGGTGCATTCCCAACTTGGCTTGCCCCAGTTCAAGCAAGAATTATTCCTGTTAACCTTGATGCTCATAACGACTATGCTAAGAAGGTAGAAGAAGAACTTACTAAGCGTGGATTTAGAGCAGAAGTAGATACTCGTAATGAAAAATTAGGTTACAAGATCCGTGAATCTCAAACCCAAAAGTTACCTTATACTTTAGTTTTAGGGGATGAAGAAATGAACGCGGGTAACGTAAATGTTCGTCCTTATGGTACTGAAGAACAAAATACAATGAGTTTAGACGAATTCCTCAAGATGATTGATGAAGATGTTAAGTCATACTCACGTGAAAATTAATAATTTATAAAAAAATAAATCATGTTCTGATTTTT
>NZ_JAAVAU010000001.1 GCF_014803895.1 Lactobacillus sp. | reverse complement strand
GGTTGTTACAATGTCTAAGTTATACTCTCTCTCCAGTCTCTCCTGAATAATCTCCAGATGGAGCAGTCCTAAGAAACCACAACGAAATCCAAATCCTAAAGCTTGTGAAGTTTCAGGTTCAAATTCTAAAGCAGCATCATTTAACTGTAACTTTTGTAAAGCTTCCTTTAAATCATCATATTTTTGATTATCTACTGGATACATTCCAGAGTACACCATTGGTGGAATTTGACGATACCCTGGAAGTGGTTTTTCAGTAGGAGTTTCAGCATTTGTGATTGTATCACCAACTCGAGTTTCACGTACTGACTTAATATTCGCAGTTAAATAGCCTACGTCACCTGCGACCAACATATCCTTTTTGACTGGAGTAGGACTAGAAACACCTACCTCAGTCACTTCAAATTCCTTGCCTGTATTCATAATTTTAATTTTATCTCCAGGCTTCACCGTCCCTTCTTCAATACGAACGGCTAAAACTACACCACGGTAATCATCATATTTAGAATCAAAAATTAAAGCCTTTAACGGGGCAGTTAAATCACCAGATGGTGCAGGAACATCGTGGACAATTCTTTCTAATAATTCAGGTATACCTTGACCTGTTTTACCAGAAACTTCAACCGCATCTGTCGCATCTAAGCCTATCATTTCTTCGATTTCATCCTTGCACATCTCTGGATCAGCAGAAGGTAAATCAATCTTATTAATAACCGGTAAAATCTCTAAATCATCATCAAGTGCCAAGTAAGTATTTGCTAATGTTTGTGCTTGAACCCCTTGTGTAGCATCAACTACCAATAAAGCTCCCTCACAGGCTGCTAGAGAACGTGATACCTCATATGAAAAATCCACGTGCCCTGGAGTATCAATTAAGTGAAAAATATAGTCTTCTCCATCTTTCGCATGATATTTAACTTGTACAGAATTTAGCTTAATAGTAATTCCACGTTGACGCTCCAGTGGCATATCATCTAATAATTGATTCTTCATTTGTCTTCCTGAAACTGTATCGGTCAATTCCAAGATACGATCTGCAATCGTAGATTTACCATGGTCAATATGGGCTACAATTGAAAAATTTCTAATATGCTTTTGATAATCTTGTAACTTTTTTATGTCCATCAGCTTAGTCCACCTTTATCTTTTAGAAGTTAAAAATTATAAAAAATAAAATTATTTATCATTAAATTGCATTATTAATTATATCATATCTATAAATCTTTTCTCGGTATAGCAAAATACCTAGTTTCTTTCTGAAACTAGGTAAATTTTACTAACTTAATTTATCTTTCAAACGTTCAAAGAAGTTCTTTTCTTGTGGACTAATATTACCACCACCTGCTTTAACAAAATCTACAAGAGCTTCTTTTTGTTTATCATTAATCTTTTTAGGAATTTTAATATTCACAGTAACTTCTTGATCTCCGTTACCTTCACCATTAAGTTTTGGTACTCCCTGACCACGAAGTTTAAAATGAGTATTTGGTTGAGTACCTGCAGGGATTTTTAACGATACCTTACCATGAACAGTATCTACTTGAATTTGATCTCCGAGGGTTGCTTGGGCAAATGAAATTGGAACTTCAGAATAAATTGTAGTTCCCCTTCTAGTGAATTCCTTACTTGGACGAATCTTAAATACAATATATAAATCACCATAAGGTCCACCATTTTTACCAGCTTCACCTTGGCCACTTAAGCGAATCTGTTGACCATTATCAATACCAGCTGGAACCTTAACTTGTAAAGTTTGTTTTTGTTCGATAGTTCCTTGACCATGGCAAGTTTGACATGGATGCTCAATAATTACCCCACGTCCATGACATTTATCACAGGTGATTTGTTGTTGCATTACACCAAATGGGGTTTGACGAGTAACCATCATTACCCCACTACCATGACACTTATCACATGTAATTGGATGAGTGCCTTTTTCTGCACCAGAACCATCACAAGTTGGACAAACTTCATTTCTAGTATAAGTAATATCAGCTTCTTTACCCTTGATAGCATCCATAAAATCAATCGTCATAGTATAATCCAAATCTTGTCCTCTTTGTGGAGCAGTTGGATCTACCCTTTGACGACCACCGCCTTGGCCAAATATATCATTAAAAATATCGCCAAAGCCGCCAAAACCACTAAAATCACCATATTGACTACCACCGCCAAAGCCGCCACCAAAGCCACCTTGACCGTTTACACCGGCTTGACCAAATTGATCATATTGAGCACGTTTTTGCTTATCATGAAGCACTTCATAAGCTTCATTGACTTCCTTATACTTTTCTTCAGCACCAGGTTCATGGTTCAAATCAGGGTGATATTTCTTAGCAAGCTTACGATATGCTTTACTAATATCAGCATCACTTGCACTTTTTTCAACACCCAAGATTTCATAGTAATCACGTTGTGCCATTTTGTAAACTCCTTTAATTTATAAAAGAAAAGAACTACATTAACGCAGTTCTTTTCTTTTTAATCTATTATAACGGCTTTACTTATCTGGGTCTACCTTGTGAAAATCACCGTCGACAGTTGCACCATCTGAGCCATTATTTGAAGAACCATCGTCAGGTTGACCACCATTTGGTTGAGGACCTGCTTGACCTGCTGCACCTTGTGCTCCACCATTTTGTTGGTAAAGTTTAACAGCTAAATCTTGAGCAGCTTTTGATAAAGCTTCCTTCTTTTCCTTCATTTCATCAAGATTATTATCTTTTTGAGCTTGTTTTAAAGCATCGAGAGCTTCTTGAACATTCTTAGTTTCAGCTTCTGGAACTTTACCTTCAGTTTCCTTCAAAGTCTTTTCAGTAGTAAAGATTAATTGATCAACTTCATTACGAAGATCAACTTCTTCTTTTCTCTTCTTATCTTCTTCAGCATGTTCTTCAGCATCTTTTTGCATCTTCTTAATCTCTTCATCTGAAAGACCAGAAGAACTCTTGATAGTAATCTTTTGTTCCTTACCAGTACCCATATCCTTAGCAGATACGTTTACAATACCATTTTTATCTATATCAAAAGTAACTTGAATTTGAGGAACACCGCGTGGTGCTGGTGGAATATCAGTTAATTCAAAACGACCAAGAGTCTTATCATCAGCAGCCATTGGACGTTCACCTTGAAGCACATGAACATCTACAGCAGGTTGATTATCAGCTGCAGTTGAAAAGATTTGACTCTTTGAAGTTGGGATAGTAGTGTTTCTGTCAATTAACTTAGTAAATACTCCACCCATAGTTTCAATACCAAGTGATAATGGGGTAACATCAAGTAAAACGATATCCTTTACATCACCAGAAATAACACCACCTTGAATAGCAGCCCCTAAAGCAACAGCTTCATCTGGATTAATTGAGTGATCAGGTTCTTTACCAGCCCACTTTTTAACTGCTTCTTGAACAGCTGGAATACGAGTTGAACCACCGTTTAAGATAACCTTATCAATATCATTTACAGTTAAACCTGCATCCTTTAAAGCATTATCAAATGGAATCTTAGTCTTTTCAACTAAGTCACTAGTCAATGCATCAAATTGAGCACGAGTTAAATCAGCTTCAAGGTGAAGAGGACCAGCTTCACCAGCAGAAATAAATGGAAGAGAGATGTGAGTTGAACTTACACCTGATAAATCTTTCTTAGCCTTTTCTGCAGCATCCTTTAAACGTTGCATAGCCATCTTATCCTTAGATAAGTCTACGCCGTTTTCTTCTTGGAAGTTCTTAACAAGCCAATCGATAATTGCATTATCAAAGTCGTCACCACCAAGATGAGTATCCCCATTAGTTGATAGAACTTGGAAGACACCATCACCTAATTGAAGAACAGAAACATCGAAAGTACCACCACCAAGGTCGTATACTAAAACTTTTTCATCGTCTTCATCTTTATCCAAACCATATGCTAAAGCTGAAGCAGTTGGTTCATTGATAATTCTTTGAACATTTAAGCCAGCAATTTTACCAGCATCTTTAGTTGCTTGACGTTGCGCATCATTAAAGTAAGCAGGAACAGTAATAACTGCATCATTAACTGGTTCACCTAAATAATCTTCAGAAAACTTCTTAATGTATTGCAAAATCATTGCAGAAATTTCTTGAGGAGTATATTCTTTGCCATCTACCTTAACTTTGTATCCTGCTTCACCCATGTGACGCTTAATTGACACAATAGTATTTGGGTTAGTAATAGCTTGACGTTTTGCAACTTCACCAACTTGGATTTCACCATTCTTAAATGCTACTACTGAAGGGGTAGTACGACCACCTTCTGGATTAGTGATAATCTTTGGTTCCTTACCTTCAAGTACAGCAACAGCAGAGTTAGTTGTACCTAAGTCAATACCAATAACTTTTGACATATTTATAAGCTTCCTTTCTTTATTGAGCTACTATAACCATTGCTGGTCTTAATGTTCTATCTTTATATTTATAACCTTTTTGTAAAACTTGAACTACTTGGTCCTTTTCATGATCTTCGTTGGCATCCACAGTTTGAACGGCTTGATGCACAGTAGGATCAAATTGTTGACCCTCTGCTTCCACTTCAGTAATACCGTGATCACTCATTGCCTTAACTAAAGCATCCAAAGTCATCTGAACACCTTTTTGCAATTGCTTTGAAGCTTCATCATCTGCCTTCACAGCTAAGGCTCTCTCTAAGTTATCCATTGCAGGTAAAACATCTTTAGCTAAACTTTGTGATTCATATTTAATTAATTGTGCACGTTCTTTAGAATAACGAGCTTGCATATTTTGAATCTCAGCTTCACTTCGAAGATATTTATCCTCTAATTCCTTATTTTTAGCAGATAAAGCAGCAACTTTTTGTTCTAATTCAATGCTTTTATCAACTTTTTCTGCTTTAGAAGCCTTAGCTTCAACTGTTTCTTGATCAGCAGTCTTTTTCTTTTCTGCTTTATCTGGAGTAACCTCATCTTTCAAATCTTTTTCATGAGGGAATTCTTCTTTACTCACAGCTAGCCTCCTTTATTTAAACCTACCGTAATAATCAAGTAATTTTCGAGCTAATTCTGTTCGAAAGTATTCAAGTAACCCAATCATTTGCGAGTATGGCATATTTGTTGGACCTAAAAGTGCGATTGTCCCTTTTCCATATTTACCAACATTATAATGAGCAGTTAGTAAGCTATAATTTTTTAAAAGTTCAGATGGAAGATCTGGTCCTAAGGTTACTTGTACTTTTCCCTTTTTCTTTCCATCTGATGATTCCTTTTGGTCAGGGTCTGAACCAATTAATCGATACATTTCATCATTTTGATCAAACATTTCATATAGTGATTTAATTTTATCAACATCATGATGATGATAATTATTTAATAAATTAATTTGACCGTCTACATACATTTGCTCACTAGCCGCATCCTTCACTACATCTTGAAGCAATTCAAGTATTTCAGGAGCAGAACCACGTGAAATCAAATGATCTGCAATTTGACGCAAAAGATTACTATTAACACTACTTAAAGGTTTACCTGTTAACTGATCATTTATTAAATGAACAGCCTTTTCAATTTCTTCACCATTTGAATGATGAGATAAAGTATAAACCTGATTTTTTACATTTCCATCATCAGTAACAAGAATTGCCATCACCTGATGTTTAGAAAGCGGCACAATCCGAAAACCTGTAATTAATGCATCATGAGTTTCTGGACCAGCTGCGAATGCAGTGTAATTAGTTAAATCAGATAGTATCTTAGCAGCCTCTTGTACAATTTCATTTACCTGATTAAATGGTTGATCTAGCTGATAAACAATTCGATCATACACCGATGTTGGTATTTGAACTGGATCAACTAAATTATCAAGATAGTAACGATAACCAGCACTTGATGGAATTCTACCACTTGAAGAGTGAGTTTTTTCTAAAAGTCCTTGCTCTTCCAAGGCTGCCATTTCGTTTCTAATAGTTGCACTTGAAACTTTAATTGGCAGTTGATTCATCACGGTCTTCGAGCCAACAGGCTCATGACTTGTCGTGAAATCCTGAATTATCGTTTTAAGTATCAGCTCTTGCCGTTTAGTCAACATTCTTTATCGCCCCTTTATTAGCACTCAAGTTTCTCATGTGCTAACAATTAATATAATACTAAAGATTAGCACTCTAATCAAGTAGAGTGCTAAAATTTCTGAATTAATTTAGTTATTTTGTAATAACATTAAATCTGGACGATATTCTCTATCTTTTTTCTTATAAATAGCCTTAATTTTTCCTTTATAGCTCAAAGCTACAGTATTAGGTACATTGGTTAATCTAATACCTGCACCATTTTTTACACGAGAAAACTGACTTTCAGTAAGGTCAATATTAGTTAAATCTACAAAAAAACTATCAATAGATTGTAACCATTTATCGGGCTCATTGATATTAGCCTCAATTTCTTCTAAGCTAACTGCTTGACTCATATCATATCCAGAACTAGCAGTTCTAGTTAATTTAGTCATTACTGCTGGTACACCTAACAATGATCCAAGGTCATTAACTAATGATCTAACGTATGTTCCCTTCGAACATTGGATAGAAAAATTAAATTTTTCACTTTTATTTTCTCCATCATAAATTGGATCAGAGGTAAGCCTATAACTGTAAATCTCCACTTCTCTTTTAGGACGTTCAACTGAAATGCCTTCTCTAGCATACTCGTAAAGTCTTTTTCCATTAACTTTTACCGCAGAATAAATCGGCGGAACCTGTTCAATTTTTCCTGTTAATTTGTTCATTCCTTCTACAATTTCTTTACTAGAAATTGGATCTAAAATTTCTTTTTTTTCTAAAACTTTACCCTCTAAATCATAGCTATCGGTTGCTTGGCCAAACATTCCTTGACCAACATATGATTTAGGCTTAGTGTGCATTAATTCAATTAACTTAGTAGCTTGTCCAATTGCAATTGGTAAAACCCCATTTACCTCAGGATCTAAAGTTCCAGCATGACCTATTTTTTTAATATGTAGAATTTTCCGTAACTTATAAACACAATCGCTACTAGTCATTCCTCGGGGTTTATTTAAAACTACAATTCCATTTAACATATTTTCTATCCTTATCTTGATGAAAAAAGCGCCTTAAGGCGCTTTTCTTAATTATTTTTATTTTCTCGAGCTTCATCAGCTTTCTTTACTTCTCTGATCAAGCTATCAATCTTATTACCATAAGCAACAGAACTATCTCGCTTAAAGATTAATTCTGGTACTTTATAAACCGTAAGAGTTTGACCTAATAAGTGTCTCATGGCACCTTTAGCCTTCTCTAAACCTTCGGCAGCTTCTTTTTCTGCCTTAGGGTCATCTGATAACAAGCTGTAATAAACAGTTGCATAAGAAAGATCATTAGTACATTCAACTGCAGTGATTGTTACATCACTGACACGTGGATCACGAATATCTTTACGTAAAATTTTAGTTAATTCTCGAAGTATTTCACCTTCGACACGTCCAATTCTATGTTTCATAAATAGTACTCCTTTTTAACTAAAGAGTTGGCCTATTCTATTCAACAGGTACTTCTTGCATTTCGTATGCTTCTAATTGATCATCAATTTTAATATCGTTAAAGTTTTCAATAGTTAAACCACAATCAAATCCTTGCTTAACTTCCTTAACGTCATCTTTAAATCTCTTAAGTGAAGCGACCTTACCATCGTATTTCACAATACCATCTCTAATAACACGAATACCAGAGTCGCGAGTTACATAACCACTATCAACAAATGCACCAGCAATAGTACCCACCTTAGAAACCTTCCAAGTCTCACGAACAGTTAAATTACCAGTAACTTTTTCTTCATAAGTAGGTTCAAGCATACCCTTCATCGCAGCTTCAACATCATCCATTGCCTTATAAATAATGTTATAAAGACGAATATCTACGCCATCACTTTCAGCTTGGCTCTTAGCAGTAGCAGTTGGACGAACATTGAATCCAATAATAAAGGCATTTGAAGCACCAGCTAAGGTAACATCAGATTCATTAATCGCACCAACACCAGCGTGAATAATATTTACACGAACTCCTTCAACATCAATCTTTTCAAGTGACTGTTGCAATGCTTCTGCAGAACCTTGAACATCAGCCTTAAGAACGATGTCTACTTCTTTCATGTTTTCTTTCTTCATTGTATCAAACAAGTTGTCCAAAGTTACATGTTGTACGTTTTCACGTTGCTTCTCAAGAGAGTTTTTAGCACGTTGTTCACCAACACTTCTTGCAGTCTTTTCATCATCAAAGACAACCAACTTATCAGCAGATGAAGGAACATCATTCAATCCTGTAATTTCAACTGGTGTAGATGGGGTAGCTTTCTTAACACGACGACCTTTATCGTTAGTCATAACACGAACACGACCATAAGTATCACCAACAACAATTGGATCACCGATTTTCAAAGTACCTTGTTGAATAAGTAAGTCAGCAACAGGACCACGACCCTTATCCAATCTTGCTTCAACAACAGTACCAATAGCCTTTTGATCTGGATCAGCTTGGAGTTCCATAACATCAGCTTGAAGTAAAATCATTTGAAGTAAGTCGTCGACATTTTGACCAGTCTTAGCAGAAATCTTAACAAAGATTGTCTCACCACCCCAGTCTTCTGGGACAAGACCATATTTCATGAGTTGTTCCATTACATGATCAGGATTTGCGCCTGGTTTATCAATCTTGTTAACTGCAACAATAATTGGAACATTAGCACTTTTGGCATGGTCAATAGCTTCAATAGTCTGTGGCATTACACCATCATCTGCTGCTACAACCAAAACAACGATATCGGTAACTTCAGCACCACGAGCACGCATGTTAGAGAAAGCGGCGTGTCCCGGAGTATCTAAGAATGTAATTAAACGATCATCTAATCTTACTTGGTAAGCACCAATACTCTGAGTAATACCACCTGCTTCATGTTCAGAAACGTTAGTATGACGCAAACGATCAAGCAACGTAGTCTTACCATGGTCAACGTGTCCCATAATAGTAACTACTGGTGGACGCTTAACCTGATTTTTAGATTCTTTAGAAGTTTCCATCTCTTTAGCATAAAGATTGTCAATATCAGAAATATCTTCATGAATCTTTTCTTCAGCATTAATACCATATTCAGCAGCTAAAAGTTCAATAGTATCTTTATCTAAAGATTGGTTTTGATTAGTCATTACACCCAACATGAAAAGTTTCTTAACAATTTCTGCTGGTTCTCTATGTAAAATTTTACCTAAATCTTGAGCGTTCATCCCCTCTTCATACATTAAAGTTTCGGGTAATGGACGTTCTTTTCTTTGAGTAGGCTGTTTCTTTACTTCAGTATGTTGTGTACGTTGCTTCTTTTTATTACGACGGCGACGTGCTTTGTCAGAACGTTCACTTCTTTGACGTTCATAATCTGCTGAATTATGACGCTTCTTATTAGGCTTGCTAAATTCCTTACCTCTGTTTGGTTTAGAATCCGGTTTTTCAACTGGAGGGGTAGGAATTGAGGCCACACTTTCAACCTTCTTTACCTTAGGTCTATTTCTTGCAGGAGATGGCTTAATAATTTTAGGACCGATTGTTTTTTTACTTGCTTCTACGTGAGCTTTGACAGCTTCGGCACCTTCTTTTATGATTGGTCTTCTCTGATTACGCGTAGGATTTTCCTCTTTCTTTACGCTCTTATTAGGAGCTGATTTAGGTTTATTTTGTTTTTCATGCCATTTTTGGCGTGAAGCTTTAGCTTGTGCATCAAGCTCCCCAGCTTCCGCACGTTGTTTTTTCTTAAACTGCTTCAATAAATCTTGAGCAGCCGAACGATTAGGTTTATTGTGTGACTCTTCATGGTTATTATTAGAACGGCGGCGTTTATTAGAATTTTCAGAACGACGCTTATTTTTACCATGAAAGTCATTATTCTTCTCTTTATGGTCGCGTTTTCTAATTGCACCAACTGAGACTTTTATCTTACTCTTTCCTTTAGATTTACTATTGTCAGCTTTTGATGATTTAGCAGTCTTAAAACTACTCATTAATTTAGAAACTTGCGCATCATCCAATGAGGACATGTGACTTTTAACATCAAACCCTAGTTCCTTTGCCTTATCAACAACGGTCTTATTATCGATGTCTAATTCTTTTGCTACTTCGTATACTCTTTTTTTAGCCATCAAATCACACTCCTTTATTTAATTTTTTTATTATAGCTTGACTAAACCCTGGATCTGCAATTGCGACCACTTTACNCTTCTTCCCNAATNCATCTGTAAGCTNATCTNCTGTAAATAATTCACAAACAGNAATGTNTTGCTTACNATTTAAAAATTCTAATTTATCTTTAGTATTTTCGCTTATGTCAGAAGCAATAAAAATAATCTTCAATTTATGATGCGTTAAACCTAATTTAACGGCATCAAAACCACTGATTAGCTTTCCAGCACGTTGTACCAAACCTAAAAAGTTTAAAATTTTTTTATCATTTTGCAAAACTATTCGTCA
Organism: Lactobacillus sp.; assembly: GCF_014803895.1. Next base: position 78,592 of record NZ_JAAVAU010000001.1, on the reverse strand, counting down.
CCAAACAATTCTTTTCTTGCTTTTTGGTGATCTACATATGAATAAAGTTCCTTATAAAAATCTTCAGAGATTTTAGTCCCCAGACTTTTTTCTAAAACTCTATTTTTTTGAGCTTCAGCAATTTTTTCTGGTTCTAAAGATACATATGCTCCGCGCCCTGACTTTTTACCAGTAGGATCTACGTAAACATTTTTTTCTTTATCGACTACAATTCTTACCAGCTCCTTTTTAGGAGCCATAGTATTTGTCAAAAGATCTTTACGCATTGGAATTTTTCTTTTTTTCAAAGAAAATCACCTATTCCTATTCTTTACTTTCGCTTTCATTAGTGAGTGTATCAGCTTCTTCAACCACTTCTTGTTGATTATCACTATTTTCAACTTCAGCAGTTTCTTCTGAATCCACTATCTCATCAGTGTCAGTTGAATTATTTTCTTCTACAAATTCAACTTGTGATTCTGGCTTAATATCAATCTTATAACCAGTCAATCGAGCTGCTAAACGCACATTCTGTCCCTTTTTACCAATTGCCAATGATAATTGGTAGTCAGGTACAATAACTAAAGCATTCTTTTCAGTTTCATCATCACCAAACTGAACTGCAATTACTTCAGCTGGATTAAGAGCATTGGCAATAAAATCTGAAGGATCATCTTCATATTTAACTACATCAATATTTTCTCCACCAAGTTCGTTGACAATGTTTTGAATACGCGAACCTTTTGGACCAACACAAGTACCTACAGGATCAACATTTGGATCATCACTTTTGACTGCAATTTTAGTACGATCTCCAGCTTCACGAGCAATGGAAACTATTTGAACAGTTCCATCATATACCTCAGGAATTTCTTGTTCAAATAAACGTTTTACTAAATCAGGAGCAGTTCTAGATACGACGATTTGTGCACCTTTAGAATCAGTACCAACCTTCTTAACTAAAACACGAATTCTATCTTGAGGATTATAAACTTCGTCAGCTAATTGATCTTGTGGTGGCATAACAGCCTCGACTTTACCAATCTTCACATAAACAAAGCGGTTATCCTGTCTTTCAACAATACCAGTTACAATTTCATCTAAGTATTGTGAATACTCAGCATAAATGTGTTCTCTTTCTGCTTCACGTAAACGTTGCATAATTACTTGCTTTGCAGTTTGAGCTGCCAAACGGCCAAAATTCTTAGGAGTAACTTCAAATTTAATTTCATCACCTAATTCGTAAGCTCGATTAATTTCCAAAGCATCTTTTAAACTAACTTCAAGACGATCATCTTGAACTTCTTCCACTACAGTTTTAACTGCGTTAACTTTGAAAGAACCCTTCTTTTCATCAAAAACAACTTCTACATTTTGAGCTTGATTATAATTTTTCTTATATGCGGCTACTAAAGCTGCCTTAATAGCATCAACAATAACTTCTTGCTTAATGCCTTTTTNTTTTTNTNNNNTAGCAAAAGCTTCAACCATTTCTTTTGACATAAGTTTTTGATCAATCCTTTCTAAAATTCGATTGCAAAGCGAATATTGGCAATCGCATTACGGGGAATCTCAATTTCTTTTTTACGAGTCTTGATTTTAACTTCTAACTTTGCAGTATCCTGATCAAAATCTTTTAAAGTCCCCTCATAAATTTTACTGCCATCGATCTTTTTGTATAAACCGATATGAACATACGATCCTTTTGCACGTTGCCAATCTTTTTCTGTTTTGATTGGGCGTTCTAAACCAGGAGAAGAAAGTTCCAATATATATGGTACTGGAAACGGATCTGGATTAAGTTCATCTAGCTTCTCAGAAACAATATCACTTAAATTAGCAATCTCTTCAATATCGATGCCACCCGGAACTCTATCCACATAAATACGTAAATAATATTGTGATTTTTCTTTTACATATTCAACGTCTACTAGTTCGTCACCACGAGCTTCAGCTAGGGGAGCAACTACATTTGAAACAATTTCTGTAATTTTTGCCAATTTTATTCCTCCGTAATAAAAAGAGTGAGCATCCCTGCTCACTCGAATTAGCTATTCGAACTTCATTGCTAGAATAGCATATTTAACTCAATTTGTAAATCTTCAACTCTTAAAAAAGCGAAAGTTGATTTTGATCTGGCATTCCTTCTAAAACACCATTATTTTCAAAATATTCCATAATTGTTTGCGATACTTTTCCTCGAGTTGCTAAATCTTCTTTAGATAAGAATTTTTGCTCAGTTCGAGCTGCTACAATTTGACGAGCCGCATTATCACCTAATCCAGGTACAGCATTAAATGGAGCTAAAATAGTATGATCATCAATAATCTTAAAGTCAGTTGCTTCAGATTCATCAATATCAACCATTTTAATCTTAATACCACGTTCCAAACATTCATTAGCAATTTCTAAAACAGTTAATAAAGACTTATCCTTTGCAGAAGCATCCATTCCCTTATTTTGAATTTTTTGCATAGCAGCTTTCACACTATTTTTACCATGACTCATTGCTACTAAATCAAATAAATCAGCTCTAACTGAGAAGTAAGAAGTATAGTAAATTACCGGATAATAAACCTTAAACCAAGCAATTCGTAATGCCATTAAAATATATGCTGTGGCATGTGCTTTAGGGAACATATACTTAATCTTTAAACATGAGTCAATATACCAGTCTGGAATTTTATCATTTTCTTTCAAAACTGCCATATCATCATCATTAATCCCACGACCATGACGAACCGACTCCATTGTAGAAAAGGCTACTTCTGGTTTTACTCCCCAGTGAATTAAGTCCATCATAATATTATCACGACAACCAATAACGTCTTTCAGGCTTACAATACCTTTATTAATTAAGTCTTCCGCATTTCCCAACCATACATCAGTACCATGCGATAAACCTGAAATTTGTAAAAGTTCTGAGAAAGTTGTTGGTTTAGTTTCTTCTAGCATTCCACGCACAAATCTAGTACCAAATTCAGGTACACCAAGAGTACCAGTTTGCGAACCAATTTGCTCTGGAGTAACTCCCAAAATCTTTGTGCCAGAAAAGAGTGACATTACACCTGGATCATCCGGTGGAATAGTTAATGGATCAACACCCGACAAATCTTGCAACATTCTGATCATTGTTGGGTCATCATGACCTAAGATATCAAACTTTAAGATATTATCATGAATAGAGTGAAAATCAAAGTGAGTAGTCAGCCATGCTGCGTTAAGATCGTCAGCAGGATATTGGACTGGAGTAAAGTCATAAATATCCATATCATCAGGAACAACAACAATCCCTGCCGGATGCTGTCCTGTAGTCCTCTTTACCCCCGTCGCACCTGCAGCTAAACGATCAAGTTCTGCATTTCTTAATTCTAAACCATTTTCATCTTCAAAATGCTTTGCATAACCATAGGCAGTTTTATCCGCTACTGTACCTATTGTCCCAGCCCGATATGAATTGTCCGGACCAAACATAACTCTAATATAGTTATGAGCTACAGGTTGATAATCCCCGGAGAAGTTCAAATCAATATCAGGTACTTTATCTCCATGAAAACCCAAGAACGTTGCAAAAGGAATATCTTGGCCATCTTTTACTAATTGAGCCCCACATTGAGGACATGCCTTATCAGGCAAATCATATCCAGACCCATATTCACCATTTTCAAAAAATTCTGAATATTTACATTCTGGACACCGATAATGCGGTGCAAGGGGATTAACCTCTGTAATTCCTGACATTGTGGCTACTAAACTTGAACCCACCGAACCACGTGATCCTACTAAGTAACCATCCTTATTAGACTTAGCTACTAACTTTTGAGAAATCAAATAGATAACTGCATAACCATTAGAAATAATTGAGTTAAGCTCCATATCTACTCTATCTTTTACTATCTTAGGTAAAGGATTACCGTATAACTCATATGCCTTATTATAAGTCAGATCTTTCATTTCTTGATCTGCATTAGCAATGTGAGGTGGATATAACCCACTTTTGATTGGAGCAATTTCATCAATTTGGTCCGCAATTAGATTAGGATTATCGATGACAATTTCTTTTGCTGCTTCTTCACCTAAGAAATCAAAAGCATTAAGCAATTCCTGTGTAGTATAAAAATGCAAGTCAGGTAATTCTTTATTTCGGTTAGGATTTCGCTTTTGAGCTGATATTAAGATTTTTCGATAAATGTCTTCGTGTGGTTCTACATAATGACTATCACTAGTAGCCACAACTGGTTTGTTAAGTTCTTTTCCTAATTTGTAAATATTAGAAATAATCTCTTCTAATTCTGCTTCATCTTTAATTAGGCCATCTTTAATTAATATTTGATAAGCGGCCGGTGGTTGAACTTCTAAAAAATCATAAAACTTAGCTTTTTCACGTGCTTCATCATACCCCTTTTGCATCATAGCGATGAAAACATCACCTTCTAAGCATCCACTACCGTATAATAAACCTTCATGATAATTCCTAAGTTCTGATTTAGGAGTCCTAGGTTCACGATAGAAGTATTTGGTACTTGCAACAGATACTAACTTATACATATTTTTTAAACCAGCCTGATTCAAAGCTAAAACAGTCATATGATTTGGACGTGCACGCTTATAAACCTGACCATATTTGGCATAATTATTCATTTTACCTAAATCAGCTTCATGAAATCTATCATAAAAAGCATCCAGTAACTTAAACATTAAATATCCAGTTGCTTCTGCATCCTGATTAGCTCTATGGTGGTGCTCAAGTTTTACGTTATATTTTTTGGCTAAAGAATCCAGTGTATGTCGACTTTGTTCTGGATGAAGTAATCGTGAAACTTCTAATGTATCAACTACAGGTTGTGAAATTTCATTTAAATTAGCACGTCGTAAAGCTGCATTTACAAACCCAACATCAAATTGAACATTGTGCCCACACAAAGGTCGATCGCCATAAAATTCTTTAAATTGTTTAATTACAGTGGCTTCATCATCAGCTTTGCTTACCATTTCATCAGTAATTGAAGTTAAATTAATTGTCGCATCACTTAAAGGATGGTGGGGATTAATAAATTTATCAAATCTTTCAATAACCTCTCCATTCTTCATTTTAACAGCACCAATTTCAATAATTGTGTCGTAGACTGAAGAAAGCCCAGTAGTTTCAACGTCAAAGATTACATATTCACGATCACGATAATCCATTTCTGCAGGATTTAAAACTAATAAAGCATGATCATCAATCATATTAGCTTCATATCCATACAAAATCTTTATACCTTCTTTTTTACCACCACTATAAGCTTCGGGAAAAGATTGTACATCTCCATGATCAGTAATGGCAATAGCTTTTTGACCAAATTTTTTAGCAGTTTTAATAAAATCAGTTGGACTATCTGTAGCATCTAATTGACTCATATTAGTATGCAAATGCAATTCCACATGCTTTTTATCGCCTTTATATTCTTCTTGACGGCCCGCATGTTCAATCAATTCCATATTTCTAATATTAAAAACTACCTCATGCTGCCATTGATCATCTGCAGCAGACCCTTGGAGCTTTGCCCAAACACCGGGTTTAATTGATTTATAAAAATCTACTTCATCAGGATTAGAAATAAAACGTTTAAAACTAATTGAATCGGTATAATCAGTAATTTCACCAGTAAATATTGCCTTACCAGACTTTAACTCTTTAACTTCTACATTAAAAATATTACCTTGAATAATAACATTTGAGATACCGTCTTCTAAGAACTTCATTTGAATAAACTTAGCTTTACTATCAATTTTATCCTTGCTAGCACGGGTTGTTTTAACTGGAGTATGATGCTTTGGTACTGGTGGTGCCTCATTATAAAGCTTACTCATTGCTTGATCATGCTGTACTTGTTGTTCTTCTAAGCTCTTAAAATCGGCATCATTACTTTGATTATCCACTCGTGTAGAAAATTTAATATTAAAAAATCCATACTTTCGAAATTCTTCGTTTAAAGTAGCAAGAATTTTTTCATTAATTAAATTATCTACAATTTGATTTTGACTTGGAATATACCATTTGCCATCTTCTAAAATTGGCTTTTGCTTTTGCAAAAATTTTTTAACCATCGTTGATAAGTCAGATGCATTCTGCACTACATATTCCCAATATTGTGGTAAATATAATGCCTTACCATCCGCTGTTTTAACAAAAATCTCTACATCAACAATAGAATCAAATTCAACTTTTACTGCATCTATTAATGCTTTATATGTATCAAATTGTAACGGTGTAGCAAAAAAAACGTGGATTTGCCACTTTCTTTCATTGGCAAATACATCCACGTTTTGAATTTCACCAGTTTCGATTACACTATTATCATCAAAACTATCGGGAAACTTAACTTGCTTCAATAAGCGTAAGAAAAGATCATTTTGTTTAGTCACGAAAATTACCCTAACTCTTTAGTAATATATGCGTCTAAGTCATTTAAGCTAACTTCAGTTGCCTTCTCATCAGTTGGGCGCTTAACTTCAACAATACCATCGCCAGCTTTACGACCAATCGTAATTCTAATTGGTGCACCAACTAAATCTGCATCATTAAACTTAACACCTGGACGTTCATTTCTGTCATCGTATAAAACATCATACTTAGTTGCTAATTCTTTTTCAAGTTTTTCGGCAACTTTAGTTTGCATCTCATCTTTCATCTTCATTTGAATTAAATGAATTGTAAATGGTGCTATTTCTTTTGGCCAAGCAATACCATTATCGGTTAAGTGTTGTTCAACCGCAGCTGATAACATTCTAGTAACACCGATACCATAAGAACCCATAATTACAGGCTTAGCTTTACCATTATTATCTAAGAAATCTGCACCCATAGTATCAGTATAGTAAGTACCCAACTTGAAAATATGGCCAACTTCAATAGATGTTGTAAATTGAAGTGGTAAATGATCAACTGGATCAGGTTCGCCTTCATTGGCAGTTCTAATATCAGCAAATTCATCGACCTTAAAATCACGATCTAAATTCGCATTTTGATATTGATAATCAGTTTCATTAGCACCAACGACAACATTATAAAGACCTTTTACAGTTTCATCAGCAATAATTTTATCAGCCCAATCTGCATCAATTGGACCTACGCCACCCTTAGCTGATCCAGTAATTTCTATCAGCTCGTCTGGAGTTGCTTCTCTTACTTCATCAGCATCAAGAATGTGACCTAATTTTACTTCATTAATTTCTTTATCACCACGAATCAAAACTAAAACTTTTTGATCATCAGCAATGAACAAAATACTTTTCACAATTCTAGTGGCTGGTACATCTAAAAATTCTGCTAATTTTTTAATTGAATCCATACCGGGAGTAGCAACTTTACTTAACTCTTTAGGATCTTCAGGATCTTGTTTAAAAGTATCAATACTTTGAGCCATTTCAAGATTTGCAGCATAAGTTCCCTTTTCATTAGTTGCAATTGTATCTTCACCAATAGCAGCTGGAGCTTGAAATTCAGTAGAGTTTTTACCACCCATAGTCCCAGAATCAGCAATAACTGGGCGGATATCTACCCCTGCTCTTCTAAATATATTCTTAAATGCTTGTTTTTCATCATCAAATTGTTGATCAAGTTGTTCTTGAGTTGAAGCGAAACTATACGCATCAAGCATGATGAATTCACGACCACGTAACAAACCAAAGCGAGGACGATTTTCATCACGGAATTTAGTTTGAATTTGATAAAGAGCAATTGGCATTTGTTTGTAACTCTTCAAATTTTTAGCAACAATTTCCGTAAAAGTTTCTTCATGAGTTGGACCGAGAAGACTTTCACGATCATGGCGATCCTTAAGTCTAAACATTTCTGGACCATATTTAGGTAAGCGTCCAGACTCTTCCCATAAGCTAGCTGGTAAGAAATGGGGCATTAACATTTCAGGAACATTAATTTTATCCATTTCTTCTTCCATAATATTTTCTGCTTTTCTTAAAACACGATAACCTAATGGAAGGTAAGCATAAACCCCTGCTGTAACTTGACGAATATAGCCACCACGAATCATTAACTTATGACTTTCTGCGACTGCATCTGCAGGTGCCTCTTTTAAAGTAGGCATAAAAAATTTTGATTGACGCATTTTTCCTCCAAAATTAAAATTCAATTTAATACTTATTTTATAAAGTAACGATAAATATCATTACCAGTAACCGCAATTATTAATACTAAAAGAAGTACAAAACCTATCATATCAACAATTGCTTCTTTATCTTGTGGGATTGGCTTACCAATAATTAATTCAATAATATTTAATAGTAATTTCCCACCATCTAAGCCTGGAATTGGTAATAAGTTAACAATCCCTAAGTTGATAGAAATCATGCCCAAGAAGGCCAAAATATAAGTAAAGCCCATTTTTGAAACTTGTGCAGTTTGAGAATAAATTCCTACTGGGCCTGAGAGTTTATTTAAACTAAAATGCCTAAATAGTCCCCCAACTGCATTAAAAATTAGGCCAGTAGTATCTACAGCAGTATTCCATCCATTTCCAAGTTTTGCCATAATGGAGTCATTAGTTTTAGCATAAATACCTAATTGGTATACTTTTTGCCCATTAACTTTAACTTCTTTTGGTGTTATCTTAAAGGTTTGTGTTTTATTATTTCTCTTAACTTTAACACTGATAGTTTTCTTCTTATTTTTCGTCAAAATTTGGCTTATTTGATCAAATTGGGTAATCTTTTTATTATTTAAAGCAACAATTTGATCATTAGCCTTGATTCCGACACTTTGTGCAGGAGAATTATTTACTACACGACTAATTGTAGTAGTAGATGGTCCTGGCATCATTAAAGCCCAAATTAAAAATACCACAAAGCCTAAAATTATGTTCATTAAGGGACCAGCAACATTGGTTGCTAATTTCTTCCAAACATTCGCTTCTTGAAATTGTACATCTCGAGGGGCAATTAAAAGTTCAGTCTCATTTTTTTCAATAATTGTCGCATCGTGATCAACATGATAAGTCTTAGGCTTATCTTCATCTCCATTTTCAAATCCAGAGATAATTAACTTATCCACAAGATCACTAGAATTTACTTGAACGGGAATACCTTCAATTGGCATCTGAGATCCTGATGCATCAATTCTCTTAACATTTCCGTTTTCATCTAATTGCAAAACAACTGTTGTACCGGGATCAATCTTTGCTGTATCATCTGGGCCAGCTAAACGAACGTAACCTCCCAATGGTAACCATCGAATTGTATATGTCGTCTGCTTACGCATTACTTGAAATAGCTTTGGTCCCATCCCGATAGAAAACTCTCGGACTAAGATACCTGATTTTTTGGCTACGATAAAGTGTCCAAATTCATGTACGAAAACGAGGATACCGAAAACAACAATAAAGATTAAAATTCCTTTCATCCAGTAGTTCTCCTACATAATCCCCATAAATGCAACTACAGGTAATACAAATAACATGCTATCAAATCTATCTAAAATACCACCGTGTCCGGGTAAAATTTTACCTGAGTCCTTTACACCATAAAATCTCTTATAAGCAGACTCTACTAAGTCACCCATTTGACCAATGATAGATAAGAAGAATGCTAAAATAATTAAAGTAATTGGATTTCTTCCAGTTGGTACAAAATAAACATAAATAGCGGCGCAAACTAAAGCCATAATTACAGCTCCAATTGAACCTTCCCAGGTTTTATTAGGACTAATAACTGGCCATAACTTATGCTTACCAATCTTTCTACCAATTAAGTAAGCAAAGATATCAGTTGCCCAAACTACTACAAATACGTAGAACAATACTTGTAATCCCATATGAGCATTTCTAATAGCTGCCATATAGTGAAAACCAGTCCCAATGTAGAGAGAGGCTAAAGTATATACACCTGCGTCATCAAATGTAACACGATTTTTTGATAATACCGTTCTCACCAACATTAACATCACAAAGATATAAAAAATATCTATCCGATTTAAAAATGATGGTAAAAAATTGAAAAAGCTATCAGGAACAGCTAGGGATAAAGTAGCTAATAATGCAAATACAAAATCCCAAGAAACTAGAATTTGCTTTTTCATAATAAAAATTTCACTAATACCTACTGCTGCAAAAACACAAGCAGCTATGTCTATCCAAATCCCACCAAAATATACGATAGGAATAAATACAATTAAGGCAATAATTGCCGTGATTACTCTTGTTTTCATATACTAATAAACTTCTATCAATCTATAACTTTCCAAAGCGTCGGTCACGCTTCTGATATTCATCCACTAATTGCTTCAAATCATTTTCATCAAAATCAGGCCAATTCTTATTGGTAAAGGCAAATTCGCTATAAGCTACTTGCCATAATAAAAAGTTAGATAATCTTTCCTCACCAGACGTTCTAATTAACAAATCCGGGTCATCATAGGGTTTGAGGTCATTAGTCAATAGATTATTTGAAATTATCTCTTCATCAATTTGATCCGGCCTAATTTTGCCATCTGCTGCTTCTTGAGCGAGTTTTTGAACTGCAGCTACAATTTCTTTACGAGAGCCATAGTTAAAGGCAAAATTCAATACCATACCAGTATTATTAGCAGTTTCAGCCATTGCCCTTTTAACAACTTCATAAGTTTTCTGAGGAATTTCATCTTTAAAGCCCATAATATTAACTTTAACGTTATTTTCCATCAATTCTGGCATGAACTTATTAAAAAAATCAATTGGCAACCGCATTAAATAATTTACTTCGTCCGTTGGACGAGCCCAATTTTCAGTAGAAAAGGCATAAAGCGTTAAAACTTTAATGCCTAATTCATTAGCAGCTAATGCAATTTTACGAATGTTCTTCATACCATTTTTATGACCAACAAAGCGTGGTAGGTGTTTCTTCTTAGCCCATCTACCATTTCCATCCATAATAATTGCTAAATGATTTAAAGGTCTGCTATTATCACTCATCTTAAAACCTAACCTTGAGTGATTTCCTTACTCTTTTTATCAGCAAGTTCATCAACTTTCTTAGTTGACTCATCAGTTACTTTTTGGACTTGCTTTTCTAAATTACGTTGTTCATCTTCAGTGATATCGCCATCTTTAGTTTGACGCTTTAAAGTATCCATTGCTTCACGACGAACATTTCTGATTGCAATTTTAGCTTTTTCAGCTAGTTTACCTACTTGCTTAGCAATTTCTTGACGGCGTTCACCAGTTAATTGTGGAATCACAATTCTAATTACAGAACCATCATTTGCAGGTGTAATCCCTAAATCTGAAGCTAAAATGGCATGTTCAATATCATCTAAACTAGTCTTATCATATGGTGTAACCATTAAAACACGAGCTTCAGGAATGGTAATACTTGCCATTTGATTTAAAGGTGTTGGAGCACCATAATAAGTTACCTTAATGTTATCCAACAAGCTTGCATTCGCAACACCCGCACGAATTGAGCCTAAGTCTTTTTCATAAACCGTAATAGATTTATTCATATTACTTCTTGCTTTATCAATAACTTCGTTTGCCATTATTTGTCCCCCTTAATAACTGTACCAATATTTTCACCTTCAACAACTTTTTGAATGTTGCCAGGCTTATTAACATTAAAGACAACCAATGGAATATCATTATCCATTGATAATGAACTTGCAGTACTATCCATAACTTTCAAGTTCTTAGAAATTAAATCTAATTGAGTTAATTCATCATATTTCTTAGCACTTGGATCAAGCTTTGGATCAGCAGAATATACACCATCAACACCGTTTTTGGCCATCAAAATTACATCAGCATCAATTTCAGCTGCACGTAATGCTGCAGTAGTATCAGTTGAGAAATATGGATTTCCTGTACCACCACCAAAAATTACGACGCGACCTTTTTCCAAATGACGGATAGCTTTTCTACGGATATAAGGCTCAGCAATTTGGCGCATTTCAATTGAAGTTTGTACTCTAGTAGGTACGCCAAGATTTTCTAAACCATCTTGCAAGGCCAAACCGTTCATAATTGTGGCCAGCATACCCATGTAGTCAGCTTGAGCTCTTTCCATGCCCAAATTTGCTCCAGTTTCACCACGCCACATATTACCACCACCACAGACGATACCAATTTCTACGCCCATATCATGGACTTTTTTGATTTCGCCTGCTAAATGTCTAATAACTTCCGGATTAATACCAGTTCCCTTTTCACCAGCAAGAGCTTCACCGGAAACTTTTAAAATTATGCGTTTGTACTTTACTTGACTCATGATTATCCTCCTTAATAGCTCTTATCATTTTACCATAAAGAATGCTCGATAACTGAATATAAAAGTAAAGGAATAAAAAAAAGAGCGATGCATAAGCATCACTCCTTTAAAATTAAATAATTATTTCATTTGTTCGCGAACTTCGGCAGCGAAATCTTCTTGTTTCTTTTCGATACCTTCACCAACTTCATAACGTTGGAAAGCAACTAATTTAGCGCCTTTTTCTTTCAAAAATTCACCAACAGTCTTGCTGTCGTCCATGATGTAATCTTGTGATAAAACAGCAAATTGCTTATCAACTTGAGTATTATCATCAATGAAACGTTGCATTTTACCTGGAATAATCTTATCCCAAATCTTTTCTGGCTTACCAGATTCTTTAAGTTCTGCCTTAATATCTTCTTCAGCCTTAGCTAAAACATCATCACTTAATTGTTTTGCTGAACCATAAACAAGATGTGGTAAAGGCTTCTTGTTTACTAATGCACGACTTTCATTATCTTGGTCAATCTTGTGGTTCATTACTGCTAATTGATCAGTAATAAATTCATCATCTAATTCATCTGGTGAAATAACCTTAGGACCCATAGCAGCAATATGCATTGCTAAGTGCTTAGCAGTTTCTGCATCAGCACCTTCCAAAACAGTAATAACACCAATTTGACCACCGTTATGTTGGTAAGCACCAAATTCTTGATCGTCAGTCTTTTCTTCTAAAGCAAAGCGACGTAACACGATCTTTTCACCGATTGTAGCAGTAGCATCTACGAAAGCTTGGTCCAAAGTAGTTCCATCAGCCATCTTCAATTCTTGAGCTGCTTCCATATCAGCAGGCTTACCTTCAGCAATTGTCTTAGTAGCTTCATTTACTAAGTTAACAAACTTATCGTTTTGAGAAACAAAGTCAGTTTCAGAGTTAACTTCAGTAATAGCTGCTGCATTACCATCAACATAAACTCCAGTTAAACCTTCAGCAGCGATACGATCAGCTTTCTTAGCAGCCTTTGCCATACCTTTATCACGAAGGTATTGAACTGCCTTTTCCATATCACCATCAACTTCTACCAATGCTTTTTTGGCATCCATAACACCAGCACCAGTAGTTTCACGTAATTCTTTAACTTGAGCAGCAGTAATTTTTGCCATTTCAATTTCTCCTTATGAAATCTTAGTAAAAATTAATCTTCAGTTTCTGCTTCTTCGACTACTTCTTCAATTGAAACTTCGTCATTGTCAGCTTCAGCAGCCTTGTCAGCCATTTCCTTTTCAACATCTTCGTTGTCGTNTTGACCTTGCTTACCTTNAATGANAGCGTCAGCCATAGCACCGGAAATTAAACGAATAGCACGAATAGCGTCATCATTTGATGGAATAACAACATCAATTGGATCTGGATCAGTGTTAGTATCAACCATAGCAACAACTGGAATACCTAAAATGTTAGCTTCGTGAACAGCAATCTTTTCCTTCTTAGGGTCAACAACAAACATAACATCAGGAATTCTAGGCATATCTTCAATACCACCTAAGAATCTTTCAAGCTTGTCCATTTCCTTAGTCAAAAGTGCTACTTCCTTCTTTGGAAGAACATCAAAAGTACCATCTTCTGACATTTGCTTTAATTGCTTTAATCTCTTAACACGGCTTTGAATAGTAGTCCAGTTAGTCAAAGTACCACCTAACCAACGTTGGTTAACGTAGTATTGACCTGCACGCTTAGCTTCTTCAGCGATTGAGTCTTGTGCTTGCTTCTTAGTACCAACAAACAAGAACACACCACCATCTTGAGCAACTGCCTTAGTGTAGTTGTAAGCGTCATCTAACATCTTGATAGTCTTTTGCAAGTCAATGATGTAGATACCGTTTCTTTGAGTAAAGATGTAAGGAGCCATCTTTGGGTCCCATCTTCTAGTTTGGTGACCGAAGTGGACACCTGCTTCAAGCAATTGCTTCATAGTAACAACTGTCATAAAAATATCCTCCTATGGTTATTAATTCCTCTCAGAAGGTCCCATTAAAATCAGACCCCGTAGGGCACCGTAGACTTTAATCGCTTCTGATGTGATTTATAAACTTATGTGTGCAGAAAGCACACTTGAACATTGTACCCAATCTTAATGATTTTTTCAATCAAAACTTTACATTATGTTCTCGTAAAAATTTCTCTTTCCATTCGCGACTATGATGCTTAAACCAATATTCTCTTTTTAAAGCTAATCTTTTATCATCAAATTCTTCATGATAAATCAGCTTGACAGGTCTTCTAGATTTAGTATATTTAGCTCCTTTGCCCGTATTATGCATCTCTAAACGATGGCTTAAATCATTCGTAAAACCACCATAAAAACTACCATCATTACATAAAAGACAGTAAAAATAATATTTTTGCTTTTTATTATGTTTTTGTCTTTCACTATCTGTTTGTTTAATAATCTTTTGAATTATTGGTGTAAAAGAGCCATCTAGATTATGGACTTCAATTGCATCCCGCAAAACTACCCCATCACTGCTAGCATTTCTAATCGCTTCAACAATAATTAAATTACTATCATCTCCCCGTTTAGAAACAAAAGGCTGAACAGTTTTAACGCTCATTTTATGATTCAAGCAATAATGCATGATTTCGCCCAATCGTTCTGGACGATGAACCATAAACATTTTTCCCTTCATTTTTAACATTTGACTCGCCACATCAATGATACCCTCTAAATTAATCAATAATTCATGACGAGCGATTGCCTTTTTTTCATCAGGATTAATTACATGTCCTGCAGGTGCCTTAAAATATGGAGGATTAACTACCACAACATCAAACTTATCTTTACCTAAATTTTTAGGTGCATCAATTGCATTCATTTCATAAACATTAATCCTATTTTCCAAACCATTTAACTCAACACTCCGTTGCGCCTGATTCACTATATTAGGTTGAATTTCCACTGCGTGATAATGAGCACGATTAAAATAAGACATATAGATACTTGCCGCACCATTACCACTACATAAATCTACTACTTGATAATTATCATGAATCTTTTCTTTTGCAAAATACGCTAGAAGCATTGTATCAAGTGTTACAGCAAATGAATCTTTAGCTTGAATAATTCGTAAATCATCACTATATAGATAATCAATTCTTTCCCCACTTTTAAGCAAATCTCTCATCTGCATTTACCCTCTCTATTTATATTTTTATCTAGCTGGTATAAAATATTACTACAATAATTGGAGGAAATAATATGTTTTATAAAATAATTCGCCCAATCGTCCGCTTTATTGTTTGGGTTCTAAATGGTCATTTACATGTCCACCACAAAAATCGTATCCCTGAAGGTAATTATATCTTAGCTGCACCTCATCGTACTTGGTGGGAACCAATTTTATTTGCCTTAGCAGCTAGTCCAACAGAATTTATGTTCATGGCTAAAAAAGAACTATTCAAAAATCCTATTTTAAAATTTATCTTAATTCATGCACATGCTTTTTCTGTTGATCGAAAAAATCCTGGTCCTTCAGCAATTAAAATACCAGTAAAGGGACTACGTAAAGGTAACCTTTCATTAATTATCTTTCCCTCTGGCACACGTCATTCATCAGAATTAAAAAGTGGTGCATTTGTCATCGCTAAAATGTCTGGGAAACCAATAGTTCCAGTAATCTACCAGGGTCCTTTAACTTTTGGAGGATTATTAAAGAGAAAATCATTAGATATTTGCTTTGGAGAACCTATTTATATTCCACGAAAACAAAAAGTTGATAAAGAAACGGTTCCAGAATTATATGCTGAACTTGAGCAAGCTTGGAACAAACTTGATAAAGAACAAAATCCCAATTTTCATTATGTTGCAAAATAAAAGTGAGAAAATTTTCTCACTTTTTTCTTTGCTACAGAATTTTAAATTAGTGTTAAAATTATCTCTAGGTTTTTAAAAAACGGAGGAAATTTAATTGGTATTAGAAAAAACATTTTATAAAATGATGCTCAGTAAGTCTTTCCCCTTCCCCGTAAAAGTTACTTACTGGGACGGTAAGAGTGTAGTTTATGGCAATGGAGAACCTGAACTTGAGATTGTTTTCAATGAAAAGATTCCAATTTCTGACATCAGTAGCAACGCTTCGTTAGCTCTTGGTGAAGGTTATATGGATAAAAAGATTGAAATCAAGAGTGCCAATGGTGACGATACTCAAGTAATTCAAAAGCTAATCTTGGGAGCCTATGAGTCTGCTGAATCTTTTATGAGAAATTCTAAATTCAGAAAATTTATGCCTAAGGTTAAAAAACATACTGAAAAACAAAATCAAGAAGATATTCACAGTCACTATGATATTGGAAATGAATTTTATAAATTATGGTTAGATCCAACCATGACTTACTCATGTGCTTACTTTACTAACGGTAATACCGACGACTTAGAAGCTGCACAAATTGCTAAAGTTCACCATATTCTTAAAAAGTTAAACCCACAAAAAGGTAAGACTTTCTTAGATATTGGTTGTGGCTGGGGTACTTTAATGCTCACCGCTGCTAAAGAATATGATCTTAAGGTTACTGGTGTAACTTTGAGTGAAGAACAATACAAGTTAGTAAGCCAAAAAATTAAAGCTATGGGCTTAGAAGATCAAGCTGAAGTCTTACTTGAAGATTACCGCGAATTAGGTGACCGTAAGTTTGATTACATTACTTCCGTTGGTATGTTTGAACACGTTGGTAGCGAAAACTTGAGTGGTTACTTTGCTGACGTTGCTAAATACTTAAATCCAAATGGAGCTGCTCTAATTCACGGCATTACTCGCCAACAAGGTGGTGCATCCAATGCTTGGATTGATAAGTATATTTTCCCAGGTGGTTACATTCCAGGTCTTCAAGAAATTGTCGGTGATATTGTAGAAAACAACTTGCAGATTACTGATATGGAAACTCTTCGCCGTCACTACCAACGAACTTTGGAAATTTGGGACAAGAACTTTAATGCTGTACGTGATCAAGTTAAAGAAATGATGGGGGAAAGATTTTGCAGAATGTGGGACCTTTACCTTCAAGCGTGTGCTGCTTCATTTGAATCAGGTAACATTGACGTTATCCAATACTTATTAACTAAGGGACCATCTGGTAAAAACTTACCAATGACTCGTGCTTACATGTTAACTGAAAAATAATAACTTTTACGATAAAAAAGCTGTTAGGAATTAATTCCTAGCAGCTTTTTCAATCTTACCAAATAACTACACGCTTATCTTTATCAAGCCACATACCATCTTGTGGTTTAACATTATAAGTTTCATAAAATTCTTTTTGGCATTGAACTGGAATATTTACACGTGTTGGCTGAGGTGCATGAACATCGACAGCAATTTCTGTCTTGATTGCTTCTGGACGTTGAATTTGCATCCACGAACGAGCATAATTCTCAAATAATTCTTTTAAATCTCCTTTATCCAGCTTGCAAGCTTGAATAGCACAAGTGAGTCCACTAATATCAGAAATATTTTCAGAAACTACTTGCTTACCGTTTAATTTAGATGGACCGTATTCCAAACCATCATAAATATCGATAGCAGCTTGAGTGCGCTTATTAAATTCTGCAAAATCTTCTTTAGCCCACCAATTCTTCATATTGCCCTTTTCATCAAATTGAGCACCATTATCATCAAAGGCGTGAGAAATTTCATGTCCAATAGTTGCTCCGATACCACCATAGTTAGCAGCTCTACTTTGTTTAGCATCGTAAAATGGTTTTTGTAAAATTCCAGCTGGGAAAGTTAAATCATTTCTTTGTGGATCATAGCAAGCATTATTCATATTACCTGGCATTAACCAAACTGTACGATCAACTGGCTTAATAATTTTAGCAAAATTTTCTTTATTTTTAGCAATGTTGATATTTTTAACATTTTCATATAATGACTTATTTTCATCAACAGCAAGCTTATTAAAAATTTCTTCTTGCTTTTCTGGGTACCCAATTTTAAGAACTAAAGCATTAAGTTTCACAATTGCTTGTTTCTTAGTTTCTTCAGAAAGCCAATCATTTTCAGAAATTCTTTGTTCATACACTTTGAGCATTTGCTTAATCATTTCAGTGACATCTTGCTTAGCCGCTTCACCAAAATAAGTTTGACCATAATAAATACCATCAACTTCATCAAAAATTCGATCTGCTAACCTATATGCTTGCTTTTCTTGAGATGGTAATTCACCTGCCCCAGTAATTGCTTGTTGGTATGGAAAAGCGGCATCCCTCACATCTTGTGACAAAACATTAGTTACACTACCAATGAATTTAATTAACATCCAACCTTTAATTTCGTCAAAATTGGCGTCATTAATCAGTTCTTCTACATGATTTAAAAATCTAGGTTCAGTAACAATGACCGTTTCTGGCAATTCAGGTAAGATACTTTCTAAATATTGCTTCATATAGAATGACTTGAACTTAGCTAAGAAATCTTGCATCGACATTGGATTATACATTGCCACATAGTTTGACCATTCTTCAGTCGACTTAACTACTTTAGCTAATTTTTTATCAAATGCTAAACCTGCTTTTACTTCACGCTTAGCATCTGTTTCATTTATCCCAGCCATTACTAACAGTTTAATAGTTTGTTTTTCTAAAATTCCAAGTAACTTTTCGGCATCTGGACCTTCATAGCTTGTAGTATCTGGCAAAAGAGTACCTGGACCGTAAAAATGCAGAACATTTTTGCTAGTATCTTTCATATCAGCATCAACATCAAAAGCAAAAGGTAAAGTGAAATCTTGCAAAGTAAGTTCACCAGCTGATTGATTAAATTTACTAAAATTATTTAAATCATTAATTTTAGCTAAATCTTGTTGAATTGGTGTCATACCTTGCTTATTTCTAGTTTCAAAATCACGAGCTAATTTATATAAGCTAATTGCTTTATCAAAATTTTGAACTTGTGGCATTTCTTTTTTACCATCAGCAAAGTCGGCAAAGTCTTGCATCATAATCTTCTCAAGACGCATATCAATTTGAGCATTAGTTCCAGTTTCAGTACGATCTGCTGGGATTTTTGCAGTCTTTTGCCAATCTGCATTAACTGCTAAATACAAATTATCTTGTGGACGCATCTTGTCAGAACCAGTAATATCACCAGCACCTCCACGAACAGTAAAATATTTTTTCATAAATCGTCATTCTCCTTATACTTACTAGCAAATAAAAAGAGACCGAGGATGCACTCCTCCGTCTCTCCAATGATTAGATAAAACTTACTTGTTATTACGTTGTTGTTGGTGTTTCATCATATTCATTACTTGGTTAAGCTTTTTAGCAGATGGCTTTTGACCCATTTGTGCCATCATTGCAGCAATCATATCTTCGCTGATTGGAGGATTATCTTGGAAATACTTCTTCATGTATGCTCTTGCACCATAGAAACCACCAACTAAGCCAATAATTAAGGCAATGATGATAAGAAAAATTGCTAAACCTAAATTCATAATTAAAAAACCTCCAATTTTATAAACAAGTAAATTTTACTAAAAAAACAAGCTTTTTGAAAGGGGAGAATTAATCTTTTCTTAATCCCTTTCTTCTTTGAGCTTCTTTAGCTTTTTCTGAAGTTACTTCCTTACCATCTTTATCGATAACTACAGTATCTTCAAGTTGTTGTCTAAAACCTGCTCGGAAGTTTTCTAAGAATGCTGCCCGTAGTCTCTTTCTTTCTTCTAACTCATCAGGCGTTAATTCTCTTTCTTTACTTGTATGGTAAAGTTCATTAATACGCTTAATTACCTTTTCTTCTTCTTTTTTATCCATGTTAAACACCTCACTATACTCTTTAAGTCTACCCTAATCTTCTTCAGAAAAAAAGCCATTAAAGAATTATTTTAAGAACGTTAGTTTGTTTGGTAAGAATTTTTTTGATAAAATGAAACAAAATTGCTAATGGAGAAGCTTTATGACTGAAACAAAAAAACATAAATCCAAACAAATTCAAATCTTGCAATATATTTATGATACTGTTGAAAAAAAGAAATTTCCACCTACTGTTAGAGAAATTTGCGAAGCAGTAAATCTTTCTTCAACTTCAACAGTTCACGGTCACCTAGCTCGCTTAGAAAATAAGGGGTTATTGTATCGTGATGCAACAAAACCTCGCGCGATGGAAATTACCAAGGCTGGTCTCAAAGAACTCGGCATAAAGCCGCAAGTTATTCCAATCATTAATTCTACTGTAAACGATCTTGATGAAGCTATGCAACACGCAACAAATTTCTTTCCAATTCCACCACAATTAAAAAAATTTGCGGGTAAATTGTTTATGGTTAAAATTCAAGAACAACCTTCTAATGGCTTACTAACTAATGATCAAATTATTGTTAAAAGACAAGAATTAGCTACAAATAATGAACTTGTGGCTGTCCAAAATGTAAACGATCAAATCTCTATCACTCGCTTTAAAAATAGTGCTAATTATAGAGTTTTAGGTAAGGTTGTTAGTCTTTATCGCAACATTCAGTAATTAAAAAATAAAATCGTTGATATATCAAGACTCATATCACAAATATGAATCAAGATTATCAACGATTTTTATGATTCTGGAGTTTTTAATACTTTTATGACTTATGATATCCAATCAATGCTTGAGCATGTTCTTCCATTACTTGACGACGCTTGCCGTGCATCATCCAAATTAGTAATCCGCCAAAAACAATCAAAATAGCAAATGCTCCGATAAATTCAGGTGTAGTTTTAATAATAGAATTCAATATACTATTAACAGTCATAGAATCATGGCCAAATGTACTTACCCAATCTAAGAAAAAATGCAAAAATATTGTAATCCATAGTTTACCAGTGTACAGAAACCACATCATAAATAATAATCCTGATGAAAATGCAAAGATAACTTGACTTAAAGTAGGCATTAAGCCTTGACCTGTCGTCAAATTAGCTAAATGTGACAATCCAAAAAATATTGAACTTCCAAAAATTGTAAAAATTAATCTATGCGATGATTTTTCAAATATCCATAGAAAACAAATACTTAGGCCATATCTAAATGTCACTTCTTCAGCTATACCTGTTTCTAAAGACTGTAAGAAATTAGTAATTTTATCTCTATAAATATCATTAATTAACTGATGTATAGAACTAATATTATTCCAAGCATTTAAAATTATAAAAGCCAATGTAAAAATTATTAAACTAACTATAATCCAAACACTTTCATTTTTATTTGCTTTTAGATTTGGTCCTGCTGCACCCCACAAGCGCATTAATAGAACAATAAAAATAAAATATGAAACAGCTTGTAGAATGGTCGAGGATAATAATATATTATTATTAAATCTATTGAGTGCTAAAACAATAATAAAAAATTGTGAGTAAGTAAAAATTAAACGTAAAATTAGATTCTTTGCTTTAGCTGCAATAATAAAGACAAATGGAATAAACATTACTAAATAATATAGGAATAAAATTGTTAGTAATCCCCAATTATTTAGATGATGCTGTACCAATACCAAATAAATAGTATTCCATGCCGTAATCAATGCCCAAGGCTGCAAGAAAAATTGAACAAACCAATTTGCCTTTTTTAACTGTGTGGGTGAGCCAAAATCAAAACTAAAAATAATTGACAATAGCAGTACTAACCCAAAAAGAATCGTTTGTAATAAATTTAAGTGAAACCCAATGATGATAATCAACGCAATAATGTTTTGAATTAAATACCATCTAGAAATAGACTTTTTCATATATAAAACTCCATAAAAAAGCGATTGAAAACAATCGCTGTTTATAATTTAGTCAATTAGCCAATAATAGTTACCCCATCATGTGAGCAAAAAATACTAATACTACTGTTACTATAATGATGACTATCATCATGATGATGTCGTCTTCTTGCAAAAATCATCCCTTGATTTCTTTGCAAATCTAATGCTGGATTTACAGTTTGAACATCTGTAATTTCACCATTTTTCATGTGAATTACCTCCTAAAATTAATCTACATAGCAAGAAACGTTTCTTACTACGATGTAATAGTAGCAAATTTAAGAAGACTCTATATAAAAAAATATTCATATATGAATATTTTTAT
Organism: Lactobacillus sp.; assembly: GCF_014803895.1. The sequence continues at coordinate 56,300 of NZ_JAAVAU010000001.1, read as the reverse complement.
AAATAAAGTTTGCTCAATATGTAAAACTAAATACGTTAGCAGATTCGCGTATTTATTCTTCATATATTTTTCGTATTTGAAGATATGCACTTTTAGAATCTTCTAATACTTGTTGTTCAACTTTAGAATTAGATAGACTAGAGAAGTACTTTTTTATTGGCTCAGGATTTAGTGTTTCCACATATTTCAATAAAACATCATAAAATTCCATTCTATATTGCACAACATAGTTATATGAAACTAATTTTATGTTTTTAAGAATATGTAACATTTTTTTAGCAGCTGATACTTTTTTCCGTTTTATTAAAGTAAGAACTGAATTAATTAAAGCAAATGAATCATCATCGGAAATTCTAGCAGTTTCATACACATGACTCGCTAACAACCGTGCTAATTTATATACAGATTTTGAATCTAATAATAATTGCGTATTAGTAAAGAGAACTACTTGCTCGTGATGCCAGCCCTCTGGATCAAACAATTGAAGTCTTATTTGAATTTTAAATAATTCATCAGTTATATCTTCACCAGTTGAATCTAAATAAAAATTACATACTGTTGCTGCTTTAAGCAAATTCATAAAAGTATGCGTTTTTGAATATTTGTTAAGAAGTTCAATTCCTAAATTACGTAATTCTATGTCTTTATTATTGATATACAATTCACTCACTTTAATCATAAAAGGCTTTATCTGACTTTTATTTACTTCTATTTCGCTAGGCATAATATGAAGTCTTCTTAAAAGTTCACAGTAAACATTAGCTGGTATGTTTTGCAAACCTCTTTCCCATTTGGAAAGAGAGGGTTCTGAACTAATACCTTTACTTATTTCAATCAAAGTAATGCGTTTTGCTTTTCTTATTTTTCTAAATTCTGGTCCTAATTCTTTACCTATAATTTTCACTAGAAAGGATCTCCTTTACATGTTATTTTCTAAAATTAAGCGTCATTTACCATCTATTATTTGGAATGGTACAATGCTAATTGGCGGAATGAGTTCATTTATTGCTCTGCTCAAATAAAATTATATATTAGCTTAGCAAAAAGTATCTATCAACTTTTACGCAATCACTGCTATAAAAGTAATAGGTACTTTTTTCATTTATTTAATTAATTACCTAATTGTGAAAGCCAACTTAAGCATGGTCTTCAAGCTATGCGCTTGTAAGTGATACAACTTACCATCTTTTTCAAAGTACATTTCATTATTTAATGAACCATAACTTGTGCCGACTTGAAGAGTGATTGAAGCCTTCTCATCCATCTCAGGCAATTCAGCAACGCAATCAACTTATTAGCAGTAGGCTTAGGATTTTGGTTACTTACAGTACTAGCATTAACCACAAATGACCAGTTATCTTTATTCCAAGTCAAATATCTTTGACCTGCACCAGATTGCTCAGTAGCAGTCATGCCATTATTTAGCTTCACAGTTGGCAAGCCAGAAGCTTGTTTTTGATAATTGATTGCGCTACTCATTTGTTCAGAACTCAAATTACTTTCTTGACTATAAACAAGATATGGTAATTCCTTCTTCAAACTAGCTGCATTAAACTTCTTAGCCTGATTGCCGACACTATAGTAGATTGATTTCATCTACTATCCAGGATAATGGTTGTTTAAAAGTATTATAAATTCCACTCAGACCATTAAATAATCCTAAAGAAGTATAAAACCCGCTAAAAGATCACCTCTCTTCACACGAAAAGCGCATAAAGAACAATGATTAATTCTAAAATCAATGAAATCATTGATTGCAATGTAGTTAGTCTTGATCGATAGATTAAAGAGCTTAGATATAGAACCTGATATTCTACTAAAAATTGGCTTTACAGAATTTCAAAAATCAGGCGCGGAGTTATTCGTAATAACTTCATATTATTTTTTAATCAATGCTTTAGCATGTTCTTCCATTACCTGACGACGCTTCCCATGCATCATCCAGATGAGGACCAAGCCAAAGACAATTATAAGAATAAGTACATTAGTAAAATTATAATTAACTATAAGATTAGGACCCAAGATACTATTTTCTACTAAAGTTCCCGATACAAATGTGCTTGACCAATCAATTATAAAATGCAGCAACATAGTAACCCATATTTTTCCAGTATATAAAAATATTGTCATAAATATTAATCCTATTGCAAAAGCATTTAATACCTGATAAATAGTTGCTTCTAAAGCTTGGCTATTAGTTAAGTTAACCAAATGAGATAAGCCAAAAATTATAGAACTACCCAAAATCGCAAAAACTAATCTATGAACAGATTTACTAAAAATCCATAATAAACAAACAGCAACTGCATATCTAATTGTAATTTCTTCACCAATTCCAGCTCTTATTGATTCCCAAAAATTAATAACATTATCTTTAGAAATATCTTTAATTAATTCCTGAAAAGTATCTAAATTATTAGAAGCATTTATAAATGCATAAAATAATATAATAAATATCAAAACAATAATCACTAAAGCATTTTCTTTTTTATTTGACTTCACATCTGGTCCTGCTGCACCCCATAAATGCATTAACAAAACAACAAAGATTAAATATGCAACAGCTTGAAGTACATTTGAATGTAAAAGAACACTATTCTTAGAACTAACAATAAAACCAATAATAAAATATTGTGAATAAATAAAAATTAATCTTAAAAATAAATTCTTTGCCTTAGCTGCAATAACATAGGCAAAGGGAACAAACATTACTAGATAATACAAAAACAGTATTGTTGATAAAAACCAATTATTCAAATGATATTGTACTAATTCAAAGTAAACATAATCCCAAGCCATAACCACCGCAAGAGGTTGCAGGAAAAACTGAATAAACCAGTTACTATCTTTTAACTTTTTAGATTGAATAAAATCAAAATTAAAGATAACAGACAATGCCAACACTATCCCGGAAATAATAGTTAGCGGTATATTTAAATGAAGAACAACTATTGTGATTAACGCAATGATATTCTGGATTAAATACCACCTAGAGATAAACTTTTTCATAATAAATCTCTCCTATTCAATAAAATTCGTTATAGCAAGAACAGCTCTCTTGCTACATTTATAACTTACTATACTACAAAAAATAGCATTCAATTTACGCAAAAATATATTTCAAATTTCAAAGGTTATAAATTTCTCTAAATTGATCCAAGGTGAAATTTAAAGCTTTTGCTAATTGTCGCTCATTTGAAGTACGATTTAAATCAGCAATATATTTATATGCATCATAAGTTGCCAATTTCTATGCCGGTTATAGCTTTCTCAAAACAATTAACTCTGTGTTCAGCACCAAAGTTGTCATCAGAAAATTTAAGCTTAGCTACAAAATAAAAAATCTGCTTCGCATATGATAAGTCTTTTTTCTTTATCAAAACTATAACGCTATTTAATAATGGACGTGAATATAAAATTGAAACTACTTCCTTCACACAAACGACACTATTTAAAGATCTAGATGCTTCATAAGTTGTCTTTGGCTTTATAAGCAATTGACTATTAGTAAAAAAAGAACATCCGGTTCATTCCATAATTCAAGTTCAATAATACTATCAATTTGAGATTCAAGGTTATTTTTGAAATTAGTATTAGTTAAATCTTCATCTGTAAGATCCATGTAAAAGTTGCAAGCAGTTGTAGCTCTCAAAAGATTTTCAAAACCATTATTGGTCTTATATTTAAGTAATAAATTTTGAGATAACTTTTTTAACTCATCATTTTTATCATTTTCATATAAATTACCAATTTTATTTGCAAAATCTTCAAAATTGTCAGGGACCATATCAGCTGAAGCAAGATGTACCCGTTTTAATAACTCACGATAAGCATCGGTTGTAATATCTTGCTCACCTCTCTCCCAGCGACCGAGTGTGGCTCTAGATATCGAAACATCTTCGCTAACTACATCATCAAGGGTAAGTTTTTTTCTTTTCTAATCTTTCGAAACTTCGGTCCTAATATTCTACTTATATTTTTCATTTAACGAGGTATCCTAACTATGACAAAATTAAAAAAAGTTCTATTCACACTTACTACCACTGCTATTTGGGGTGGAGCATGGTAGTACTTTTGCAGTTATTATTAAAGCTCTCACTTCTAACTACTAATAAAATTATGTATTAACTTACCAAAAAATTCGCTAGAACTCGTAAAAAAGCTCTAGCGAATTTTTAATTACCTAATTGTCGAAGCCACTTTAAGCATGGTCTTCAAGCTATGTGCTTGTAAGTGATACAACTTACCATCTTTTTCAAAGTACATTTCATTATTTAATGAACCATAACTTGTGCCGACTCGAAGAGTGATTGAAGCCTTCTCATCCATCTCAGGCAATTCATAATCCTCAAGCAACGCAATCAACTTATTAGCAGTAGGCTTAGGATTTTGGTTACTTACAGCACTAGCATGAACTGTAAATGACCAGTTATCTTTATTCCAAGTTAAGTATCTTTGACCTGCACCAGATTGTTCAGTAGCAGTCACACCATTATTTAACTTCACAGTTGGCAAGCCAGAAGCTTGTTTTTGATAATTGATTGCGCTACTCATTTGTTCAGAACTCAAATTACTTTCTTGGCTATAAACAAGATATGGTAATTCCTTCTTCAAACTAGCTGCATTAAATTTCTTGGCTTGATTGCCGACACTATAGTAGATGGTAATTTTATTCTTACTCTGAGTATAACGAGCATTGAATGCATTACTATCAGTATCTAAGCCGCTAGTTCTAGGAAGTGGCAGATCAGGAAATTTCTCAGCAATCTCTGAATTTACCTTTGCAAAGCGACTCTTCTTGCTTGCTGGTGTTTGGCTATCTGCTGAGGAAGATTTCTTTGAACTTGAAGATGAAAAAGATGATGACTTTTCTGAACTTGATATATTAGAACTAGACTTAGGGGATGAAGTAGTAGACGTTTTTTCTACTTTACTAGAACGTGATGAGCTTTCAAAACTACTTTGATTATTTGATGATACAGAATTTTGACAACCTACTGTAAGCATTAAAGTTGCAAGAACTGCAGTCATTCCAATTTGTTTTTTCATAAGAAAACCCTCCATAACAAATCCTACTTGTTATTTATCATTCTTTAACTTATCAAGTATGGTTTAATTACTTGCCAATCTTTTTCAATATCATCAGTTAACTTACGATTATAAAAGACGGCTGCTGGATGATATTGTGGAAAAATTGTATAGTGTTCTTTTGACCACACATAATTATCTTGATTTTCATTCAACTGTAAAATCGGTGTATCTTCAATAACCTTACCATGTAATTCAGAAATTTTTCCCTTACCAACTAATCTTTCTAGTCCAGTATTTCCTACTGCTACAATCAACTTAGGATGGACCATTTTTATCTCATAATCTAAAAATGGCGCATGTGCTAATATTTCATTTTTGGTAGGTTTACGATTAGGGTATTTGATTACTTCTTTATTTTCACGTTTACTAAAAACTTTTTTAACTGAATAAGGGCGACTACGAACTGCACTAGTAATATAAACATCCTCACGACCCAAACCAATGCTAGCCAGTGATTTCATCAACTCGCGACCAGCATCCCCATTAAATGGAATATTATCAATAATTTCATTTCTTCCAGGAGCTTCACCAACAATCATCAACTTCGGATCAACTGGCCCGGCTCCTTCATTTAAGCCTTCCAATCTCATTCCTTGAGATCTTTGTTTAACTTCATCCACTAACTCTTTTGGATAATGCATCTTTGCCTCTATCCCTATTTTTTAACATAATCTATTACATCTTCAAAAATTTTAATCAATTCTGGATATCGCAAAAATTGACGCGCATCTTCATAAGATAACCACTTGGCATTTTTAATTTCATTATCTTGCAAACGCACACGTTGACCAGGTACTGATTTAGCCAAAAAAAGATTAACAGTTTTTTCACGATTTTTAGCGATGGTATAAGTAATACTTTTTCTAAAAGAAAAATCAAATTTAGGCTCTAAACCCACTTCTTCTAAAACTTCTCTTTGAGCTGCTTGACGATTAGTTTCACCATCCTCTAAATGACCCTTGGGAAACCCCCAAGAACCATTAATACAACTTTGAACAATGAGTAGCTGCACTTGATTATCTTTGAGACGATAAATTAAACCGCCTGCTGAATATTCATGAATCAATTTATCATCCCCTCCAAAATTATATTTATATTAAAATTATACAAAAAAGCTGGTCACATGGGGCAGCTTTTGCATTTATTTATCGTTATTTATAAAATAACCTATAATTAAGTTTTATTTTAGAAAGGATCTTAACTATGCAACGTTGCGATTGGACATATTCTGGCTCTACCGACCAACTCTACCAAGATTATCATGATTATGAATGGGGAAAACTTAACTTAGATGAGGAATATCTTTTTGAAATGCTTATTTTAGAAAGTTTTCAATCAGGCTTGTCTTGGTCAACCATTTTACATAAGCGAGAAAACTTTAGAGAAGCATTTGCAAATTTTAATGTAGATAAAGTTGCTCAATTTGGCGAAGAAGATTTTGAAAGATTAATTAACGATGCAGGAATTATTCGTAATAAATTAAAAATCAATGCTGCCGTCAATAACGCTAAAATTCTTAGAGATTGGCATAAAAATGGCAAAAGTTTAGCTAAATTTTTACAAAGCTATATTCCTGAACCAATTATTCATCATCCCCAAACTATGTCTGACATTCCTGCCAAGACCGACTTATCTACTCAAATCTCTAAAGACATGAAAAAAGCTGACTTTAAATTTGTGGGACCCACTACAGTTTATTCTTTCTTGCAAGCAATTGGGTTGGTTAATGACCATTTAGAAAAATGTGATTTTAAGTATTAATTTAACAATGATACCGCCAATTCTAAAGCACGTGCTCTACCAACTTCGCCCCAGCTACGTTCATCATGACCGTCTTCACCCGCCAAACTATCAGCGGTAAATAAAATTTGTGCAAAATCAACTTTTCTAAATTTGCTACAGGCTGCCATAGCACTGCATTCCATTTCAACAAGCTCTGCACCATAAGCAAGAGCTTGTTTTATCTTATCTTCAGTTTCTCTAAAAAAGCCGTCAGTTGTCCAAGTAATAACTTCAGTTAAATTAGTATTTTCTTTTTTGGCATGAGTTAATAAATTATTTCTAAATTCTTTATCTAATTCAATTTCACTTTCAGCAGACAGATAATGGAAGGATGTTCCCTCATCTCTAATGGCCTTTTTAACCAAAAAGAAATTATTCTCAGGTAAATCTACTAGGCTCCCTGCACTACCAATTGCCAATACTTTTTTAGTTCCATAACTAATTAACCAGTCAAGTAATTGTGTAGCAACTGGAGCACCTAACGGAGCTTGACACAAATTAAACTTTTTTCCCTTAACTTCAATTTCATAAATACTAGGTGAAAAAGAAATCGTCTCAAATTTTCCAACTTCACGATGCCGAGTTTTAGACAAAAAATTATCAATTACTTCTTTTTCTAAAAAGGCATAAATTAGAGGATAATCAAAATGATAATTCAACCTCTCATGATTCGGCTCTAAAACTGCTTTAGGATTACTATCATAATTTAACAAAAACACATTTCTATCCATTTATCTTTCTCCAATAAAAATATTTATCATGATTTTATCATATTCTTACCAGAAAAAAATAAGAACATAGCAAAAAAAGCACCCTCAACTGAGGATGCTTTTTTAATATCGTTTTTATTAGAATTAACGACGCTTTTCAGCAATTCTAGCTGCCTTACCGTGACGTTCACGTAAGTAGTAAAGCTTAGCACGACGTACACGACCTTGACGCTTAACTTCAACCTTAGCAACACGTGGGTCGTTAACTGGGAAAGTACGTTCAACACCGATACCGGATGAAATCTTACGTACAGTGTAAGTTGCGCTGATGCCAGCACCCTTACGCTTAATTACGACACCTTCGAAAATTTGGATACGTTCGTGGCTACCTTCAACAACACGTACGTGAACACGAACAGTGTCACCAGGACGGAAGTCAGGTAAGTCGCTACGTAATTGGTCTTTAGTTAATTCTTGAATTAATGGATTCATTATTTTTTCTCCTTCTACGGCATTCATCAACGTCCTACGCCAGCGGAATACCCATAATAATGGCAAATCGCCACGCCTAATAGTCTAACAAATCAGCTCTTAATTGTAAATACTTATTCATTAAGTTCTGCTTTAATTTCATTGAGCATCTTGTGTTCTTCGCTAGTTAATTCACGATTTTCTAGCATATCTGGTCGATGTAATAAAGTGGCTCTAAGAGCTTCTTTATGACGCCATTCAGCAATCTTTTGGTGGTTACCTGAAGTTAATACTTCCGGAACCTTTTGTCCTTCAAAATCAGCTGGACGAGTGTACTGTGGATATTCAAGTAAACCATGAGAAAAGCTTTCTTCCACAGCAGATGCACTGTTGCCCAAAATACCAGGCAATAAACGAACAGTCGCATCAATCATACTCATTGTTGGCAATTCTCCACCAGTTAAAACATAATCACCAATTGAAACAGTTTCATCAGCTAAATCGTAAACACGCTGATCAAAACCTTCATAATGACCACAAATAAAAGTTAAATTCTCCTCTTTTGACCAATCTTGAGCCATTTTTTCATTAAAAGTTTTCCCCTGAGGAGCGGTAATAATTACTTTTCCTTTATTTTCTAAAGAGTCCAGTGCCTTTTTAATCGGCATAATTTGTAGGACCATACCTGCTCCCCCACCATAAGGGGTATCATCAACATGATGGTGGACATCATCAGTAAAATCACGAAAATTTACTAAATTTAAATCCCACTTGCCATCTTCTAAACCACGACCAAGCATTGAGACTTGCAATGGAGTAAACATATCTGGAAATAGTGTTAAAACATTTATTTTCATTAGCGTAATCCCTCAAGCAAAGTAACTTCAATACGTTTATTGGGTAAATCTACCTTGTTGACTACAGAAGTAATATTAGGAATCCAAAAACTCTTACCCTTTTCTGGCTTTACTTCCCAAATATCATTTGCTCCTGGAGTTTCAATATTATTCAAAACCCCCAATTTTTCACCAGTTAGATGATCATAAATAGGCGTACCAATAATATCTTTGAAATAATAGCTACCCTCAGGTAAATTTTGACGATCATCATCAGCAACATATAACTTATGATGGCAAATCTTTTCTGCTTCATCTATATCGGCGATTTCTTCAAAAAAGATTAAGTAAAATTGCTTTTGCTTTCTTGCAGATTCAACAGTCAATTCCTTCATTTCACCATTTAAATCTACAAATAATCTGTTCCCTTCCGAAAAACGCTCTTCTGGAAAATCAGTTATAACATTAACCTTAACTTCACCTTTTAGGCCATGGGTCGTTAAAATTTGACCCACTTCAAAATATTCGTTCATAAAATAGCTTTCTAAAAAACGAGGTAACAAAAAAGTTTGGGATTTTGCCCCAAACTCTTAGTTATCAGTAATTACTTACCGTATTTTGCGTCATGGTATCTCTTCATCAAACCAGCTTTTGAAAGCAAGCTTCTTACAGTATCTGAAGGTTGTGCACCCATTTCAAGCCATTCAAAGACTCTGTCTTCCTTAAGCTTGAATTCTGCAGGGTTAGAAAGTGGATTGTAGTAACCAACTTCTTCGATGAAACGACCATCACGTGGCATACGTGAATCAGCTACAACAACACGGTAAAAAGGTTTTCTCTTTGAACCCATACGGCGCATACGAATTTTAACTGCCATAATATAATTCCTCCTAAATTTCTTGACTTAAATAATATATCACATCAGATAAAAGGTGTAAAGTATTTTTCCTTAACACTTATTTTTTTATGAATGATATCGTTTCATCTTTTTTAAACGCTTCTTCTTATTTTTCTTGAACTTTTTGCCCATTGAACGCATCGCACGACGAGCCATTGGTGAGTCCATTCCAGGTAAATTTTCTAATCCCTTCATATTACCCGAAGTCATCTTTTGCATCATATCTTTGGATTGTTTGAATTGCTTAATCATTCTGTTAACTTGAACAATTGGCATCCCTGAACCAGCTGCAATACGACGACGGCGTGAAGGATTCAAAATATCAGGATTTTCACGTTCTTCTGGAGTCATTGAATAAACAATAGCCTTGATATGAGCAATTTCATTATCAGGAATATGAATATTCTTTAAAGCCGGATTATTAGCCATACCCGGAATCATTTTAATCAATTGATCAATTGGCCCTAACTTTTGGACTTGCTCCATTTGATCTACAAAGTCATTAAAGTCGAAGGTGTTTTCACGCATCTTCTCAGCCATTTTTTCAGCTTCTTTAGTATCGTAATCTTGTTGGGCCTTTTCGATTAAGGTCAACATATCACCCATACCAAGAATTCTAGAAGCCATTCGATCTGGATGGAAGCTATCTAAATCTGTTAGCTTTTCACCTTGACCAGTAAAGATAATTGGTAAACCAGTCACGGCACGAATAGAAAGGGCAGCACCACCACGAGTATCCCCATCAAGTTTGGTCAAGATAATACCTGTTAAGTCTAGGTCTTCATTGAATTTTTCTGCAACCTTAGTTGCTGCTTGACCAGTCATAGCATCAACAACTAATAAGGTATTATCTGGATGAGCAACTTCAGTTACACGCTTTAGCTCATCCATCAATTGCTCATCAATTTCTAAACGACCAGCCGTATCAATTAAAACATAGTCATTCTTATTTTTATCAGCTTCTTCAAGACCATGTTTAACAATTTCAGCAACATCCTTGTTGTCAGGCTCACTATAAACAGGTACGTCTAAAGTTTCACCGATTTGTTTTAATTGTTCAATCGCTGCTGGACGATAAATATCACCAGCAATTAATAAGGGACGTGCTTTGTCATTCTTCATTAAATAATTGGCTAATTTACCTACAGTGGTAGTTTTACCAGTACCTTGAAGACCTACCATCATAATAATTGTAGGAATATGCGGCGACTTATTTAAAGAAACAGCTTCTTCCCCCATCATCTTGGTCAATTGTTCATCAACAATCTTAATAATTTGTTGACCTGGGTTCAAACTTTCTTGAACTTCTTTACCTAAGGCTTCCTTTTTAATTTGTTTTATAAAATCTTTTACAACTTTGAAGTTAACGTCAGCTTCAAGTAAAGCCAAACGAATTTCACGACTGGCTTTATTGATATCATCTTCTGAGATTTTACCTTTACCAGTTAAGTTTCGTAATGCTTTTTGAAGTCTTTCACTTAAATTTTCAAAAGCCATTATTCCATTTCCCCTAATTTTTTCAATAATTTCCCTACTTCATCATGAGCTTCATCAAATTGATGATGATCTACTGCCGATGCTAGCTCCCAAGCAAGGTTACTTAATTCTTGATAGTCTTTTTGCATATGCAGCTTTTTTTCATATTTTTCAAGTGCCCGGCTCGAACGCTTTAAATTATCATAAACTGCCTGTCTAGTGACATGATGATTATCAGCAATTTCACCTAAAGAAAGGTCATTATAGTAATAATCTTCAAAATATTCTCGCTGACCTTTAGTCAATAGCGGCCCATAATAAGCATACAAGTCACCTAATTTTTCACTTTTTGCCAATTCATCCATGTAATAATCACCATAATCAGTATATCAAAATTACTAAAAAATAAAACAGCTACGACGAGCTGTTTCATTTCAAGTTAACTACAAAATTAAAGATTAGCATCCATATTGAAAGTCAACTTAGACATATTGATTGCTTCAGTAAACATTTGTCCCATTAACTTTTCGCTGTCTTTCTTAGTATGAGCGACAGTCTTTTGATTTTCACTAGTCAAGTATTTAGTTAATTCCTCACCTGACAAATCCTTTGCGCCGGCAATAATTTCTTCAACACGAGCACGGAAGTATCTGTTCAATTCAGTTAAATAATCAGTATCTAATTGCACAAATTGTGGGTAATGACTTTCAACTAAAGCAGCTAATGACTTGTAGTACCACCAAGCATCATTTTGATTATAGGTCATGGAAGTGTTATTAAATGACGGATCAGTATCATTCATATTAGTAAAGAATGGGATATATGGAGTAAATGTTGGGCCACCAATACATAACCACATAATTGCAGCCATTTCGTCTGGTACATCACTTCTAATTTGTAAAATATGAGAATTTTGGGTTCTATTTAAACCAATTGGACGGTAACGATGTTTTTCCTCCTCAGTTCCCTTACCGAATGGGTCAAATGGAGTGTCCTGATAGTGTGAACCTAAAGCAAATTCAATATCTTCTTTAGCGATCTTCTTGCTTGCCTTACGAATAAATGGAATATCTGGATCTTCAGGATCTTGTTCAATTTCTGGATTAAACAATTTTTGAATATACCATTGACGACTTGTATTATAATGCCGATCTTGTTCAGTAAAAGTACCAAAAATATGACGGAAGTTCCAACCTTCATGATCAGGATTCAAATGGTTATTTTCCACGAATTCTTGGATACCTTCACTCCACATAAAGTTATCAGGATCATCAAAGTTAACTTGTTGAATAGCAACACGATTACCAGTAGTTGCATAGCAATCATCAGGAATACGCTGTGCTACCCAATGGTGACCAGTCACGATTTCCATGTACCAAACTTCATCTTTATCACTGAATAAAACAGAGTTACCAGCAGGAGAACCATATTTAGCAATTAGGCTACCTAAACGACGAACACCATCACGAGCAGAATTGATGTATGGCAAAACTACAGTTTGCATACAATCTTCATCCAAACCATCCTTTACTAGCGGATCAAAGGCCAAAGTTCTTTCATTACCATAAGTAGACTCAGTACATGACATTGCTACGTTCTTTTCGTTAATACCACTTTCATCGTAGTAACCTTGAGTCTTATAATCAACATTTGGCACTGCTGGTACACGCTGAGCGTCTTCTGGTAATTCCATTTCAAACTTATTTAACCAAGATTTGATCTTTCTACCTTTTTCACCATGAACAGCTGGTTCAATAATAAATCTTTGTGGTGTGATTGGCTTAAAAGTGTCATCATTACGAGCAATCATTGTTGAGCCATCAATTGAAGCTTTTTTACCAACTAAAATCGAAGTACATGCACTTAATTCTTTCATAAATATCCTCTTTTTTTAATAAATAATACTTTCTTTTTACATCAAGCCTTGGAAAAGACCAATTGCAAATTTTTCAGCGTCAAAATCAGCTAAATCATCGACTTTTTCACCAAGACCCACTAATTTAACTGGTAAATCCATTTCATTCCTAATTGCTAAAACAACCCCACCTTTGGATGAGCCATCAAGCTTAGTTAAAACTAAACCTGTTAATTTAGTTGTTTTATCAAAATCTTTAGCCTGAAGTAAAGCATTCTGACCAGTTGAACCATCTAATACAAGCAAAACTTCATTAGGTTGATCGGGTAAAATTTTCTTGATAGTTCTTTCAATTTTATCTAACTCATTCATTAAGTTAACTTTATTTTGTAAACGACCTGCCGTGTCAACTAATAAGTAATCAACACCCTCTTCTTTAGCCTTATTTACACCATCAAAAACAACAGAAGCTGGATCAGCTTTCTCTTTACCAGTAATTACTGGTACATCATCACGTTTACCCCATTCAACTAATTGTTCAACAGCTCCAGCTCTAAACGTATCAGCAGCTACCATCATTACTGATTTACCTGAATCTTTTAACCGCTTAGCTAACTTACCAATGGTAGTAGTTTTACCAGCACCGTTCACTCCAACAAATAAGTAAACATTAGGCTTAGCATCAGGATTATAAGCTAAACTAGTATCTTTACCTTCACCACCCTTATCATAAATATCTACTAATTTTTCAACGATAACTTGCTTTAAGTCGTCATGACTCTTAGCTTTCTGTAACTTAGCTTCATCACGTAAAGAATCAGTTAATTCTTCAGCAGTTTCAAAACCAACATCAGATTCAATTAATAAATCTTCCAAATCTTCAAAGAAATCTTCATCAACCGTTCTAAATTTAGCAAAGAAAGCATTCAATTTAGCCCCAAATGAGCTATTTGTTTTCTTTAAACCACGATCATATTTTTCTTGTTCGGATTCTTCTGTGTCTTCTTCACTTTCATCATCTTCAGAATCTTCAGATTCAGCCGGTTCTTCTACTACTTCAGTAGTTTCTTCAAATGTTTCTGGAGCCTCAACTTCAGAAATACTTTCTACATTTTCAGGTTCTTTCTGATCTTCTTCAGGATCTTGTGAGGAAGTTTCTTCCTTAGTTTCAGGTTCATCATAAGTTTCTGGAGCTTCATTATCTAGCTGTTGATCAGAAGAGTCTTCTGATGATTCATTTTCTTCCTGCTTAGTTTCTTGCACTTCTTCAGTAGTTTGTGCTGTCTCTTCAACAGGCTGCTCCTCACTACTTTTGTCTTCTTCAACTTCTGGAGTTTCAACCTCTTCTTTTTTCTCTTCTTCATCTTTTTTACCAAAAAGAGAATTTTTAATTCGATCAAATAATCCCACTAATCATTCACTTCTTTCTTTAATTCCTTTAGGGAAACTGATAAAACTTGCGAAACACCTGATTCTTGCATTACAACCCCATATAAATTATCCACATTTTGCATTGTCCCACGACGATGAGTAATTACAATAAACTGAGTTGCAAGCTCATAATGATTTAAAAACTGAGCAAATCTTACAACATTTGCTTCATCTAACGCAGCTTCAACCTCATCTAAGATGCAAAATGGTACAGGATTTACCTGTAAAATTGCAAATAACAAAGTAATAGCAGTTAAAGCTCTTTCCCCACCAGAAAGGAGAGAAAGATTTTGCAATTTTTTGCCAGGTGGCTGAGCAATAATTTTTATTCCCGTTTCTAATAAATTATCTGGCTCCGTTAAAACTAACTTAGCTTGACCTCCACCAAACATAATTGGAAAAATCTCGCTAAAACTTTTAGCAATTCTATTAAATGTTTTACCAAATCTACTCTCCACTTCATTATCAAGTTGAGCCATTGATTGTTCAATATCTTCTCGCGCTTTAAGTAAATCATTTTGTTGATTATTTAAGAAATCGTATCGTTCCTTAACATCATCATATTCTTCAATCGCATTCAAATTTACAGGACCAATGTCTTCAATTGACATCTTATGGAGATGAATATCCTTTTGTAATTGGTTTAACTCCTCATTATCTCTTTTTCCCTGGGTCAAACCAAGCGCAGCTTCATAAGTTAAACTATAATCTTCACTTAATTGCTTTAAATTATGATCAATTTTTTCAGATAGTTTAGCTTTTTTTACAGAAAAACTCTCTTGTTCTTGGGCTGCATCTTTTCTTAAATCATAGTTACGTGAAGCAATTGATTCTAAATTATTAATTTGAGCATCTAACTTACCTAATTCTTCATTTGTCTTGGTTAACTCAAGCTGACGCTTAGATTTATTAGATTCTAATTTAGCAATTTTGGTCTTAAGAACATCTTTATTATTAGCTTCAGAATTGTTAGCTTCAATAATAGAAATCTTCTTAGTTAAATTATCAATCTGAGCACGTGTAGTTTGCAATTGATTATTAACTTGTTTTCGTTGATGAGCAATATTACTTAATTTATTCTCAGAAACAGCAATTTTAGACTTTAACTCACTAACTTGTCCTTTAATTTTATTATAAACTTCATCCAAATTAGTAAGATCCTGTTTAATTTTATCCATTTTAGATTTCTGTGAGGCTGCCTTTTGTTCCAACTTATCTTTTTGAACTTTTTGCTGAGACAGTTTATTAGTTAAGTTTTGTAATTCAATTGCTTGCTGTTTCTGATTATTTAACTGTGATTCATATAGATGCTCAAGACGTTTAACTTCTCGTTCTTGACTTTGATAGCTCAACTTTAATTCATTTATTTTTTGAGAAATCTTATGAAGTTTATCTTCTAGCTGATTTTGCTGTGTTTTTTGAGCTGTAATTTTCTCAGTATAATTTTCATATTCTTTTTTACTATGAGCTAAGCTATTTTTTTCTTTTTGAATTGCTGAATTCAATTTATCAATTTCAGTATTTGTAACCAATGGTGAATTTGTACGTTGATTACGAGTACCACCAGTCATAGAACCACCAGGACTAATAATATCACCATCAAGTGTTACAATACGATAAAACTTACCAGCTTTCTTTTGAACTTGAAGGGCAGTATCCATATTATTCACAACAATTACATTCCCTAAAAGATAGTTGATAGCATTGCTAATATCCGAATCTGCCTTAGAAGTCACTAACTGACTTGCAATTCCTAAAAAACCATCAATTGATTTTAAGGTATTGATAGTTGACTCAGGAATAGAATTATGACGTAATCCGTCTAATGGTAAGAAAGTTGCTCGTCCTCCACCATTTTGTTTTAACTTATAAATTGCATCCCTAGCACTACTACGATTTACAGCTACTAAATTTTGTACTCCAGATCCTAATGCCGTAGTCATAGCAGATTGATATTTACTAGAAAAAGTAATCAGCTCTCCAATTACCCCAACAATTCCAGAAAATTTATCTAAATGATTAAGAACATACTTTACTCCGTAGTAATAACCCTCATGACGTTCTTTCAAGCGGTTAAGCCCTTCAACTTGAGCAGTTTGACGATTTAATAAGGTAATTAATTCATTTACTGTCTGTTTAACACGGCCAGCATTTGTTTCATTATCTTCTAATTCTCCCACTAATTTATTTAAAGCTTGATTTAAAAATTCTCGCTGTTCTTCTAAATCTTTACCTTCTTTTTGGATATTTTTTAACTCCTGAGTTGATTTATTCAGCTCATCTTTTAAATGTAATTCATCAGCATTAGAAGTATTTTTAATTTTAGTGATTTCATTTTGAGTGTATACAAGATCATTATTAATACTTGTTTGGTCTTGTAATGTTTGGATGTAATCACTACGTGTTTGTTCGAGAGCATGATTTAATTCATTAGGATCTTCTTGCAGACGACTATTGAGTGAAGTTAATTCCAATTGTAATTGTTTAAGTATTGCTTGAGTTTTTTCATAATTAGAATTATATTCTTCTAATTGCTTTGCCAACTCTTCTTTATGACTTAAAAGCTCAGCTTTTTGAGATAAATATTCTTTCTTAGTAGCTGCATCATATTTAGAAGTCTGCTCTTGCATTTGAATTTTAGTATTCAAAGTCGCAATTTCTTGAGTCAAACTTAAAACTGATTTTTGAAGTTGATCTTTTTGGTCAGATAATAAGTCTGCCTGATTTCTTCTTTCTTCTAAATCTGTTTGAGACTTTTTAACTTCACTATCTAGCTTACTCAAAATCTTACTGTTTTTATCAGCTTCTGATTCTAATATTTCTTTTTGTTCATTTAACTGATAAATTTGAATAGCCAAAAGTTGTTTCATCTTTTTATCAAGCTGAGACTTTTGAAATTGATATTGTTTAGCAAGTGAACTTTGTTGAGCTAAGGGTTCTACTCGATCCGCTAACTCTTTAACTAAATCGTTAATTCTAATTAAGTTATCATTAGTTTTTTCAAGTTGCTTTAAAGCAGCTTGTTTTTGCTCTTTAAAATGTAATACACCAGCAGACTCTTCAAAAATACTACGACGATCCTGAGGACGTGAATTAAGAATTTGATCTACTTTTCCCTGGGAAATAATTGCTAAGCTATTTTGTGACATACCTGCATCAATAAATAAAGCACGTAGATTCCGCAATCTTACCTGCTTCTTATTAATTAAGTATTGACTATCTCCATTACGTAAAATTTTACGAGTAACTGAAACCTGATCACTTTCAAAATTTAAATCATGATCATGATTATCAAAAACTAAAGTAACCTCAGCATGATTCATTGGCTTACGAAATTGACTTCCTGCAAAGATTACGTCTTTCATATTTTCTCCACGTAAGGATTTTGCAGAGCTTTCCCCCATAACCCATCTAACTGCTTCGGTTATATTACTCTTACCACTACCATTAGGACCCACAACTCCAGTAATTCCGGAGTCAAACTTAATGGTTGTTTTATCTGCAAATGACTTGAAGCCATCAATTATAAGTTCTTGTAGAGGCAAAATCTCACCTATTCTTATTTAATATTTTTTAATTCTTGAGATGCGGCTTGCTGTTCCGCCATCTTTTTATTTCTACCCTTACCTGTAGTTTTAGGTTCACCGTTTACAAATAATTGAACTTTAAACATCGGCTTGGCTTCATCTTGATCAATTACTTCATACTTAATATTAACTGATCCATTAACCTGTAAACGTTCCTGTAATTCAGTCTTATAATCACGCGAATCATCAAAATCACCTTCAGCAATCATTGGATAAACAGTTAAATGGAGAAAATGTTGAACCGCTGGCATTCCTTGATCCAAAAACAAAGCACCATTAAAGGCTTCAAACACGTCTTCAAGAAGTGTTTTACGACTACGCGCACCGGATTTTTCCTCTCCCTTCCCAAGATTAATTTGAGAAGGAAAACCACACTCAATTGCAAATTGAGAAAATCCTTCAGTTCTAACGATATTAGAACGTAAACGAGTTAGCTCTCCTTCATGTAATTTTGGAAAATGACGATATAAATAATCCGATACTGCTAATTCCAAAACAGCATCCCCTAAAAATTCTAATTTTTCATAATTAGTTGTACCAGGATTTTCATTTGCATAAGAAGAATGTGTAAAAGCATTTTCTAAAAGTTGTTCATTATGAAAACTAATTCCATATTTTTCTTTAAGATTCTTTTTAAAATCTTCTGTAACCATAGGCTCTTCCTTTCTTTAACTTCTTAATTATACCCATTTTTTCCTTTAGAAAAAAGCCAAACAAAAAGCCATCTCACTTAGAGATGACTTTAAAGTAAAACTATTTTGCATATCCAACATAGTACCAGTTAGGATAGCCGTTACCCATACTCTTAGATGGTTTTAATGAATATCCAGTTAATTTGTTGTTAACCGCAGTAATTGCATAAGAATTAGCTACTGGAACAACATAAGCTTCCTTATTCATATATGCTTGCCATTCATGGAACTTAGTAACACGGTAGGTCTTGTTAAATGCCTTAGTAGAATCGATATCCTTAAGTAAAGTATTATTTTCCTTAGTTACAAAACGGCTGTAGTTAAATGGTGCTTTTTCACCGTATAAATCATTAGGTGATGGTTCAGTTGATAGGGACCATGCACCAATAAACATATCAACATCGCTAGCATCATTTTGAAGTTTATCGTAGAAGGAATTAAATTCGATTAATCGACCACCAGTTAACTTAACATTCAATCCCATCTTCTTCCATTGTTGAATGTAATTTTGAATAATTGGTTCTTGAGTTGAATTTCCAGTCATCGCAGCTAAACGAATAGTTAAAGGCTTCCCATTAGGTTGGACACGGTAAGTACCTTTCTTTTTATAACCTGCTTTGTCAAGTAATTCGTTGGCTTTCTTAATATTATAAGTATAGCCCTTAAGATCCTTATCATAGTAATCACCAAATTGCTTAGGAATTAAAGTAGGAATTCTAAATGAAAGACCATAAGTATAGCGCTTATAAACCTCGTTTACATTCATACCATAAGCAATAGCCTGACGAAGGGCACGATTATTCATCTTAGACTTTGGATTCATTACGTTCTTTCCAGCTTTAGAATCCCATTTACCAACCTTAAAACCAAGATAGCTATATTGCAACGGAACAGTCGCAATAAAGTTTGTATTCTTAGTATCTTTAATATTTTGCCATTGAGAGTTAATCACAGCAGCAACATCATATTTTCTACTCTTAATTGATTGAGCAACTGAATTTGGCGAAATAACTGAAGCCGTAATCTTATTAAGTTTAGGTTGACCCTTGTAGTAGTACTTGTTAGGAACCCAAGTTACAGACTGACCACGAGTTACCTTACTAATCTTATAAGCACCAAAGAAAATTGGATTCTTACGAACTTTGTTACTTGAAATTAACTTTTTAAATGGAATGTCCTTTAAGTAGTGGTAAGGTACTGCATTTTCCCAAATATAGCCATTACCAGCTTGAGTCATACCTGGTTTCATTTCTTTGAAATGAAGTACAATCTTACGTCCATTTTCACCATCTGGCATCTCAATACCAGAAATAGTCTTTGCCTTACCTTCATGATATTCTTCTAAACCTTCAAGCTCAGCTAAACTTGATGTGTAGCGTTGAGAAGCTGTATCTTTATTAGCAATAATTTCATAAGCATACTCATAGTCTTTTGCTACAACTGGTTTACCATCTGACCACTTAAGTTTAGGATTGATAGTGATAGTAGCCGTTTTAGCATCTTTATTAATACTAATATCGGCTGGACCACCCTTTACATAACCATAGGTATCGTTCATTGCAAATAAGGTTTCATTACCATACTGACTAACCTCAGTATCAGTTGCACTAGTAGATAATTCATTAAGAAAGATACCAGTAAATGGAGTATCAGTTTCCACGGCAACAGTCACATTGCCACCCTTCTTAGTTGGCTTAGATGGAACTGCGCTCTTAAACTTAGTAGTATCAGTTGTTTGACTATTACTGTTACTATTACCACAAGCAGCTAGTGTTAAAGCTAGTCCTGAAAGTAAAGTTAAAGTACCAAATAATTTGGCTCTTTTCATATAATTTTCCTCCAAAAAATGAACAAGTTGACCTTTATATATTAGCATCTTAACCTAATGAAAGCAATTCCATCGACTACCTCTGCAGATATTTTATATCTTATTTTGCATAACCCACGTAATACCAATTAGGATAACCTAAGCCCATATCCTTAGATGGTTCTAATGAATAACCGGTTAACTTACTATTAACAGCAGTAATTGTGTAAGAATTATACATTGGTACAACATAAGCCTCTTTATTCATATAAGCTTGCCATTCATGTAATTTTTTAACCCGATAATTATTATTAAATGCTTTTTGAGAATCAATTTCTTGAAGTAATTTATTATTTTCTTTAGTTACAAAACGTGTCCAATTCAACGGTGAACTCTCACTATACAAAACAGCTGGAGATGGATCATAAGATAAAGACCAGCCATTCATAAACATATCAATTTTAGAGTTATCACTTTGAACTGCAGACGTAAACGCATTAGATTCCATCAGGCGACCAGTATATAATTTTACATTTAATCCTAACTTCTTCCACTGCTTAATATAATTTTGGATAATTGTTTCTTGCCCAGTAGTTGCTGCTAAAGTAATGATTAGTGGCTTACCATTAGGCTGGACACGGTAAGTCCCTTTCTTCTTATAACCTGCTTTATCCAATAGTTCATTACCCTTTTTGAGGTTATAAGTGTAACCTTTAATATTTTTATCAAAGTAGTTACCAAACTGAGCTGGAATTAAAGTAGGGACTCTAAAAGTCAAGCCATGACTATACTTCTTATAGACTTGATCCTGATTCATTCCGTACGCAATGGCTTGACGTAGAGCACGATTATTCATCTTAGCTTTGGGATTCATTACATTTTTGCCAGTTTTGGCATCCCATTTACCTACTTTGAAACCTAGATAAGTGTAACTCAATGGAATCTTAGCAATAAAGTTCATGCCTTTTGTATTTTTAACATTTTCCCATTGAGAGTTAATGACATTAATAACATCAAATTTCTTATCCTTGATAGCTTGAGTAGCAGTATTAGGAGAAATCACATTAACAGTAATTTTATCTAGCTTTGGTTTACCGAGGTAATAATACTTGTTAGGACTCCAAGTAATTGATTCACCAGTAACTACCTTATCTACCTTATCTACCTTATAAGCCCCAAAGAATAAAGGATGTTTTCTAACTTTGTCACTTGATATCAACTTACTAAACGGTACATTTTTCAAATAATGATATGGTGCTGCTGATCCCCAAATATAACCACTACCAATTTGATTCATTGCTGGTAACATTTGCTTAAAATGCAAAATCACTTTCTTACCATTTTCACCGTCAGGCATTTCAATACCAGAAATAGTTTTGGCTTTGCCATCATGATACTCTGCTAAACCCTTTAAGTTAGTTAATTTACTATTATACCGTACTGATTGGCTAGCTTTATTAGCAACAATTTCATAGGCATATTCATAATCTTTAGCAGTAACTGGTTTACCATCTGACCACCTAAGTTTAGGATTAATAGTAATTGTAGCAGTTTTATTTTTTCTACTAAAAGTAATATCTGCAGCTCCACCCTTAACATATTGATAATTATTGTTAAATTTAAAAAGCGGTTCATTACCAAATTGTATAGCTTCAGAGTCAGTTTTATTAGTTGCTAATTCATTAAGAAAAATCCCAGTGATCGGTGAGCCACTTTCAAGTGCAACATTAATACTACCACCTTGTTTAACAGCTTTAGCTGGAACAGCACTCTTAAACATACTAGAACTAACATTTTTAGTAGTATTATCTTTTTGCAGTCAAAGTTAAAGCAATAGCAGAAAAGGTCAATAAAGAACTAATTAAATTTTTCTTCCTCATAATTCCTCCATTATAAAATAACCAAACAGAATTATTGTACACGAAAAAGCTATCCTGATGGATAGCTTTTAAAAAAATATGAAATAAATTGTTATTTTGCGTAACCAATATTGTACCAAAGTGAGTTTGCTTTAGATGGCTTAGTTGAGTAACCGGTTAACTTATTGTTAACAGCAGTTACAGTGTAAGCATTAGTAGTTGGAACTACATATGCTTCTTCTTTCATGTACTTTTGCCACTCATGGAATTTACTGATACGGTAAGACTTATTAAAGGCCTTAGTAGAATCCATTTCTTGCAATAATTGGGTGTTCTTCTTAGTTACAAAACGAGTAAAGTTAAATGGAGCTTTTTCATTATATAAGTCATTTGGTGATGGTTCAGAAGATAATGACCAACCAGCTAAGAACATATCAACATCTTTAGAGTCATTTTGAACCTTATCGTAAAATGAGTTCATTTCCATCAAACGACCACCAGTTAACTTAACATTTAAGCCTAACTTCTTCCACTGTTGGATATAATTTTGGATAATTGGTTCTTGAGTTGAGTTACCCGTCATAGCAGCCAAATAAATAGTTAATGGCTTACCATTAGGTTGAACACGCCACTTACCCTTCTTTTTATAACCTGCATCATCTAAAAGTTTATTTGCTTTCTTTAAGTTCTGAGTGTAAGCCTTAATTGATGAATCATAGTAAGCACCAAATTGCTTAGGAATCAAAGTAGGAACTTGGAAAGTAAGGCCATGAGTATAACGCTTAACCACTGGAGCAACATTCATACCATAAGCAATTGCTTGACGAAGCGCTTTGTTATTCATCTTAGCGTTAGGGTTCATAACATTCTTGCCTGTCTTAGAATCCCACTTACCAACTTTAAACCCTAAGTATGAGTAAGCTAATGGCACACTAGCAACAAAGTTAACATTCTTAGCAGTCTTAACATTTTCCCATTGGGAGTTAACTACATCTGCAATATCAAATTTATTTGACTTAATAGCTTGAGTTGCTGAGTTAGGAGTAATTACTGAAAAAGTAATCTTATCCAATTTAGGTGTTCCACGCCAGTAGTACTTATTTGGTACAAAAGTTACAGATTGACCACGAGTAACTTTGCTTATCTTATAAGGACCAAAGAAAATAGGATTCTTTCTTACCTTATCTGAAGACTCAAGGTTCTTAAATGAAACATCTTTTAAGTAGTGATATGGAACTGCACTTTCCCAAATATAACCACTACCACTAAACTTCATTCCTGGTTTCATTTGTTTAAAGTGAAGCACAATCTTACGACCATTTTCACCATCAGGCATTTCAATACCAGAAATTGTCTTAGCCTTACCATCGTGGTACTCTTCTAAACCGACTAAATTAGCCAAACTATCTGTATAACGTTGTGAATTAGTATCCTTATTGGCAATAATTTCGTAAGCATACTCATAATCTTTGGCAACCACTTGCTTGCCATCAGACCATTTCACGCCTTTTTTAATTTCTATCGTTGCGGTTTTGGCTTTGTTATCAATTTTAATTGTTGCCGGACCACTGCTAGTAAACTGATAAGTATCATCAGTATCAAATAATGTTTCATTGGCTGGTGCCATAACCTGAGTATCTATTGCAGTAGTTGATAATTCATTCGAAAAGATACCAGTGAATGGAGTATCAGTTTCAATAGCTTCAGTTACTGTACCACCCTTTTTAGTAGCTTTTTCAGGAGTACTTGACTTAAGTTTATTTACATCAGTAGTTGAGCTTGACGTATTATTATTTCCACATGCAGCCAAAGTTAAAGCAACACCAGAAAGTAACGTTAAACTTCCAAATAATTTGGCCTTTTTCATATTTATTTCCCCCATTTATTTTACTGGATCAAGTTGATGATTAAATATTATCATCACATTCTAATTTAAGCAAGTAATTTACTTAAAAATATTTAATTTATTTTAATTTAACTTAATAATTACTTCTAAATTATATTAGATATTATATCCTATATACTAAAAACGATTCATTACTACCTATTGCTATAAAAGTATTATATAACGATTATTAAGAAAAACTTCTTAATTTTCACTATTTAATGTAATTTATACAAAAAAAGCATTCCGCTTAAATGCAGAATGCTTTTTAATAAAATTCAAATTAACTTTCACGTTGACGAGCATCCCCAGCTCTTTGGAGAGCACGACCAACATAGTTAATACTCAATGAAATGAGCAATAACAAAACAGTTGCAGGCAACCATAACCATGGTCTAGTAGTAACATTAACTGGATCATTTGCAAAACCAATTAAAGTACCAAGTGATGGTGTAGTAGTTGGTAGTCCATAACCTAAGAAAGATAAAGTTGTTTCAATACCAATGTTACCAGCAACCGTCAAAACAACATCGATGATAATCATTGAAGTAATGTTAGGTAAAACTTCACGGAACATAATCTTAAGATCGGAGGAACCAGAAGTTTTTGATGCTAACACATAATCACGACCACGTTGTGATAAGATAAAACTCCGATAATATCTTACAGTTGTAGTCCAACCAAACATGGCAACTAGCCATACTAGAGTTACAGCGTTGTAGTTTGGAAGAACAGTAGTCAAAACAATAATGATTGGCATTTGTGGCAAAATCTGAATGAAGTCAACTATACGCATAATAATTGCATCAACAGTACCACCATAGTAACCAGAAACTAAACCAATAACTAAACCAAATACTTCAGTAATCAAAGTAACTGCAAGACCAATTAAGATTGAGTTTCTACCACCAACGATTAAAAGTTTAAGAATATCACGACCACCATCATCAGTACCTAATAAGTGACCAGCTTCTCCCCAACCGTAGTAAGCATCAGCAATATTAATTTCAGTAACACTTTGTCCATTTAGGAATAATGAACCAACAAAAGTTGCCAACAAGATTAAAACAATGATGATAAAAGCTGCCATTGCAATTTTATCATGAATAATTTCTCTTACAACAACCTTAAAACCAGATGGTGGAAGAGAAGGCTTTTTAGTTGACTCAGTATTTTTATTTTCTTTTTCTTTAGCCATATTTAACTCCTTCCCTCCTACTTAACTCTAATTCTAGGGTCAATGATACTCATGATGATATCTGACAATAAGTTACCTACCAAAGTCAAGATACCAAAGATAAGGATTAAAGCAGTTAAAGTTGTGTAATCACGTTGACTAATTGAGTCAAGGAACAACTTACCCATACCAGGGTATGAGAAGACAGTTTCAATAACCATTGAACCTGAAAGCAAACCAGTGATAGTAGTACCAAAAAATGCAGCAATTGGTAAAAGTGAATTTCTTAAAATATGCTTATTAAATACGACATTTTCTGGAACACCTTTACTTCTAGCAGTTCTTACGTAATCTTCCACTTTGTTATCAACAATACCAGTTCTTAAATATTGAACAGTGGAAGTGGTAGTAATCAAAGCACACAAGATGGCTGGTAAAATCATATGTTGTAACCTACTCAAGACATAAGCAAATGTCCCTGGGTTAACATCCCCACTAACAGATCCTGAAATTGGGAACCAACCTAAAGTAAAACCAAAGAGCCATAATCCTAAGATATAGAACACAAATGCTGGAATAGCAAATGTAATATAGTTAAAAATTTGAATGCTTTGGTCTTGCCATTGGTCTTGGTGACGACCAGCAGAAATACCCAAAGGAATAGCAATTAAATAAGTCAAAACAACAGTCAATAATGATAACCAGAAAGTATTAACTGCACGATCCCAAATCAAGGATGAAACAGAAACCTTCTGAATATATGATTGACCCAAATCACCATGTAATAAATTACCAAACCAACGAGTATATTGAACCCAAACAGGATCATTTAAACCATATTCTTGTCTTAAACGTGCAATGGTTTTAGGGTCAGAATTAGGATTGATCATTCCAGTAAATGGGTCACCTGGCATCATCTTGGCTAAAAGGAAAACCAAAATACTAAGGATGATCAATTGTGGGATCATGATCAGGATTCTACGTAAAACCGTTTTCCACATATCTATTCTCCCTCCTTCAATTCTTCTTTGATAATGTCATCAGGTAAAGCTACCCAGTGACGGTCACCAACTTTTTTAAGTGGTAAAACTCTACCATCTTTGTCATACCATTTATCTTGATTATCTAAAAATTCTTTTTCAACTCTTTGTCGCTCTTTTTTATGAGCTTCTCGGTTCTCTACATCTACAACCGGAATAGCTGAAAGTAATCGTTTAGTATAGATATGCATTGGGTGCTGATAAATTTGATCACGTTTACCAATTTCTACGAAACGTCCACGGTGCATAATAGCAATATCTTCCGACATGTGCTTCACAACACCCAAGTCGTGTGAGATAAATAAGAAAGCAATGTTGTATTGTTGTTGAATGTGCTTCATGAAGTTCAAAACTTGTGCTTGAACCGACAAGTCCAAAGCAGAAGTTGGTTCATCGGCAACAATTAACTTAGGATTAGTAGCTACTGCACGGGCAACACCAATTCTTTGTCTTTGGCCACCGGAGAATTCGTGTGGAAACTTGTAAATCGCATCACTTGGCATACCAACGATATCAAGAAGTTCTTGAACTCGTTTTCTTTCTTCATCAGTAGTCAAGTTTTCAAAGTTTCTGATTGGTTCAGCAATAATATCTTCAATACGCTTACGAGGATTCAGACTAGACATTGAATCCTGGAAGATCATTTGAACATCTTTGTTGTAGTTCAACTTCTTACGGTTACTTGCCTTAGTTACGTCAACACCCTTGTAAAGAATTTGACCGCTAGTAGCCTTTTCCACTCCAACAATAGCCTTACCTGTAGTGGACTTACCGGACCCAGACTCACCGATTAGACCATAAGTTTCACCTTCCTTAATAGAAAGATTAATACCATCAACAGCCCGTACATAATCAGTAATTCTATTCCAGAAACCAGAACGAATAGGGTAATGGACTTTTAAATCTTTAATCTGAATTATTTCTTCTGCCATATACTACTCCCTATTTATTCTTTACTACTTGTTTTTCATTTGCTTTAACATCAGCGGCATCATTCAAGAAGTGGAATTGCTGCCAACAAGTACATCTTACAAAATGCCCTGGTTCAACTTCATGAATTTTAGGTTCATCTTCATGTGCACTCGCTGGAATCCAAGGAATTCTTGCCGCAAACCGATCTCCCTCACGTGGCATGTTCTTAAGTGATGGAACAGTACCTTGAATTACATGCAATTCTTCATCTTCATCATCACTTTGAGGCATTGAATTCAATAATGATCTTGTATAAGGATGAAGTGGTTTTTCAAAAATTGTTTTTACATCAGCTTTTTCTACGATTTGTCCAGCATACATAACTGCTACTTCATCGGCTGTTTCTGCCACAACACCTAAATCGTGAGTAATCATAATGATTCCGGAATGAGTTTCTTTTTGAATTTGCTCTAATAAATCCAAAA
Organism: Lactobacillus sp.; assembly: GCF_014803895.1. The sequence continues at coordinate 28,306 of NZ_JAAVAU010000001.1, read as the reverse complement.
TTTGCGCTTGAATAGTTACGTCTAAAGCAGTTGTAGGTTCATCAGCAATAATAATTTCAGGTTTACATGCAATTGCCATAGCAATAACAACACGTTGACGTAATCCACCAGATAACTCATGGGGATACATATCATACATCTCTTCTGGACGTGGCATCCCTACTTGGTTAAAAAGTTCAACAACACGAGCATGTCTTTCCTTTTCATTCATATCGGTGTGGTAGTAAAGTGTCTCTGCAACTTGATCTCCTACCTTCATTAATGGATTCAAACTTGCCAAAGGATCCTGAAAAATCATACCAATATTATTACCACGAATTTTATTGAATAACGATTCATTTAATCCTACTAAGTTTAATTCATTATATAGAATATCACCTGTAACTTTAGTATTTTTGTGATCATATAACCCAATAATACTTGAGGCAATCGTACTCTTACCACTTCCAGATTCACCAACGATTGCCAAAATTTCATCACGTTTTAGTGTCAAATTAATGTCGTCGGCTGCATCATAGAAATTACCTTGTAGACGATACGCCGTATGCAGATGTTGAATATCTAATAATAGATCGCTCTGCTTTTCCAAAGGCCATTCTCCTCTCAACCTTTTAATAATATTAAAAGTCAATTAGAATTTCAATTTAATATCATTATTATAAACAAAAGATACTATCATTTCAATAATCTTTGCACCTAAAGTTAAAAATGATAGTATCTTTTTCAATTTATTAAGCTAAAATTTTAATTTTGATGTTCCTTGATATATTCTACAGCTTCACCAACAGTTTGTAACTTTTCGGCCTCTTCATCAGGAATTTCTGAACCAAATGTATCTTCCATATCCATTACAAACTCTACAAAATCAATTGAATCAGCATCTAAATCATTTTGAAAATTAAGATCTTTAGTAATTTTATCTCGATTAATTTCAAAACGATCTGCAATCATATCTGCAATTTTATTAAAAATTTCTTCTTCAGTCATAATCTATAACCCCCAAAAAGTTTAATCTTAGTTTAATTCAATTATTTATTAAAGTCTAGTTTGATTTACTAAATTGTTCTCTTAATATTTCAACTAGGTGCTGATCAAGCATTTTATCAATTTGTAAGAGAGTATAGTAAATCGGTCTCTCATCTGAACGACCATGCGTTTTAACAACTGGTGCGTCAATTCCCATTAAAACTGCTCCACCATGACGCGCAGTATCAAAGCGGGATTTTAATGAATTTAATGCTGGCTTAGCCAAAGCTGCTCCAATCTTAGCCTTTAAACCATTATTTAATAAGGAGTCCTTTAACATATGTAAAAGAACACTTGCCATCCCTTCGATTGATTTCAAAGCCGCATTTCCAGTAAAACCATCCGTTACAATTACGTCAGCTTTACCTGTCATAACTTCATTACCTTCGATATTTCCAATGAAATTTAAATCAGTATCGTTAAGTAACTTATAAGCTTCTTGATGAAGCGGATCTCCTTTATCTGATTCAGCGCCATTATTCAATAGTGCAACTTTAGGTTTTTTAACATTTCTGATTTTTTCAGCATAAAAAGCTGCCATTTCTGCCCATTGGATTAAATACTCTGGCTTACTTTGAGCATTAGCTCCTACATCAATGATATTAAAACCTTGATCATCTTTTTGACTAGGTAACGTAGGCATTAAACCTGGACGGTCAACCCCTTTAATTCTACCAATAATAAAAATACCACAAGCAAGAAGTGCACCCGTGTTACCCAAAGAAAGTAAGGCATCAGCCTTCTTTTCTTTAACATAATGGGCTGCAACAACCATGGAAGAATCCTTTTTCCTCCTAATTGCTTTAACTGGTTCATCGCTATCCGCAATCACTTCGGTAGTATTAATTACTTCAATTTGATTGCCCATCTCATCTTTACTGAGAAAATTAAAAATCTCTTCCTGCTTACCAAATAAAATAAATTTGGTATCAGGCAATTTTTTCTTTGCTTTATTTACAGCATCAATAATTGCCTTAGGGGCATTTTCCCCACCCATCGCATCAATTGCAATAGTTTTCATTCAATCACTCTCACTTTAATCATTCTGTAGCTTATCGATATAACTTAAGATATTTCTTAAAAAATTATACTCCTGCTTTTTTAAATTAGGGTCATTACGGACTAAGTTACGGGCTTCTTTTTGAGCAACAACCAAAGCATTATAGTTTGTCACTACATCACCTAACTTAAATTGGGGTAAACCAGATTGAGCTTTACCAAACACATCCCCTTCGCCCCTTAACTTCAAGTCTTCTTGAGCTAGTTCAAAACCATCAGAAATTTTTGCAATAATTTCCATTCTCTTTTTTGCTTCTTCATTTTTTGGATCACTAATAAAGAAGCAATAACTAGCTGTTTGACCTCGACCAATACGTCCGCGAAGTTGATGTAATTGGCTCAGTCCAAATCGTTCAGCATTAAATATAACCATCATATTAGCGTTAGGGACATCAACTCCAACTTCAATTACACTGGTGGTAACCAAAATATTCACTTTACCACTCGAAAAATCAGCCATGATTTTATTTTTATCTTCACCTTTCATTTGTCCATGAAGCAAGGTGACATTATATTTAGAGAAATATTGTGAAATTTTCTGTTGTAAATCTTCAGCATTTTTTAAATCACTTTTTTCTGATTCAGAAATTAGTGGCGTCACTACATAAATTTGAAATCCGGCTTCTAACTGCTGATGCATTTTATTCAAAACTTGGTCTAAATGATTAGATGTTACCCATTCAGATTTAATTGGTTTGCGCCCATTAGGTAAGGTATGAATTTCTGAAACTGCCATATCACCATATACAGTTAAAGCCAAGGTTCTAGGAATTGGAGTAGCTGTCATTGCTAAAATATCAGGGCTATCCCCTTTATTAATCAGTGAACTACGTTGGTTCACGCCAAAACGATGCTGTTCATCGATAATCACTAATCCCAGGTCTTTAAATTCAACTTTAGGCTGGATTAAAGCATGGGTGCCGATTACCACATTAATCGTACCATCTTTTAACTCACGATAAATTTCTTGTTTTTCTATTTCTTTGGTGGTACCCGTTAAAAGCGCAACTCTTACGCCAAGTGGTCCTAATAAACTATCAATTTTATCAAAATGCTGTTGAGCCAAAATTTCGGTAGGAACCATTAAAGCAGCTTGAAAGCCAGCAGTAATCGCCGCATAAATAGCAAACACTGCCACTACTGTCTTTCCACTTCCTACATCCCCTTGTAAAAGCCGATGCATCTGAATGGATTCATGCATATCGCTATATATCTCATTCACTACCTGCTTTTGATCTGGAGAAAGTTCAAATGGAAGTGAAGAAATTAGCTCCTTAACCGCAGTTAAATCATATTTCTTAGCAACACCTTGATGTTGTTGATCGCGGCGATTAACAACTTGGGCAAGCTGCATCTGAAATAAGAAAAATTCTCTAAAAATCGCACTCCGTCTAGCTAATTTAGCTTCATTCATATCTTTAGGATGATGTAAGTTAACAATTATATCCTGATCTGACAATAGACGATATTTTTTTCTTAGTTCAACTGGAACAGCATTCCCTACTAAGGGAAGCATCTCTTTAATTGCCAAATCGATTAAAGATTGTAATTTCTTCTGCTTAATACCTTTATTAACAGAATATATAGGCATCAGGTCCTGATTTTCTTTCTTTTGGGCAATTACTTTATAGGCCATCAAACTCTGTCTGGGGGAATTATATTTCCCATAAACTGCAATTTCTGCGCCTGTTTCAATTTTATTTTTTAGCCAGGATTGGTTAAAAAAATTGACCATGATTACCTCATGGTCAATTCTCATTTTAAAACTGAGTCGACTTTTACGATAACCAAAATGACTAACAAAAGGTTCAGTTACAACTATACCTTTTAATAGAATTTTTTGTCCATCCATTACCTGATTTAAAGGCATAGACTCTAAATCTTCATATCTAAATGGAAAATAAAAAAGTAAATCATAAATACTATTAATCCCTAATGAAGCTAAAGTTTCCTTGGTCTTAGCTCCAACCCCTTTCAAAGAAGTGACGGGTAAAAATAATTTCTCAGTTTGTTCATTCATTTTATTCCACTGAAACTAAGAAGTAGTAAACCGGTTGACCACCATCATGAATTTCAAATTCCAAATCATCATGTTTTTCTTTAAGTTGATCTACGACTGCTTGTGCTTGTGACTCAGTTGCATCACTACCAAACATTAAAGTGATAATTTCACTATCATCATCAAGCATCTTTTCAATCATTTCAACAGTTGCGTTGATTAAGTCTGGATTATCAACACTGATATCACCATCAATAATACCTAGATAGTCATCCTTTTTAATTTGAATATTATTGATTTCAGTATCTCGAATAGCGCGCGTAACTTCACCAGATACCACAGAATCTAAATCTTCTGACATTGTTTCAACATTTTCTTCAACTGATGCATCTGGGTCAAATGAAAGCATTGCAGTTAATCCTTGAGAAATAGTCTTTGTTGGTACAATACCAACTGGAATATTACTTACTTCTGCCGCCTGTTTAGCAGCCATGATAATATTACCATTATTTGGTAAAATAATTGCCTTAGTAGCTCCAGATTTTTTAATAGCATCAATAATATCTTGGGTTGATGGATTCATAGTTTGTCCACCAGAAATGATACGGTTAACGCCTTCACTCTTGAATAATTCACGAATACCATTACCTGAAGCGACAGCAATTACAGCAAAATCAACAGCTTCTTCTTTTTCCTCACTATTTTCAACAATAGTCTCATGTTGAATACGCATATTATCAATCTTGATCTTGCCTAATTCACCAAATTTACTACCATAAGTGAAAACTTCACCTGGATGTTCAGTATGAACGTGAACTTTGGCAACCTCGCCATCAGATACGGCTAACAATGAATCACCAAGTTTAGATAAATGTTCTCTAAACTTATCAAGATTAAATTCTTGTTTATTTGGAACATCTGCTTCCAAATCTACCATGATCTCCGTACAATAACCATTGCTAATATCACTAGTAGAAAGTTGAACTTGAGCTGCTTCGGCTTGATGGTGAGCTGCATTGATTAGCTCATCCATTTCTGTTTCATCTAATTGATAAGTATCATCTTTTTCACCAAGTACACCTTCTAAAAAGCCTTGATAAATAAAAACTAATCCTTGACCACCAGAGTCAACAACCCCAACTTGCTTTAAAACTGGTAAAAGATCTGGTGTAGACTTTAAAGCTTTTCTAGCACCGTCAACAACTGCCTTCATAACTTCAACAACATCTTCTGTTTCAGTAGCCTTATTTTTACCTTCTTCTGCAGCAACACGTGCTACAGTTAAAATAGTACCTTCCACAGGTTTCATAACAGCTTTATAAGCAGTTGTTACACCATTAGAAAAAGCATCTGCCAAATCTTGTGCATTTAAAGTTTTTTTACCTGTTGTTGCCTTATAGAAGCCACGGAATAACTGTGAAGTAATAACTCCCGAATTACCACGTGCTCCCATTAGCATCCCTTTAGCCAAACTTTCAGTTAAATCACCAACTACTTCACTAGTATTTTCATTAACTGCCTTCGCTCCGCTTTCAATAGTTAAAGTCATGTTAGTACCAGTATCACCGTCAGGAACTGGAAAAACATTTAACTTATTAACAAATTCTGAATTCTTACTCATACGGTGAGTAGCTGCACGCACCATATCTTTAAATTTTTGACTATCAATTTCAGTTAAAACCACAATAACTCCTCCGAATCATTAATCGTCAAGAATTTTTACACCTTGAACGATTACATTAACAGATTTTGCTTTGATGCCTAAAAGATTTTCTAAATTATACTTTACACTATCTTGAACATTGCGGCTAACTTCAGAGATTTTTAATCCATAACCAACAATAATATAAACATCAACAATGATATCGTTATCTTTTGATCGAATTACAACACCGCGACGGTAGTTTTCGTGATTTAAAATGTTTAATGCACCATCACGAATTGCATTTTTTGACGCCATACCAACAACCCCATAATTAGAAGTTGCGGCACCACCAACAACGGTTGCGATGACACTATTAGAAATATCTATCATGCCATATTTTGTTTTTATTTTTACTGCCATGTTTTTCCTCCATTACTGAAGAATAAATTTACTCAATTTATTTTAACATAGCAGCGTCCCATATCAACCTAAGTAAATTATTATCAAGAAAAAAACTAGATATTATTGCATAAAAACCATTCATGTGATAAATTAAATAGGTACTATTACAAACAAAGGAGGGTTTAGCACAAATGGCAAAAGACATTATTACTGGCCGCAAGACGGTCTTTGGTAACAAGCGTTCAAAGGCTTTGAACTCCACGCGGCGTTCATGGAAGCCAAACCTTCAAAAAGTTCGCATTCTTGTTAACGGTAAGCCAAAGCGTGTTTGGGTATCAGCTCGCGCTTTGAAATCCGGTAAGGTTAAGCGTGTCTAATTAATGAAGATACTAAAAAAGCGAGGAAATTCCTCGCTTTTTTTGTTTGCTTTTTTAACCAAAACGGTTGATGTCTTTACTATAGATCGCTAAAACTACCCCACCTTCATTTTTAATCCAAAAAGAATTCTCATTAACAAACTCATTGGAGGAAAAGAAAGTCGGATAATCACAAGAAAAATTTTTTAATTCGTATCTAGCATCTAAAATTGAAAAATTAACTATTTTTTCTAAATTACCAAAGCCAATATATTTGTACCCTTTACAATAATTAATTTTGTGTTGTCCAGAATTATAAAATTTTAAAATATTCTGTTTATCAATCAACTCAACTTTGGGTAAAAAATTACGTAATTCGGGCTTTAAAAAAGTAAAAATATTTACAAAAAAATGATCTAGTCTTCCACCAGTAGATCCATAAACTGTTAGTTTACTAACCTGATATTCCCTCAAAGCTGTTAAAAATAGTTGTTCAGAATCAGTATAATCTTTAATTGGTTGGGAATAACGTACATCAACAATTTTATTTAGAATGATTTTTTCATCGCTTTTTAAGGAATCAAAGTCTCCAACTGCAACATCTGGAATGATTCCCCATCGATTGAGAAAAACTGTACCACGATCACTAGCAAAAATTAATTGTTTATTATTTTTTGCCTCTTTAAAAATTTCTTCGGTATTTTCAGGCCATTCTTCTGGTGGACCTCCCAACATCGCTACTGCTTGCATGAAGATATTACCTGATTCAAATTAGCAATTTGTTGATCAATGGGGCCCTTTTTAAATACATATGAGCCAGCCACATAAATATCAGCTCCAGCCTTCACTGCTTGCGTAATAGTTTGGTTATCAATTCCCCCATCAACTTCAATTGGAATATCTTTTCCAGCAGTTTTAATTAATTCTTTAGCTTGGACAATACGATTAACTGATTTTTCAATAAAACTCTGTCCACCAAAACCAGGATAAACACTCANAATTAACAACNGATCAATTTTATTGAGAAAGGGTTTTATATCTTGGACTGGAGTATCTGGAGAAATTACCAAGCCCGCTTTCACCTGATGTTCATGAAGATAGTCTAACCATTCTTCCGGCTTTTTGGTTGCTTCTAAATGAAACTCTAATAAATCAGCACCGGCTTTAACAAAAGGTGGTAAAGTAACTTCCAAATTATTACTCATTAAATGAACTTCAGCCTCTAACTTTGGAAATTCTTTTTTGAAGTCTTTTACTAATTCAGGACCATAAGATAAATTCGGAACAAAGTGTCCGTCCATAATATCAATATGGAACCGACTAATCCCACTTTGGGCAGCTACACTAATATCATGTCCTAAATTCATATTATTTGCATTTAAAATTGATGGTGCAATCATATCTTAATACCTCACTTTAAATACTCTGGCATACGATTATCAGTAATTTCCTGACGAATTTTTAAGTAGTCATCATATCTACTTTGAGCTATTTCACCAGCTTCTAATAATTTTTTTACATTACATTTGGGTTCATGAATATGCTGACAACTTCTAAACTTACAACCACTACTTGCTTCCGCAAATTCATAAAAACAATTTGCTAAATCTTCAAGCTTTATTTTATATAAATCTACTGCTGAAAAACCTGGAGTATCGGCAATAAAGCCCTTGCTATACTTAAAGAGTTGAACCTTTCTAGTAGTATGCTTACCACGATTCAAAGCCATTGAAATTTTGCCAGTCGCTTGGTTGGCATTTTTTTCTAGTTTATTTAACAAAGTAGACTTACCGGCTCCTGATTGTCCTGCTAAAGTCCAAATTTCACCATCTTGAACTAAGTTAGGTAACTTTTCTTCTAATTCCTTTGCGCTAGTAAATACACTGTAACCAATACGATGATAGTAATCCAATTTTTGAATTATTTTTTCTAATCTGACAGCGGGCGTAATATCAGCCTTAGAAAGATAAATACAAACACCAACTTTTTTCCAAGCAAAAAATGTTAAATACCTATCTAATAATTCCGTTGAAAAATCTGGTTCAACACCTGAAATAACTAACAAAACTTGGGCAACATTAGCAACTGCAGGTCGGCCTATTTCATTTAGACGAGGCATGATTTCAACTAAATAATTCATTCCTTTATCGTCTAATTGTACAACTACTTTGTCTCCAACTAGGGGTTTTTGCTTACGATCACGAAAAACCCCGCGAGCACGTGTACGTATAATCCCCTCATTAGTTTCTACATCGTAGTATCCAGAGATTGCGCCAACAATTGTTCCTTCTACTTTTTTCATTATTTATCTATATCCTCATCTAACAACGTCTTACCATCTCGAACGATTTTAACATGTCCTGCTCCTTTACTTAAATCAAAAGGAATTGAGAAACTTCTATCCTTAGTAATATACAAGTCACGATATACATCATTTAATGAATGATCAGCATCAGAAATATAAATTTGGACGTGATTACCTTTTTCATCATTATTCTCTTGATAAGGGATAGTAAATGACTTAGTTACTGTCACATCCTGTCCACTCGCTTCACTACTGTCACTGGATTTAGTTTCTTCTTTTCCTTTAGAAATAGTTAAAGTAATAGTATCACCACTGTGCAGTTCAGTTCCCGTACTTGGAGATTGTTTAATTACAGTATTTTTTTGTTCATCAGAATACTCTTGAATTAAATTCAAATTAAGTTTGTTATCCCTAGCATAATCTTGAGCGCCTTTTAATGAATAACCTGTTAAATCCTTTAACTTTATAACTGTATCCCTACTTACTGGAGCACCTTTAGAAACTAGAAGCGTTATTGTAGTTTTAGTGGGATTTACTTTTTGCCCACCACCAATATCTTGCGAGATAACATTACCTTTAGGAGTAGTAAAAGAGTAAGTTTCTTCTTTTTTTATTTTAAAGCCATCTTTTACTAAACGCTTACGTGCTGATTCATAACTATCCCCGATAATATTTGGAACAGTCACGTAGTATTGACCTTTAGAGATTACTAAATCAACAATTCTTCCTAATTTAAGAGTAGATCCTGATCCGGGGATTGATCTTACCACATAATTTTTTTTAACATTATTGGAGTACTTTTTAGTAATTGACCCAACCTTTAATCCCGAAGAAACTAATTCCTGCTTAGCTTGAGCTTGAGACATATTAGAAACATCCGGTACATTGACATCATCTTTACGATCCAAAGCTACGATCAAAGTGATCATAATTCCTAAAAAAGCAATTATGGCAATAATCCACCACCACTTATGTTGTTTGATATTATCCCATAAAGTTGGTTTTTGTTTCTTTTTATTTTTTGTATCAGAATTTTCTTTATCATGATCAGGAGATTTATTATCATGGACCGATCCGTCTAAAGCTGGTAAGACAATTGTTTTATCCTGGTCTGGATCATGTTGAGGCTTAAATGGAGGTTCATCAGCCCGGCTAGAATCCAAACTTGTATCTAAATCTTCTTTCATTTCTAAAACAGAACTATAACGATCACGTGGATCTTTAGCAGTAGCCTTTAATACAACATTTTCAAGCGATTGAGGAATCTTAGGATTTTGAGCTTTTAAAGACGGTGTTTTTTCTTGAAAATGTTTAAGAGCTACTGCCACTGCATTCTCACCTGTAAAAGGCACTTTTCCTATTAATAACTCATAGAGCATAATCCCTAAAGAGTAGATATCTGACTGCTTAGTAGCCATACTCCCCCGTGCTTGTTCAGGAGACATATAATGCACTGACCCAATTGCAGTATTTGTCTGAGTCATCGTACTTTGATTAAGTGCTACTGCGATTCCGAAATCTACTATTTTAATATTGCCATTATTCTTATCTATCAAGATATTTTGTGGTTTTAAATCACGGTGAATTACATTATGCTTATGAGCTAAGGCCATTGCACTTAATATTTGATCCATGATATTAATTACTTTTTCAAAAGGAATAGGGCTGTTTTTTTGAATATATTCTTCTAAGTCTGGACCATCAACATATTCCATTACTAAGTAATGTTGGTTATGATCACTGCCCACATCCAAAATAGAAACAATATGTGGATGAGATAGGTCACTTGTTGACTGCGCTTCTCTTTGAAAGCGTTGGATTGTTTGGGGATCTTTTTGTAAATCTAGTCGTAAGACCTTAACAGCTACTTTCCTTTGTAAAATAATATCTTCTGCCAGATAAACATTAGCCATCCCACCTTCGCCTAAAACCGAAATGATTTTATAACGGCCCCCCAGCAGATAGCCTTTATCAATCACTATTTGTCATCCTCCTTTTCTACGTAGGCTAATAAACAGACAGTGATGTTATCTCCCCCTCCAAGACGATTGGCTTCATTAATAAGCTTATTACAGCGTTCTTTAAGAGTTAAATTCTTAGTCGCTAAAATTTGTTGAATTTGAGGATCAGTTAATGAATTCGTTAAACCATCAGTACAAAGTAAGAAAATATCACCAGCATGAACTTCCAAATTATTAAACTCTGGATTAATCGTGCTAGATACCCCTAAAGTCTCAGTAATAATATTTTTTTGAGGATGATTACGAGCTTGTTGTTCGGTAATTTCCCCCATTTTAACTAATTCATTAACTAGGGAATGATCTTGCGTAATTTGCTTAAAAGCATTACTACCGTATAGATAAGCCCTTGAATCACCTAAATGGGCAATCAAAATTTTTTCTTCGAAAGCTAAGGCCAATACAACGGTAGTACCCATACCATTTAAATCGGAAAAACGGTCAGCAGTTTCTAAAATAATTTCATTTTCTAGTTTTAACTGTACCGTTAACCATTTTTCAGCCAATTGAGGATCAGTAAAATCTGTCTTTTCAAAATTATGTCCTAAATGGCTTACTGCCATTGTAGATGCTACATCTCCTCCTTGATGTCCTCCCATACCATCACAAACTATTCCCATTACAATATTACTTTGATTTTTAAATACTTTAACAAAATCTTGATTCGTTTCACGAACGCGACCAATGCTTGAAGCGTATGCTGTTTTAATCAAAATTATTTAACCTCGTTTTTTTAATTTAGCAATGAAAAAACCATCACTATCATATTCATCTGGAAAAATACGCACCATTTCTTGCTTAGCAAGCTTACCAACTTGGACTGGTTCTAAGTAAAAATTAGGATGCTTACTTAAAAACGTATTCACCACATCCTCATCTTCTTCCTTAGTAATAGTACAAGTAGAATATACTAATTCTCCGCCTGGCTTTAGCAAACTAGCTATCTGATCCAAGATATCACTTTGAATTTTACTCAAATGCTTAATGTCATCAAAAGTTTTATCATATCTAATTTCAGGTTTTCTTCTAATTAAACCAAGTCCAGAACAAGGTGCATCTACCAAAATTTTATCAAATTGTTCTTTTTCAAAATACTCTGGTGCTTTTCTAGCATCAAGAGCCTTTGTTTTAACTTTATCACTAACTCCCAAACGTTTAGCAGCGTTTTTCACCAAACGCAACTTATTTTCATGAATATCCAGCGCCATGACACTACCTGAAATTAAATTTTCAGCAATTTGAACAGTTTTACCACCTGGTGCACTACATGCATCAAGTACTTGCTCATTACCTTTAAAATCAAATGCATCTACAGCTAAAGAAGCCGCACTATCTTGAATAGTAACTTTCCCCTGTTTAAATAAAGGAGTGTTAGCAATATTTCCATGATCTAAAATCAAATTATGATCCGTCAATTTAGAAACATCATAATGATAGCCCTCATGCTTTAAATCTGCCTTAATTTCATCATAAAATTCTGGCGCTACTGTCATCCTAATACTATTAGGTGCCGGTTGGTTAGAAGAAGCAAGTATACTTTGAGCTTTTTTTTCACCAAAATTTTTAATTAAATATTCTACTAACCACTGAGGAAATGACTCCTTAATACTTAAGTAGTTAACAATATCTTCTTTATTAGGTAAGATTTTCCCTTGCCGCTCTAAAGAACGTAAAATTCCGTTTACCAGACGATAAGCACCAGAATTTTTCTTACTATATTGCTTAGCTAGTTTATTAGCTTCATCAAAAATAGCATTAGTTGGAACCTTATCTAAGAAAAAGTACTGATAAGCTGACATTAATAAAAGCGGCTCAATAAATGCATCTTTCAGCTTTCCTTTAATCAAAGGTCTTAATTGATATTCAAGAAAAATTTTATACTGAATCGTCCCATATACTATATTAGTAACTAAGTTTTTATCAACCTCACTTAAATTACTTTTTTGCAAGGCATTATTTAGCGCAATATTCGAATAAGAATTTTGTTTAAATACTTTCATTAAAGTATCTAAAGCTACTGAACGTGCATTAGTCATCAATAATCTTTTCTCCAACCTTAAAGCGACTTCCTTGGCCATTAGCAAAGTCTTTAATATTCATTCTCTTTTTACCATTTGGCTGAACTTCAAGTAAGTCTAAAACTGTACCATCGGCCAGTGCAATAGCAAATCTCTTCTTGTTAGAAACTAAACTTCCAGTTGGTAAATCAGTCTTTTCATCACTAACTTTAGCTTGCCAAACTTTTAAGCGCTTGTCATTTAAAAGTACGTAAGCACCTGGATCTGGATTAAGTCCACGAATTAAATTATTAGCTTCAGTAGCTGTCATGATAGTCTTAATTTGTTCTTGTTCTTTAGAAATATTTGGTGAGAAAACAACTTCAGCTTCGTTTTGTGGAGTTTGGGTAATTGTACCGTCAATAAACTTAGGTAAAGTTTCTAATAAAAGATCACGTCCGATAATACTTAGTTTATTAAACAAAGTACCACTGTTATCTTCTGGTGCTATTTCAAGAGCTTGTTGAGCATACAGATCCCCAGCATCCATCTTTTTAACCATTTGCATAATTGTTACACCGGTTTCTTTATCGCCGTTGATAAGTGAGTATTGAATTGGCGCACCACCACGATATTTTGGCAATAATGAGCCATGAACATTAACTGGAGCAATCTTAGCAGCATTTAAAAATTTAGTTGGTAAAAATTGTCCATAAGCTGCAGTAACAATAAAATCAGGATTCATTTCAACTAATTCAGCCATTTCTTCTGAACCAGATAATTTAACTGGTTGATAAACAGGTAGGTTATTAGCTTTAGCTGTTTGCTTAACAGCTGATTCATGAATAACTTGTTTACGACCAACCTTTTTATCTGGTTGAGTAACTACAGCCTTGATATCATAACCGGCATCAATTAAACCTTGTAATACAACACTTCCAAAATTTGGAGTTCCTAAAAAAATTATTGATGGCATAATTTCAACTTCCTTTATCTAAATTATTTTTTCTGGTTCGTTATCTATATAAATATTTAAACCTCTTTTTTTAATTAATTGTGCATCATTTTGAATTTCATGCAAAATTTGATTTAAATGTGGTTCCTTCTTATATTTTACCAGGATTTGGTAATAATATTGATTCTTAATTCTTGTAATACTACTTGGAGTAGGTCCCAAGATAATTGTAGGTTGATGGAGCGATTTCATTAATTTTCTTTTTATTAAAAATGCCTCTTTTGCAGCAGCTTGTTCATTTTTTGAGGCAATAGAAATTAATGTAGTAAAGAAAAACGGAGGATAATTACCTTGATGACGTACTTGCATCTCTTGACGATAGAAGGCTTCATAATCTTGACTCTGCGAAAGCTTAATCGCATAGTGTTCAGGATTATAGGTTTGAATTAAAACCTCTCCAGTTTTATCAGCCCGTCCTGCCCGTCCTGAAACTTGTGTTAACAAGTCAAAAGTTTTTTCTGATGCATTATATGCTGGCACCTGAAGTGATGTATCCGCATTAATTACTCCTACTAAAGTAACATTCGGAAAATCTAATCCTTTGGCAATCATTTGTGTACCAAGCAAAATATTTGCCTCTCCACGACCAAAACTATCTAAAATTTGCTTATAGCTACCCTTTCTTCTAGTAGTATCCACATCCATTCGCAAAATTTTAGCTTCCGGGATTAATTCTAACAATTCTTCTTGTACTTTTTGAGTTCCGGTACCTAAAAAACGAATTTGTCGGCTATTACAATGTGGACAAGTTTGTGGTAATGGTTCATGATGCCCACAATAATGACATTGCATTTGCTGAGTATCTTTATGGTAAGTAAGAGAAATATCACAATTAGGACACTTCAATACAAATCCACAATCACGACATAACATAAAACTAGCAAATCCACGGCGATTAAGTAAAAGAATTACCTGTTCATTTTTAATAATTTTTTCTTTAATAGCTTCAACTAATTCTACCGATAAATCAAACTGCCCTCCCGCAAACTCTACATGCTTTAAATCAATTAAATTAACCTGTGGTAGTGATTTTTGATTGGCTCGTTCAGTTAACTGTAATAACTCATAAACTCCCTTTTGAGCCCGTGCACGACTTGCCAATGAGGGTGTAGCACTACCCAAAACTACAGGACAATGATGAAATTTACTACGTAAAAGAGCAACATCACGTGCATGATAGCGGGGATTATCTTCTTGTTTATAGGATGATTCATGCTCCTCATCAATCACTATCAAACCAATATTATCTAAAGGAGCAAAAATTGCACTCCGTGCCCCAACTACCACTTTAGCTTCTCCGCGACGTATCCGACGCCATTCATCATACTTTTCTCCCGCCGATAACGCACTATGAAGCACAGCTACACCAGAGCCAAAACGTTCTTTTACCTGCCGTACCATTTGCGGAGTTAATGAAATTTCTGGAACTAACATTAGAGCCGTTCGTTTAGTATTCAAAGCTGCTTGAATTGCATGAAGATATACCTCTGTCTTACCACTACCTGTGATTCCTTCTAATAAGAAAGTCTTACTTTCTTTTTGATCTACTGCTGTTTTTATTTTATTAAAAGCCAGCTGCTGGTTTGAGTTAAGAATAATTTTTTTAGAAGTAGTGTCTTTCATATCTTTAAGAGGATTACGATAAACTTCCACTTCTTTCTTAACCAACCATCCTTTGTTAACCGCCGTCTTTAGTACTGCTGAAGAAATTTCTAGTTCCTCTTGTAGCTGCTTTCCTCGCTTGGGATATGTCTCATAATTATTCAAAATATCTAATAACAAACTTTGCTGCTTTTTAGCTGACTTACGTAATTCTTCATAAATCTGAATAAAGTCATCTTTTTCTTTTGCTAGCAGATAAATAGACTCTTTTTTCTTACGAGCTTTATTTTCAACAACATATTCAATCTTAGCCTTATTTTCTCGTAATAACTTTTTGATAAAAACTATCTCTTTTAAATCCGTTACATTATTTAAATCAATTGGAGTACCTTGAAAATAGGGTAATTGCTTACTCTCTTCATCAATTGGTGTTAAAATTTTACGATAATTAGCTCGCATCACCTGAGGCAACATACTTTGAAGAATGGTAATTCTATAAGAAAAAATATCATGGGACATTTTTTCAGAAAGTTTTACTAATTCTGGTGTTAGTGGAGCAACTTCATCAACTACTACTAAGAGATCTTTTAACTTTCCCTCAAAATTAGTTTTTTCGGTCATTCCTACTACAAACCCCTGCACTTTTCGGCGACCAAATGGAACAACTACCCGAGAACCAATTGCAACATCATCCAGTTGATCAGGGATATTATATTCAAAAATTCGATCTGTCTGCTTACTAGCTACATCAACAATAACTTGTGCAATCATTTAATAATCACCTAACAAAAAACCTCCATTGCTTTAAAGCAATGAAGGTAGCTAATAATTAATTTATTATTGAACTCTTCACGACTACAGCCGCAAGTGTACGCCCGTACCTTTAATCAAGACTTGCGTGATGTTCTGGATCAATAGTAACCTTACCAGCAGCGATTTCTTCAAGTGCCTTCCCAACTGCTTTATCAGACTTATAATGTTCTAAAGCTCCTGGAGCACCAGCTTGAAGTTCGTGAGCTCTCTTGGCAGCAAGTACTGACAATGAGTAACGTGAGTCAATATGTGCTAACAATTTATCAATTGATGGATAAGTAATCTTCATGAATTAGTCCTCCTTAACCATGTTACGATAGTCATCAATAACTCTTGAAACACGAACGTGTTCAGCCTCAACAATTGACTTAATATGATCAACTGCATTGGCTACAGTATCATTAACAACCGCATAATCGTAATCTTGCATCATCAAAATTTCTTTACGTGCTTGCTCCATCCGCATCGCAATTACTTGATCTGAATCAGTACCACGATTTACGATTCGGTGCTTAAGCTCGTGTAAATCAGGTGGGGTTAAGAAAATAAAGACACCCTCTGGCATTAACTTACGAACTTGGCGCGCACCATTTACATCAATTTCAAGTAGAACATCCTTACCCTCATCAAGCATTTGCTTAACAGGTGCTAACGGTGTTCCATAATGATTACCCACATAAGCATTATATTCTAAGAGTTCGTTATTTGCGATAGCCTCTTGAAAACGTTCTTCACTTACAAAAAAATAATCCTTACCATCTACTTCACCCGGACGGGGCTTACGAGTAGTCATTGAAACTGAATATTCAAATGAAAAAGCTTTTTGTTTTACCATAGCGCTTTTTACGGTACCTTTACCAACTCCGGAAGGTCCAGAAAGAACTATTAATAATCCTTGACGTGCCATTTTATCTCCTAAACAATAATATGTAACAAGATAATACTACTTTAAAAACTAAATTTGTGCAATAAGTTCACTTACCTATTGTATAAAAAAATGTCTTTAACTTCCAATTAGTAAAACAACTAACTAGGGTTGAAAAAATTAAAACTTTAAATCTCTTGTTTTTTTCTTTTATTCAACTTTTTCAAAAACCTCGCAAACCATTGGTGCCTGTGGATAAAATTGTTTGTTAGCTTCGTGATACTCCGCTTCAAAAAAAGCATTATGAACCTTGCGCCAATAACTATAACTACGGTTACCTTCGCCTTCATGGTAAGCATGTTCTACAGAAATCTGCTCATAAGGAACAATCTCTACTACTTTTGTTTGAACAACACAGACTGGCTCCTCGGCACTATTTAAAATAATATTATATTCCCCTACTTTAGGTAGTGGTTCGTCACCATATAATTCATACGCTGAAGTTGTGGCCGTCTTAATTTTTCGATTAACTAAATCGGCTAATCTATTAGCTTCTTCATCAGTAGCCCCAAAAGCCCAAGCAGTATATGGCGTTTTAAGATCAATTTTATGTTGCTTACAAAATCTTTGCCAATATTCTCCTATCATTTATTACCTCCAGAAATAAAAAAGCAGTGCTAACTAGAGCACTGCTCATAAACTTATTAATTATTCAAAACTTTTCATCAAATCAATCGCATTTTGTTTAGCAGCTTCAGTAACATTTTGCCCAGCCATCATCTTAGCAATTGCTTCAATAGCCTTATCATAATCTAATGGTACGACATTCGTATAAGTAGCCCCAGCTTCAATTTCTTTAGCTACAGAATAACGATTATCTGCTGCAGCTGCAACTTGTGGAGAGTGAGTAATAGTAATTACTTGTTTATGCTCTCCAATTGATTTCATTTTTTTACCGATAGCAGCCGACACTCGACCAGATACCCCAGTATCAATTTCGTCAAAAATCATAGTTCCAGCTGGTTCTACTCGACTAAAAATAGTCTTCAATGCCAAAACTAAACGTGATTGTTCACCACCAGATGCAATCTTAACTAATGGTCGCAGCGCTTCGCCTGGATTAGGCGCAATCATAAAGGTCACATAGTCCATCCCTAATTTGGTAAAAGTTTCAGTTTGAGCAATATCAATTCCAAATCTAGCTTTTTCCATATAAAGATCAGCTAATTCTTGCTTAATTTTTTCTTCCAAAGTGTGGGCAATTGCTAAACGTTCATGACTTAATTCTTGAACCTGATTAGTCATTTTCTTTTCTAAATCTTGCAATTCTTTTTGTAGTTCATCTTCATCTAATCCATCACTTGAAAATTGCTTTAGCTCTTGTTGGACTTTTTCATAAAATTTAAAGACATCTGCCAAAGTTGGACCATACTTTTTCTTAAGTGTATTAAGAGTACTGATGCGATTAACGACATATTGATAACGTTCCTCATCAAAGTCCATCGAATCCATTAAATCGCCTATTTCACTACGTGCATCATTGAGTGAATAAACTCCATCAGTAAAAGCTTGAGCAAAATTTTGAAACTTTTTACCATAATCTGACAAATCATTCGCTGCTGATTGAGCCTCTCCCAATAGGGTCCCTAAGCCATGTTCTTCATCATCATACAGTTGCATAAAATAATTAGCAGTATCGGCAATCTTTTGATAATTGCTTAATTCGTTAAATTCTTCCGCAAGCTTCTTGTCTTCTTCAAGATCTTCTAACTCAGCTTCTTCAAGTTCTTTGCTTTGAAACTCCAAAATATCTTGTTTTTGTGCAAGTTGTTGAGCATCTTCACGTAATTGACGCAAACGCGTAGAAACTTTTTTCCATTGAGAAAAATTTTGCTGATAATTTGCTAGCTTAGCTTTAAATTCACTACTTGCATAATTATCTACCAAATCAATTTGACGGTCTTGATCCATCAAAATCTGATTATCATTTTGACCGTGAATATCAACTAGATTTTTTCCTATTACCTTCAAAACATTAATCGTCGTTAATTGGCCATTGATTCGAACAACATTACGCCCTTTAACTGAAATTTCACGGCTGATTACAATTTGATTATCAACAAACGGCAAACCATACTCATCACAAAGAGATTGAATAAGCTTATTTTGCCCATCAATAGCAAATAAGCCTGTAATAATTGCTTTCTTTTCACCAGTTCTAATCATTTCGCTTTGGGCACGACTTCCCAAAAGGAGAGAAACTGCATCAATTAGAATTGATTTACCTGCACCAGTTTCACCAATTAAGGCGGTCATTTTTTCTTGGAAG
Organism: Lactobacillus sp.; assembly: GCF_014803895.1. Next base: position 8,875 of record NZ_JAAVAU010000001.1, on the reverse strand, counting down.
CGAACTTTCAATGACTTGATAATAGCGAAGTTTTGAATATCAAGTTCAACTAGCATATTTCACCCTCTACAGTCCATTAACTGCTCTTTGTACTACTTCTTCAACACTACCATTCCACAAGTTTTGACTTGAAGCAGACTTATCTTTCCCCAAATGAATCAAAAATTCAATGTTGCCTTTACCACCTTTAATTGGTGAATAGTCAACTCCTAAAATGTTAAAACCAATCTTTTGGGCCTCTTGCATGGTATGCTCAATTACAGCCTTATGAACTTGATGATCATGCACAATACCATGTTTACCTACATTTTCTGGACCCGCTTCAAATTGGGGCTTAATCAAGCAGACTGCATCGCACTTATCTTGTAAAATTTCATACATTGGGGGCATAATCAAGTCTAATGAAATAAAAGAAACATCAGTCATTGCAAAACTTGGCAACCCGTCAGTAAAATCATTTGGCTTACTATAACGAAAATTTTGCTTCTCCATGACGATTACTCTTGGATCATCACGTAACTTCCAAGCTAGTTGGTTATAACCCACATCAAGAGCATAAACCATTTTAGCTCCATTTTGTAAAGCAACATCTGTAAAACCACCAGTAGAAGCACCGATGTCCAAACAAATTCGATCTTTAAGATCAATATTAAAAACTTTAAGAGCCTTCTCTAACTTAAACCCACCACGAGAGACATATTTTTTGCCATCTTCTTTAATATAGAAAATTTCATCTTCAGGAAATTTTTCACCACTCTTGTCAATTCTTTGGTGATTATGATCACTGACCAAACCTGCCATAATTGCTCGTTGAGCTGCAGTTCTTGAATGAAAGAGATTTTGTTCAAATAAAAGAACATCTGCACGTTTTTTCTTTGTCATTAGAGCACCTTTTCATAAAGATCAAAAAATTCTGCTAGTATCTGATTATTAAAATTGGCCAAAGACTTTTTGCCATCAGCAATCATTTCTTTTAATTCCTTGCGACTAGCTTCAAGTCCCAAAAGAGTATAAGTATTATTCTTTCCCTCTTCTTCATCTTTGTGAGTAGTCTTACCAGCTTCTTCAGTGGTTTCAACAATATCCACTAAATCATCATAAATTTGATAAGAACGTCCAAAATAACGGCTAAATTTAACTAAAGCTTGCTTTTTTTCATCTTCTACTTGTGCATAAACAGCAGCCATTTCTACACTTGCTTCAATTAAACAACCTGTTTTAAGCCATTCCATATTATTAATAAAATTGGCATCATTTTTTACTGACTCATTATTAGTTGAATCAATATCAAGATACTGACCACCTACCATACCGTTAGGACCTACAGCACGGGTAATAATTTCAACCAACTTAAACATTTGACTGCCTTGAGCAATCCATTGAATTCCAAGTGGCAATAAAGCATCCCCGGCTAAAATAGCCTCCGCTTCTCCCCACTTTTTATGCGAAGTTAAATTTCCGCGTCGGTAATCATCATTATCCATTGCAGGCAAATCATCATGAATTAGAGAATAAGTATGAATAAGTTCAATACCACAAGCGATTCTCAATTCTCTCTCTCCAATTTCCTTACCGAGAGTATGTAAAGTCACTAAAAATAAAAGTGGGCGCAATCTTTTACCACCAGCCATAACGGAATATGCCATGATTTTACCCAGTTTTGGATCAACAATTTCACTAATAAGATGTTGATCCAAAAAATCATTTATTTGAGGTATATATTTTTTTTGAAAATCTTTAAAATTCATTACTTTTCCTCAGGAGCTGCTGCATTAGTAGGATCTAAATCTTGTTCACTACCATCATGATTAATTAATTTCGCAACAGTTTGTTCTGCTTGAGTTAATTTTTTCTCTAAATCGCGGCTTAATTTTACCCCAGCTTGAAATTCTTCTAAAGCATCTTCAAGTGGTACATTACCACTTTCCAATTTAGTAACAATTTCTTGTAACTGATTGAGTTGTTCTTCGAAATTATTCTTCTCTGTCATCTTGATTTCTCCTGATTTCTGTTACTTGAGCTTGAGCCATACCATCTTTAAAAGTTAAATTAATTAATTGTCCAGGTTTTAATTGGTCTACTTGAGTAATAGTTCTTCCTGCCTCATCAGATGTATAAACATATCCCCGGCTAATTGCCTTAAGAGGACTATTATCATCTAGTTTTTGCATTTGACTAGTAAGTTCATGACGCTTATTTTGCAAATACGCCTCGATACCTCTTTGCAAATTACTAATCAGATAATTTAAGCGTTGTTTATTTTCTTGTAGTTGTTTATCAGGACTTACAGCACTTAACCGCTGATTTAGTAAGCGATAATGAGATATTTTTTCTTTAAATAGATTGCGCTCAGCTTGTAATAAGCGTTGCTTAAGCATATCTACATCTTGAACATGTTGACCATAAAGTCGCGTTGGTTCTTTAAAAATAGGACTATTGTTTAAATAATTAACTTGATTACGTTTTTGAGTAATAATTGCTTGCATCCCCGCATAAAGATGCGCACGTAATTGGTTTATTTGAGTTAATACATCTGTTAAGTTGGGAGTTGCCACCTCAGCAGCCGCTGTTGGTGTAGCTACTCGCTGATCAGCTACTAAATCAGCTAAAGTAGTATCTGTTTCATGACCAACAGAAGAAATAACCGGCATCTTCATTTCATAAATCTGTCGCACCACTTCTTCTTCATTAAACGGCCATAAATCTTCTAACGATCCTCCACCACGACCAATAATTACAACATCATACTCATCCCCACCTGCTTGAATTTGGCGTAATGAATTAACAATTGTTTCAGCTGCATCGCTACCTTGTACCTTAGCCGGGAAAAGATCAATTTCTGCATGAGGAAAGCGTCGATTAGCAGTTACCATAATATCATGAATTACAGCTCCAGATGCACTTGTTACAACAGCAATTTTATCAGGAAATTTCGGAATAGTTTTTTTATGACTACTATCAAATAAACCTTCCTTATTAAGTTTTTCTTGCAATTGACGTAATTGCTCATATAATGCACCTAAACCTGCTGGTTCCATTGTTTCGGCATAAAACTGATAAGCACCTTGCTTTTCATAGGTTCCAACATAACCTGATACGTAAACTTTCATACCTTCTTCAGGTTTAAATTTTAACTTTTCGAAGTATTGCCTAAACATTACTACGTTAATTTTTGCCTTTTCATCTTTGAGAGAAAAGTACTGGTGCGAATGCATCCTATTTCTAAAATTTGAAAGCTCTCCTTGCAAGAAGACTTTATGTAAGTAAGGATCATTTTTAAATTTTTGTGAAATATAAAAATTTAAATCACTTACTGACAAATAAACTGGTTTATCTACCATTTTGCATCCTCGTTAAGACAATAACCTGTTCCATTAAACTAGCAACTGTCAATGGACCAACACCACCAGGTACAGGAGTAATGGCACTAGATTTAGATTCAACCTCATCGTATTCAACATCACCCATTAGCTGACCGTCTTCTCGATTCATACCCACATCAATTATTATTACCCCATCTTTAACCATATCACCAGTAACTAAGTGAGCTTGACCTACATCAGAAACAATAATATCTGCTTGTTTAGTCAGCTCAGATAAGTTTTTAGTCTTTGAATGGGCAATTGTTACTGTAGCATTTCTATTCAACAGTTCAGCAGCCATTGGCTTACCAACAATAGTGCTACGACCAATTACAAGAGCATTTTTACCGGCAACATCAATATTATATTCATCAATTAATGATAAAATTCCACGTACCGTTGCGGGGATAATATCACTATTTCCCTGCCAAAGCTTACCTTGATTAAATGGATGAAAACCATCTGCATCTTTAATTGGATCAATTGTATCAAAAATTGCTGTTTCATCAATATGCTTAGAAACCGGTAATTGCACCATAATTCCATTAACAGCTGGGTCTTGATTCAATTTTTTAATTTCATTTAAAAGCTCTTCCTGGGTAATTTCTGCTGGAAAATGTAGTGCACGCTCATTAATACCCACTTCTTTAGCAAATTTTCCCTTTAAACCTAAGTAAATTTTGCTAGCTGGATCATCTCCAACTTCAATTACGCAAATTGTTGGAGAAATACCCTGAGATTTTAATTCCTCAACATCTTTTTTGATATTTTCTTTAATTTTTGCCGCTAACTTTTTACCATTTAAAATTTTTGTCATTAATTATCCACCTCGTAAAAAAGGTCGGCAACTTTGCCGACCTCTAAAAATTAATTCTTTTTAATGAAATTACCCAAAATACCATTGATAAAAGCCTTGGATTTAGGTGCAGAAAATTCTTCACATAAGTTTAAAGCTTCATTTAGAGCAGAAACAGGTTCGATAACATCACCGTTTTCAATTTCGTAAAGACCTAATTCAAGAATGGCACGATCAATTTGATTCAATCGATCAAGACGCCACCCCTTCTTAATGTATTTACTTAACTGTTCATCTAACTCTGCCTTATTTTTTAAAACACCCTCAACCAAACTTTTAGAATATTCAGGATATTTTTTTATATCTAAAGCTTTTTGTGCTCGTGTACAAACTTCCTCTACATCTGAGTCTTGACTTTGATTAGCAAGGTATAAGGTCTGCAAAGCAATTCTTCTCATATCATGCTGGGTCATTAGTCTTGTGCCTCACCATCTGTATTTGCTGCAAAAAGTTCGCTATCATCTTGAGCAGAACCTTTTTCTTCCTCAGAAATTAGACCAACAACATGAATGTTGATACTTTCTAATTTCAAGTTTGTCATTTGTTCTAACTGTAAAGTAAGTTTCTTTTGAAGTTCCATTGCTACTTGCGGAACGCTAACACCGTAATCTAGATAAACGAAAACGTCCGCTGTGAGCTTATCGTCATCAACTTTTAAAGAAACACCCTTACCGCGATTAGTACGACCGAAAAGTCGATCAATACCAGCTTTTAATGAGCCACGCATTTCGCTGACGCCATCGACTTTTCTGGCAGCAATTCCTAAGATGACTTCAAGAACACTCAAGTCAACACGAGTTTCGTCGCCTTTTTCATTGCTTGATAAAAGAATAGTTGAATTATCAGCCATAGTAAACCTCAATTAAATTACTTATTTGCACGTGAAACGTAAGTACCATCAGCAGTATTGATAGTTAATACATCACCTTGGTTAATGAAGAATGGTACGTTCACTACTAAACCAGTTTCCATAGTAGCTGGCTTACCACCACCTGAAGAAGTGTCACCTTTGATGTTTGGTTCAGTTTCAGCAACAGTTAAATCAACGGTGTTAGGTAATTCGATACCCAAAGTTTCACCTTCGTGAGTAATTACGTTAACTACCATATTTTCCTTCAAGTATTTAGATTCTGCTTCTACTTGTGCTTGTGGAATTTCAAGTTGTTCATAAGTATTAGTATCCATAAACACAAAGCTAGAACCATCATTGTAAAGATATTGCATTTGCTTAGTTTGGATATCAGCAGTATCAACTTTAGCAGTTGAACGGAAAGTGTATTCTTGAACTGCACCAGTTCTCAAACTCTTAAGCTTTGAACGTACAAAGGCGCTACCCTTACCTGGCTTAACGTGTTGGAATTCTACGATACGCCATAAGTCATTGTTATATTGAATTGTAAGTCCATTTTTGAACTCATTAACAGAAATCATTGTCATAATAAATTACCTCATTTCTACATATACACATCTTACCAATTTTGTAACAACTTACGCAACAAGTACAAGCGAAATTACAAAATTTTACAAGATCATCAATTCATCTTTAGGCAAGTTAGATATAGTAATTGGAGTATTCTCTTTAATTAATATATCATCTTCTATTCTAACACCACCGCGGTCAGGGAGATAAATTCCTGGTTCAACAGTAATTGCCATATTATCTTTTAAAATTTCCTTAGCATAAGGCATAGCCGGTGTACACAATTCATGGAGTTCTAAGCCAATTCCATGACCAATCCCATGACCAAAGTACTCTCCATAACCTTGTTCATTGATATAGCTTCGACCAGCTTTATCAATATCTCGACCATAATTGCCAGCGATGGCTGCTTCAATTCCACGTCGTTGTGCTTCTAGAACAATTTTATAAATTTTTTCAAGCTCTGGTTCAACTTTACCTACAGCTACTGTACGAGTAATATCAGCCGTATAGCCATTATAAAAACTACCAAAATCAATTACAACTAATTCACCTTTGGCAATTTTTTTATCACTAGCTACACCATGGGCCCAACTTGAACGATAGCCAGAAGCAACAATAGTGTCAAAGGACGGACCATCACCACCATTAACTTTGAAAAAGTAGTCAAGTTTAGCACCAATTTCTCTTTCAGATACACCTGGCTTAATTAAAGGTAAAATTTGCTTAAAACTTTCCATTGAAATATTAATAGCTTGCTGTAAAGCAGATAATTCCAATTCATCTTTAACCGTACGAACCTTTTCTACTAATTCTGCACTTAAAGTAAATTTGATATCTGGGCAAGCTAACTTTAAAGCTTCAAATTGTGTCGCAGTGATGAATTCACCTTCAACCAATACATTCTTTAAGTCTAAAAGTTTTAATTGTTTAGCAACCTCTTGAATCACATCCATCGTTTGCATAACAACTTTCATTTCACCAGGTGCTTGATGCTTAATTTGATCTTTAAACCGCGAATCAGAAAGTAATACTCGATCACCTTTAGCAGTTACAATTAACTCAGCTTCTTCACCAGTAAAATTTGTTAAAAAACGATAATTTGGCTGACTAAAAATTAATAACCCATCTGCGCCTTCTTCTTTTATCAAATTTGTTGTTTTATTAATACGCTTGTTAATTAACGCTAAAAGTTCTTGTTGTGATGCCATAGTATCGTGCCCTTACATAAAAAAAGACCGAACGTTCTTAGCGAGCGTCCAGTCTTGCAAAAGAGTAATTATTTTGCTTCTTCAACTGGGTAAACAGAAACTTGTTTCTTGTTTCTACCCAAACGTTCAAACTTAACTACACCTTCAACTAATGCAAATAAGGTGTCATCGCCACCGCGACCAACATTCTTACCTGGGTGGATCTTAGTACCACGTTGACGGTAGATAATTGAACCTGCGTGAACTGCTTGACCATCAGCACGCTTTGCGCCTAAACGACGACCAGCTGAGTTACGACCGTTAGCAGTTGAACCACCACCCTTGTGGTGGGCTAATAATTTAAGTGCTTCAAGATTATTAATCATCATTTGTTTCACCTCTCAATTAAGCTTCAATGCTTTCGATGGTTACCTTAGTATAAGGTTGACGGTGACCGTACTTAGTGTGTGAGTGCTTCTTTGGCTTGTACTTGAAAGTTACAACTTTCTTTTCTTTGCCTTGTTTTTCAACTTTAGCAACAACCTTAGCACCTTCAACTACTGGAGTACCAATCTTAGTTGACTTACCGTCGTTTACAAGAATAACTTCATCAAAGGTTACTTCTTTACCAGGTTCAACTTCAAGCTTTTCTACAAAAACACTGTCACCCTTAGCAACCTTGTATTGCTTACCACCGGTCTTAATAATTGCGTACATTTGTACACCTCCGAAATAATACTTAGACTCGCCGCCTGAGGTGAAGTTAACGTTAACTTTCTTTTTACCTCAAAACGTGCGGTTGCAGATGTGAGGTTTCCACAAATACAACTCTTATAGTGTACTACCTCAGGCATTTTTTCGCAATGCTTTTATAAAAAATTAAATACTCCATTGACCTCCGTGAACCCGTACAACAGTATCTGTGATAATGAATGCTTCTGGATCAATTTCGTGAATTTTATTAATTAAAGGACCATAATCACGCCGATCAACCACAACTAATATAAGCTGCTTTTCATCCTGACTATATCCACCTTCAACATTATACAAAGTTAGTCCTTGTGTATCTTCCATTAAAATTTTTTTCAATTCTTCAAAGTGATTATTACTCATTACCCGAATTTGATACTTTCTGTCAAAACCAGCCTCTGCATAATTCATAGTAATAGAAGTAACAACTTGAGAAAGTGCAGCCAATAAAAATGCTTCCCAACCATCTACAAAAATATTAAGAAAAATAATTATCATATCAATTCCCAATAAACCAATTGAAGAATCAAGATAAAAATATTTCTTCAATATCATTGGTACTACAGTCGTTCCACCACTTGAAGCATTTATGCGGTATAGTAATGAAACTCCCAGTCCCATTAGCGCCCCACCAAATATTACTGCTAATAAGCGATTATCTGTTAATTGAGCAGTTGGGGTAATTTCCATTAAAAGTGGCAGTAAAAAACTCCCTAAAGCAATATTTTTAGTTGTTTTTTTACCCAAAAAAATCCAAGCTAAAATTAACATTAAAATATTTACAATCAATACAGTTAGCGATCGATTAATTCCCCAAACAGCATCAACTAAAATTGAAATACCTGTTGAACCACCAGCTGCTATATTAATTGGTCCATAAAAGAAGTTAATTGAAATCGCAATAATTTCTAGACCAAGTAAAAAAATGATCCACTTCATCCAAGAACGTTTTTTATGTTTTTGACTCATATATTAAGCGTCCTCTCTAAAATAGTATATTATTTATTTTATCTAGAAAACCCGTATACTATCAATATATATGCATTGCTTTAATGTTATTTTAAAGTTTTATAATATTACGAGCTGGTGAAAACTCGGTAATTCATTGCCGAGATGAAACCAGCTTTTTCAGCGATTTTCTATTTTAGTATATTTTTGAATTTGCTATAATTTTTGCGACGAGGAGGTGAAAAAATGTTAGCTGGAATTAAATTAAGACTCTATCCCAATCGAGTTCAAAAAGATAAGTTAGCCCAAATGTTTGGTAATGATAGATTCGTTTGGAACCAAATGTTAG